>NZ_NETS01000010.1:0-628541 GCF_002150035.1 Leptospira venezuelensis | reverse complement strand
TATTTCTGAATCCTTCTTCTGCTTATTTTGAAAGACTGAAAAAAGATTCTCCTGAGTTTTTAGAAACTCCGTATATTAGAGATTGTGAACGTATGTCCTTCGAGCTAGAAGGTTATGTCGAAAGAGTCAAAGAAATTGGGAAGAATGCAGCAATACTTGCGAATTTTTTCTCAAATCATCCTAAGATCAAAGCTGTTCATTGGAGTGGCTCCGAAGAAAATCACGGAAACTTTTCTAAGATTGCAAGAGATAAAGATCTTCATTGCGGAGTAATCACTATAGAACCCGGAGTTCCTTTGGAACCGTTTTATAATTCCTTAAGATTGCTTAAAGGACCAAGCTTCGGAACTGAATTCACTTTGAACATGTTGTATATGTATTTAGCTCATTATGAGTTAGTTTCTACAGAAGCAGGAAGAGGATTTTTGAAAGAAGTAGGACTGGATCCAAGTCTGATTAGAATTTCCATAGGAAGAGAAAATCCAGAACTTCTAATTGCAGAATACAAAAAAGCTCTGGGAGATTAATCTACCAGAGCAAAAAATTTGAACGGTTCTAAAGAAGGCAATTTTTAGGCGGCAGAACGGACACTCTGCAATTTGCCACCAGTTTCTGTTTCCGATTGTAAAACACTTTTATAAAAGATTTGGAATAATCCAAATTTTGAAATTCCTAAAGTATAAATCACTAAAACGGAAATTATTGTTCCAAGTATCCATCCCAGTTGATGAATGATCACACTGGAAATAATCGCAAATCCTAATGCACCTACAAACACAGTAGCTAAAAACGCTATTGTAGAAGCAAAACCAGAAGGGGATTTTCTAACAGAAAATTCTCCAGATCCTCCTAATTCCCAACCTTCTTTTTCGATCTTTAGAAGTGAAACGATCAGGACAGGAATTAAGATCACGCCCATAACATACAATGTAATGGCAACATCAGATGTTAGCCAATTGATTGCGGTTCCCCAGGTCCATGTTTGGAATTGTTCCACTGACTCTGAAAAAAATCTTTTATAACCGGTTCCATCCCAACCATGAACTAGGATGAAGAACATTCCGAAATATCCCGCAGGAACTTGCAGATAAGCTAAGAAATTTTTTCCCGCTTCGATTAATTTCCATACTACCCAGAAACCCAAGATTCCTTGGGAAATATTCGTTAAACCAAATAAAGCCACAAGCCAACCAGGCATGGTTTTATCTCCTGCATGCATTGTTTCCCAGCTAGTAAATTGCCAAACTAGATACAGACCGGACGGCGCGAATAATAAGCCTAAATATAGAAGGTTCGAGATGAAGTAGGTATTCTTCCAAAATGGGACCTTCTTCTCTTCTTTTTTAACTGAAGGAATAGAACCTGCCGTTGTCTCTCCTGCTTGCAATTTTTTAATTTGGCGAGCTGCGGCCATTGCATAACCGGCTCCCAGGCCGTAGGCCCAAAAAACATCCACTTGAACCATTGGATTAAATTCTCCTCACCTTGATGAATATAAGAATGACATGTCATTCAGTTTTTGTCAATAGAGGAAATTGAAAAATTTCAAAGAAAAACATGTTTTACTTTGGGGCCGGAATGACGTATCTGTGATTCCGATTGGATGGGAATTTTCATTAAACAGGGAAATTATGAAAAGAACAAGAATAAGCTTAATGTTACTTCTCATCATTCTACTCAATTGTAGAGTTTTAGGGATCGGTTCCGATTCCTTAGAGGATTTGAAATCGAAATATGCAAACTCTGAGTCCAAGTTTGCTCCAATTGGGGATCTCAATATCCATTACAGGGACGAGGGCCAGGGTCCTGTAATAATACTATTGCACGGAGTATGTTCTTCTTTGCATACTTGGGATTCTTGGGCGGAATTATTAAAGTCTCGCTATAGAGTTATCCGTATCGATCTTCCCGGTCACGGTTTAACAGGTCCTCCTGAAGATCTAGAAAAGTTGAATTTGGAAGAAGGAGTAGAAGTACTAAATCGATTTCTGGACTATCTAAAAGTGGATTCTTTCTATTTAGTAGGAAATTCTATGGGGGGATATATCTCCTGGAATTACGTATTAAAATATCCTAATAAAGTTCAAAAATTGGTATTGATAGATGCGGCCGGATATGCTCAACCTATGCCTCCTATGATCGCTTTAGGTAGTAATCCGATCGTAAGTCCATTTGCACGACATATGCTTCCAAGTTTTATGGTAGAAAGAAGTGTGGATGAGGTTTATGGAGATCCTTCTAAAATTACACCAGAGATCAAAACAAGATACGTGGATCTTTCCAGAAGAGAAGGGAATAGACAGGCTTATAATTATTTTTTCAGGACTGCTAGGGAGAAGTTTACTGATCCTAAAATTTCAGAAGGAATTAAATCTGTAAAAACTCCTACATTGGTAATGTGGGGAAAAGAAGATCATTGGTTAAAATTGGAATACGCACAGAACTGGACAAAAGATCTTCAGAATTCTAAGTTTATCACTTACGAAGGTGCTGGTCATATCCCTATGGAAGAAATTCCGGACATCACTGCTAAAGATCTGGTGCAATTCCTTACATTATAAAATGTAACTAACGTTTGCCCATTCCTTCTAACATAAGGGTGGGCATTTCTTCCAGCCAACGTTTTGCAAATTTGGAATCTACTTTAGAAGATAAATTGATCCGAATTCCTTCGAACATCATTGCATTTACTGCTTGGGATGCAATACGAGTATCTAATTCTTTTCTCAAAAATCCTTTTTTCACGCCATTCTTCAGATATAACTCTGTAAGCCTAGCACTCTTGTCGATTCCAAGTTGCACTTTTCTTTTTACGGTTTCGTCCAAGGCCATCGCTTCAAAAAAAACGATCTTTGCTTGTCTCGGATCTTTGCTGAAAAGTTGAAATAATTCCCAGCCGATATTTTTGATCTGATTTCTATATTCTTCTATCGTATTTGATTTTTCAGGACTTTCTTTACGGACTACTTCTAATAAGCCGAGAAGGATCCGATCCACTAATGCGTGTAGGATATCTAATTTATTTTTAAAATAACGATAACAGGTTCCATGACCTATATTTAATTTTCCGGCTATGTCCGCGATACCAGCCTCATGATATCCTTTTTCAGAGAATACGTCCAATGCTGCTTCCAGGATCTGTTCTCTTCTTGCTTCTGCCCTGTTGGCAATCGGACTGGGAGGCTTTGTTCTCATGTTCTCCTTACTCCGATTTGGAGAACTAGTTCGCAAGGAATTTTCCTAATTCGGAAGTTCAAAACGAATTTGAAAACTGGCTCCATGGTCTTTGGAACTGGAAAAATCCAATTTTCCTTTTAGCTGTTTCGTTAGGACCTGGACCAAGGTTAGACCGAAGGAATGGGTTGCGATTGGATTTAACTCATTGGGTAAACCGACACCATTGTCTGAAACTTCTAAAATTACTAGATTCTCTTTCTTCTGAAGTCTGACCTGGATTTTCGGCCTTTCATTAGAAGGAGAAAAATTATGAGGAAAAGCGTATTTAAAAGAATTTGTGAGTAGTTCATTCAATGCAAGCCCGAGCGGAATTGCAATGCTGATCTCTAAATGAATAGGACTTGATATCACATCCACTCTTGTTTCCGCTCCGATCTTATAAGCAGACCTGATCTTCTCCGCAAGCCTTTTGGAATATCCTGAAAATTCTACATTTCCCAGATCATTGGATTGGTACAACTCATCATGGATGAGTGCCATGGTTTGTATCCTATTTTGACTTTCGGTAAATGCTTCATGGATTTTAGGATCGTTTTCGTATTCTGACTGAAGATTAAATAAACTGGAAATCACCTGCAGATTGTTTTTTACTCTGTGATGGATCTCTTTCAACATTACTTCCTTTTCTTTTAAGGAAGTTTTTAACTGTCTCTCCGCTTGTTTTTTATCTGTGATCTCTGTAACAGTAATAATGGTAGAAGAGAAAGTTTCTTCGAATTCAGGTGACAAAGACCAACGAATGGATGCTTCGAATTGTTTTCCATTGCAGGTGGATAATGTGGTTTCAGTATGAAGTACCCTTGCTCCAAAACGAATTCTGCTCAGAAGTTTTCTAAAATAATGATTGTTTCCTTTTCGAAAAAAGTTTCTGGCGAGAAATAGAACTTCTTCCTTTGAACTTGCTTCGAATAATCGAACTGATTCTTTGTTTGCATCTATTACACTTACAGTTTCGTAACATTCCGAAACGAACTGAGGATGCGTCTTTAGGAATTTGGAAAATTCTTTTCTGGACATCTTAGGTAGTTCATTCAACATCCTTATTACTTCAGAATAGTCACATTCTAAGATCGCGATCGGAACATTCTCAAATAGACCCTTGTAGATTGCCTCGCTTGCTCCCAGAAAACGATAAGAGCGATCCAATTCTTGGGTTCTCTCAGCCACCAGAACTTCTAATTTTTTATGGGAATGAAAAATCTCATCTTGTGCATCCATTCTTTCCTTCACTACAGATAAAGCGAGAAGCGAAGCGATCGAGATTGCGGATAAAAAACTTTGTAAAAGAAGAAGGGATACTTCCTTTGAAGCAGGAAAATTATACGAAGGTCCTTGCGAGGTTCCTAATATGGATATAATAGAAACTATAATCAGAACAAGAGAAGATTCTCTCCCTCCGAATCTGAGAGACACAAGTGAGATGACTGCGATCAGAAGGTAAGAAAGCGGAAAATACGCAGGGACCTGGTTGATACTAAAGAAGTAAAAGATCCCGCCTCCTAATAAAATTAGAAAGGAAACAAGACCGACACTTTCCTTCCAGGAATGTACTTTAAATGTTGCAATTCCTGATCCTAACCAACTTAAGAAGAACGGAAAGTATACAAATACTCCTAAAGAATCTCCCATCCACCAAGTGATCCAAGTAGGAAATAAAGAATTTAATTCTAAAATGCCTAAGAGTAGAAGTCCGGAACATGCGATCGTTGCGGCAATGATACAAACTAATGTTTCTATCCAAAGAAATCTAAGGACAAAGAAAGTGTTCTTTGTAAGATCTAATTCAGGAACAAACTTTTTATATAAATAAGCTCCCGTGAAAGATTGCAAAGTGCTCCCACACGCGATTAGCACCGCGGCCCCAAAATAAATGCTTAAATCTTGCCCTGGAATAATTTCATGTCGGATCTGGCAGTTGTATAAAAAGGAGCCTGTAAAAATCCCAAAATAGGAAACTCTTCCGAATAATAAAGGAGTGACTAGTCCCCAACCAGACGCAGGCCAAATAGGAGAGGCATAATCTGAAAAAGTACCAAAGAATTCTCCGAATTTTCCCAAAAGAAAATAAACAGAAGCTACCAGCAGAAATTTGCCGGCTGTTTGGAAGAATTTTAAGGATCGATATAACATTAATCTTAGAATCTTATTCATTTCGCTTTTAGGATTCGGAAGCAGCTGAGAATAAGGTTTTAAGACCTTTTCCAATGCTTTCCGATCTATTTCAAAACTCTAGGAAACCCTTTATTTATTTAGGAGAAGGTTTCACTGAAGAGGGGCATCTAGTTCTTACGGAGCCAAATCAGATTCTTACTACTAATCGACGAAGTGACGCAAGGAAATTCCTCTTAGAAATTCAAAACAAGGTTTCCCAAGGATATCACGCCGCAGGTTGGATCTCCTACGAAGCCGGGAATTTGTTTTTAAATCCTGACAATATGGAAGAAGTTTCGGAAGATCCTCTTCTTTGGTTCGGAATTTTTTCTGAGCCAAAGACCTTGGATCAGGCTAAAATTTCAGAATGGGAATCTAAATTTAAGGAAAAAGGTTATTCTGTTAAGATTCAATCTGAAATTAACCTGAAAGAATATGAAGAGAATTTTCGAAAGATACGGAACTTTCTCTACGAAGGAGACATCTATCAGGTCAATTTCACCTTCCCTTTGAAAATAGAATTACAAGGTTCTCTCGGAAAATTGTTTTTCGAACTCAGAAAAAAGCAACCGGTTCCGTATCAGGCCTGGATACATACGGGAGACTCTATTCAGGTACAAAGAGATATTCTTTCCTTCTCTCCTGAATTGTTTTGGGAAAGAAAACAGGATCAAATCAGAACAGTTCCGATGAAAGGAACTAGACCCAGAGGAAACAATTCTTCAGAAGATCAAAAATTAAAATTAGAACTTTCCAGTTCAGAAAAGGATAGAGCAGAAAATTTGATGATCACTGATCTTCTCCGTAACGATTTAGGAAGAATCTCTTTGCCTGGGTCTGTCAGTGTTTCTAAACTGTTCTCTATTGAAGAATATCCAACAGTTTTCCAGATGACTAGCGAAGTACGTTCTGAACTTTCTTCTGATGTAAAATGGACTGATATTTTAGAAGCGTTGTTTCCTGGTGGTTCCATCACTGGAGCTCCCAAAAAAAGATCTTCAGAGATTATCCATAATTTAGAAAAAAAAAGAGGAGTTTATACCGGAGGAATATTCTATCTCTCTCCTCAAAAAGAAATTTCTTCTATTGCGATACGTACTCTTGAATTTTCGCAAGATCCTTCTGGGCAAAAAATGGGAAGAATGGGTGTAGGTTCCGGAATTACGATAGGTTCCGATCCAAATTCAGAATGGGAAGAATGTTGGTCTAAGGCAAAGTTTTTGAATGATGCCAAAGAGGATTTTCATATATTCACAACTGCGATTTGCAAAAGAGGGAAAATCTATTTTTTAAAAGATCATAAAGATAGAATGAGAACATCAGCAAAAGAACTTGGATTCGTTTGGAAAGAAAAAGGTTGGGAATCTGTAGTTCATCAAGTAGAAAGCAAAGTTTCTTCCTACAAAATACACAGAGTGAAAATCATACTTATGCGAAGTGGAGATTTTCAGTTCGAAGTTTCAGAATTTCATTCAGGTCCCAAAGAGGGTAAGGTTCTGTTGAGTGAAACTTCTACCAATAAAAAAAATCAGTTCTTTTATCATAAAACAAATATCAGAGAAATTTTTTCCGCAGGGTACGAATCTGCTGTTTCCAAAGGTTATCTGGATCAAATTTATACAAATACTGATGGTTATTTAACAGAGGGATCTATTCATTCTATCTTTCTTCTTTTGAATGAAGAATGGATCACACCTTCTTTGGAAGAAGGAATTCTTCCTGGAGTTGCCCGGAAACAATGGGTTCGAAAACTAAAAGCCAAAGAAAAGAAAATTTCTAAACAAGATCTGAGTCTTGCTTCTAAGATCATTTTGGTAAATTCTCTTAGAGGAGTAAGAAGAGTTTCCGGAGTGGATTTCGAATGAGAAGTTTTTTAGGATTGGCTCTTCCTGATTCTATAAAATCGGATCTGGAAAAAATCTGTTTTGGCTTGGAAGAGATCCGCTGGGTTTCTCCTGAAAATTTTCATGCTACTCTTGTATTTCTGGGCGAATTAAAATCGGAAGAATTAGAAAAAGTTTCTGAGATCTGTAACGAGGTTTCTGAAAAAAGTTTTTCTTTAGAGATCAAAGGAGTAGGATTTTTCGGCAATAAGTTTCCAGAGATCCTCTATGCAGATGTAACACTTTCAGAAGAACTGAAAAAGCTTCAGAAAGTTTTAGAATCTACTCTCAGAAGGGAAGGTTTCTCGATTGAAAAACGGGATTATAAACCTCATATAACAATTGGAAGATTCAAGAGAACTCCCGAAAAACGTTTAGACCTGTATTTAAATGAATTCTCTCAATTCCAAACTGACATAGTTCCTGTGTCGGAATTCCATCTATTTTCTAGTCGCAGTGGAGCGAATGGTCAGATATACTCGGTCGAAGAATCGTATCCTCTTCTTTTGTAATAAATGGAAAATCCCAGACAAAATCAGTATTCTCCTATTCGGGACTTTTCCGATTTTTTTGCAGATCCTCGACATTCTACCGAAGAGGTTGTGGGCATTGGCGGAGATCTAAAACCAGATCGCCTTTTATATGCCTATACTCGAGGGATCTTTCCTTGGGCAGATAAACCTCTACTTTGGTTTTCTTTGGATCCGCGAGCTATCTTTGACCTAAATGTTCTTCATATTAGTTCCAGAGTTCACCGAAGAATTCGCCAAAAAAAATTTACAGTTACGTTTAATCGTGCTTTTGAGCAAGTTATGCGTTGCTGCGCGTTCAGAACAGAAGAGCAAACTTGGATAACGGAAAACTTTCTACAGGGTTTTACCAACTTTCATAAAGAAGGTTATGCTCATAGTATAGAGGTTTGGGACGAAAACGGACGGTTAGGTGGGGGAGTGTATGGTGTGGCTATCGGTAAATTTTTTGCCGGAGAGTCCATGTTCTCCTTTTTACCTGATTTCGGGAAGATCGGGCTCTATTTTTTGTTCGAAGCATTGAAGAAGGATGGTTTCACATTATTCGATACCCAGCAAATGAACCCGGTCACTTTGAATCTGGGAGCTTACGAGATCCCGAAAGATAAATTTTTGGACCGTTTGTCACTCGCTGTAGCAATCCCGAACAAATGGGTCCCACCTATGGATGAAATCTGATTTTTATGTAAAATGGATTTGATTTGCCTCGCATAATAATAAAATTACGACACAAATCAAAGTTTCTATAGGAAGATCATAATGAACCTATTCAAAAAAATTCTTGTTACCCTTCTTGTGTCTGCAATCGCTCTTTTCGGTTTCACCGGAGTAAGCGCACAAGAGACTACCGGCGACGCTCCTGCAAAGACTGAAGATGCTGGTGCTTCTAAAGCTGAGAAAAAAGAAAAGAAAGCTAAGAAGAAAAAAGCTAAGAAAAAACACCACAAGAAGCATAAGAAAGATTCCAAAAAAGGAAAAGAAGAAGGAACTAAGTCTGACTCTACTCCTGCTCCTGCAGAAGAAGGCGCTGGCGAAGAACAACAGTAATATTTTTCCTTTCTCACTCCGTTCGAGGTCCTCTCGAGCGGAGTTTTCTCTCTTTTATATATCTCTCCTTTGATTTTGCACTGCACCTATGTGTTGACTTCTTCTAAAATTTAGTTGACGGGTCACCTTCTCACATTAACGTAAACGCGCTTTATTGAGATAAGCGAAACATATCCCTTCTTCAAAGGAATAACTCCAATGTATAAGAATTTAGCAGACATGTACCTTAAGGCCGCCGAGTCTTATGGGGACAGACCAGCGTTTTGGTCGAAGGATGAAAATAAAGAATATCAGTCGACCAGCTTTAAACAATTAGTGGATCTAGGTCTCGCTTTATCAGAAGCGTTAATAGATTTAGGCGTGAAGGCCCGCGAACATATCGGAGTGTTAGCGGATAACCGTTTGGAATGGATCATAGTTGATGCGGGAGTTTTACTCTCTGGTTGCGCAAACGTTCCAAGAGGAACTGACGTAACCGATTCCGAGATGGAATATATCTTAACTCACTCCGAAGCTTCCGTAGTTTTCTTAGAAAACGATAAGATGTACGAGAAGTTCCTTAAGAACAAAGCCAAATTGAAAGGCGTGGAAACCGTCATCATTATGGACAAAGATAGCAAAACAAAAGCGAAAGGAGTTTTGCATCTTTATGATCTGATCGAAACTGGAAAAGAGTTAAGATCAAAAGGTGGACACAAGACTGAAAAAAGGATCGAAGGTATTAAACCTGATGATCTATTCACTTTGATCTATACTTCTGGAACAACTGGAATGCCTAAAGGTGTAATGCTAATGCATTCCAATATGGCTCACCAGATGGAATATGTTGTTCCTTTGATCTTAAAAAAATCAATTATTCGGGACGATGACAGTATGTTGTCTATTCTACCTGTATGGCATATCTTCGAAAGAGTCGTGGAATACTCTGCGATCTCTCTTGGGATTTCCACTTTCTACACCAAGGTTTCTGATCTAAGAAATGACCTGGCAAAAGCCAGACCTTCTTTCATGGCTTCTGCTCCACGGGTTTGGGAAAGTATTTATACTGGGATCTACAATAAGATCAACGATCCTAAGCAGACTCCTCCAGTCCGTAAATTCCTCTTCAATACTGCGTATCTGTTCTCTAAGAACTTTAACGCAGGGGTTCGTTTCTTAACTGGAAAAGAAGTAGATTACGAAAACCGTAATATCTTTAAATCTTTGGCACTTGCGGTTAAGGCAATTGCTCAGGTAATCGTATTTGGACCATTTACGGTTTCCTTGATCAGTGCTGTGGGTTATTCTTATATCAAAATGTACAAGCCTGAGTTTGCATTCTTAGCTCCGGTTCTGCTTACAATTGCGATTTTAGGATTAATCTTTAACTTCAAGACCTTGGATACTATCGTTCTTTCTAAGATCCGCCAAGCAACTGGTGGACGTCTGAGAGGGACATTATCCGGAGGTGGAGCTTTACAACGTCACGTTGATAATTTCTTCAACGATATCGGGCTTCTGGTGTTAGAAGGTTATGGAATGACTGAAAGTGCTCCCGTAATCTCAGTTCGTCATTACGATCATCCGATCATCGGCTCCGTAGGATATGTTGTTCCTAAAACTGAACTTCAGTTGAGAGACGATCACGGAAACGTACTGACTCATATCAGCAATGAAAGACAACTTGTTGCTGGTAAACTTGGCGTAAAAGGTATCGTTCATATCAAAGGGCCTCAAGTGATGAAGGGATATTACAAAAACCCTGAAACCACTAAGAAGACTATTGTAGACGGATGGCTGAACACTGGAGATATCGGGTTCATCAACTACAAACATACTCTAACTCTCACAGGAAGAGCAAAAGAAACTGTGGTTCTTTTGGGTGGAGAAAATGTTGAGCCGGTTCCAATAGAAAACCGTATGGACGAATCTCCTTATATCAAACAATCCATGGTATTCGGTCAGGACCAAAAAGTTCTGGGAGCGATCATTGTTCCGGATCTAGAAGTTTTACAACCTTGGTTAAGCCAGAATGGTATCGACGCAAAGGATATTAAAGATCTGATCGATAATGCTAAGGTGATCGATTTTTATAAAAAAGAGATTAGAGAGTATAATAGCACAAAGCACGGATTCAAATCTTTCGAATTGATTCAGCATGTGGTAATTGCTCAAAAACCTTTTGAGATAGGTGATGAATTGACCAACCTGCTCAAAATGAAAAGACACGTGATTACTGAAAAATATCAGAAGAGAATCGATAAAGTTTATAAATAGAAACTTAGATTCTAATCAGTGTGGTAGAGAATCCCTCGGAATAAAAACCGGGGGATTTTTTTTAATCTAGCTTATAAACCCTCGGAAAGACCTCTTCACCTAAAGACATAACAGCAGGGTCATGCATTGTTAAAATTTTAGTCCCACTCAAAGATAGAACGGAAACATAATCTAAAAATTCTTTATTATTGGAAAGAGAGAAGGCCCCCTCCAAAGAAAGACCCTGTCCTTGTTTACAAAATTCTATCCAATAACATTCATCTCCAGTGATCAGAAATCTTTTACCTGGAGATTTTAACCATTCTACCGCGACAGATCCTTGAGTATGTCCTCTGGTTAGTAAGATCCTGAAATTCTTAAAAACTTCCAGACTGGAATTTATAAGTTGGATTTTTCCGGATCTTTCCTTAGCGAAAAAATTTGATCTTACAGATCGCTTTGTTTTTTTTAATGAATCCCAATCTTCCGGAGTAACATAAATCTTTGCATTTGGGAAAAGACCAATTCCTCCAGAATGATCTGAATGGAAATGAGTGAGAATAATTTCTCCAATCATTCCAGATTTAATCCCTGCAGACCCTAAAATTTTATCCGAAGAGATCCAATTATGGATAGTAATCTCAGGAGTTGATATGGAAGAAGATCCTGTATCGATCAAGATATAACGTTTTTCTAATTTGATTAGATAGAATAAATATGCGATTTCAGAATCACCATCCCGTGTATCGGAGTTCATGAGTCGGTTTGGGTAGAATGATTTTCCAACCAGGATTGCATATAACCCATCCTGCAATTCGGACTGCGGTAATTTTGAGCCGGAGATTTCCTGGCTTGTATTTTTGATTTTTGGGGAAGAGGATATTCCGCAATAGAACAATAAAACCGTGACCAGTAGGATGAAAATTTTCAAAATAGGAGCACCAACGGATCTACTTTTTCTTGATTTCCTAACTAGCTCAACGGATTTTTAGTCTAACTATTAAATCTACGGGGACGAATTAGGTTTCGACTGTTGTAGTTAAGATATGGTGGCATGTAGGGGTGAGGGGCCTCTTAAAAACCTTCAAAACATTAAACGCTAACAACGAATTAGCACTAGCAGCTTAATCGCTACTACGGAAGAAAGGCTTACTCTCCCGGTGGTTTTTCTTCTGCCTTAAACGGGAGACTTTTTAGATCGGTTTTCGGTTCACGATTTAGAAAGTATTTGGATCGAATAGGAAGGACACGCCTGCTTGTGGGCTAAGGCCTTTCGAGATTTAAAACATAAGACAAACATGTAGAGGCCATATTAAGGCGCAATAGGACCCGGGTTCGAACCCCGGCGTCTCCAATGTAATTTTTAAAATACAATAATTTCTGAGGGCCTCGAAGCGAGACTGGGTCGCGGCGAACCCTTTCTTACACTTTAATCTTTCAGACCGTTCAAAAAGGCGCTTAGCCTTCTCTCATACTCCTGAGGATTTATCTCTCGAGCCCCACCATGTTCTCCTTTTTCTAAAAACCAAAGTTCTTTAGGACCTTTATAAATATTTGCTAATTCCTGGCTTTGTTGAAATGGAACAATCCTATCTTCTTTGCTATGAATGAATAAGATCGGTACGGACTTTGCGTTTGCCAAAGAACTCGCTGGACTTGGAGAAGTTTCAAACTTTCCTCTCCATTGAGTGAGCTTGATTAAAAGATAAGAAAAGAATGCTGGAATGTCTTTTGCTGTGCCTGGAAATTCTAAGATCAATCTTTCAAAATTATACATTGGATTTTCTACGATCACGGCAGAAAGTTTAGGCATCTCAGGTAAAGCGATTAGAATGGAAGAAGCCCCCACGGAACTTCCTAAAGTATAAATCCGATCGTATCTTTCTGAAAGGTAATGGTACACTGACAGTACATCTTTGGACTCTCTATAACCATATGTGAGTCCTGGGATTATGCAGGTAGCTTCTCCGTGACAACCGAAATCAAAACTATAAACATCCAGGCCTCTTTTCAAAAAGAAGTAGATATGTTTTGTCATTTCTCTTCTGTCGCTCCCTCCTCCGTGAACTAAAAAGATCGCACCTTGCGGTTTTCCTTTTCCATTTCCGAAAGTACCGATTTTCCAAGTAGGAAGATCGAATCCATTTGTAGATGGTATTTTTAGTTCTTCGAATTGAAATTTATTTGAATTTCTTAAATTTCCGCAAGATGGTCCCCAATGTTTTTCTGTTTCAGGGTTACATGTGGAGAAGTCCTTGTTGTCTCTCCAAACAGGAAATAATAACTGATTGCTCGCGGACCAAATCCCGAAGCTCATAAAGATTAGAATGAGAAGAAGAATGGTCAGTATAGACCATAATAAGATACGTTTCATAAAACCTCCTTTTGTATTCTTTTATCAATCGAGGTTTTGGAAATTGGACATCCGCTGAGATTTTTTTACTTAGAAAAAACCTTTCTCCCAAGTTCTATCCCTAACTGAACATTTTCAGTTAGGAGGTTTGCATTTGTGGTCATTCTTCCGGCCGGAAGTGTTTTTTCAGGAGCTATAATTTCGAAGTGGATTCCTTTAGGCGGATTATTCAGTATTTCCATAGCTCGATTATAACGATTATATCTTTGTTCTATAAATGCTTTTCCCATTTCCGGAAATTTAGGGAATGCCAGACTTCCTAGCAAAGGACTTGTCGGAGTTAATCGGAAATCCATAGGTTTAGTAAGAATAACAGTAATATCTTTATAGCCTGCGGATAATACAGCTTCGACTGGGATAGGATCTAAAACTCCTCCGTCCGTATACTTTGAGTTTTCTAAAAAGCCATATCCTTTAGTCGCGATTGGTAAAGAAGTAGCTGCTCTCAGTAGTGGGAAAAGATTTTGAGAAGTGGCCCTAATGTATTCTGGCTGCAAGGTTCTGAAATTGCTGACTACTATATAAAAAGGTACAGTCTTCTTTTGTTTCAGTACTTCTACTTTAATCGGGACCTTCTCTTGGAAAATATGATCTATTAGATAATCTTGGTCTAAGATTCTTTTGCCTCTGAGAAGATTCCAAAAGGAAATAAGCTGATTTCCTGCTAATTCTTTTCTCCAAATATCTAAGGCCCTTTCTATTTCTTCAGAAGAAGGATTCGGTTCAGTAACATAATAAGCGGAAGAGCAAGAACCGGAAGAGACTGCAACAATCAGATCAAATTTGCTAGGAGGATAAGTTGGGGCCATCGAAGACAAGACTCCACCTGCAAAGGAACCTCGCATTCCTCCACCTTCTATTATTAGAGCCTTTCCTTTTTTCTTTTTGGTAAATTTGGGTAGGACTGACATTGAATAACCTATTTAGAATTTTTAGAACGTTTTCTGTACCAAAGCCAGGTAATGACTACGATACTGATTAAAGCTCCTAAAAACTCTCTTCCTAATTCAATATAAGGCTTTTCGTCAGTCATCTTTGCAGTGATTAAATTTTCATTCCCTGTTCGGACCCAATCTAAGAATCCGTCGGCAGTAGCCGCAATTTCAATTAAAGCCATACCGATGATTGCATATAATAAAGGAAGTTTATCTTTATCAAACGCTGCAAGTATACATGCTAATGAAGAAGTAAAATATAGAAGCATCCAATGCAACGGATCAGGATCGTTATACTGAACTGCACCAGCGAAAATGAAATAAGCAGCTAAAAGAAGAGAAACTATTTTAAAAATCATACTTAGGCCCTATGGTTCAGGTATTATCTGGTTTGTTCGAGTTCTTGCAAATCGGTTTTTACTTATCTTCTTCTGGAGAAGTTAAACCGTTGAACACCAACTTGTAAGCTTGGGTTTCTTCGTTGATCCAGCTTTGGTGAAATTTCACTCTTTTTACCTTCCAACCTTTTTCGGTCATCAATTGGCGGAGCTGTTTTTCTCTAAAGACTGTTTCTGAGAAAACAACTTCTCCTCCATCGGCGATTGCTTGTAACTTTGCAGCAAAGTTTACTGTGTTTCCGAAATAATCTATATTACTATTTAGGTTCACTGCCAAACAAGGTCCCGTATGTAAACTTATACGGATTCGAATCGGAGTCTCAGTATTTTCCTCGGAGAAAAATTCTTGTAGTCTTACAGAAGCCTCAACAGCAGCGCTAGGGGAAGGGAAGGCGGCCATCACTGCGTCTCCTATTGTTTTTACAACTGCACCTTGGAATTCTCTTACTACTTTATAAACTTCGACAAAATGATATCTGACTTCGGAGAATGCACCGGAATCTCCCTTATTATAATAGAATTTTGTAGAGCCTACAATATCCGTGAACAGGATAGTCTGCATTCCAATATCTAATTGCAGATCGGTAGAAAGAGCCTCTTGAGAGAATAGATCTCTAAAGTCTTGGAAGTTAAATAAGTCGGTAGGCCTGAGGCAATCTTGGTCTTCTTTTCTTTCTTCGATCACAAAACCTTTTCGCGAAGAAGAAAGATTTTCTAAAATTAATTTAGGATGATGCGCAATCTCTATCTGTTCCTGAGTCTCATCCGTTTTCCAAACTAAGGTTTCATTTGGGACTTCTTCTTTGACCTCTAATAGAGAATAATTTTTTTCTCCGTTTACTCTGAGTCTATAAATTCCAGGAGAAAGTAGAAGTTTGGAATTATATGTTTCTCCTGATTCCAAATATTTTTGGAATCGAATATGACTTTTAGTCGCTGGTTCTGCCGCACAGAACATTCTTTTTTGTACTTCTCGAATAGAAGGATGCACATGAAAAGTGATCTCGATTGAATTCAATTGATTCGCTTCGAATTGTATCTCGCAAACTTCGCAAGTATCTCTTGTAGGAAGATCTCCTAAATGTTGAGCTTCAGTTCTCACTCCCCTACAATGTGGGCATACCACGTCCCAACTCATAGTGAATAATCCCAATCTACATCCATGTAAGAATACGAGTAGTAACTCTTTTTCAGGTATCTTCCATGCCTTGGATAATGCTTTAATTCTTATCCGATAAAGATCGGATTCATCTGCATCCAGAATATAGTTTAAAACTTTATCTACTATTTCTCTGGGCTGTCCTTCTCTAATATACCCAACTCGTATCTGTTGCATTCTCGCAGGAAATACAGGATTTTTTTCTGATTTAGATTCTTTGATTATGCTTAATGCGCTCGGCCCTAACCATCTATATGATCTCGTTTTGATTACGTCTTCTACTACACCTTTCAGTCCTTTAGCGTATGCCTTTTCAAGTTGGATCATTCCGAACTTTAAAAGAGTTTTTCCGAGCCAACCTTTAGGGATCCAACCAAAGTATACGAATAGTCTGGTAGAATCTTGGCCTAATGGATAAACAAGATATCTTACTCGAACATAATGAGCGAAGCCTTTGGAATAGATACGTGCATTATTGAGTTGTTTACAATATTCCCATTCCCAGGGAACTTCTTCCCATTCGGCAGGAATCCCTGCGTTTTTGGACTTACCGAAGAGGCGACCGTTGATCTCCTGAAATTTCATTTCAGGGATATCTATTCTTTTATTAAAAGAAGAAGTGTCGATCAGCCAGGGCCATACTTCTTCGGGAGAAACTTCCAGATCGAATTTCCATAACTTTTCAATGGGCTCAGCTAATGAGGCCCATTTTTCGTCCCAAGGATATTTTTCCAAGTAAGTCTGAAGGTCCAAGGTATTTGGATCCAACATATCATCATAGTCGACGGAATCGATCGTATGCATCGGTCTCTCCAGAGAGGATGTTAAGAGAATAAAAAAATCCTTCCTCTCTTAGATTATCTTTTCGGCAGTTTTGCTAAAAGAAAAGTGGAATAACCTTATGGGTAAAGATTTACTTTTTTCTGAATTTGGCGCCAAATTCCGTAACCAAACGGGGATTGGACAATTGATGGAGGACCTGGGCAATCTTTCTCCCGGGACCTATATGTTGGGTGGCGGAAGCCCGGCGTTAATCCCTGAAGTGGAAGAAGTCTGGAGAAAGATCTTAAGCCAGTTCTCTGAATCTGGTGCCTGGGATTCTATTTTAGGGAAATATGAAACTCCTACTGGCAAGGAGGAAACATTAGAAACACTTGCCTCCTTATTGAGCTCCGAAATCGGAACTTCGATTTCTAAAGATCAGATAGCGATCACTAACGGTTCCCAAAACGCCTTTTATCTTTTACTAAACTTTTATTCTGGAAAATTCGAAGATGGAACATTTAAAAAAATCTTCTTACCAGTTTTACCCGAGTATATTGGTTACTTGGATCAACCTATAAATCCTGATTCGTTCTCTTATTCTTTAGGCAAAGAAATTGTTACGGGAGAAGATGGATTTCGTTACGAGTTGGACACTTCTTCTTTTGAAAAAATAAACGAAGATCTTGGATGTGTGGTTTTGTCCCGTCCCACAAATCCAACTGGAAGAGTGGCAAAAAAAGAAGAATTAGAACTCATCCTTAATTTTGCAAGAAGTAGAAAGATCCCATTTTTATTGGATAACGCATATGGTTTTCCTTTTCCTGGGATCGTATTTTCGGATGAGAAACTTTTTCATTCTGAAGGAATGATCCAAAGTTTCAGTTTTTCTAAAATAGGTCTGCCGGGTGTCAGAACAGGTTTTGTGTTAGGAGATCCTGAAATCATTAAGACATTAAATAAAGCGAATGCAGTTCTGAATTTAGCCGGAGGAAATTTAGGGCAATATATCGCTTTGGAATTTGTAAAATCAGGAGAATGGCTCAGACTCTCGCGAGACATAGTAAAACCTTACTATCTAAAAAAAAGGGAACTTGCAATTTCTTCTATTCGAAGAGAATGGAAGGGAAAGTTAAAATATAGGATCCATGAAAGTGAGGGAGCCTTCTTTCTTTGGGTTCAATTTACAGGGCTTCGCAAAAAAATTTCTGAAATTTATCCCCTATTAAAAGAAAAAGGGGTCATTATCGTACCAGGTAAATATTTCTATCCGGTTACTAAAAGTGGAGAAAATTACGGCGAGGATTCGATACGTATGAGTTTTGCCAGAGAAGATTCAGAAATCCAAGAAGGAATACGAAAAATAGGCGAAATCCTAAGTGTATATACGGATTAATTCGATCTAATTTCAGCCAATATAGAGCTGAATAAAATTGTTTCATTCTCTCTTTCTTTTATGGATCTTGGTTGGAAGGAAACGATAGAAAATTTCCTTACTCGGATTGTTGTTTCGATACGGTGCAAAACATGGAAACCTTGGAGCAGGAAATATCCTTTGAGGAGCTGGCTTCTAGTCAAAACAAGGCCCCAGACTTGGAGGCCTTGGCACCGGATTATATCTTCTTAAATGATGGAGCTGTAGGACTTTCTGCAACTGCTCGTTGTATCTTAGATGAACTTCGTGATTGGCACAAAAAGACCGAAAAACACGGATCTAAAAGTGTTCATCCATCTTACCTTCTTACCCTAGATAAGCTAGGGGAACTTCTGAACAAATACAGAAACTTAAGCGAACAAGCTAAGACTCCTCCTTCGGTGGATATGGCTCTTCGCCAATTGATGGATCTAGAAAAAAAAGGAAGAAACAAATCCGCTCTGGTCTATCCATTCTTGGTTCGTAATGGAAACAAGGTTTTAGCAAGGATCTCGATTGCTTCTCCGCAAAAGGAAGCCAAGACCGATGTTACTCCTTACAGAAAGGCATGTTTTTCTTTTTCAGAAGAAACAATTGATCTTATCTTAAATAATAGAGCGAAGAAACCCCGCGCATTAGAAGAAGATCGTCCTGGAGCTATGCTTCTTCATAAAAACAAAAGCGGACAGATCTGGTTGTATCCTAAGCTTGCTTCTTTACAATCGGAGATGGCAAGTCTTATAAGACGTGGCTTCCAACCTTATAGCTATATTCCTATGAACGATTTCCTAGCCGACTTTGCAAATTATGCAAAGAACAAAGGCGCAGTAGTTGAGATCCTTCCCGATTATCATTTGATCTTGGATGATCTGCAGCTGAATCCTGACGGGACTTATGTACATCAACCGGAAGTGATAGCACATTATCGCGCCCAGAGTGACGCGTTAGAAGTATTCGCTCTTACATATCTAAAACAACTTTCGGAAAGAGCAGGATATAATCTGTTCCGAGCTCGTATCCAAGATTTCGAAACACTACATGGAAATGCTGAACCAGGAAAAAAACAAAACAGTGAAAAGGTAGAAGCACTCATCCAGCTTGTGGAAGATTTTCCTTTCGATAAAGAAAAAGATGATCTTGGAAAAAGAGTGGCAGAGACCTGTCGACAATCCATCGGAATTATTCGTAAACTGATCCAAGAAAAATCTCTATTAAGTGAGAGAAAGATAGAAGGTGCATTCAAAAGTTTGAAGAATCGCCTGAATATCCAAGTCAAGGATCATTCCCAAAACAATTTGACCTTATATAGATTCATACCTGAAAAACGTTTGGATGCCGTTGGTATCACAGATCCTGAACTTGTTTCCAAATATACAAATGAAATCATTGCAGATCTAAAAACTAAATTTGGTTTGAAAGAAACTAAAAGAGAAGATGGTACCACCGAAGTATATGTGGTCGATCCAGGTTATATGGCTGCAGTCCTTCATAAGTTAACCGCGGATGCCAAAATTAGTCCTGCTGCCGAAAAAGAACTTACAATCGCAAAAGAGATTCACGCGTCTTTACTTAGTTCCAAGAACCCAGCACTCAATTCCATGCTAAAAGCGGATTACGTAGTAAAACTACAGCAAGATGCGGCCCTAATGGAAAGAGAAGTTGAGGATCGCCAAAAGAGCGAAGCACTCGCTAAAAAAGTAAATCTTTCCATGGGACTTTTAGGTTTTGTAGGAACCATGCTATTCTTCTTAATTGCAAGCGTTCACTTTAATGCTGCGGGTGTAATCCTGGTTGGACTTCCTGTTGGACTTGTGATTGGCGGATTGCTTGCGGTATTCTTCCGGGATAGAGAAAAATCAGATATTGGTCCTGGTGGAGTTCCTAAATCTTCAGGTGGTGGAGGATTTGCGGCGAGTTATTCCGGAATATCTACAGTTAGCGATTATTATCCAAGCGGTGATGATGACGATGCTGATGAACATTTCGGAAAGGCAGAAAGCCCTAAAGAAAAGAAAGTCAGTCTGATCGCAAAAGGTGCAGAACGTTTCGTATTTCCGAATCGATTTACTAAGATCCAAGATAAGATACATGATTCCAAATCGATGCGCAAAAAGATCTGGGACAATATAGACAATATTCGCCAATCAGTCGCACATCTTAGAACTGAATCCGACGATGATAAAGTAGCATCCACAGTTGAATACGCACTTCTTCAAAATTCAGCGACGATTGCGATACCTGACGAGATCGTTCCAGTAGGAATGCCGAGCACTATCATTTTAAGTCACACTGATTTAAAGGCTCCTTTAATCCGAGATCAAATCTCAGAGTTCTTAAGGAACGAAGCCCAAAAGAAAAAATACGATAAAAAACTCGTAAAATATTATACTTTCTTAATTAATACGATAGAAGTAGAATATTATAAATATCTTCCTAGTCGTAAAAAGAAATAGGAACCATTATGCCTGAACTTCCGGATCTCGTAGTCATTCGAGAACGTCTTCTAAAAGAACTTCCAGGAGAGATAATCCAAGAGATAGAGATCTTAGATCCACTTGTCGTTCGTAACCTGAGCGGTGGAAAATCAGAAACTTCTTTTATAGGTTCTACATTTGAAACGTTGGAGAGAACCGGACCTTTTCTGAATTTTAAATTCGGTCCTAGAAATATAATAATTCATCCGATGCTTGCGGGGCGCTTCTCCTTGGATCCAAAATATAAAAAGAAGGACTTGGCGGTTCGGATCAAATTCCAGAACAAGATCCTGAATTACGCGGATGATGTTCATATGGGGAAGGTGTATTTTACCGAGCCCGAATACTTTTCTCAGATACCAAAGTTCTCTGATCAAGGAGTGGACCTTCTTTCCGAAAATTTTACGCAAGAAGAGTTTTTAAAAAGAATAGAGAAGAATCGCCAACAAACTCGCGTCTTTCTCATGGACCAGACCAAACTCAGTGCTATAGGAAATGCGTACGCGGATGAGATTCTTTTCGATTCTAAGATCCATCCCAAAACTCCATGCAACAAACTTTCTGAAGAAGAGAAAGTCCAGCTCTATCAAAGTATCAAATCCGTCTTAAATGACTCCATTGACTATATCCGTAAAAAACAAGCTCCGCTGGATTTTAAGGTCCGAGACCATGTTAAGGTTCGAAATCGGAAGAATGAACCGTGTCCTCGTTGCGGGACCACGATTCGCAGGGCAAATGTTTTGGGTCATGATTCCTTCTTCTGTCCGAATTGCCAGAGAGTGCCAGGAGAACAGTTCATAGATTGGAATAAAACTCTCTGAACCAAAAGTAAATCGCGCTTGACAGTACAAGCAAATTTTTCAAACTGTCCATAGATTCTCGGTGATTATAGAGAGAGGGTCACACCCGTTCCCATCCCGAACACGGAAGTTAAGCCTCTCATCGCTAATGGTACTGCATGGTTCGCTGTGTGGGAGAGTAGGACGTTGCCGGGTTGCCATTATTTATTCCATTATATTTAATAGTGAAAATCCGTAAAAAGAAACGGATTGACCCTTGGTTCTTCGGTAAAAAATGATACTCGAAGACCGATTCAGGGTCTTATAAGTGCAATCTTAGAGATACAGGGAACCATATGAGAAGAACATACCAACCCAGCCGGATTAAACGTGCCCGTACCCACGGATTCCGCGCCAGAATGGCGACCGCCGGCGGAAGAAAAGTCCTTTCCCGCAGAAGAGCTAAAGGCCGTTACAAGTTAACCGTTTCTGACGAAAGAACTGGTAAAAAATTCTAACGAACCCATATAGAAGAGACACTTACAACTAAGAAGGATATCCGGGAACTATTCGCTTCCGGAAAACGGGTAACCAATCCTCCTCTCACGGTGATTTATCGGGGAAATGGCCTGGAACAAAACAGGTTCTTATACTGCCCCGAACGTTCGGTCGGTAAGGCCGTTCGCAGAAACCGGATACGGAGAAGATTAAGAGCCGCCGTGGCCGAAACGGCTGGCTTTTTTCCAAAGGGTTTCGATATCGCAATACTTGCGAAACCGAGCCTATTCGAAAAAGATCACACCGAACTTCTGGCTTGTTTGGGTCAATTAGCTCGCAGATTAAAATGAACCGACTCGCCATCTTTCTGATCCAAATTTATAAACGTTGGATCTCACCTATTCTTCCGCCTTCCTGCAGATTTCACCCTAGCTGTTCAGAATATGCAATGCAGGCTTTCCAAGAATATGATTTCTTGTCGGCGACTTATCTCAGCACAAAACGAATCTTAAAATGTAATCCACTATTCGCCTCTGGCGAAGACCCTTTACCACCCAACCCTAGAAGGAATCATTAGGAATGGAAGATAGACAAAACAGACTTTTTCTCGCGTTAATTTTATCCATGGGAGTTTGGTTCTTAGTAACCTATTACTTCAACCCGGAAGCAGGAAAACCGAAACAACAACCTAAAACGGAACAAACTCCTGTTGAAAATAAGGAAACCGTAAAACAGGAAACCAAGGTCGAACCTAAACCTGTTGCTACGGTTACAAATCCTAAGGATGTAAAAACTTTTACCTTCAAGACTGAAGCTCATGTAGTTGTTCTTTCTAGCTTAGGTGGAAGGATCGAAAAATTCTATATCAAAAACTATAAAAATGTCGAAGGAAACGAGATCAACATCACCAGAGCGGATTTCCAAGAGATTGAAGTAGAAGGTGAGAAGTTCAAGGCGATCGAACTTTCCCGAGGAAAAGGTTTCGACTTTAACTTCTCGCACAGAAAAGAAGATGTAGCCGCTTCAGAATGGAATCATCTCAATTTTAAAGCAGAAGAAAACAAGGACGATCAAAGCGTTACATTCACTGCTGCAGAGAAAGGTGTTCTTCTTAAAAAAGTTTTTAGATTTTTCCCTCACGAAAATTATTTCAAAACGGAAATCTCTATTACCAACCTTGGAAAAGAAAAACTCTATTTCGGAAATCGTGAAAAACCTGCTTATTTAAGAACTTTTGGAAGTTTAGGACCTCTTCCTTTGGAAAGAGAAGCGAATACTCAGGAGCTGTCTAAATTCTTCCGTGTATATAGAATGGACGGAAGCGAAAAAGACTTCGCTGACGGTGGGGACGCTTGGGGATTCTGGGAAGGAATTCGTAACTTTATCTTCGGTCATCCGAACGGAAACGAATTTTACAAAGAAGTTTGGAGCAGCGGAGAAGGTGTCGATTTTATCGGTTCAGGTAGCCGTTACTTCTTAGCAGCAGCTGACGCATTAAATCATCCAGCAGAAGGAATTCTTTTAGATAATAGAAAGAAAAATGAAACTGGAACTGTTTTAGCTTATTCTAATATCTCTTTGGATCCAGGAAAAGAAGAAACTCTGGAATTTGCCAACTATGTTGGAATTAGAGAATGGGACGGGATGTTATTTAGAGATCCGAAACTGGATCCATTCAAAAATCCTAAGTCCACTTTTGCAGGCATCAGTGCTGACCTGAATAAATCTTTCAATCAAGGTATTTTTACCCCGATCCGAAATGGTATCGTTTGGTTCTTGCAGCAATCCTATAAGTACACGATCCCAAGTTACGGTTTCGGTATTTTACTCTTTGCATTGGTATTTAAGTTAGTCTTCTATCCGCTCAACCAGAAACAGGCAGAGGCGATGAAGAAGATGAGCGCGCTTTCGCCTGAACTTAAAAAGTTAAACGAGAAGTATGCTAACGATCCTGCCAAAAAACAAGAAAAGATGCTGGAACTTTATAAAAAGCATAATATGAATCCACTCTCTCAATTGGGCGGATGTCTTCCGATGCTGATCCAACTTCCTATCTTCTTTGCATTATATGTTGCGTTTGCGGATACGATCGATCTTTGGAAATCTCCTTTCCTTTGGATCTCGGACTTGAGTGAGCCTGATTTTATTTGGACTTCTCCAGCTATCCCTTATCTTTCTGCAACTGGACTTTCCATTAACTTACTTGTTTTATTGATGGTTGGAACTCAGTTCCTATCTATGAAATTGACTTCGGTACAAACTGATCCGAACCAAAAAATGATGATGTATTTAATGCCAGTGATGATGGTGTTCTTCCTATGGAGCATGCCATCCGGGCTGACTTTGTATTGGACAGTGACTAACGTCCTTTCCATTGCTCAACAGTGGTTAACCAATATTCGTAAGAAAGACGAAACCCCTGTAAAAGTGTGAATTCATATATCGAGGATACGATATGGAAAACTATATTTTCGAAGCCGAAGGAAAAACAAAAGCCGAGGCTGAAGAGGTCGCGTTAGAAACCTTAAGACTAGAACCCGGAGACATTCGTTTCGAAACTGTCGAATCCGGTAAGTCTGGATTTTTAGGTTTAACACAAAAAAAACCGGCAGTGGTTCGAGCATTCGTTTCGAACTTTGATATTCCGGCTGAAAAGATCATCCACGGAGTAGTGCTTACGCTTCTCCGCAAGATGGGAGTAGAAGCGGAAGTTGTCGGAATGGGAGATGTGGATGGAAAGATCTATATAGAACTTACTAGCCGCGAATCCGGACTGATTATCGGAAAGAGAGGAGCTACGTTAGATGCTCTTCAATTTTTGGTAAACTTGATGGTAGATTCTAAGATCCGTCATGGTCGTAAGATCGTATTGGATACTGAATCTTATAGAGACAAAAGAGAACTGTCCTTGATCAGATTGAGCAAGTCAGTAGCTTCTTCCGTTGCTAAGTCAGGTAAGTCCAAATTACTTGAGCCAATGAATCCTTTCGAAAGAAGGATCGTTCACATGGCTCTACAAGAGAACGAAAAAGTTTTCACCAGATCGGAAGGAAATGGAACTTATAAAAAAGTTCGAATCATTCCGATGAAAGACAGACACAAGTACAAAGACGTCGTCGATAAAAGTCCTAACGGGGACTTACTCGAGGAAGTAAACGACTACTGATCAGTCGTGGCTGATACAATAGCAGCTATCTCCACAGCTTCCGGGGCCGGTGCCATAGGCATTCTTAGGTTGTCCGGACCGGAAGCACTCCCTATCGCCTATAGGCATTTATCT
The DNA here is from genome assembly GCF_002150035.1 of Leptospira venezuelensis. Taxonomy (NCBI): domain Bacteria; kingdom Pseudomonadati; phylum Spirochaetota; class Leptospiria; order Leptospirales; family Leptospiraceae; genus Leptospira; species Leptospira venezuelensis. Next base: position 603,346 of record NZ_NETS01000010.1, on the reverse strand, counting down.
TTTTTTGATGGAGCCCTTCCTCTTTCATCCATCAAACCTCGTAACGCGTATACCTGTCGTTTTGTAGATGGGGAAAAAAAATTAGACCAAGTAGTCTTTATCTATTTCGCAGGACCGAATTCTTTTAGCGGAGAAGATCTATGCGAGATCCACACTCATGGAAATCCGATCCTACTCAGAGAAGCCTTAGAATGTTTGTTTCGTTCCGGAGCAAGACCTGCCAAACAAGGTGAGTTTACCAAAAGAGCATTTTTAAACGGAAAAATAGATCTGAATGAAGCGGAAGCAATCGGAAGAATTATAGGTGCTCGTTCCAGGTTCGAATTGGAGCTCGCCCAAAAGAATGCATTTGGAGAAATTTCGAGACTTGCTTCGAATCTCAGAAGCCAACTCATCTCACTCAAAGCAGAATGCGAAGCAGAGATCGATTTTTCCACAGAAGATCTTACCTTTGAATCCCTAGAAGAAAGGAAAAAAAGAATTCGTTCTATTTCCGATATTTGCTCTAATCTTCTCAAAAGATCCAGTGAGACGGAAACTCTTCTGGAAAGAAGTAGAGTTGTCTTATACGGAGAACCAAATACTGGTAAGTCCAGTTTGATGAACCTGATTCTGGGAAGAGATCGTTCTATCATCTCCGAAATTCCAGGAACCACTCGAGATTATATCAGCGAAGATTTTTTGCTCTCAGGTATTCCTATCCGACTGATAGATACTGCAGGAGTAAGAGAAACCGGCGATCAGATAGAGAAGATGGGCATTGAGAGAAGTGAGAAAGAATTCTCTCAAGCAGATGTAAGGCTTTTTGTGATCGATGTTTCTCAAAAGAACGATTGGGATAAGTTTGCAGAAGAAAACAGATCGAAACTCGAAGGTGCCATCGTTGCAGCAAATAAATCAGATATAAGAGATCCAAGTTGGGATTCTCAATATATCTTAAAGAAAAATTATCCTGGAACCGTCTTAGTCGAAGTTTCCTGCAAATCCAGACAAGGTTTAGATACTTTGGTCTCTGAAATTTCCACAAAACTCGCTGGATTAGAAAGTTCAGAAGATTATGTCCTTTTGGAAGAAAGGAATAGATTTCATTTTTCTTCTATCACTCGAAGCCTGGAAAACTGTCTGACTTTAATGGCAGAAGGTGCTCCAGCTGAGATTTACATCAAAGAAATAGATTCTGCATTGGAACAAATCGGAGAAGTAAATGGAAGAGTGGACACCGAAGAAATTTTAGGAAGAATTTTTAGTAAATTCTGTGTTGGGAAATAAGCTCTTTCAGAAATAGAATAGAACCTAGGCCCGATCGTCGAAAAATTGGTTTTATCGTTATGAGAGAAAAATCCCTCGAATATCATTCCCTTCATCCAAAGGGTAAAATACAAGTTGTTCCTACAAAGCCGACTAGAGATTCCTTCGACTTATCCTTAGCATACTCACCGGGAGTTGCTTATCCGTGTCTGGAAATTAAAGAAAATCCGGATCTTGTGTATGAATACACAAACAAAGGAAATCTGGTAGGAATTATTACTAACGGAACCGCAATCTTGGGTCTGGGAGATATCGGACCTGCCGCAGGGAAACCTGTGATGGAAGGTAAAGCAGTACTTTTCAAAAAATTTGCTGGGATTGACGTATTTGATATAGAAGTCGATGCCAAAGATCCGGATGATTTTATAAAAGCTGTCCAAATGCTTGAGCCTACTTTCGGTGGGATCAACCTAGAAGATATCAAAGCTCCTGAAAGTTTTTATATAGAAGAAGAACTCATCAAAAGAATGAATATACCGGTCTTCCATGACGACCAACATGGGACGGCGATCATCACCGTTGCTGGACTTTTGAATGCATTCGAGATCAATAAGAAACGCCCTAGTGATGTAAAGATGGTGGTTTGTGGGGCTGGGGCCGCAGGCATTGCGATCGCAGAATTAGTCCAACATATCGGTATCCGCAAAGAACATATCTTTTTAGTGGATACAAAAGGTGTGATCCACACTGAAAGAACCGATCTAAATTCTACCAAACAAAAATACGTTCAGAAGACTAGCGCTCGTACTCTTGCAGACGTTATGCAGGATGCAGACATTTTTGTGGGAGTTTCTGTAGCAGACATGGTAACCGAGGATATGGTAAAATCCATGGCCCCTAATCCGGTTATCTTTGCTTTGGCAAATCCGGACCCGGAGATTCCGTACGCAATAGCTAAGAAGGTTCGCCCTGATATCATTATGGGTACCGGAAGAAGCGATATGCCGAACCAGGTGAATAACGTATTAGGCTTTCCATTCATTTTCAGAGGAGCTTTGGACGTAAGAGCCAAACATATTACTTTAGAAATGAAATTGGCTGCAGCTCGTGCTTTGGCAGAACTCGCTAGGATGGAAGTTCCTGATGCAGTCAGCCTTGCGTATGGCGGGGAAAAATTCGTATTCGGTCCTGATTACCTGATCCCAAAACCTTTTGACCAAAGGGTATTATACCATGTAGCTCCTGCGGTTGCGGAAGCAGCAGTTCAAAGTGGAACTGCGAGAAGGCCTTATCCTGGACGGGAAAATTACGTTTCTTTCTTGGAAGGTTTGATGAGGTCTTAAGATCTTCTCTTCGGGAATCTTTAGAATTTAACGTCTAAACCCTTAGAACTTGCTCAAGAAAGCATGTATTTGTTTCCGAAAATATAATACTAGCTCGGCTCTAACAAAAAGCCAAATTAAAATCGGAGCAAAAGGGAAGATTTATGCCCGAAATGGAAAGTAATTCCACGTCCCCAGCTTCGAATCCACTCTCGGAAGAGGGTGTCATTCCGGTAGATCGTGTCGATCTGATCCCGGAAGAGGAACTTCGTAACCTCCTTCTCCAAACAACTCCCAAAGCGATGAGAGATTTGGATCTGATTGAGAAAGGAGTGGAGAATTTCTTCTTATTCAATTATTCTCCTTTTGCTCTCGCAAAATTTGAACAGCTACAATTCCTAAAACCTGCGGATCTAAAATACTTTGAAGACAAGAATGGATTTGTTCTCTATCAATATCTATTCGTTTCAGAAGAAACAAAAGAATTAGGATTAGCTAATGTTGCTATCCGTCCCGCCTCCAGAAGAGCCGATCAGATCCAAAAGATCAAATCTGCTTGTTTAGCTCAGTCTGCGGCTGCGTTTTTACAATTTATTGTCAGAAGAGATATGAATCTAGCGGATAGAAGGTCCGCAGGAGAGTTAAGGGACTGGGTTATCAGGCAGTATCTTAACACCGATGAGAAAGGAAATCTTTTGGATTTTCAAGATTCCAGAAATCTTCCATACTCTATGCGGAACGTTAAAACTCTTTCCGTAGAATCTTTTCTACAAAGGAATTTCAAGATTAGAGAAGATATTCTTACTTCTTTAATTTCTCTTTTGAGCAAAAAACCGAATGAGATCGTAGCCTTCTTATCTCAGATAAAAGCTGTTCCTGATGCATTACTTGCACTAGAAAAAAGAGGAAGTCGTCCTCCTTTATTAAGACTTCATTTAGAATTTCACGTTATCCAGCCTTCTTTGGAAGAACTTGTAGGTGAAACTTCTATAGATACTAAAAAACCGAATGCAAATGAAGAGACTGAGTTAGAGATTATTTTCGAATTGTTTATAGGCTTATCTAGAAAGATTTTAATGTCACTTCTTCCTGGCGAGCAAGCCGGATGGATCAGACAATCTGGGACAGAACAAGGCGTTGACTTCTTAAGAGAATTATCGAAACACCCTGCATTCACTTCTGGAAAAACTTGGGAAGGCTCCGATATATTCTTACAAGCTTTCGACGTATTATTAAGTTCGATGTCTTCTCTTTCTAGTTTGAGAAAAGAGTCTTTAATTAATTTAGCTTTTAGTGATATAGTTATTCGAATCAGAGAATCAAAAGAACCACTTGTTGTGGATGCCGGTGCTTTGAAGATCAAAGATTCATCTATCCAGGCAGCTGGTCTGACTAAAACAGAAGTTTTGGATCAGGTGCTAGAAAGATTTAAAACTCGAAATGATATTCTCACTAGAGAAAAAGTGACGGGCGCCGGCCCAGGTATAGTGGCGCTTGCTTTAGAAAATGTTGTCTCTTCTTTTTTAAGCAATAAGGAAAGAAGGACTTCCATCCACACTTTGATCCGTAAGAACGGGCAGCCAAAAGGAATTTACGCTTTTCTAAAAGATGTAGTAGAAGGTGTGGATTCCGATCTTGTAATAGAAGATCAAATCCGTCTTTCAAAAGCGATTGCCGATTGGGAGAAAGAAACGGAAAAGCAGAGACTGAAAGCGATCCAAGATTCCAAATCTATCTTGGTAAAACTTTTGGAATGGTTACTCGGTCTGTTCGGCGTGAATCTTTCTCCTTCACCTAAAAAAGATATAGAACCTGCGGACGAATTTCAATCTTCCAAACAAAGTAAAAAGTCCTCAAATAGCGGACCTTCTGCAGAGCCCGAAAAGGAAACTCCTAAAAAGAAAAAGTCTTTGGGAGTACTCGTAGGTCCTAAGGAAAAATCTACTTTGATCCCAGCAAAGGTCCAAAAAGCGATAGATTATGTGGACCGTAAAAATAACGGAATAATCTGGCTGGATGAAGTAGTGAATGCTAGCTCTTCTCCGGAATTCGGAAAAGACAAAGTAGCTGACCTTATGTATTATGACCAGAAGCGGAGATATATCGAGATTCGCTCCATGAATTCTATTCGGCATGTATTTATCCGGAAAGAATTGGAATCCGATTCCGCCTGGTTGGATTCTACCTTGGAATATTTGGAGAATGTCACCGCCAAAAAACCGGAGTTTGCAGCCCTAGCGGATACTCTTCGCAAATTCCGAGACGAGTGATCAACCCAAGTTCTGATTAGGACATTCGTTCCGATCCCGGAAAATCCAACCCGATCAATTCATTACTATTGAACGGAGGATTCATGAAAACTAGAATCGAAACCGACTCCATGGGAGAAATCCAGGTAGACGATTCCAAATACTGGGGTGCTCAAACCGAAAGATCTCTTCATCACTTTCATATCGGGAACGATCGTTTCCCAAGGGAAATGATACGTGCTCTTGGAGTTCTTAAAAAATCAGCGGCTATCGTAAATGCTGGGCTTGGCCTTTTGACAGATGAGAAAAAAAATCTGATCGTTCAAGCTGCAGACGAAGTGATCTCCGGAAAATTGGATGAACATTTTCCTCTAAGCGTTTGGCAAACAGGTTCCGGAACTCAAACCAATATGAACTCAAACGAAGTGATCTCCAATCGTGCGATTGAGATTGCAGGCGGAGTCAAAGGTTCTAAAAAACCGGTCCATCCGAATGACGATGTAAATAAGGCACAATCTTCTAATGACACTTTCCCGACGGCTATGCATATCGCAGCTGCAGAACAATTAGTGAATAAACTTTTACCTGCATTAGAGCAATTGAAGAATACTCTAAAGAAGAAGTCTGATGAATTTAAAGACATCATCAAGATCGGAAGAACTCACTTACAAGACGCGACTCCATTAACTCTTGGCCAAGAATTCTCCGGTTATACAAAACAATTAGAGTACAATATTGAAAGAGTGAAATCTGTTCTTCCTTCTATATACAGATTGGCTTTAGGTGGAACTGCAGTCGGTACAGGACTTAATACTCATCCTGAATTTGCAGTAAAAGCTGCTGCTCAGATTGCAAAGGAAACTGGACTTCCTTTTACTTCAGCAGAGAACAAATTCGAGGCTTTAGCTGCTCACGATTCTTTGGTAGAAACTCACGGAGTTCTAAAGACGATTGCTGCTTCTTTTATGAAGATAGCGAATGATGTGAGATGGTTGTCTTCAGGCCCTAGATGTGGAATTGGTGAGATCTCTATTCCGGAGAATGAGCCAGGATCTTCTATCATGCCAGGAAAGGTGAACCCCACTCAGTCAGAACAAATGACCATGGTGGCTTCTCAAGTAATCGCAAATGATGTTGCTGTGAATATTGGCGGTGCTTCTGGAAACTTCGAATTAAATGTTTTCAAACCTCTGATCATTCATAATGTTCTGAATTCTATCCGTCTATTGGCCGACTCTGCAGTTTCTTTCGAAGAACATTGTGCAAGAGGGATTGAGCCTAATAAGGAAAACATCAAGGAACATTTGAAGAATAGTTTGATGCTCGTGACTGCGTTGAATCCGCATATCGGTTATGATAACGCGGCTAAAATAGCTAAGAATGCTCACAAGAAAGGAACTAGTCTGAAAGAATCTGGAATTGAACTTGGCTTATTGACTTCTGAACAATTTGACCAATGGGTTCTTCCGGAAAGAATGATCTCTCCAAGTGTTGATTGATTCAATCTGAAAGATCTCTAAAGCATAAAGGCATAAAAAAAGGCAGTGTGAAAACACTGCCTTTTTAATTCGGATCGAAACCCTACTGATTATTGTTGTTGAACAAACTTGAAGGTTACTCTGCGGTTTTTAGGATCTTTTGCATCCAATCCGGAAACTGGAGAAGAAGAACCTGCACTCTTAGTAACGATACGATTTGCAGGAATTCCTTGTTTAACTAAGGATTGTTTAACCGCTTTTGCACGAATTTCTCCGTAGAAAACGTTTCCTTTTTTATCGCCTTCTGCTTCTTCAGGTCCAACTTGGTCAGTGTGACCAGTGATCTCTAATGCCCAAGAATCAGGAAGTTTAGAAATTCCGTCTTTAAGAACAGAAATATTAACTTTTGCCCACTCGCTGAAATCTCCCGCGCTAACATCAGCTTTTTTGTAGCTGAAACCTGGACGAGTGATCCCGTCTGGATAGCGGAAGTCTTTAATTTGATTATTGATAGCGTCTGCAGGAGAGTCTACGTTGACGTTACGAGAAGCTGCGGAATTTTGTTCTCCAGGCTCAGGAGCCGCTTGGTCTTTGTTGTCTGCAGAAGAGCAAAGAGCTAAGGAAAAAACCGTTGCACCGATGAGCAGGATATTGAGAATTTTTTTTACCATGTTGTATTCCTTCCTTGATTAGGGTAGGGGTTTATTTCGATGAATTTATCCAAAATATACCTATTCTCGCAAAATGGGAAATCTTTTTTAGACCTCTGTGCGAAAGGGAAACGTTTTCCCTGCTTATATATTTCTAAGGAGAACTATTATGAATCTGGAACTTCATGCCGAAGTTAACGCCGACTCTGAGGGATCCAGACTCGATCGATTTTTAAAGGATTATCTCGGAGACGAGATTTCTAGAGCATCGATCCAGCATTGGATAGATTCAGGTTGGGTCAAAGATGGTTCGGGAAAAATTCTACTGAAATCATCCTACAAAGTAAGTCCTGGAGAAAACTTTCATATCTCAGTTCCTCCTAAACCTCCATTAAACTTAACTCCTGTAAAAATGGAGATAGAAGTTTTAAAAGAAACTCCTCAGTATCTGATCATTCGCAAACCAGCAGGTATCGCGTCACATAGTGGCCCTGGAGATAGATCTGCTACTTTGGTTAACGGACTTCTCTACAAATTTAAGGAGCTTTCGAGTATCGGAGGAGAATCAAGGCCGGGTATCGTGCATCGTTTGGATAAACCGACGGAAGGTATCATGATCGTAGCTAAGAACGATCAAGCTCATGCAAAACTTTCGGAGTTGTTTAGAAGAAGAAATATTACTAAGAAATATCTTGCCTGGGTCCAAGGCACACTTCCGGAAGGAGAAGGTACAATAGACAGACCGATAGGAAGACATCCCATCGAAAGATTGAAGATGACAGTGACTCCTAAAGGTAGAGCCTCAGTTACTCATTATCGGATCTTAAAAACTGCAGTTTCCAAGAATGGGCGTAAGTTCTCTCTTATTGAAGCTGATCTAGAAACAGGAAGAACTCATCAGATCAGGGTTCATTTTCAGAGTCTTAGATGTCCTGTTGTTGGGGATCTTCTTTACTCAAGGAATGCAGCACTTTTTGAGAATTATGGACTTTTACTTCTTTCCTATTGGTTAGAATTTAAAGATCCTTTTACGGGAGAAGATGTACAAATCGTTCTCGATCCTCCTCAAAGATTCGAAAATTTCGAAAGTAATTTGGAGAATTTTTGATCCGAAGACCTTACAAGATAAAAGGGCTTCGGATCTATAAGATAGTTTATTGGAAAGAAACTGAGATTTTTCCGTCCGCAACATAACCTGCCTTTCGTAATTCTTGGAGATAGGCGACTTCGTTTTTCAGATCAATGGTTATATCCAATTTTCCGGTTCCTTTTTCAGTGGCGGCTTGGAATCTAAACTCGTATTCTCCCGGATCTAATTTAGCTTTTAGTCCGCTATAATCGAAGTCTTCATTGAAATATAAGATGATTTCTTTACGTGCTGCGGATAGTTCCGGCCTAAAAACCCCTGCTTGTTTTGCATTAGACCACGAGGAATACTTTCCTTCAGGATTCGAAGTCTGTTTTGCATATAGAACAATCCTGAACTTTTTACCATTCGCTTCTTGAGGGCCTACAGGATCTGCCAAACAAAGTAAGGCCCACATTTCTCCTGAGAAATTCCATTTGGTAACCTCTGCAGGTAGAGCAGAGTCCCTTGAAATTTCTTTATCAAAAAAATACACAGCCCCCTTTTTCTTTCCTTCACAAAGGTCCTTTGCCCAAGCTCCAGATGCTGCAAATAGAAGCGCTAAAACGGCCGCAATTCGAAAGAGTTTCATTCAAAGCTCCTGATTTAATTTATCAAGTCTAAGTGTGGGACGGAATTTTAGATTAAATACTTTCTTTTTCAATATAAAATTAAGGAAATTTTTTTCTGGATGGTCCCAAGTTATACATCAAATACTTATGTTTAATTACGCGTATGGAAGAAGATAAGATAGAAAAGATCAAACAAGGTTTTTGGCCTAAGGTAAAGAAGGTCGCGGGGAAAGTCCCTTTTCTTGCGGATGCGATTGCTTTATACTATGCGATGTTAGATCCTTCTACACCTCTAAAAGCAAGACTTACGATTGCGGGTGCACTTGCTTATTTTCTTACACCTTTTGATGCGATCCCTGACATTCTATTTGGAGCAGGTTATATAGACGATGCAGGAGTGGTCGCAGCTGTTCTCGCTGCTGCATCTATGTATGTTAAAGAAGAACATAAGAAGAAGGCTGCGGATTTTTTAGATTCCAATCCTGAGGGTACCCTGGAGAATTGAAAAACTTCTCCAATGAGCTACCAAAACGAAATCAAGATCAGATACCAACATTTCCTAAACTTCGCCCCAACCATCTCTGAGTTCCTTAAAAAAACTCATGAAAGAGAAGATCTACAAATTTCCTTTAAAGGAAATATTGAATCGGATCTAATCACGATCGCAGACAAGGGTTCCGAAGAATTGATCGTCTCAGAGATCAGAAAGGCATTCCCTAAAGATCATATCTTAGGCGAAGAAGGAAGTAATTACGAAGGAAGTTCGCAGTTCAAATGGATCATAGATCCGTTAGATGGAACTGTAAATTATTCTCATCGCATTCCTCTCTATTGCTGTTGTATTGGATTAGAAGATCTAGAAACAAAATCCGCAGTGATGGGCATCGTTCCTATGCCAGCGCTTGGGCATGTATATCATGCAATGCTTGGAGAAGGCGCATTTAAAGATAAAACTCAGATTAAAGTTACTCAAACCAAAGAGATCAAAAAAGCACTCTTATGTACTGGCTTTCCTTATGATAGAGAAGAGAAAATAGAACAACTCATGTTCAATCTGAAAAAATTCATCTTAAGATCTAGAGGGGTGAGACGGACTGGATCTGCAGGATTAGATATCTGTTGGGTCGCAGAAGGTAAATTTGACGCATTCTGGGAAGAAGATCTGAAACCTTGGGATATGACCGCTGCTGCAGCGATCCTACAGGAAGCAGGAGGAAAATTAAGTACTTATGCAAACAATACATTCCATCCATACGTAACCAGTTTGATTGCGTCTAACGGAGTATTGCACGAAAAAATGGTAGAGACCTTACAGGAGTATTTAGATATATGAGTTGGGTTTTATTGGTATTAGCAGGACTTTTCGAAGTAGGATTTACTACTTGTATGAAATTGTCCGATGGTTTCAAGGACTGGAGATACGGTCTTGGATTTTTAGTGTTTGCGATTTTGAGCTTTTACTTTTTGAACAAGGCAACTCAGAACATTCCTCTTGGGACTGCTTATGCTGTGTGGACTGGAATTGGTGCTGCAGGAACCGTGATCATCGGGATTCTTTCTTTTGGAGATTCTATTAATACTTGGAGGATCTTCTTTCTTTCAACTTTGATATTATCCGTGATCGGATTAAAATTTTTAGGCGGAGATTGATCTTATTCAGAGTATCTTCTTCTGATACATCTCTCTACGATATGGGAGATTTTCTTCTCCACGATATCTGGATTAAAGTTCGCCTGAACGTATTTTTTACCGTTCAAGCCCATCTCTTCTCTCTCTTTGCTATGATTTACTAAATATTCAGCGACTGCACAAAAACTATCTAGGTCTGAATAATACAGACCGCCATTGCTTCTCAAACAATGTCCTTTTAGAACATCAGATCGTCCGTTGACAAGGACGGCTTTTTTACGAATCCAAGCTTCCATAATAATAATAGAAAAACTTTCCATAGGGGAAGGATTAATTAAAATATCAGAAGAGCGGATAATTTCGTCTTTTGCTTCTTCGCTTACGAAGCCTAAAGGTGATACATGAGAAAACTTCGATATTCTTTGTAGAAGTTTGGAATCTCCTCTTCCGGCCAAAAGTAGATTATCGTTCCTACCACTCCTTTTTTGCCATTCGGAAAAGTATTGAGCCATTTCAAGCACACCTTTCCCTTCGTCTATTCTTCCTACATACAAAAACTGGAATGAATCTTGTGGGTTTTTTCTATCGAACGTTTTCTTCTCTGTTTCTTCTGGAATCGCCAGATGCATTCCGATCACATTCCCAAGGCTTGGCTCGTATCCGTATAATTTATGAAAGAGTGCTTTCTCTTCAGGAGTATTAAAACAATAGGCTGAGTCGTCTTTGAAAAGATTAGAATATACGGATAATTTTGCAGGAGGTTCGTCATGCAATGTTGGAATTACAACAGACTTCTTTGCAACTAATGGTAGACCATAAACCATAGGATAATACAGATAAGAAACAAAAACGAATACATCATAATCTCTTTCGTTTGTTTCAATGTATTGGATTAGATCAGGACAATATGGACCCTGCATATCCACCCAGATTCTTTCTTTTTCTTCTTGGGAGCTTACGCTTTTTCCTGATTCAGAATTTCTAAATAGTTTATCTGAAAATCTATTAAACTTTGAGATATTTCTTTCTTTATCTACGGAAAATCTTAAAACCCTGATCCGATTTCCAGGTTCGGGTTCTATCCATTCTCTACTAACCTTCTTCTCTAAATCTTTTCCAAGAAGCACGGGCTCTAAATCTTTGACCGGGATCTGGTTTTTCCAGGTAATATAGTCGAGGGAGCGACTCGCAAGAACAGTCACTTCATAGAACTTGGATAATATTAAAGTATATTGATAGATTAGTTTTTCAGAACCACCTGAGATATGATCCGAAAAAATAGGAGTAACAACGGCTAATCTTCTACGAGAGTCTAGCAAGGACTGGCCTCAATACCGTTTCTGCGTTGATCTGGGAGAAAGAAGACAAACGCCTTTGCTGAGTTTCAAGGATCAAGTCTTTCCAGTTCCGATCTGTTACAATTTTGTGAGCAAGCTCTACGATCATGTCCATTCTCTTTTCTTTAAATAAGATCCCAGCTCCTGAAAGAGTTTCTCCTACTGCGCCACCATCGAATGCAAGGATCGGGATATTATGCACCATTGCTTCCAATAATGGAACACAAAATCCTTCGTGCTCGCTCATCGATAAGAAAAGATCGCAGTTTAAATACATTGATTTTAATTCTTCGTCGGATAAAAAATCAGTGATGATCACATTCTTTCTCAATTTATAAAAATCGAGCATACGCTCCAATTCTTCTCTATATAAATACAATTCTTTGGAACTGAAACCTACCATAAAAAGTTGGAATTCAGGCCCATATGCTTTGAGATAATGGAATGCGAATCGGATCAAGTCATCCTGCTTCTTATTTGGGGCAATTCTTCCTACAAATAAAAAGCGTGGGATGTTTGGCCGATTTTTGGGAAAATTTTCCTTAAGAGTTTGTCTTCCTTGGGGGAGTTGATAAGTGATCGGAAGCACATCCACGTCTTCGAAACCGAGATCCACAAGTTCCGATTTATTATATTCAGAAACTGCGAATACCTTATCGAATTTGTTTCGCAATGATTCCAATTCTTCTCTTCCCTTGCGTAGAAGATATGTAAGTTTTAGATCGTACTTTTCAAAAAAATGACCCGGCGTAACATTATGATATATTAGAATTTTAGAATTCTTAGTTTTTATCAAAGTTTCCAAGACTTCTGAATGGATAGAATGGTGATACACCAATATATCTTTACTATTGGAAGAATATGACTTATACTTCTTTACCAAAGTGTCTGTTCCTGGACCAGTATTCTCTGCGTAAATTTCGGAAGAATATCCTATCTTTTTGAAAACGGATTTTAAGGAATTCATTTCATTTGAAATAGCATCCCCCAAATTAAAACCGGCCGCAAATTGATGTACTCCTCTTTTTTTGAAGATCATGAGGCGGACGCTTCTTTAAATGTGAATATCTGTTTTAAGACTCTTCCGTAAGGCATGGAATCATAATCCATACAAACTTCTTTTCTTTTGGAAGAAGCATGAGGGCCATCCACAGGATGAGGGGAAGATTGAGATTCTAATATAAAATGGATCCACTCAGCCAATTTTTCCAAACTGTTTAGATCCTTTTTCCTAAAAAGATATCCTGCGTCTTTTAAAGTTTCCGGAACAGCAGTACAAGCATATGCAAAAACTGGAATATCATAACTTAGCGCTTCCACAAGAGGGATCCCAAAGCCTTCGTGTTCGCTCATGCTAATATAAGCGTCCATCTCTTCCCAAAATCTGGGCAGTTCGGAATCTTGGACCCCCATTCTGAATTGAACATTTCCGCCAATCCCAAGTTCTCTTGCCATCTGTTTTAAGTTGGTAAAATAATCTTCGAAAATACTAGGAACGTTTCCGATTAATAGAATCCTATATTTTGGTTCTATTCTTTTTAAAAAATAAGAGAGAAATAGAATATCTTCTATCTTTTTACTTGGGACCAGCCTCCCGACATAACCGAGAGTGTAGCCGTTTTTTCGATTTCGCTTTTCTCCCTTCCATCCGTACTTTCTAACAATTGGGACAACGCTGGAATTTACTATGTTAAGGTCTTCCAAATTAGATGCGCTGTATTTAGAACTCGGAAGAAAACGCTCTATAGATCTTTTAAGTTTATGTAATTCTAATATGGATTTTTTATAATCCAATTCGAAACTTTTGAATATATCCTGAGAAACGAAAGGTTTAAAAAACTTAGGAGGGGTGATATTCTGATAACGAACAAATTTCCTTCCAGGAAAGGAAAGAAAAGATTCTATAGGATAACCCGAACCACCATATTCTAAAATATGCATGGAATTAGAGGACAGAATACTTTCGTTGCGAAGTTCTTCAATTTGTATGGTTTTAATGGATCCGTCGCTCAGATCATTCTGACAAACGATCTCCGTTTTGATACCGGAAGAATTTAAAACTTCTCTTAAACCCTTGATGTCGTTTCCGATCCCGTCTTTATCCCTAAATTCGGAAATATGGAGATAGGCATTCATTTTCTGAAACTAAACACTGAGAAACCGTCTCCGGCCTTGGTGTCCACTATATTCTTAAAACCTAATTTTTGTAAGAACTCTCTAAATGCGGACTCGCTGATCTGAGTCAAAAGGATTGGTTGAAAAGGAGAGATCATTCTATTCGAATAATTGGAATATCTAAAGATGAACTCTGTCCCACTGGAAGTTTTAGAAGCTAGGGATTTGAAAAGTTTTTCTAAAACCCAATTTGGCAAAAGGCATAGATTTGCGTTTGAAATAATTTTAGAAGGAAGGGGAGACTCAGGTAAAACTTCTTCAAAGGATAAAAGGGACACTGAGTTCGTGATATTTTCTTTAATATAAGAATATTGGGCCTTATTCCAAGTGACTGATTTAAATTCTATTTGAGCCTTTAAGAGTTGTTTTAAGAATTTTCCCCACTCAGGATTGATTGCAAGAACCGAATCTCCAGGGTTCAATCTAGAAAGGATAAGAGTTTCACTTTCTTCTAAAGTTTCTTCTTCATATAAAAACTCGTTGGACCAAACGAATTCAGGACTGATCTCTTTTTTAAGAGTATAATTTAATTCTACAAACTCGTTATAGAATTTTTCGAATTTCCGCTTTAACTTTTCATGATCTCCTCTTAAAAGGATCAATTCATTTAAAACACTGTAGAATGCACGAGTTCTGTTTTCAGAAAGTTTTTTATCTAAAAATGCATATAACTCGATCAGTTTGATAAACAACCAACGGATCGGGCCACGAATATATTTGAATTTTGGATTAGTGAATTTAGGAGGAGAGATCCCTTTTTCGAATAAGTGCGCTGTTTCAGCGGCGTCGAATTCTCTATATCCTTCAGGGGATTGGGGAGAAAACTTCCATCGAGAAAGACGTTCCAATTCTTCCTTGGAAACTGGTCTTCTCGCAAGCCTGGATTCTATTTCTTCCATGAGCTCGCGGACATTGACCGAGCTGTCCTTGATTTCTATAATATCTGAAGATCTTTCTTCCATGGGAGCCCGGACTTTTATTCGATTGTTTTTTTCTTATTCGACAAAACAATCGTATTTTTACTTCTATTTATCTTAAGAAACATGAAATACTTGGTCACAGGAGCAGAAGGTTTTGTAGGATCGTATCTCGTCCGAGAACTTACAAAAGAATCCAGGTCCGAACTACTGGGCCTGGGAATGAATCCCAAAAATACAGAGTTTTCCTTTCCTTACAAGGTTTGTGATATCCGAGATATCCACTCACTCCAACAAGTATTCGAGTCCTATTCTCCTGATGTATTGTTCCATTTAGCAGGACAAACATTTGTTCCAAGATCTATCGAGAATCCAGAAGAAACATTACTTATCAATGTGGCCGGCACATTGAATATTTTAGAATGTTTTAAACGTTCTGGCAGAAAAGTGAAATTAGTTTATGTATCTTCTTCGGAAGTATATGGAAATCTAAAGGAAGAACAACTTCCAGTTTCTGAAAATCTTCTTCCAAGTCCTGTGAATCCGTATGCTTCTTCTAAGCTTGCAGCAGAAACTTATTGTCTTCAATATTCGCGCTCTTATCAAAATATAGAAACTGTAATCGCAAGACCTTTTAATCATATAGGTATTGGGCAAAACCCAAACTTCGTAGTTCCAAACTTTTGCAAACAGGTGCTGGAAAATATTTCCAAAAACGTTTCTTCTGAAATTTTAGTAGGAGATCTAACTCCTACTAGAGACTTCTTGCATGTAACCGATGTAGTAAAAGCTTATATCCTTTTAGCAAACAAAGGAATAAGTGGGGAAGTTTATAATATATGCTCTGGAGCCGAGACTTCAATCTCTCAGGTCTTGGAATGGATCTTAGAATTTGCTGATTCTAAATTAGTTTCTAAACAAGATCCTACAAGATTGAGACCTGCAGAAATGAAAAGATCTTTGGGAAATAATTCAAAATTAAGATCTTTAGGATGGGTCCCTGAAACTTCTGTCAAAGAAGCCGTTCGAGAAATTTTCGAACATATTCGAAAAACAGAATATTCTATTTAAATTACCGAACCCTTCCAGGTTTTGATCCCGCTACCTTCTATAGGAAACGGTTTGCCTAAGTATTTTGGTGCAGTGTTGGTGAGATTCATATCGATCCAAGCCAAGGTTCTTGCAAAAAATTCCCTAAATCTACTTGTGGGTCCGCTGATATAAATCCTTCTATCCGATTCATAAGATTGTAGATCCAATCCTATTTTTTTAGAAATAAATGCTGCTCTTGGTTGGTGAAATCTTTGGCTTACAAAGATCGCATCCTTGACTTGGAAAATTTCTTTTGCTCTTACTAAAGTATCTAATGTTCTGAAACCTGCATGATCTACAAACACATCTTTTTCGTTCACTCCTCTCTCTAAAACATACAATAACATAGGTTTTACTTCATTATAGTAGCTAGTTCCGTTGTCACCAGAGAGAAGGATTTTTCGGACTTTTCCTTGTTTATAAAGTTCTAACGCACAATCCAATCGATCTTGCAAAACTGGCGAAGGGATTCCTTTGTACACGGATGCACCTGGGACAATTGCAACAGTTGCTGGTTTGAGAGAACGATAATTTCCTGCATGAGTACTTCTATTCTCGTAATCCCATTCGATGGAAAGGTCTATGGATGCTGGGATTCCGATGCAGATTGCGGCGGCGAGTAAGACTGCAAGCCTCATCCTTCCCTTAAAATAGGATCTGGAAGCTTTTTGGATTTCCTGGTTTTTTAGTCCAAAGTCCATATTACTTTAAGGGGAGAATACGCTAAAGAAGCGGTTCTGGAAAAGGAATTTTCCCTAAAATTCAGGTTTTGTCCAAAATTATGTTCTCTTTAAAGGGGGGCCGATTTCTTTTTTTCTCGGACCAAAAATTTCGATCGATATTTGGAAACATGGCTGCTACCTTGGGGTCTTAGGATACACTAGGTTATGAACCGAGTAAGACTCATGAATCTCCTGAATTCATTCGTCAGAGTTGCTCTGGCCGGTGTGTTCCTCACGCCGGCGTATCTTTTCTCGGAAGATACCAAAACTAGTCTTCATACTGCCCGACCTATTCGCACCGTCTCCTTCTACCGTAATGAAAGAGCAGCAGGCGTAGTTTTCGGTGACCTAGATTCATTTAAAAATCGTTATATTCTTACAGACACCCAACTCGAACGTATCGCTGAGCTGAACCGGAGATATAAAAACGAGCATGAAAGATGGCTTCGTAGACTTTCTCCGAAACAAGTCGAACTCGAACTGGTTCTTATGGATGAAAATCCAGACCTGATCAAAGTTCGACTTCTCGTTAACGCGATTGCTAGATACACATCCGAAATCCGGATGAATCAAATCGCGCATCGGCTCGCGATCGAAAGGGTCTTATCCTCTGAGCAAAAAAAGAGGGGAAAGGAAAGGGAAATTGTTACCCTACCCGAGGAGCATAGGGAAGCTCCAGGGTTCCCCTTGAATCTGTTTGTTCCCGAGAGAATAATTTTGCCTGTACCAGGCATCCTGAGATAAGGAAACTAAAATGGACCAAAGAGAATTTGCCGGATTAATAGATAGTACGAAACATATAGTACTCTCTGCGATTAAAAAGAATTTATACGAAGAGTTTTACGATACCATCGACGATGTTGTTCAAGAAACATATATCCGTGCTTATAAAAGTTTAGCAGCAAATAAGTTCAGGGGAGATTCTTCCCACAGTACTTGGTTGTATACAATCGCAAGAAACGAATCCTTGAGGATGAACCAAAAGCGTATGCGCCAGGCAAACCTTGCGATGAAGCTAAAGGAAAAAGCCACTCAAGATTCTATTTTAAACCCAAGAGAAGAATATAACGACTCTGGAATGGACATCGAATTACAGGATTTGATCTCCAATCTTCCTTGGAAGTATAAGTCAGTGCTTGCATTAGTTTCAGAAGGATATAAAGAGCAACAGATTGCGGAGAAGCTGGGAATTCCGGAAGGAACAGTTAAATCCAGATCTTTCCGAGGCAAACAAATGCTGAAGAAACTATTTTTTCAAGAGACCTAGAGATAATCGGAAATGGAAGAAAGAAACAAAGAAAAGTTAGACCAAGAGATTTTCCGTCGTTTAGAAAGTTACGAATGGAGTGATAATATCTCAGCAAAAATAATGAGAAGGCGTAAGATCGCTAGCTTTAAGCGATTTTTCATCTTCTCGTTTAGCGGACTTGTTATTGTAGGTCTTGGTCTATCTTCTTTTTATTTTCAGCCTGAGGGAGAATCCGAATCAGGGGACTGGCAGGTTTTAATCGAAGAGCAAATCGAAGGAACTTTCGAGGAAGCAGAGACTAGTATGCAAACTCCTGATTTGAATCAGGAAGATACTCGTTCTTCTACGGTACCTTCTTCTTCTTTAATGGATATGGACGCGTTGATCGAAACTTCTTTCGAACGAAGATAGGTTTTTAGAAATAAATACAAACTCGGCTTGCTAATATAGCGGTTGTTACATAAAATTGCGGCAAGGATTGGTTGGGTGAAACTAATCCAAATGTCCTTCTTGGACTAGGAGTACACTCTTGTTTTCCTTGCATGAACCGACTTCGAGTCGCGCTAAAAAAAATAAACTGAATCTTCCTCCTGGAGTTTTCGGGATTCGGGCACTTCCTTATGTTTCCAAATTGGCAAAAGATCCGATTGGATTTTTCCAAGTGATGCAGTCCAAATTTGGAAATTCAGCACGATTTGGATTAAGGCAGGTTGTATTTCATTTAATTACACAACCTGAAGATATCAAAAGAGTTCTTCAAGAGAATAACCAAAACTATCATAAAGGAGTTTTTTACAAAGAACTCGGTAGAATTTTAGGTAAAGGCCTCTTGAATAGCGAAGGAGAATTTTGGAAGAAGCAAAGAAAGCTGATCCAACCTTCCTTCCATAAACAAAGGATCTCTGAGTTTGTGGAGATCATGGCGCAGGAAACCGAAAAGACTTCCGAAAATTGGAAAAAGATTTCTAGCCTAGATATTTCCAAGGAAATGATGCGACTAACGTTTGCGATCGTGGGCAGAACTTTGTTCAGAACAGAAGTAGAAAGTTATGCTGCCAGAATAGAACATTCTTTAAAGATCGCTTTGGAGCTTGTGACGAAGAGGATCACTAAAATTTTTCCATTACCATTCAGTTGGCCTACTCCAGATAATTTAAAACTCAAACGGGCTTTGAAGGATATGCATTCCGTAGTCGATGAGCTGATCGCAGAACGTAAAAAGAATCCTTCTAACGATTTGATCTCCATGCTTCTTGAAGTCAGAGACGAAGAAACAGGTGAGACGATGAGTGAAAGCCAAGTTAGGGACGAGGCAATCACACTTCTTCTTGCAGGACATGAGACAACTGCAAACGCATTATCTTGGGGATTCTATCTTTTATCCAAACATCCGGAAATCTGCGAAAAAGTGAGAGAAGAAGCGAATAGAGTTTTAGGAAATAAAACTCCAACTCTGGAAGATGTTCAGAAATTGACATACACTCGCAAAGTATTGGATGAGGTTTTGAGATTATATCCACCTGCTTGGGTAATCGAAAGAACTGCTATGGGTCCTGATAATATTGGCGGTTATGATGTAGAGACAGGAACAAATATTTCCATTTGTATTTTTAATATTCATCGAAATCCAGATTTTTGGGAAAATCCTGACAAGTTTGATCCGGATCGTTTTGATGAGGAAAGATCAGTAGATAGACCTAAATATGCATACCTTCCTTTTGGAGGGGGTCCGAGGATCTGTATTGGTAATATTTTTGCATTAACGGAAGCTACATTGATACTTGCTATGTTGGTCAAAAACTACAAATTCCAAACAGATCCCAACCATCCTGTGGTTATGGAACCTTTAGTCACATTAAGACCGAAGTATGGAATTCTATTAAACATAGTTTCCACTTGACTTAGGCCTTTCCTGGCCGGAATCCTCTTACCAGGGGGATTTCGACCATGGAAAAGATGATAAAAAAACGCATCGACCAGGTAAAAGAAAAAGGTCATCAAAGGTTGACCGTTCTTCTGATCCCGCACGGGTTCGATAAGTCCTTCCATTTTCAAATTTCAATCTTCACAATCTTCTTCTTAGTAGGATTATTGTTTGCGATCGTTGGGATCGCAGTTTTAGGAATTGTTCGTTATAATAATACCAGGATCCAGATCAACGCACTTGCTTCCGTTTATGGAAAGTACTTCGATGAATATATCGAATACAGCGAAAAGTTAGGAGATATTCGAGACGATTTCGCAAGCTTGAACGAAAATTTGCAAGAGGTTCACTCTTTGGTCGATGGTGAGTCGGATGAATTGCTTAAACTTCCTGATGAATCTGATTCAGAAGACTTAGCTGCTACTGAATTAAAGGTAGAAGAAGCAGTAGATAAGGATTTAATGTTAGGAAGATCCTATCTTTCTGAAATTTATGGATACCGTTCGGTGAGAGTGTCCATGGAGAAGAACAAGGCTCTTGTAGATTCAGTATTTAACTTCTTAGATTCCAGATATGGTATCATGAATTCTCTCCCATTCGGAGAACCATTATTATCTTATAATTTAACTTCTTATTATGGAATGAGAAGGTCTCCTACGTTTGGATACATGGAATTCCATGATGGAGTAGATTTAGCAAACGTCCCAGGAACTGATATTGCGGCGACCGGAGACGGAAGAGTTTATAGAGCCATTTACTCCAATAGAGGCTATGGGAATCATATTGTGATCGCTCATGCAAATGGATATTATAGTTTGTATGGCCACTGTACTTCTTTAAAAGTAAGAGAAGGTGAATATGTTCATAAAGGACAGCGGATCGCAACTGTGGGAGCCACAGGAAACGTAACCGGTCCTCACCTTCATTATGAAGTATGGATCGGAGAATCAAATCGGACCGATCCTATGGATTATATGAAAGTAGGTTTCGGCCAATATTAATTTTATATAATCGACTATGCCCAAAAAAGCCCCGGCTAAAAAGACCTCCTCTAAAAAAGAGGAGCCAACCGAAGTATCTAAAAAAGTTTTTATAGATCTGCCAAAGGATGCAAAGCAGGCGGAGAAAGAAATGCGCTCTTTGGAGGAGCAACTCCGCTATCATCAATATTTATACTACGTAAAGAATACTCCTAAAATATCTGATTATGACTTTGACCAGATGTTTAAAAAGCTTCAGGCTTTCGAAGAAGCGTTCCCAAAATTAGCAGATCCTGCCAGCCCTACATTAAGTGTCGGTTCTGATTTGGATAAGGACTTTGAGAAGTTTACTCATAAACTCCCAGTTCTTTCTTTGGAAAACACATATAACGAAGAAGAACTAATGGAATGGATCCAGAAAACAGGACCGGATGAATTGTATTCTGTTGAATGGAAAATAGACGGCGCTTCTCTCATGTTATATTATGAAAATGGAATTCTTGCGAATGGGGTAACTCGAGGAACAGGAGGCATTGGCGACGACGTTACAGAAAACATTCGAACCATTCGTTCTATTCCTCTCAGATTATCTGAATCTATTTCCATTTATTTAAGAGGAGAAGTGTATATGACCTTCTCTGACTTCGAAGAATTCAACGAAGCGGCTGAAGGTAGATATGCAAATCCTAGAAACTTATCTTCTGGATCTTTAAAACAAAAAAACTCTTCAGATGTTGCAAAAAGACCTCTCAGAATTTTTACTTACGACGCATTTTTTCCTGGTTCCAAAGCGAAGTTCAAAACTCACCAAGAAGTAATGAAGAAGGCAGAAGATCTAAAGTTTCCGCTTCCGCCTGATACTAAATTGCTGAAAGGTTCTGAGATCCCGGCTTCTATCAAAGACTTCAAGAAAAAGAAAGAGAAAGTAGGATTTCCTACTGATGGATTAGTTATCAAATTAAACGATCTTTCTAAAAGAGAAGCTTTAGGTTATACTTCTCATTCTCCTCGTTGGGCTCGCGCTTATAAATTCGATGCTTTGATGAAAGAAAGTAAGATCGTAGGTATCGATTATGCCGTGGGAAGAACAGGGAAGATCACTCCAAGGGCAGAGATCGAACCGATTAGTCTGGCAGGAACCACGGTAACATTTGCAACTTTACACAACCAAGATTATATAGATGAGTTGGGAGTAGGGATTGGAGCGATCGTAAGGATCTCCAAAAGAGGAGAGATTATTCCAGCCGTTGAGGAAGTAGTCACTCCTGGAAAAGAAGTTTTTAAGATTCCGCTGCGTTGTCCTTGTTGTGGCACTAAGACTGAGAAGAAACAGGACTCAGTCGATTACTTCTGCCCAAACCCGGATTGTCCAGACCGAGTAAAGAACGGGATTATATTCTATTGCTCTCGCAAGCAAATGGATATAGAAGGTCTGGGGGAGAAGCAGGTAGAATTTTTGTACGACCATAAGTATATCAAGGATATAGCAGATCTTTATTCTCTAAACAAGCATAAAGAAAAGTTAATGGAAGAAGAAGGATATGGAGAAAAGAGCGTATCTATCATCTTAAATGGGATTGAAGAATCTAAGAAAAAAGATTTTAGATTTGTACTTTCTTCCTTAGGCTTGAGAGAGATCGGTCCCAAAGTTGCGGAACTTCTGACAGAGCATGGATATGATACTATTGATTCTATTATCTCCGCAGCTAAAAATCCTAAAAAGCTGGAAAATGTCTTAGAAATTCCAGGCATTGGTCCCTCCACAATAGAAGCTATCCAAGAGAATTTTACTGATAAAAGAATTCTTTCTCTAATTGATCGTTTGAAAAAAGCCGGACTTAAGATGAAGGCTGATCCAATCGAAAAATCGGACAAACAACCTTTTGCAGGACAAAGCTGGTGTGTTTCCGGTTCTTTTGAAAACTTCCAGCCGAGAGATAAGGCAATGGATCTGGTTGTTTACTACGGTGGCAAAAAAGTAGGATCCATCTCTTCTAAAACAACTCACCTTTTGGCAGGACCTGGCGCTGGTTCCAAGCTAGACAAGGCACAAGAGTTGGGAGTTCAGGTAGTATCTGAGGATGAGTTTTTAAAAATTCTAAAACAAAACGGGATCAAGATCTAAAAACCTTCTTATAAAACTATACATCGCGTATAATTTTATTACCTTCTCTCTTTTTATAGTCCTATCGCTAAAGGATTGAAAATTCTCTGCCTTCATTACTATAGAACTATGGATCAAAAGAAATGCCCTCAATGTTCTAACGTTTTAGAATGTGGTGTGGACCAAGGAACTTGTTGGTGTTTCGATATTCGTTTAGATCAAGAAGTTTTGAAGAATATAAGAGAAATGTATGAAGACTGCTTATGCAAAGATTGTTTAACTCGCTTTGAAACGAACGTAGTTAATCAAAAAATTTGAATAACAGCAGTATAATATGTGAACATTTGTTCAACATGTTTCAGTTTTTTTGATCTAAATAAAAATCGATTGAAGCATAGGTCCTTCAACGTAGTGTTTCCGCCGTAGGGAAAAAATCCTAATTTAAAAGTGTTCTCAGGGGGCGTTTTTGGAAACTGATCAAAAGTATTTTTACGATATGCTGGAAAAGACAGCATCTAAATTTCCGAATAAGGAAAGTTTTTCCCGTAGGACCAAAGATGGAATAAAAGGAAGAAAATATTCGGAAATCAAATCCTTAACTGATTCTTTAATTGCAGGTTTGATCGAAGAAGGAGTCCAAAAAGATGATAAGATCTTATACCTTTGTGACTCAAGTCAGAACTGGATCATAGGCGATATCGCGATCATCTCCGCAGGCGCTGTTTCTGTTCCAAGAGGAACTGACGTAGTAGACGAAGATATATTATATATTGTTAATCATTCCGAAAGCAAATACGCAATCGTTCAAAAAGAAAAAGATAAACAAAGATTGATAAATCTTGGTTCTAAACTTCCAAGTTTGAAAAAAGTTTTTGTGATCGAAGACGATATAGGTGATTTGAAGTCCGGACCCGATACGATCCAAGCGTTGATCGAAAAAGGAAAATCAAATCTTTCAAAAGATCCAGGTATTATTCGTAAAAGACTTAAAGAAAAATCTCCAAACGAACTTGCTACATTAATCTATACATCAGGGACCACTGGCGCTCCCAAAGGAGTGATGCTCACTCAAGCAGGTTGGATTTCCGCAGTAGAAAAAGTAATTGGATTTGTTCAACTGACTTCTGAGGACTCCGGAGTTAGTCTTCTTCCACCATGGCACGCGTTTGAAAGAGCGATTGAATATTGTATCTTAGAATTGGGGGCTGGGTTTCTCGTCTCCAATATCAGCAATTTGAAAGAGGATTTGAAGGAATTCCAACCTACATTATTCCCTTCTGTTCCAAGGATCTGGGAATCCTTATATAATGGAATTATGAATAAGGTCTCAAAGGAATCCGGTTTAAAACGAGGAGTATTCAATTTCAGTTTGAAGATTGGAAATCTTTGGGCAGTTCAAAAAGGAGTTCTATTCGGATACGATTTCAGGATAGAAAAGCCAAATCTTATCGTTTGGACTTTTTCTAAATTATCCTCTTTGATTCTTCTTATATTATTATCTCCCCTCAAGTTACTTGCATATTTGGTATTTAAACCAATTCACAATGCTCTTGGCGGAAAATTAAGAGTTTCCGTTTCTGCGGGAAGTGCTCTTCCTTCTGTAGTGGATAAATTTTTATCTTCTATTGGGTTAATCGTTTTAGAAGGATATGGAATGACTGAGACTTCTGCAGTACTTTCCATTCGAAAGCCTAAACAACCTTCTCCAGGAACAGTAGGAACTCCAATACAAGGATATGAATGTATTCTTAAGGATGAGCATGGCAATTTAGTTTCTCAAGGTGGAAAGGGAAGTCTTTGGGTAAAATCCAAACAAGTTCTTATGGGATATTACAAACGCCCTGAGTTAAACGAAGTAGTTTTTGATAAAAACGGATTCTTTGACACCGGAGATATCATGCGTTTCAATTATAGAGGCGAATTGGTATTTGCAGGTAGAGCAAAAGATACTATAGTGCTTGCCGGAGGTGAGAACGTGGAGCCTGTTCCTATAGAGGATCAGCTTTTGAATTCTCCATACGTGAACCAAGTAATGGTAACTGGTCACGAAGCAAAACATCTCGTAGTTCTGATCGTTCCAGATTTCGAAAGATTGAAGGCAGAGTTCCCCGACCTACCTGAGGATGCGAATGTTTGGAATTCTAATCCTAAAATTAGAGAGATCTTTAAGAAGGAAGTTTCTGATAGAATATCTCGTAAAACAGGATTCAAAGCTTTTGAGCTAATCCCTCAAAATGCATTCTATGTCATTCCAAGACCTTTCGATCCAGACAAGGAAATGACAAGGACCTTAAAGATAAAAAGAAACGAAATATTAGAAAGTTTTAAAAAAGAAGTTTCCGATCTAACCAAAAATTAGAATCGGATTGGGAGAAAGAACATGTTTTTAAATCCATATTTAACATCCTCAGATCTAGAATTTTACGAAACCGTAAAGGACTTTGCTAAAGAAAGAGTATTGCCTTCTGTAGAGGACCGAGACGAACACGGCGTTTGGGGAGACGATATCTGGAAAGAAATGGGGAGTATGGGCCTACTCGGTATTCCTGTTCCGGAGGAATTTGGAGGCCAAGGAGGAACTTGCCTTCAATGTTGTATTGCGCAAGAAGCGTTTAACGCAGGTTCACTCGACGGAGGTTTTGGACTTTCCTGGGGAGCCCATATGATCATCGGGACTCTTCCTATTCTTTTCCAAGGAACAGAAGCCCAAAAGAAAAAATACCTTCCTAAACTTGCATCCGGCGAATGGATTGCAGGCCTTGCATTGACTGAACCTGATTCAGGTTCAGATGCGGCCGCTATGAATACCTTCGCTACAAAGGTGGATGGAGGTTTTATTTTAAATGGAAGTAAACTTTACATCACGAACGGACCGAACGGACAAGTATTCATCGTGATGGCGAGAACAACTAAGTCCAGAGGACCAATGGGAGTTTCCGCATTCATAGTAGAATCAAATATGAAAGGTTTTCACGTAAGTAAGGTGCTTAAGAAATTAGGGCATAATACTTCCATGACCGCTGAACTTTCCTTCCAAGATATGTTCGTACCTGATGAAAATCTTTTAGGTCCTCTGAATTCTGGTTTCGTTCGTATAGGAAAAGGAACGCTTGAATGGGAAAGAACAGTGCTTGTTGCTGCAGTCCCAGGTGGAATGGAATTTGGATTAGAACTTTGTTTGGATTACGCATGGAAGCGTCATCAATTCGGAAAACCGATCTTATCTTTCTTCGGAGTACAAGAGAAGATCGCGCGTAACTGGGCATATCTATGTGCATCCAGAAGATTGATTTATTTCGTAGCGAATAAGAAGGACCAAGATCCAACTGCAAGCCTTCCATTTGAAAGTTCTGCACTGAAAGTTTTTGTTACTGAAACCGCAGAAGAGTTAGCGAGTGATGCAGTTCAGATCCACGGTGGAATGGGTTATATGAGAGAATGTCATGTAAGCCGCCAATACAGAGACGTAAGACTCGGCACAATCGGTGGCGGAACTACTGAAGTTCAAAAAAGTATAATATCTTCTACTTACAAAGGTTTCGAAAAGTTGATGGATGTATTACAACAATCCCAACCAGAAGAGATCAGAACTAAGGCAGAAAAAGTCCTGGCAGGTTCTCCGGAAGAAAAAGTATTAACTGCAGCAAAAGAATTACTCAAGGCAGGTGGAGAACATTCTGACAGAAAGAAAAAACAAGCTTTGGAGTTTGGATTTGCTGATCTTGCGGTATTTGTTACTACCGTTCAGTTAGGATTCTGGGACACTGCAAATTCTACTTCCGAATATAAGTCGGAAGATAGACTAAGAGATCTAAAAATACTTACCTTCTATGCTGGTTGTAGATTTTTCAAAAGTGTTCATTTCTTAAAAGAACTAGATGCAGAAAAAACTAAAAATCTAATGAGACTTTTCTCCGAACTTCCTTCTGTGGAAAAAGAAGTGGCTGATTGTGTAGAATTCCTGAAGAACGGGGTCTTGGGCGCACAACTAGCTTAATCCGCAAAAAAGAATAAGGAAATCGGAATGTACGAAAGAGGAAAGACTTACGACGAAATACAAATAGGTGATAAGGGAAGTTTCACAAAAACGATTACTGAAACAGATATCTATCTGTTCGCAGGGATTAGCGGAGATTTTAATCCTCTGCATGTGGACGAAGAATATGCAAAGACCACAGCATTCGGAACAAGAATTGCTCACGGTGGACTTGCTGCTTCTCTATTGGCTCCTGTACTCGGGATGAAACTTCCGGGGTTAGGAACAGTCGCTTTAGAAACATTAACAAAGTTCCGCAAACCTGTGTATCCTGGAGATACGATTACTTGTACAGTCACGGTGAAAGAAAAAATCCCGAGACTAAAAGCAGTCTCCATGAACATAGAGTGGACCAATCAAAAAAAAGAAACAATCGGCAAGGGAGAATGTAAAGTTCTACCTCCTTCTGCCCAAGCTTAGAATTTTCAGGAGTTATAAATGAGTTTTCCCGTTCTATTAGGAGTCGCTGACAGTACGACCAAAGATTTTTCTGAAGAAGAATACAAATCGTGGAGCGGGTCTCAAAAAGTTTTTCAACATTATAAAAAGTCCATAAGCACACTTTTGGATTTTCTTGGAATGAAGAATGAAACGTTATCTTCTGAGCTCACCGACTTCGTAAGTATAGAAGCAGCTTCTTTGGGAAAGGGAGGCTACGGACATACAGTTCGTATCGCTAACGAGCTCGGATATACAGGAATGAAAGCCCATGTGATTGACTTGGGAGGTGCGAGTGTCACTGGAGCAATCGGGCAAGCAAGGACCATCTTAGTAGATAATCCGGATGCAGTCGTGCTTGTAGCCGCAGCAGATATTCCTAAATCAGCATTCCGTCAAGTTTCAGATCTAAAGATGGTAAACGAAACAGTATGCCATCCCGAGTTTGAATTGGATAACGGCGCCACTCTAATCGCAATGTACGGACTCATGATGAAAAGAATGATGTTTGAAGATGGGATTAGTTTAGATGATCTGAAAGAGATCACTCAAAAATTCAGATCTAATGCAATTGGAAATCCAAGAGCATTCTATTATGGACAAGAGATCACAGAGAAACAAATGTCTCGCCCTATTTCTGATCCTTATCCGACTCCAATGATCGCAATCGTAACTGATCATGGATTTGCTACTATCTTAGTATCCGAAAAAAAAGCAGAAGAATGGAAGTCAAAGGGCCTGATAAGAAAAGATCTGAAACCTTTACATCTCGTAGGAGCATCTCACGCAGCCCATAGTGAATATTTTATCTTAAAAGGTGGATTTGATTCACCTTCTAGAAATTCTGCTGAAAGACTCTTTGCTCAATCCGGTTATCAAAGAGAAGAAGTTGACTATGCTTGGATATATGATTGTTTCCCTGGCCAAGTGATCCAACAATCCGCTCAATATTTTAAATTGAGCAAGAAGGAAGTGGTTAACGCACTCAAAGCTTCTTCATTAAAACTTTCTAATGGGAAACAAATTCCAATCAATCAAATGGGTGGGATACTGAATTACCAAGCTGCAATGTCTATCTCAGCTGCCACAGGGCTTGTAGATATCGCTGTCCAATACGGATTATATGCGCAGGCAGCGGATATTGGAAAAGTTCCAGCACATTCTCCGAAATTATCACTCTTGGGAGGGAATGGCGGAATAGATAGTATCAATTCAATTGCGTTATTCTCATCGGAGCGTCCTTCGAGCGATAGAAAATCTAGAACTCCGGAACTTTCTCCTCTTACTTTAAACAAACCTGGTGCAGATATTGGTGAAGAAGGTGTCGTTTGGTCTTCTACAACCGTTAACATGAATCCAGGATTTTCTTGGAAGCCTCCTTATTCTTTAGCTTTGATCAAGTTGGCAGAAAATCGTTTCGTTCTTGCAAACATCCATGAAAAAGATGGGACGATGCGCAAGTCCGGGGACGAATTGCAATACGACAGAACTCGGGTAAAAATAGAAAAAGAAGGTAAAAGATGGAAGGCTATACTTTTATAAACCGATCGTTCGTCTTGCAAAACTAAATAGATTTTTTCTAATATTCTTCGCAGAAAACTGAAAATAAATTGATTAGAATTGTTTTAAGAAGAAAAACTTTTACTTTGTTTTTGGAAAAAAATTTCCGAACTTGAAGTACCTTCCGATTCCATTCCGTCAGATTTTTTCTCGGAATATGAAAGCGGTTTCGGATCTAAATGTTCTGAAAACAAGGCAGTCAAAATTTCAGTCTAATACTTGAGGCTGACTAGCCCCGGATAAAACCGGATATCTGAAAAGAAAATGCGAGAACCGTTTCCGTGATTCGATCTTTGTGTAGGGGACGATATTCTTGTTTATCACTGCGGAGAACATTCGAACTGGAGAAGTTAGGACCTTTCTTGGAAAAGAAAGGATCTTAGTACCCGACTCCAAACATACTGAGGCAGCCCGTTCCCTTTCTGCGCATTGGGAAACGGTAGAAGAATGTTTAGACTTACGTAAATATTCCAAATTTTTCTATGTCTCTGAAACAGAAGGTAAATGGCAAAGGGGAGAAGAAGTTTTAATCTCCACCGAAAGGCCTGTTTCTGATAGATCAGGAAGTAAAAGCCTCTCTATGGATCACGTAGATAGCTACAGAGTACTCGGAATTTTTTTAGAAAAGGAATAAAATCTGAGTAGAATACGAATCGGGAGAAGATAAGGTACGGCCCCGAAGCACTCAGTAACAATGGTCCAAAAAAAGAAAAAGAAACCCTCACCTAAAAAGAAGGTAGTTAAACGGGCAAAATCCTCTTCTACCGGGACAAAAAGTGTACGTATCCCTCGGGATAACGATGTTAAGATGAGCGAAATGGTGGATTTGGCCGCTGAGATATTCGTTCAGACCCTAGAGATTTCTGCTAAAATTCCGGACAGGTTAAGAGCCAGGCTGATCAAAAAACTCAAGGACGCTGCAAAAGAAGCGTTATCCTGAGCATATTCTACCCTCGCTTCCAGGGGTAGATTTTCGATTTTGACTGAAATTTTTTTCCTAAATCCTCGCTTAAACAAGGTGGGATTCTGTACTTATGTCCGTCGAAATTAATATGGAAACGATGTTTTTAGCAACAGCCCTTTTCTTGATTCTTTTCGAACAATATAAGGAAAGAAAGACTCGAGAGAAGGTATTTGTAGAACCTTTACGTAACTTCCTTCACCGTTAACCTACGGTCCAAGCGCCGGGCGAAAGGATGCCCCCGGCCTTCGTTTTTCTCACCTCGTTAATGTTGGAACCGACTTGAATCCTTCCGGATACCAGGGATAATGGCCTTGGGCGGATTTCAACTTCTATGAAGAACAAATTACTCACACCTATCAAAGCGATAGATACCTTCGTTAAATGCAAAAAAGAAGGGGAACGTATTCCCATTCTGGTTTGGGACAGTTTAAGGACTTACCAAAGATGGAATCAGTTGGAGTTAACAGGACTTCTAAACGCTAGCGCCTATTTTCCAGATATTCTTTTTGAAAAAGATATGGAGAAGAAGATCCAGCACCGTCTGGACGAATTTAATTCCAGGATCGTGGACATTCCCATTAAATGAATCAAACTGCTGAACCTAATATTTTATACCAAGAAGCAAATCCTTACGGATCCTTAACCGCGTATTTGGAAGACGACGGAAGAACTGTTTACCTTTATCTACAAGCTGAAGAAAGTCCTGACTTCGCGATCAAATCTGTTTGGGTATGCAATCGTATAGATGCACCTAAAACAAGAACAGATCTGGATCTACGATCAGGACTTGCACCATTTTTAATAGAAGAAGAAGTTACTGATCCTAAAGGCCAACCTGAGTTTGATCCTAAAGAGATCCATTTCATCTGGTCAGAAGAAGGAAACGGAGTCTCTTTATTCTATAAAGAAGAACTTATCGCATATCTTCCTCCTTGGTCAGGTATCAAAGGATTTCATGGCTATTCTAAATTTGCAAAGATGGATACAATTACCGCTTATCCATTAGGTAACGCAGAATACGGAGTAATTCCTGATCGTATCAACCAAGATCGAAATTTTTGGGAATATAGATCTACCAAAGGAATTTGGAAGAATATACAAGAATCCAGACTTGCTTATCTAGAATATGTATTTGGTAAACACGATAAGTATTGGTCTGCAGATGGTGGTAAATATCCGCAACTAGGTATAGTAAGATTCGCTCCGAAAAGTATGCCTGGCGTTTATATATATTCAACTGTAGGAATGAGCGCTCAAAATCTTCCTTCAGTTGAACTATACAGAAAAGATTATGAAAATTACGCGCGAATAGAGTTAGTATGTGCAGTAAAAGTTTCAGACGAGGATAGATCTGAAAGTTGGGTCCCTCATCAAATCGGAGAAATTATTCGTTATCCTTGGGTTATTGGTAAATGGTTTGGCCATGGGCATTCTATTGCAATGAGTAGAAGAGATCCGGAAGCATTGTACTTAAGTTTTAGCTCTCTTGTCCTTAGAGAAATAGGAAAAGAAGAAGGATTCCCTGAATTGACTGATCTAAAGTCTGAAAGAGGAAATCCGATCAAATTTCTGGCGATGATCCCTGTTTCAGAAGAAGAAAGGGTGTTTATAGAAGAAAAAGGTGCTGAAGAATTCTTTTCATTATTAGATTCCACTCAATCTAAATGGATCCATAATCCTGAGAGACAATCTACAATCTGATCCAACAGTTTTTTTAATGAAGACCTTTATCTCTAAGCGATTTTTAATTCTTTTATGCTTATTCTTAGCGATTAACTTTCTAAATCTAAGTTTAAATGCTCAAGATAAGACTTCTGCGGCTGCTATAGAAAAAATTTGGGAGAATATTTACTCTCAGGACTTTATCTCAGCCAAAAAACTAGTCCAAAAAGAACTTCAGTCATCTAATTCAGAGTCATTACAGCTTCTTTCTTTGATGGAAATCTGTTTGAACGGTCTAGAAAGATATAAACAAGCCGACGAAAGTCGTAAAAAGATCTTAAGCGTATGGGAAAAGAACCATAAAAAAGCTTATCTAGAAGAGAATTATCCGTTAAATCTTGCTACTTGGACTAGAATGGCAGTGGTTACACCGAATATTTTGGTATTAGGAGCAGAATATTACCTTCCTTATCCAGTAAATGCGAAGAAAGAAGGCTTCTATTATCATAAATTCACTGCATATAACCGCTATAGTAAGCATGCTATTAAGTTTTTTAAGTTAGAGAACTCACCTAAAACTGAAAAAGAGTATAGATTATTCGAAATTTCAGAAGAAGGAGAGGCGAAACTAGTTAAAAATTACGGAAATACACTGCCGGATTTCAGAGATGAGATGAAAGATGTGATGAAATATCTAAATCTTTAAGTGAATCACATCTAAAGTGTTGTATTTTTACAACAGAATCCGTTAGAAAATCGGAAAATACTAATAAAGAGGGCTATAAAAGAAAAAACCCGCCTCAAAGAAGCGGGTTTTAAGCTTCATTTCTTCCGTATCAAGTACGGAAGAGATGTTGTTGAAGTTAGTTATTTCTTTTTCGCAACTTTCTTCTTAGCAGCTTTTTTCTTAGCTACTTTTTTCTTAGCTGCTTTCTTGACTGCTTTCTTTTTTGCAACCATTGACGTCCTCCATGTATTAGAACTTTATTGCTCTTCATATAATATGATAGATCAAGAAAGCTCTTGGATAGTGACATAATTAAGCAATTTACTTTTCATTGTAAAGTATTTTAATTAATTTTAGGAAAAAAATTTTAAGAAGTTGATTTCACTCTTAGTGATACTTATTCGGAGACTTCTAGACAAACAAAAGAGATATCATCGCTAGGTTCTTTGTAATTTCTAAACTCTTCTAGCGTTTTTTTGATAAGATCAGCTAGTGATTGAGCATCTTTATCATGATTTAAGGATAATATTCGTAAAAGATTCTCTTCTCCGAAGATTTCTTCGTTATCATCGAACGTTTCAGTCACTCCGTCGGTGAACAAAACTAATTTATCACCTGGATTTAAATGAATAGTTAAGATTCTATAATCAGTTGGTAGGACACCTAGAACTCTTTGAGTTTCGTTTCTAAGTTCTATTCTTCCACCTTTTCGAATACAAATTGGTGGAGTATGACCTGCATTTACGAATGAAAACGCTCCATCGCTAGCGTTATATATCCCTGCGATGGAAGTCATGAACTCACTTCCTCTATATCTCTCGATCAAGAACAAGTTAATCGCTTTAAAAATATCAGGAAGAGATGATGAATTGCCCAATTGACGGCGAATAATTCCTCTTACTGCTGAAACAAGATAGCCTGACCCGAGTCCATGTCCTGATACATCTCCTAAGAACAATAACTGTTTTTTAGGAGAAAGTTTGAGTATATCTAGGTAATCTCCTGAAATTCCTACTGCAGGAAGAGTAAAATAACCCAATTGAACCGATTTTATGGTCTCTAACTCAGGTAAATGGAGAGTTTTATCCAAGACCGCTGCCATATTTAGATCTCGCACGATTCTTTTCTTCTCTACTTCATCTACTAGTAGTGTGTAGTTTCGAATGAGTAAGGATGCTAATCTAGTACATTCTTTTAAAAATCTAAGCTCACCCAGTGTAAAATTCTTACGAGTTATCTTCTCTCCGACCAAAAATACTGCGATTACCTCTTTTCCTTTTTCAAAATTGAATAAAGGATATGCTAGTTGGACTTCCATCTGGTTTAAAAATTTAAATACAGACTCTCTGATCCCTAATCCGTAAGCAAGGTGAGAGGTAATCGTAACTTCAGTATGATCTTCGAAATAGGTCCAAATCTCGGATCCGTATGGAATTCTGATGAAGTTTAGGTTTCTTAAATCTGTTCCTGAAAATTTATCAGCAGGGATCAATATCTGGAGTTTTTTCACTTCTAAAGCATCTACAAGCCTGCGGATCAAACTATTGATCGTTGCCCTCATTGAGATTGGAGCGCCAATCATTACTGATAATTCTTCTAATGCCGTGTGAAGTTTTGGATTATTTTTAAAACTCCAATAATCTATCCACTTATACAATTTATTGTTCAACGATCCTAAAAAGTAGGCGGAGATGATTACATAGAATAAATTCCACTCTCTTTGGTATTTTCCCAAGAATCCAGGATTCCATCTTACAAAAAACTCAAGCCCGAACAAATATCCGAAAGTTAAGATCAATATAGAATAAATAGAAGTTAAGGATGAGCTGAAAGCAATTTGAACCGGGACCAATGAGTAAGTATAAGTCCCGAATATGATTAGAACTGGAAATAAGATCAAAGCAGCCATCAGATACGGCCGAATTATGAAAAAACTTTTAGTGGACCCTAATTCCGCCATTAAGAATGGAACGACCGTAATTAAGAAAAATGCTAAGACGATACTTAATTTCTTAAAAACTTCCTGAAAGGTTCCTTTATTCCTAAAAGTGTGGAATACCAACTGCAAGATACAGATTCCTGCAGAGAACAGAGTGAAATACATTCCATTCACTGATAAGAACTGGAAGAGATCCGGATTTCCTTTTTGAGAAAGACCTACAAATCCCGCGACTAAAGAAAATATTACCTGTGGCGCAAACCATCTAGATGGTATTTCTTTTCCTCTTAACCTAAATGAAACATCTAAGATCAAAAATCCTGTGAAGTATAAAAAGAAGAAAAATGGAAAAAGGAAATCGTGAAAAGCTAATAAGAAGAAGTTAAATAAGAATAATGAAGATAAGGATCCGAATAATAAGAAAATGTATAAGTCTCTTGTATAAAAGAAAAACCAAATCGCTACTAAGAAGTATAATAAAGATAAAAATATGTCTGGTAAAAAGTCTTTCAGTACTTCAAACGAAGATCTCATATCTAATGAGAGACTTTTAACGATACTTCCTTCTTTTGCAAAAAAATGAAATGAGTGTCCTGATAATCCGTAATCTGCTCCAAGCTTTCGAACTATCTCATATTCGATTAGGTCTATTTTCATTCCGACTAGATCTATATGCGATCCGCTGGATACCGCGATCTTTCCGTTTGGATAAAAATAAAAGGGGAGTCTTGCTTCTTTAGAATAAGAGTTTAGTAATCCTGAAAATAGGATTAAACTGAATAAGATCACTGAAAGAAATACGATTAGAATATTTCTCACGGTTGTATCCCCAAATGTTGAAAGGAAATAATATTACGGTCATTCCAAGTTAAGAAGAGTGCATCTTTTCCAGGAGTTTCTATATTTTCCCAACCAATTGACGCCAAGTTCCTATCAGGCTTAGATGCATCGAATAATTTGAAATTTTTTCCTATAAATCTAAGAGAGATCTTCCCTGTTTCTTTTTGGACCATCCCTACTGCGAGATCATATCTTTCAGTCCATGAGATCTCTTTTAAGTTATCTTCTACTAAAGATTTGATCTGAAGAATGTTCTTTAACTCACCATTTATCCTAGAAGAATATAAAGTTCCTAATATATAACAAAGAGCTAAAACAGAAACAGCGTTTGTTACACTAAGGCGTAAAAATACAAAATAAAAATCTCCAGAAGGGCTTTGGAAAAATTCCAGAAGTTCTCCAGGTTCTCTGGATAATAGATCTATCTTAATATCTCCAACCATAGGAGGTTCTGGAGATTCCAAAAACTTTCGGATCTTGCCTGCATTTTCCAATTCTTTTCTGTATTTTTTATTTTCAGCAATTTGAGAAGAAAGTATCTGATTGTGAACGGCTAAAGCGCATTTTCCGGCTAAGAAACCAAGCTCATGTCTTACATTGTCTTTTGGAATATTAGAAACTGCTAAAAATCCAAAAAGTTTTTCTCTGAAAACGAAAGGAAGAATGAAGTTTGCTCTCAAACTTACGAAGTCTTCATTGATAATTTTATTTTGGTCCGGTTCTCCAATCATAGCTCCGGATCTTTTGTTTAAGATGTAAGTAAGAAGTGCTGCCCTTGGGTTGATACCTTCTAAGGTATTAACTTTTCTTTGTTTTTTGTGAGCGTAAGTATATAGCTCGTAGTGGACCAAATCATTCTTTAAGATCGCTAACTTTCCAAAATTGCTATTGGTTAATCTTACCAACTCCGGAAATACGTTTTTGATCAGTCCTTCTGAATCAAATCTTCTATGAGCTAACCTAGAAGAACCAGGGTCATCGCTTAAATATTCAGAAACGAATGTAGATTTTAAGAATCCTGAAATTTTTTCTTGGATAGGTAATATGCCGAAAACTCCGAAGACTAAACAAGTAAGTACTGCAATTTCACTTACGAATTCTATTTCTTTAGGAATAAGGTAGATGCTAAGTTCATATAAACCTAGGATCACGAATACAGAAAGTAATCGTACAGCTATAGTAATAGCTGAAGAGATAAGTCTTAGATCGGAAAAATAGGTCTTCACGTTTCAGGGATTCGATTTGGATTGGACAAACTTAGGTTGTGTAGTATGCGTTTTCCTTCACGTAACCTTCGGTCAGGTCGCATCCCCAGAACACCATCTCTTTGTTTCCGGTATTCAATACCACATCGACGAAGATCTCGGAATTCTTTTTTAAATATTCAGATAATTTTTTGAGGGTTTCTGAATCTGCACCTTTGACTGGAAGTCCGCCGAAATAAATTTCCAAAGAGTCAAAAGGGATAGGTTCATCAAAAACTTTACCTACCGCCATGACCAATCTGCCCCAATTTGGATCTCCACCGTAAATTGCAGTTTTGATCAGTGGAGAATTTAAGATGGATTTACCTATTTTTCTCGCCTGAGATTCGTCTTTGGATTTTTTGATACGTACTTCTATCAATTTAGTCGCACCTTCTCCATCTCTAGCTACTTCTTTGGCAAGGTCAGTGCATATTTCTAAAAGTGCTGATTTGAATTCATTTGGCTCTACAGAACCTGCGAGGCCATTACTTAGTAAAGCAACGGTATCAGATGTAGAAGTATCCGAATCTATTGTGATACAATTAAAACTTAAATCCACGCAGTCTTTTAACATTGGATAAACTTCGCCTTCTATCTGTGCGTCAGTAAGAATATAGGAAAGCATGGTCGCCATATTAGGCTCAATCATTCCTGCGCCCTTAGCCATTCCAAAGATAACAGCTTCTCCATTAGATGACTTGATCTTTCTCACAGAAATTTTTCTGCGAGTATCTGTGGTCATGATTGCTTCCGCCACTTGTTCTAGATTACCAGGTTTCAAATTTGATTTTGCCTGAGCACATGCAGGAAGAATTACCTGCATAGGTAGTGGAACTCCAATTACTCCGGTAGAGGATGGAAGCACAGAAGTTTCCGAAATACCAAGAGACTTTGAGATCTCGGAACAGATCTGTCTGGAATCTGAAATTCCTTTTTCTCCTGTAGCAACATTTGAGTTTTTGGAATTTATAACTACGGCTTGTAGGACTCCATCTTTTATATGTTCTTTTCCTACGATGACAGGAGCTCCCGGAAAATTATTTTTAGTAAATACCGCAGCCGCCTTGCAGGGTTTCTCGGAATAGATCACTCCGAAATCTTTTGTTTTGTCTTTGATCCCTATGTTTGTACCGAATGAAAAAAAACCCTTAGGATAATCCATGTTCTAACCTTTATATATAGAATCTCTATATTCGGGTTAGGGGTGTTTTAGGAAAAGCGTATTACGAGCAAATGCTCGGATTTCAAACTTCTGAGATCTCAGAATACACTAACGGTAGGGTTACGGAGAAGATAGTCCCACCTTCCGGATTATCGAAAACTTTGACAGAACCGTGATGTAATCTAACAATATGTTTCACGATTGAAAGTCCGAGACCTGTTCCGCCTTCTTTTCTGGATCTGTTCTTATCCACTCGGAAGAATCTTTCAAAAATCCTTTCTTTATCCTCATCCTTGATGCCGATTCCTTGGTCCATTACCTGAAAATTCACTGAGTCAGGTTCCACCTTTGTGATTTTCAAAGTGATTGTTTTATCGTCAGGAGAGTAAGAAGAAGCATTTGATATCAAGTTTAAGAGCATATGCTCCAAAAGAACCCAGTCCGCGGAGATAGTTAGAGGCGTAGGCATGTCTACGACTAACTTTTGTCCCTTCGGAGAAATAACTCCATCCACAGTGAAAGAAAGGTTTTCCACCAAAGACTTTAATGTAAATTCCTCTGGCTGAGCAATTGCAGATTGGTTTTCAATTCTAGTGATCGTAAGCATGTCTTCTACGATCCGGACCATTCTGTCTGTGTTTCTGGAGATCGCGTCTAAAAATCTTTTTTCATGACTTTCTTCCAAAAGTTTCAAACGGCCGAGTAATGTTTCTGTATAACCTTTGATAGAAGTGATCGGTGTTTTTAATTCGTGAGAAGCGTTTTGAACGAACTGTTCTCTTATTAGATAAGATTGTTTTTCTTCAGTGATGTTTCGGATCACTCCGATGAACATCAATAGATTTCCGTTCGTTCTAAGAGGATACATTTTGATTGCGTAAAAATTTTGACTTAGATCCAGTTCTGTTTTAGGTTCGCCTTTTCCAGAAAGATTCTTTTTGATAAAGTCTAGGAGTCTCGGGTCTTTCACTGCATCCTCTACTTTTCGGGAACCTGAATTTGGTTCGATCAAGGAAGAAGGTATACTTTTATTTTGGAATACGATGGAGCCTTGTAAATCCACCGAAAAAACTCCTTCCTTCAAGTTCTGTAATACGGAATCGAATTTTTCTTTTTCGATAGTAAGATCCACGAATTGGTGTTTCAGACGTCCGGACATCAGATTGATGGAGACAGCAAGATCGGCTAACTCTTGGATTTCAGGAAGACTCAACTCGGAACCGAAATCGCCCGCGTTAATCTCTCCTGTTTTCATTTCGATTTGATTTAGTGTTTGTGTTACACTTCTGGCAATGGAGAAGGACATATAAAAAGTCCCAAACATTGCTAATAAGATATATGCGGAGAATAAAAGTATTTTCAGGTCAGGGTTGATCAAGTCCTCTAAAAAGAGGACGATCCCCGCGACAGCCATAAGGAAAACGAGTAGAAGCCAGTTACTTAAGAGTAGTTTAGAAAATAAGCTACGCCTCATTGAATCTGTAACCGATCCCGCGGATGGTTTCCAACCTCTCCTTCTCTTCTCCTAGTTTATCCCGGAGTCTTTTAATATTAACATCTACAGCTCGATCCGTCACGTAAATATCTTTGCCCCAAACCTTATCTAAAAGTTTGTCTCTAGTAAAAGCAACACCTGTATTGGTCATAAACAGATAAAGGATCTTGTATTCGATCAATGTAAGGTCGATTTCTTCGTTATTAATGAAAACTTTATGAGCTTTTGGATTTAGGAAAATTTTGCCGACCGTGATATTTCCCTCTTGGTCTTGCTCATCTTCTCCTTCTCCCGATCTTCTCAATACGGAACGAACTCTTGCGATAAGTTCTCTTGTGGAGAATGGTTTTCTAACATAATCATCCGCACCGAGCTCCAGTCCTAAGACAGCGTCGGTCTCTCCGGACTTTGCGGTAACCATGATGATTGGAAGAGAATATTTTTCTTTGATCCTTTTGCAAAGATCCATTCCACCAATACCTGGAAGCATTAGATCTAACACTACTAAGTCGGGAAGATTTTTTTCGATCCTTGGAAGCACCTCTAAACCGTTTTGGCAGGTGTCTACTTGGTAGCCGTTCTCTTCTAAATGAAATTTGATCAGTTCTGCAATATCCTCTTCGTCATCTACTACGAGGATTTTTTGGCCTGGGCTGCCGGAAGCATTTTTCATAAATTCGCTGAAGCTCTTTCTCCTACGCCTCGGAGGATTTTTATCGTTAGTCGTCGGGGTGGAGGATCCTTGGATTTGGATAGGTTCCATCCCTTCAGATTGTCAGAAAATCGTTACAAAAGGTTTACACAAACATTACAATCGCCGGAAAAAGAATATTCTGGGCTTCTTCTTATGACAACCAGTAAACAAAAGGGAATATATTCCCTCCTGAATTATACTTTAGACGGCGGTTTTGTTCAGTCCCGGTCCTTAATAATTTCGTTTAACTCGCTACTTAGCTTTCTCTGACGGAAGAGGACATAAAGGACGAATCCGGAAAATAAAGCCAGACCCAAAACGTATACCCAAAGCAGACCTTTTAATCTGCTCTGTTCTTCTTCGATTGCTTTGATTGTAGTTAGGTGTTCTACTAAGAAAAAATAATTATCTGATTGGGCCCAGGATTTTCTAGCTTCTTCCCTGATCTGGGTGATTAGAACATCTGCTTCCTGTTTGCTCATATTTTGGATGAGAGGGAAGACAGAGTCTAACTTCATTTCTAGGAATTCTTTTGCAGTTAATTTGGTCTCAGGCTGTTTTTCTTGTGCGGAGATTTGGTTTCCGAAGGTAAGTAATAAAGATAAAGTGATCCCAAAACTGAAATATTTCATTCGTCGAATCCTAACTTGTTTTTCCATTCCTTGGTATAAGGACTCTTATTTTGCACAAGATAAATCCCTATTAGAACCGTAAAAAGCAGGAACAAAAAGCCGCTAGTCGCTAAAATTGCATGTAAAATCCCTGTTTGGAAGAGAAAATTCCAATCCACAAATAAAAGAACTGTAAGTGGAGAAAAAGCCAAAATTAGAATTGTAATTAGAATAAGTCTTATATGCCTCAGATGGATCAAATGAAGCATTACTTTTTTCTTAAGCATGGGAGGTACGTCATCGTTCACCCTGCCTTCCGGAGGTTTTACAAAAAAATCCAATTGCTCCTGCAATTCGTCAGGAAGTTTATCTTTTTCCGTGCTCATCTTCTTTTTTCAGCCAATCGCGTAAGATTTCTTTCCCTCGAAAAATATAACTCTTTAAGGTATTCATTTTCAAGTTTAAATTTTCGGAGATATCTTTATAGGACATATTTTCGAAGTAGTGTAACGATATAGGTTTCCGATAGAGTTCGGGTAACTTATCTACCAGGGATCTGATCTTTTCGGTGGTTTCTTTTTCTAATACTTCGGATTCTTGAGAGGAGAAATTATCTCCCAACTTCTCGCTGGACAAGGTATCTATGGGAGCATCTATCTCAGGGTGTTCTTTACGATATCTGCGTATGATCTCATTTCTTGCTATGGAGAAGACCCAAGTTGAGAATTTGGACTTTCCTCTGAATGTGGATAATCCTTCGAATGCTTTTAGAAAAACATCTTGAGTAAAGTCCTCTGCTTCCGCTTCGTTGCGGAACGCTTTTTTTGCCTGGGAATAAACCATTGCCTCGTACTTCAATACGAGTTGTTCGAATGATTCGAAATCTCCGGTTAGAACTTTTTGAATATTGGCCCAATCCTCCGGATCGCATAGGATTGGTTCTTCCGGTTTCATGGAAGTAATAATAAACCTATTTTATGGAAGGATCGGATTTCAGAAGGTCCGATTCATTTCCTAGGAGACCATTTATAATAACAGAGAAGACCAAGACCAGTCCCGAGAGGGATTAATCCTCCGAGCATCGCTAAAGATTTTCCTAATACTAAAATGAAAGTAACGGATAAAGCAATACCAACGAAGGTAAGTATCAGTCCTAAGAAGAAGGAATAAAGGCGCAGGTCGAATTTTTCTTTTTGATAAAGTCCTGCTTTAATGATCGCCATTCTCTGACGATACCACCAAAAGAATAGGAAGAATAATAATAACCATCCGAAGATGATCCCTACGATCGGAATACTATACAGGATAGCTTTGTATTCTCCACCAGGCTGACCTGCTTGGATGGCGATCCTGATTTGTTCTAGACTACGAAAGAGGGCTTCCTTTTCTTCCGGAGTCATCTGCTAAGAACCGCCACCTTTAATGAAGAAGTTTCACCTTTCTTAAAGTACGGGATTTTTTGTTCAATGCCAGGTCTGCCGGCGAGAGACTCATACCAGTCTTCCTCTTTCCAGCTTTCTTTTAAATAACTAGTGCGAATGTCTGAATTAAACAGATCCTTAATTTTGCTCATTGGAATGCTCCTATGTAAAATGCCTTTCGAAGTTCGAATACGAACTTTAAAACTCCCGGAAAAGGGTTTTAAATTATGTCGTATATAATTTCGGTCCACTTTTGGAATCCCTGAAGTGGAAAACCTCGTAGGACTACATTTTTTAGAGACGTAAGGGTTAGAAGAAAAATTGGGAGATGAGACAAAAAAATAGAAAGAAAGAGAAATCAAAAACCTGGGACCTTTAGGTTTATGCGGAAACTATTCTGACTTTTTCACGTCCAAGAAGGGCGCAGAACTTAGGTTAGGAGTTCTTAAAATGGGAGAACGATCAAAGCCTGCATGTTCTCTTAAGAAGTCCACAATGATCCTTGCAGTGGCTCCCCATAAAAGCCCTTCCTCAATATCAAAGTAAAATACTTCTAATAAAGGTGAGTCAGGTTTCCTTCTTCCCTTGATACTGTAAAAAGGAGCCTCCCAAAGTCTGTCTAGCTCCAGTATGATGATTCGTTCTACTTCTTCCGGATTGAATTCAAATCTAAAGTCTCCGGAGTATCGAGCTAAGAATGGAGTGATGTGAAATCCAGTATGAGTAAGTTGCCCTCTATAATTTCCAATCACGGATAATTCTTTGTCGGGGGCTCCCATCTCTTCTTCCCATTCTCTAAGAGCGGTAACTAAAAGATCCTTATCTTCTGGATCTTTCACTCCACCTGGAAAAGAGATCTGTCCTGGATGAGAAGCAAGGTTTGGATTTCTTTTTTGAAGAAGAAATCCATCTTGTCCGTTCTTTTGGAACACAGGCATAACTACGGAAGAATGTGCTACATCTTCCGGTAAATTTGGTTCTCCTTCTGGCAGAAGGGGAAGTTCCTTTTTTAGTTTATCTAATTCTAATCTAATCAAATTTCTTTTTGATCGGGATCAAACCGGACAAGGTGGTCTCGTAAGGTTTAGATTGCATTGCTGCTATAATTGAAGGTCCGTAATTTTCTACCTTCCAATTTGAAAAGATTCCTAGCTCTTTTAACTCTTCGATAGATTTAGGATTTCTTTTTGCAATCTCCGCGATATTCTTATTAGACGGCATTAAGTTATGACCCATCCGGCGAATGGACATGATTGTTTCTCTCCATTGCCTTAATCTTTTAAATCTGTCTGCTTCTTCCCCAGCCAAATCTTCAGTAGATCGTTTAAATAGATCATTTTTTTGGATAGGAGGTCCGCTCGGGTTCTTATAAACTTGATATAAATTTTCGGCATCTTTTTTGCCTATGATGTCTACGAGTTTATTCAACTCTCCACGAGACTTAACTAATTCCAAAACTTTGTCATTATTCCAGACTCTGAA
Source organism: Leptospira venezuelensis (assembly GCF_002150035.1). Taxonomy (NCBI): domain Bacteria; kingdom Pseudomonadati; phylum Spirochaetota; class Leptospiria; order Leptospirales; family Leptospiraceae; genus Leptospira; species Leptospira venezuelensis. The sequence goes on along the minus strand of NZ_NETS01000010.1, from coordinate 560,294 downwards.
TGGTGCCTTGTTCAACTTCTTTGCTTTTTCGTCTCGGAAGCCTAGGGTATCGTGAAGTGCCCTTCTTTCGTCAGAACCCAATTCTAGAACATTTGGAAATTTTTCCAAATTGATGGAAAATCCTTCGAAAGGTTCAGGCTCTTCCTCTGCAATTTTTGCGAACTCAGAAACCGCTTCGTCTAACAATCTACGTTTTCCGAGTTCCTCACTCATTTTAGTCCAAATGGATTCCAGATACACTGTATCGAGTGCAGCATATTGGAGCTGACTTTTTTCTAGAGGGCGCTTTTCCCAGTTGGATTTTTGCTCCTTCTTCGAAAGTTTGACCTTGTGGTAATGTTCCACAAGATACAACAAAGAGTTCTGTTCTAAGTCTAATAAACGAGAGCTGAACATTGTATCTGCGATGTTGATAAACTTGAATCCGAAGTCTCTTTTCAGAGCTTTGATATCGTCCGAAGCGGAATGAAATATTTTTAAAATGTTAGGATTCTCGAATAGAGGACCTAATCCTGTGAGATCGTCCAAACGAATAGGGTCAAAGATATAATTTTTACCCTTAGAGGATATTTGGATGAGACAAACTTTGGAATAGTAGGTGTAATAACCGCTGGATTCCGTATCAATAGAGAGGCAATCGGATTGAGAGAGAGTAATCAATGCCAACTGTAAGCTTCGGACGTTGTCTACGACAATATAATCGGATTGTATTTGCATCTAAAAGGCGACCTGGGAGACTAGCGTCGGAAGGGGGACCATGAGTTCGATTCCCAATACGTCCAGTCTACGGACCCTAGTCCGAGATGACAAACCAAAAGAAGAATGTGCGATCTTTGGGATTTTTAATTCTCCCGAAGCGGCCAATTTCACTTACCTCGGCTTGTATTCAATGCAGCATAGAGGCCAAGAATCGAGCGGGATCGTTTCCTCCGATGGAGAACATCTCTACCGCTATGCCGGTATGGGACTCGTAGCCAATATTTTTACCGAGGGCAAGATCCGGGAGCTAACCGGAAACGCTGCCATTGGGCATAATCGTTATTCTACCACTGGTGCGAGCTTCTTAAGGAACGCTCAACCTCTCAGAGTTGAGTCCCATTTAGGGCCGATCGCTCTGGCTCATAATGGAAACCTGGTAAATTCCTGGGAAGTTCGTTCCCAATTGGAAAAAGAAGGTTCCATTTTCCAAACTACAATCGATTCAGAAGTAATCGTCCACTTGATGGCTCGTTCCGGAGAGACAGATCTACTTTCTGCACTTTCTTCTGCCCTGAAAAAAGTGAGAGGGGCATATTCCCTTGTAGTTCTTACTAAAAACCAATTGATCGCAGTTCGTGACCCGAACGGTTTCCGTCCTTTGGTTATGGGAAGAAGGGACGACGGATCCATCGTATTCGCATCCGAAACCTGCGCATTCGATATCACCGATACTACCTACGAAAGAGATGTGGAGCCAGGTGAGATGATCGTTGTGGATAGAACTGGAACCCGCTCCTTCTATCCTTTCCCTCCCGCAAAACCTGCTCTTTGTATTTTCGAATACATTTATTTCGCAAGACCTGATTCCAATATTTTTGGTGAGTCTGTTTACAAAGTCCGTAAGGCTCTTGGAAACCAACTTGCTCAAGAACTTCCTGTAGAAGCGGATGTTGTGATCCCAGTTCCTGACTCTGCAAACATCGCAGCACTTGGATATTCAGAAGCTTCCGGAATTCCTTTCCAATCAGGATTGATCCGTTCTCATTATGTTGGTAGAACTTTCATCGAACCGGACCAAAAGATCCGGGATTTCGGTGCTAAGATCAAATACAATGTAGTAAAGAATGTAGTGGATGGAAAACGTGTTGTGATCGTGGACGATTCCATTATGAGAGGAACCACTAGCCGTAAGATCATCAAAATGATCCGAAACGCTGGTGCTACCGAGATCCATCTAAGAGTTTCCGCTCCTCCTACTGTTTCTCCTTGTTATTACGGGATAGACATTCCCACCCATAAAGAATTGATCGCTGCTACTCATACGATCGAAGAAATCAGAAAGTATTTGAGAGTGGATTCCATTGCATATCTTTCAGTGGATTCTATGCACAAAGCGGTGAATGATCATAGGGGCGGTGGTTTCTGTAACGCTTGTTTTACCTCGGATTATCCTGTGGAATTCCAAAGCGATATGGGAAATCAAAAGAGTTTATTCAAAGAATACGAGGTAGAAGAAAGGGTCTAAAAGTTTTCGTATGATCGATATCTTTTAGATCTTATTTTACTCTAAAAACCTGAGGCCTTTTTCCGAAGGTGATAAAGTCGGACTCTTCTCCTTTGATATAAGCGGACAATAGGCTTTTTTCGGAAAAGCCTATATGGTTCTGTTCTTCTAACATTCCTAAAATTTCTAAGGCCGCATCCTTATCTAGAGTATTCAGGTAATTTAATACTTCTTGGTGAGAGTTCTTTTTGTGGGCTTCTTCTATAATTTTGAGAACTTCTTCTCTTGCTCTTAATAGAGATTCTTTTCTTTCTACAAGCCCTTCCATTGTTGAAAGTATGATATTGATCTCAGGATCTTCAGAAAATAATTCAAGAAGATGAGGATAGATCCCTGGGAATCGGATCGGGAATTCGTATAAGGAATCTTCTAACCCTCTATAGAGTTCCGCTTCTTCTTCTTTATTTAATCCTAAGGATTCTCCCAACATAAGAAGAGTTTCGATTGGCATGAGTCCCAAAAATCTGGCTGCGAATATATTATCTTTCTTAGTTCTAAGGCAGAATAATATAAATTTGGATATCCTTTCCGGGGGAAGCCCATTCCAAAATTGTGCAGCCTTGGAATCCAAGAAATTAGTTTCAGTTCCAAAGACCTTCTTCTCTTTTTTAAGTTTTTGGAATATTTTAAAGTCTTCTTTTACGATCCTATAGAGTAATGAATCGTCCATCTCCAGGATTGTAGACATGACTTGGTCTGGAGAAGAGATGGAAAGAAAGTATCTGACTAGATCGAATCCTATTTCGGATCTGGTGGAAAAGGTTTCTAAAATATCTGCGGGAGCTTGTTGGAATGCCGTGGCTCCGACTGAGAAGGAGCTGACTCCTTCTAAAAATTTTTCTAATTTTTCGAAGGCAAAACAAGCCTGTTCACCGGAATCATTCCAATTCGATTCCCTGTAAAAATCCCTACAATTTCCGGGACAGGGTTTGGATTCGGAGACTCCAGCTAGACAGGTTCTTTCTTGTTGTCTTTCGTTTTCAGGGAATAAGATCACCACAATCACGCATATCCGGAGCGTATGGATTCAGGATTTTCATGCCAGAAAAAACCCATGTCTTTTTGACCATCGGACAATAGAAACGGTTTCTTCCAGACTGTAGTCCACGCACCTTCATTGTACTCGCTAAAACTTCGCTAAACTTAGAATAGGCCTCAAAGGATATTCTCACATCCGAAGATTTTGCCCCTTCCAGAACATTTTTCATTTCTAGTGCTGAAGATTCCAAGCCACCTTTTGCTTCTCCCAAAGAATTTAAGGAAGAAATTAATCCAGTTACATCCGGAGAAACACTCTCCGTTGTTAAGAGAAATTGAATTACCTTATCGTTTTCCGACAAAACTTTTTCGAAAAGAGGTTTTTCTGTCTCTAATACAGGCTTCTCTTCCTTTTTGCATAAGGAAAGAGAAAGTAATAATGAGGATAATAAAATTAGTATTACGGATCGTTTCATCCTATTCTCCAAATATGAGTAAATACTCTGGAATGAGCCTCTTAGGCCATAAAAAAATCTTTTTTAGGTTCTGGCAACCGTTAGAGCTTCAAACTAATCTCTGAAAAAATGGGTTCAAAGCTTTTGCCTATATTGGAATATAGGAGGAAAGGCAAGGCTCTAATGTATTTTGATAAGCATGTTTTTGTCTGCGAGAATGTCAGAGCAGAAGGAGAAAGACCTTCTTGCGGCCCCAAAGGCTCTCCTCAATTGCTCGCTTATATGAAAAAGAGAGTACAAGAACTTGGGCTAAAAGGTAAGATCCGTATCCAAAAATCAGGATGTCTAGATCGATGTGAGCTGGGTCCAGTGCAGGTTTCATATCCGGAAGGTCTTTGGTTTTCTATCAAAACACAGGAAGATGCAGAAGTATTTTTACAAAATCATATACTAGAAAATAAACCGGAAACAATCCGGCATCTGACGTTAAAGGACGAAGAGTGAGAGGGTAATCAAATGGCGAAAAAATTCGAAATACCAAAGTCGTATCTTGCATACGAATTGAAAGAATACAGTAACGAACCGGGAAGAGCTAAGATCGTAGAAAAAGAACTTAAACCTCTTAAGAAGGGAGAAGTTTTGCTTAAAGTCCATTCTGGCTCTATCAATCCATCAGATTTAATGTTCATGAGAGGACTTTACGGAATTAAGAAAAAACTTCCTGTCGTTCCTGGTTTTGAAGGAAGCGGTGTAGTAATTGCAAGCGGCGGAGGCTGGAGAGCAAATTCTCTCGTAGGCAAACCGGTTGCATGTGTCGCTCCGAACAAAGGTGATGGGCCGTATGCAGAATACATGATTACTGACGCGTATTCTTGTTTTACTTTAGGAAAAGATGTAAGCTTAGAACAAGGTGCTTGTTTGTTCGTGAACCCTATCACTGCTTGGGCCTTGTTAGATCAAGTTACCCGAGAAAAGCATAAAGCATATGTTCAAACTGCTGCAGCTTCCGCGTTAGGAAGAATGTTATTAAGACTTGCTAATAAAAAAGGGATTCCTGGCATCCAAGTGGTAAGAAGAAAGGAACAAGTTGATCTTCTTAAATCTATGGGCGCTGAACATGTATTGGATTCCAGTTCTCCTAATTTTGACAGGGAGCTCAGAGTTCTTTCCAATAAACTGAATGCTACCATTTTATTGGATGCAGTTGCAGGAGAACTTCCAGGAAGAGCGTTAGCCGCTATGCCGTATGGAAGTAAATGTGTAGTCTACGGTGCGCTTTCGGAAGAGCCTATTTCATTTCATGCGGGGCTTGGTATTTTTCAGGACAAAAAGATAGAAGGTTATTGGCTTTCTTCTTGGATGCCGCAGCAAAACCCTCTTAAGATTTGGCGAATCACTTCTGAGATCCGTTCCCTTTTAGGAAAGAAAGAATTCCAAACAGAGATAGCTGCTAAGTTCCCACTTAAAGAGGCAGACAAAGCGATCCAAGAATATACGAATAATATGACCAGAGGAAAGGTTCTCATTTCCAATGGTTGGGAGCTTTGATGCGGATCCTTTCTGAAAACGGTAGAATGTTCCGACCTTGGATTTTAGTTCTAGGAGTTAGTTTAGTCTTCAGCTCCTGTTTATTAGATCTAAGGGAGAATGTCAAAAAGCTGCAGGCTTGCAAGTTTAGGATTTTGGAAACCAAAACAGAAAAGGTAGAAATTCTACCTTTTCCTCCTGCCCCTAAGATCGTGATGCTATCTAAATTGGAAATAGAGAATCCGAACGATTCTTCTGTTAAAATTTATAAATTCGATCTTGGTGTAATTACTGCTGGCAACGATGGTAAAGATACAGAATTAGCTCGTGTGATCTCGGACGAAGAAACAGAAGTTCCCGCTTTTTCCAAAACTGTAGTCCAGCTCAGGATAGAAACAAGCTTTGAAAAGAGGGAAAATCAGGATAAACTATTACTTGGAATTTTAGTAGTCACGAACTTGGTCGCAGGAAAAGATCCGAATTTGAGAATGAAAGGAAGTGTGAGATACAAAACCTCTTTAGGAGAAGTTGATCTTCCTTTGGATGAAAAAATACGATTATTACCTAAGAAGCCGGAGCATGAAATTTAACTCTTTAAGTTTTAAAACTGCCAGTAAAAATCTAATTCTTCTTATAATCTTAACTCTCGGTTTGTCGAATTGCTCCAATGTGGACGACGATTTTTATACTTTTGGAGAAGCAGGTACTAAGATCATAGTAGCTTACGCTGCAAAGGACGCAGAATGCGGATCAAACAGACAGATCACTTCTTTAGTTCCGGGAAAACAAAGGAAGAAGGATGTAGATAACTGTGTCGCCTCTGTTGCATTCGAAAAATGTAGCTTTTGGACCCAAGCGGGGGATCCTGTTCCTTTTGCATGCAAGGCTATCGAGTATAGATTGAAGTGATGGGATGGATAGCCAGACATTTTGATTATCTGATTTTTGCTGCGCTGGCTTTGTCCGGCCTTTCCTATCTTTATATACTTCTTACCAGAAACAGAAGGCAAGATTCCAAATCGGTAGTTCAGTATAATATTCCTTCGGACGAACCTGTGAGTTTTGATCCGAATGAAAAACCTAAAAAGAAAGAACCTAAAGTAAATGTTCTAGAAGTTTTTGATTATAACGGGATCAAGATCATGCATGAGAACGGTATGTACACTGTGAACCATGCAGGAGAGATCCAAGTCTATGGATCTTGGCAAGAACTACCTTCTAGATACCAGGCCATGGTAAAGGAGATGGACAAATCTTCTATTGGTCAAAAGAAGAAGGGAAATTATTATATGGAAGTTCTAAATGGAACTTACTACGTTATTTTTCCGGATGGCAAAAAACATAAATATCCTAAGTTTGAGGACATTCCGGAAAAGATCAGGAAGGCATTGGGTTATTGAGTTTCTTCTCTTTTTCTTTCTTTCAAAAAATCCTTTTCTAATTTTCCAAACTTATTAAAACAGAGTAGTTGGAAAGACATCCAGCAACAAACTTCAGAGTCTCATTTGCCGCGTTGAAAGCAAGGACAATGAAATATCAAATTATAAGCCTAAATATTTAAGCTGAATATCTTCCATTTTGAATGGCTTTATCTTTGGTATAAAGAAATTCGAACCGAAATCGCAGGGGAGAAATAAAATGGAATTATATAGGTAATCTACATCTTCTTTTCTATAATAATTTGAATTATTACATGATCCATTGCAAATCAAATTATTTGTGAAATCTGTAAAATTCAAAACATCAGCTATATCTGATTTATTTAAACAAGCAGTAAAACGAAAAATTGATGCATTAGAAATATTTTCAACAGCTTCAGATCTAGAAAGAAGGTTATTTTGAAGCTGAGCTTCAAGATCGACAATTACACATCTATTTAGAGAAAAAAATAAAATAATTATTAAATTGGTTTTGTTAAGCATGAACTAATTTGAGTAACTACCTAAAACTGATAAACAATTTGCCTTTGCTCCGATATTATCCCAAATAAATGGAAGATAATATACAGTATAACTAATATCATTTTTAGCTATATAACACGAAGACAGCGGTGTTTGAGAAATGCAATTTCCATTTGAAAGTACAAAGCCACCAGTTTCACAGATATTTTTTACAAAATTTATTCCATTGGTATTCTTTGGTTCTATGCAGATTCCTTTATATGGAATTGTGCAAACTTGCCCAATGGGTTGAGAAAAATGCTCAGTACTGTAAAGAAATAGAAGTATCAAAAATAATCTAAAATTTTTCATAATTTAACTCCTTACCTGCAAATTCCGGCTAAGTAACAAATGATAAATAAACAAACTACATCATTTCCTTCTAATCCAAAAATAGAGCAAAATTGATCAACTGCTTCTTCCGGAGATAATGGTGGCGGTCTATAACCATAAATCGACCGAATACCATTTATATCGTCAGATGCCGGTTTCGTAACGGATATATTTACAGTTGGGTACATAATAGCGGAATAATCAGCAGAATGGTTTAACCCAGTTGCGTGACCCAATTCGTGTGTAACAGTTGCTTTGAAATAGTTTTGATCATTATACATATTGTAATTTACACTTCCGTCAAAATATAGACCAAAAATAAATATTGGCGCACTTGTTAACAACCAGCCCGATCTTTGGGGTAATGTTACACCAATAGTTGAAGAAGGTAAAAATCGTAATATATTTAACGTAGTGTCGAACCTTAGGGGTACATTAGGGGGGTCACCAGCACCACCAAATGGATCTAAAGAAGCGGGGGTTACATAAACGAAATTTGATTTCCCATTCCAGGCTGCTACTGATTGTTCTACGATGGAATTATAATTAGATCCCAAATTGTTTTTGAATGAATTATCATAGCCATATGTAGCTTGATAGATTGCAAAATTCGGATTAATAGGACCAATCGGAGAACCCCACCGCGCACCCATTACTTGATATGAAATAATCGCGATTGGAAATATTAATAAGGTTAATAAAAATAAGATTTTCTTATAACTCATAATTCCACCTTTCCAAAGTTACCTTGGACAGAAATTATATCTGATATAGATTTTTTTAAAAAGAGAATTGATTGGTCGCCTGTACTATAAAATGCAGCATTCTCGGTCTTCATTATATTTTCCCCTATACTCCCTCCTAAACCTTTTACATTTAGGATATTATTTTGTGAGCAATTTAGATCAAATCTCGATTTTAAACAATTGATTGGTTTTACTTGGGCTATTGTAAAAACTAAGGAAACACCCATATAATCTTCTATGTAACTTTGTGTTGAATCTATTTTAGCAGTTAAGATTAAGTCAGATTCCGAAATAATTTCATCATATCGTTCTTTTGGTAAAACACTCAATTTACTTTCAATTTCGGAGGATAAAGAGGAATAATTAATGAGGGTAAAAATAGGAGAGTGAAAGTATTCCCCAGAAATTAATTCATAAAGCTTAAATAAATGATTTTTATTACTTAATATACTAATCGTCCTTCCTCCCTCCGCAACGAAAGGTCCCTTAATTTCCAAATAAGACTCATTTAATGAATTTGGAATATTGATGATTATTTCTGAACCATCTTCTGCTATTCCTTTAGCTTTTTTAATACTAAAAATGATCTTTGAGTATTCACCTTTAGGAAAAATTGGATATTTAATAGCACTCCCAAACTTTCCGTTGAGCAGATCGCTAAGTTTCACTTTTAAATTATTTTCATAATTTTGGTTAAATTTTATTGTCTGATCGAGGTAAAGTTTATAAGAACTAATTTCATATTCAATATCAGCTAATGGTATCTCTGGTTCTGAAACGAAATCGTTAACAATCTTAGATCCGTTCGCGATTGAAACATTCTTTCCGATTAATATGCCTGTTACCTTACTTTTGTCTCCTATTCGAATATCTGCATAAGGAGAATAGATGCTTGCATTTACATAATTATTCCCAACGGAAGAAAGACCCTCGTCGTCAAATATCCAATCACGCTTTTTTTGTAATTTGTTTATATATATAAGAAGATCATTAGATATATTCGATTGGGAATAAAGTTTCGACTTAAAACCGAGTTCTACGCTATCGCTAACCAAAATTATACATAATTTTTCACAAATTAAGGAAGAGTATTGATTTAAAGCAATAGAGTTGAAAGAATAAACGCCCCCTTAAGTATTACTGTAAATTTCGACTTAACTTTAATTTTACCGTATTTCCCCTCCGGTAATTCAAAGCCATTTGTCGGTATAAGAAATTCTTTTGTAGAAGAGCTTTGATCAAAAACGAATGGAGGTAACTTAGGCAACGATTGAATACTATTTGTGAAATTTGTAATAGTCGTATTTGGAAGTCTGATTAGATCATTTGCAAAAATATTACCCAGGGTTTTTGAATAAGGAAATAAAAACACCTTATCACCTTTAACTTCAAAACCTGAATTTTGTATTGTTTTGGTAAAAAGAGTTATACTACTTAGTTTTTTCAAACAACCATTCTTTCCGAATAATCCTCTGCATGATCCCAAAGAATATAGGTTACTATTAATTTCCCCATGCTCACCAATAATAATATTCTTTAATGCTATTATTCCATTGGATTTATCTTTCAACTCGGAAGGAGGATTTTCTACAGCCGGAGTAGTTTCGGATTCCCTTATCGTTGTATAATTTTGTAATTTTGTCTGAACGTGTTTCGAGTAGAACCCTTGATCTTTAATTTCCTCTTCTTCCTTTAGCTGAGTTTCAGAAGAGTTTTGGGAAATTTGAGAAACTAAATAGCTGAATAAATTTGATGACTTTTCTGATTGCCCGCAGTTAGCAAAAAGTACTATCAAAAAAAATAGGATGGGAATTCTTAAACACATTCGGCACATAAAGCACACATGACTTTATTTTTCAATCCTTACTTTTCTGGAATAGGTTTGATATGACATAATGCAAAAAGAAATTATTTCTTTGGAGAATATGCTTGAACCCTAATATCCAATTTGTAATATAATAATTTAATTATACTGATGATTAAAAGACTGAGGTTAAATAAAAATTGATTTTTATGAAGTGTTCTCTAATGATTTTTATTCTATTTTCAGTAACCTTTTGTGAAGTTAAGGAAGATGATAAAAACTTAGAAAAATTGGTATTATATAATTCTTGGGGAAACTTATTCGAAATTCCGTTGTCTCAACATCCCGAATTTAACGGAACTTGGCAACAGAGTTCAACTCCAAATCCATGCGATCAAGATACGCTAACATATAAATTTAACTTAAGTGTATATGGCACTTATCGAATAGTTAGTCACGACTCCTCTTGTATCGTTTCGGATACATTAATTAATTTTCATTGGAAGATTGAAGGGGGATCATTTTGCCAAAAATATGCGTTCTTGTCAGGTCCATTTAATTGCTTTCCCTATTCCATAAACTCAACTACACTCATTGTCGATGGTGAGAGTTACGATTACATTCCTTGAAGTTTCGGATTTGTTATCTTCTAATATTCGTTCTGTTTGAATGTAATTCTTACTTCGAATCCATTTTGGATCCTACTGAATTAAGGATGCCTGCGGACGGTAAATCGGTTGCCGTTTTAAAAATTTCGAATCCAATTTTTGGCACAAATGATCATTTTCTTTGGGAAGAGTTTGATCCTAACGTACTCAAACTTCTCTCGAGCGAAAAAACAGAAAGAGAAGACATCTTACGCGTCCAAGCGGGGAAGATTCCGACAAATATTGCAATCCGAACTGAAAAAGGAAAAACGGTCCAGATTTCCCTTTTTAGCCGAGATGGGGATTTTGATCAGGATGGATTTCCTGATTCTGCAGAGCTTAGAACTGAATCTGATCGTCAGGCATTTCGGGACTGGTTTGTACGGATCTCTTTGTCACAATATTTAAAAGAGAATTCCTCCTGGAATCTAAAGGAAAGGGATTGCAGCGGATTGATTCGTTTTGCATATAAGGAGTCTCTAAAGGCCCATACTCAGGACTGGCAAACTCGGACCGGGATCTTACTGGATAAAAATTTGCCCGATGTCCGGGAATTTAATTACCCGGATATACCCTATATTGGTAAAAATTTATTTCGGGCCGGCGAGGACAAATTCGGAGAATTTGCAGACGCGGAAAGTTTAGAAAAGTTCCATACTTCCTTTGTTTCCAAAGAATTGGAGTATGGACTTGCAGGAGATATTCTCTTTTTTAGATCGGATCGTGGTGTTGGATCAAACTTCCATTCCATGATCCTGGTAGAGGGAGAAGGTAAAAATCCTCAGCTTTTATATCATACGGGTTCGGATCGAGGGATCAAATTGATCCGAGCAAAAGAATTGGAAAGAAGTGTGTTGTTTTCCCCGGAAAAGAATAACCGAAATTTTCTTGGGGTTTATAGATTTCGGATTTTAGAATAGGAATTTCAGAATGAGAACTCGTGTATCGGATCGTAAAAAGATAATATTCTCTTTTCTCGCAATTTTGATCTCTGCATTAGGATTATTTTATGTGAAACCGAATTTATTCGGTTCCGCTGCATTTTATCTGGGAACGGACAGAAGTTTTGGCTCGGGCGAAAACGCGTATGTGAATTTGGAAGGAAACGGAACCTTAAATTACGAATTTAGAGTATATAAGATCACGGACCCGCAAGCATTCTTGACCAAAAAAGTAAAGGAAAGATTGGTCCAAGAGAATAATGACAGCGCATTCGGAAACCCTATCGCACTTTTTACTAGAACTGTTGATAAATTCAGAAATGATTTCCGTAAAGTTGCGAGAAAAGAATTCAATTCCAAGACAAGATCCGAGCTGAAAAAAACATTAGGAATTGATTATGAAAAACCTGATGAGTATAAATCTCTCGCGGTCCCCGCTATTTTAAAAGACCAGGAATTGGTCGCAACATTCTCCATTCCTACGGTTACTTCTTTTTGGGCGTATCGAAGGATTCCTGTTCCGATCAGAGACAATGGTGTTTATCTTGTAGAAGGGGTTTCTGGATCTCAGTTAGCTTATACAATTCTGATCAAATCGGGCTTAAACTTTTTAGTAAAACAATCTGATGCAGAGACATTTGTGTATGTCGGCCGCAAAGATAGTGGAGAGCCAGTTTCGGATGTGGATCTGACTCTTTTCAATTTGGAGAATGGCCAAGCATTCCAAACAGGAAAGACTGGCTCCGATGGAACTTACTTTTATAAAGGAAGAAGTCCTGTAAAAGGTCTGGTTCTTGCTCATAAGAATGGAGAATATTCTGTTTCCGATCCAGAGTTTTATTCCAGTTCCTTTTATGGAGAAGGTGGGCCGAGGGCCTATATGTATACAGATCGTCCTGTGTATAGGCCAGGAGATACTGTGTACTTTAAGGGAATTGTTAGAAACTTCTCCCAGGATGATTATAGAACTATTTCCGGTGCTGGTGTAATCGCTGTTGCAAGTGAACAGGGAGAAACTTCTATTCCGAGTGTTCCGATCAATATCTCAGGAGATAATGGAACTTTTTCTGGAGAGTTTGTAGTTCCTGAATCGGAGAACGCAACACTTGGAAATTACTCTCTCATATTAAATTTCCGTGATAAAACTTTTCAAACTGAATTCGCTGTGGAGGCTTATAAGAAACCAACCTTCTTAGTTTCAGTGTCCGTTCCTAAATCCAATTATTTGCAAAAAGAAGAAGTTAACGCTCTTGTAAAGGCCAGATATTATTACGGCCAACCTGTTGCAGGACAAGAGGTTGCTTATAGAGTATTCCGAAGACCAAAATTCGATTATTCACCTGTTGGGACGATCAACTTCGATGCTTCTTCCGATTACTTGGAACAATCTGGTCAAAGTGACAAACAAGAATTAGTTTTAGACGGAAAAGGAAAGTTAGATTCTAAAGGGCAATATTCTATTAACTTTAAACCGGATAAATCAGATGCAGATTCTGTTTACACGATCATTGCTTCTGTTCAATCCGAGGACATGACCTTGGATGGATCCGCTTCCTTCTCTGTGAATCGAAGTGCATTCTTTGTTAGGATCTCAAAAGATAATTCAGTTTATGAACCAGGTAAAGAAGCAAAGTTAACGGTAAATTTGATCGCTTATGATAAAACTTTGAGTGAAGTGGAACGCCAGAAAATGGTGGGAAATCGAAATGTGGATCTTATTCTTTATAATAGAGATATTCAATTTGTAAGAGAGGCAAATCGTTCTAAAATTTCTTCTTTGTCTGTGATGACTTCTGCTTCGGGTGTTGGTACTGCTTCTTTTACAATTCCTAAGAGAGGACAATTTGTTTTGGTTGCCGAGACCAAAGATCCAAGTGGAAATCTTACAAAATCTGAAACGTTCTTCTGGGCTTCGTCCGTTTCCGATTCAATCGAAATTCCTTTCAAAGATATTACTCTTAAGCCAGGTAAGGATATTTATTCAGTAGGAGATACTGCAGAAATTCTGGTCTTGAGCCCTATTTCTAACGGACATATGATCCTTACCTTAGAAGGGAATCGTATCTTCAAAAAAGAAGTGGTGAAAATGAAAGGGAATGCTTTGAAATATGCGGTCCCGATTACTGCGGAGATGAGTCCAAACTTCACGTTATCTGCGGTTCAGTTTTCAGGAAATGATGTCTATAAAAGCCAGGTAAGAGTGGTCGCTCCTCCGGAGCAGAAGTTCCTAAAAGTGGCTTTGGAACCTGGAAGAAAGGTATATCGCCCGGGAGACAAAGCAGAGATCAAATTGAAAACTACCGGATTGGGTGGCGCTGGCGTTTCTGCAGAAGTTTCTCTCGCAATTGTAGATGAAGCTATTTATCAGATCAAAGAGGAGAAGACCCCAAATATAGGAACATTCTTCTATCATCCAAGAAGAAATAACGTGCAAACTACTTTGGCTTCCGCTTATAAGTTTTTCGGTTATTCTGAAAATAAAAGATTAAAACTGGCCTTAGGTAAAAAGGGAGACTCGGTTTATTCAGCAATGAAAAACGAGGAACAGGCTCGAGATCGATTTAAAGATACAAGTTATTGGAATGCAAAAGTTAAGACGGGAGCTGATGGAACTGCAACAATTAGTTTCAATCTTCCGGACAATTTAACTTCTTGGAGAGTGACTGCGATTGCAATTACTCCTGATACAAAAGTAGGAAGAGGACAAGTCAGTTTTGTTACTAAAAAAGATCTGATGATCTTAGGCGGAATGCCAAGATTTATTATCAAAGGGGAGACGCAAAAAGTTTCCGCTACGATCTCGAATCAGTCTCCTAATAAACTGCCCGTTAAGGTTACATTAAAGGCAGAAGGTGCAAAAATTGTAGGGAGCTCAGAGACAACTATCAATTTAGAGCCTGGACAAAACCAATCTCTACATTTCGATGTGCAAACTCTTGCAGATCCAAAAATTAAATCAGCAAAGATAAGCATTCTTGCTGTGGGTGCTGGCTACCAAGATTTACTAAAATCAGAAATTCCACTTAAGACTTGGGGATTACCTAAAACTATTTCGGATAGTTTAGGAATGGAAGAAGGAGAACATTCAGGAGTTCTAAACTTAGAGGCACCTAAAGAGTTAGGAGATCCTCGTTTAGAGGTTCGACTCAGCCCCGCTTCCTTACCTGCTTTAAGACAGTCTTTGGATTATCTTGCAGATTATCCTTATGGCTGTGTGGAACAGACTATGAGTAGGTTCTATCCACTTTTATCTGCTCAGAAAGCAGGATTCATCAATGAGAAGCTTAGAAAAGAACTTCCGAAGATGATTGATGTAGGGCTCAAAAGAGTGTCGGAACTCCAACGTACTGATGGAGGATTCGGCTGGTTCGACGGCGGTGTAGAAAGTGATGTTCTGATGTCTGCTTATGTTTATAGGGGATTGGCAGTTAGTCAGAAAAATGGAGCCAAGGTTAGCGCTCCTGTATTGTACAGAGCAAGAGCCTACTTATATGATGTTTTAGGTAAAGGAGATCTTTCTCCGAATGCAAAAGCATATATTATTTTCTCCTTAAGTGAAGGTGGAAATTTAGAAGATTCCATTGTAGATGGTTTGGTGAAATCTTCTTCCAAACTGAACCAATACGGACAGGCACTTCTTGCATTGACTTTATCCAATAAAGGTAAGAAGGCGGAGGCTTCTACCTGGTTTAAGAAAGGGGTAGAGTCTAGCGGATTTGGCAAAAAACCATTCTTCAAACTCACTTCCTACGGTAAAAATCCTCGTTGGGAAGAAGATAGGATCGAAACAATTTCCGCACTATTAAGCGCAGGAGTTCGATTGGGAGAAGACAAGGTCATTCTTGCTAATCTTGCTTCTTCTCTTTTATCTAATCGTATCGAACTTGCTTGGAATAATTCGAGGGATACATCTGCAGCTGTTTTGGCGTTATCAGAATTTTTGGCTTCTGTTCGCGAATCTGAAACTCCAGCAAATGTAGAGATCGTGTTGAACGGAACTAGTTTAAAAACAGTAACTCTTCCTCCAAAATCGGAGCAAGGAGAATTATATAAGATCCCGATTCCTTCAGAATTGATACGTTCAGGCCCAAATAAGGTGGAAGTTTTGAAGAAGGACGGACCTGTTCTTTATGCCACTGCTTCCTTGTATTACACGGATCGAAGTAAAAAAATCCAGTCTTACTCCAATGGTATTAAAGTAAAACGAACTTACTATAAATTGAAAGTAGATTCGAATGATATCACTCCTGTAGAATCCAAAACTTTCCAACCGGGAGATTTGGTAATGGTCGAAGTTTCGGTCCAGAAAGAAGGAGATGTAGATTCTTATTATCAGGTAGAGGATTCGTTGTTACCTGGATTCTCCTTTTTACAAAGAGATGCGGAGTATTATGCAGGTGATCTGAAGATGGAATATCTAAGTCGTCAGGTCTATGATGATAGAGCTGTTTTCTTTGTTGGAGGTCCTACAAAAGAATTTAAGATCAGATACTTCATCAGAGCAGAAGTAGGAGGGAAGTATAAGGTCATCCCCGCTCGAGCTTCCTTAATGTATTATTCAGAAGTAACAGGAGCGAGTTCAGACGATGAAATTAACGTTGGTCAATAATCTACTCCTGGTCGCTTTCTTTCTTTTTGGATCTACGATGTCTGCGCAGACAGTTACAATAGATTCTCCTCATGGGGGATTCACTACAGAAAGAATCCAGACTGTTTCCGGCTCTGTGAGTGGAAATCTGGAAAAGGCAACGATTGTAATTAATGGAATTCCTCAGATGATCCGTTTGCAGGGAGGAAAATTTTCCCTAAGCACAGTGGTTGCTCCTGGAACAAATCTGATCGAAGTGAAAGCAGGTAACGCAAGCGATAAAGTTTCCTTCTTCGCCGCCGTTCCTCCTCGGGATATCAAAGTAGTTCTAACCTGGGACACAGCGACCGATGTGGATCTTTGGGTTTTAGATCCTACTGGAGAAAAATGTTTTTATGCAAATCGATCCACTAAGTCTGGAGGGAATCTGGACGTAGACGTAGTAGATGGATATGGCCCGGAAACATTTACAATGTCCAAGGCATTACCAGGAAATTATTCCATACAGGTTCAGTATTACGGAGCTTATGATAAGCCAATCACAAGAGTGAATGTGTATGTAGTTTTGAACGAAGGAAAACCAAACGAAAAAAGAAAACAATTTCAGTTTGTAATGACCCGTTCCCAACAAGTTTATCATATCGCAAACTTTGAAATAGATCCGGAATCTTAAGATGTTTTTTTCCGATCCAAAAAGTCGTTTTAGAAAGTATGGCAGAAGCCTTGGAATGCAAATCCTGTCTTCGGTCGTCATAATATATTCACTTTCTATAATGTATTTAGGTGCGGAAACTGTTTCGATCGATTCTCCTCACGGTGGTTTTACTACAGAAAGAATACAGAAAATCTCCGGAACTGTAACTGGCATCAACCCTGAGAAAGTTACAGTAGTTATAAACGGGATCCCTCAGATGGTGCCTTTGTACGGCGGAAAGTTTTCCTTTAGCACCGTGGCTTCTCCTGGAGATAATCTAGTAGAGGTTCGAGCAGGTAAAGCATATGATAAGGTAAGTTTTTTTGCAAAGGTTCCTGCTCGCGATATCAAAGTGGTTCTGACTTGGGATACTGCGAGTTATACCGATCTTTGGGTGATTGATCCTTCAGGAGAGAAGTGTTACTGGGCACATACTTCCACTAAATCCGGGGGAAATCTTGTTTATGATGATGCTACTTTTGCACCTCAGACATATACTATGTCAAAGGCATTGCCTGGAAATTATGCAGTCCAAGCACAATATTACGCTCCTTTTAATTCTCAGGTTACCAGAGCCAAGGTATATGTAGTTCTATACGAAGGAACCCCCAGAGAAAAAAGAAAACAATACCAATTCACAATGACCAGGGCCCAGCAAGTATATCATTTGGGAAATTTTGAGATAGAACCGGACTGATCAGAATGAATTTCAAAGTATATTATAAAAGCAGAATTTTATTTGTGATCGCCCTTTTTTCGGCATCTGGAATCAACGCAGCTCCTAAATTTTCTTATTCTTATCTGGATGAGACCGTAAAAGAGTTCGAGTCTAAAAATTCACTATCTTCAGTAGTACTGATGGAAATGGATTCCGGAAAAGTGGAATACATTTATAGACCAGAGATTGCGATTTCTAAAAAATTACCTCCGGGATCTTTGGTAAAAACTTTCTCTGCTTTAATATTATTAAAATACAAAGACAGATTTGGATTTTCTCCTGATAGGAAAGTTTTATGCAAAGGAAGATTTTATCCGAAGGAAAATTTAACTCCGATAAAATCAGATTTAAACATATTTCATTTACCTAAAGATAAAAACGGAAAAGAATACTTGAGATGTTCTCTGGCAAATGGTCATGGAGAAATGGATCTCAGATCCGCTTTAGTTCATTCTTGTAATGTATATTTTTTAACGAGTGCATCTTCTAATCCTGATCTATTTTATTCTAAACTGCATGAGGATTGGAGTCTAGGAAAATCCACTCGATCTCGATTGGATTCTTATATAGAGCCTTCTGATACAAATTTCATCTCTATCAGCCTTCTCCGAAAAGTAGCCGCATCTATTGGAGAAGGTGGGCTTCTTCTCAGCCCTTTAAAAATTTCTCAGTTGTATTCTTCCATTTGGAACGAAGGCCCAAGGCTTTCCCCCTATTGGGCACCAACCCAAGAACCTGTCCGTTCGGAAGAGAATCCTTTTATGGGAAAGGATACAAGATGGATTGCTTCCGTTCTTTCAGAGGTTCCAAAAGCAGGAACCTTGAAAAATATGTATTCTTCTGAGAAAGGAAATTTAGAGATCCTGGGTGGAAAAACCGGTACTGGAACTAAATTTATGCATAAATATGAAACTCATGGATGGGCAGTATTATCTTTTCGTAAAGATCGAAAATCGTATGTGCTGACCGTTTTCGTGGACAACGGTTCCGGAGGGAATCAGGCTAAATCTTTGGCTAGGCTCCTTCTGGATAAAATTGATTATAAAAGTAAAGATTCTGCAATTAAATTAGGTAAATAAAATGAGAACTTGCATCCAAATTTTCAAAACAAAATTAATTCCTAAGATCAAAGCCCTTTTTTCAAAAGATTCTTTGGAACAGCTTAAAGTTGGATTTACAGAAAACATATTAAAAGATCCTAAAGTAGGAGTTCCTACTGGTGTGGGGATTGTGTTTTTGGCGATAGGATTTTATCTTTCTTTCAAAGGATATTCCATAGATTCATCTATCAAAGACCCTGCTCTCCTCATCCCAAAGAAAGCAAGCGTGGTTGTGGAAGTTTACCGTCCGGTAGAGTTCGTAGAGGATATAGAAAAAACCAATTTGGGAAAAGAACTTTCAGAAGATGGCACTTTTCAAAAAATTCTTACCCTACCTGAACTTAGAAAGATCAGTTCTGTTTTATATTTATTAGAAGCCAAAGCAGGGGTTATGACTAAACCATCCAGACTAGCTGCTTTGTTTGATGGACCTGTTGCTGCCGCTACTTTTCCTAAATCCAATTTTTTACTCGTCGGTAAGGCAAGTGCAAGTTCCAAACTTGGAGTGAGTTTGATTACTGCATTCAAGGGAGAAAAAATAGTAATTAAGGAAACTCCTAAACAAGAAAAACCTCAAACTCCTCCTCAAACTGAGGAAGGATATTATACACCTACAGGTTCCGAGAATACACATTCAGCAGATGATTTTGCCGATCAATTTGAAGCGGGCTCGGAAAAATTCGGAAATTTAGAAGCCTTTAAATATGAATTCGGTTCTGGAAAAATTTTAGCAATTGTTCTGGGAGATTTTATCATTCTCACAGATTCTGAAGATCTATTAGAAAAATCTTTAGATTTGGCTTCTTCTGCCAATAATGATTCTCTAGGAAACCAAATTGGTTTTGATGTTCTAAGAAAAGAAGCTTCTAAAAAAGAGAATAAAGTTCTACTATATGCAGGAACTGATTCTTTGATTGCTCCGTTTCTTAAACCATCCTTCGGAAATTCGGGTGCCGCTTTACTTTTAGGTTGGGAAGCGGGAAGGAATCTGGATGGAAAAGTTTTTAAGATAGGCGGAGATAAAAACCAAGTAGTTAGTTCTGGCCCCGTTCTCTCCAAAGTCATACCTCGCGAAACAAACTTAGTATTTTATTCTGAAGAATTAAAACCATCTGAGGTTTGGAAATCTCTAGAATCCATAAGCGGAGAATGGGAAGAATTTGGAGAAGGTTTAAATTCATTCGGTAAAAATGCAGGCATCCATGAACAATACTTTGGTTCTGAAAAAGGGATCGCTCTCAGTTTTAATGGATTGGAATACAAATCTGGAATGGTTTATCCAAGATTTGGAATTTCTCTGCCAGCCTCTGTTCCGGACGATAAACTTTTAAAAGCCATATTCAAAGTGGGAAATCCGATTAAGGTTTCTTATCAAAATACAAACTTAGAATCTTATCCTTTGAGAAAAGGCGGCTTTTATACTCCTGCTTCTTTGAAAGTTGGAAATTGGAAATATTTAGCTTCTGATAGAAAAAGTGCAGAAGAAACTGTTTCGTCTGGAAATGGGAACAGACCGAATCAAGCGGATCTATTCTCTTCTGGTCCAGCAAAAGAATTGGCCTACTATCCACATCATTTAGTAATTCGTGTTCCTGGAATTATGGATGATCTAAAAAGTTTCTATTTATATGGAGCGGAAGGTTCTCCTGAATATACTTCCAAAACAATTGATAGAGATGTGCAACCTATCTTGGATAAACTAAAAGTTTTTGAAAGATTGGTGATCTCTTTCGGTTCAGGAAAAGAGGGAGAAGATTGGGGTAAATTGAAGGTTTTCTGAATCGTTTGTATAGCTCCAACATACTGGTTCATCTTATTTTGTTGGAATTCCTACACGACATTTGCTTTGCAAAGTCAATACCTCGACTTTATAAATTGTGAATATATATTTTGGATTTCAGGATTTGGAAGTTCTAAAAAGGCTCTAAATCTCGCTTCTCCTTTTGTTTTTAAAAGCCAGGAGCCCCATAGAAAAAGTTTCTGGTATAAAACTTTCTTTTTAGATCCATTTTTTGTATGGATCTCCTTTATACATTCTTCGTCGAATTTTTCCCATCTCCATGGAAACTTAAGATCAGCAGATGAAGGTTTTGGATTTGTAGGATATAAGGATTCACAATAAGATTCCTGCATCCAAAAGGAAGATTCAGATTTAGATTCTGGAGCTAAAAAATGGCAGATCTCATGTTTGATCACTATATCTAAAATTCCTTTTTTAGCTAGGCTTTCTGGATTTTGAAAAAAGAATTTATTACTTATTGGAGAATAGAACGCCGCTATGGTTCCAGGTTGCCCAGAGTATTTTCTGAATACCTCGGAGTTTTCTGAGACAAAGATTTGAGCTTCTTGTGGAATTCTTTTTTCCAATCTTTCCGATTCGGACCTGATCTCTATTACAAATTTTTCTGCGAAAGTTTCGAGTAATTTTCCAGGGTTTTTGTGTTTGTTCCAGTCACCTAAAAAATAAAATTCAAATCCTTCTACTTTTCTTCTTGCAGCTTGGGAGTTTAAGGTCTCAAAAAAGAATATTATAAAAAATAAATATATTGTAAGTGCGGCAGAAAATGGTTTCAAGGGATTTGCCTCAGTTCTACACCTGGAAAATAAAAACGAAGTATCTCTTCGGATTTTGATCCTCTAAAAGCCATTTCTCTGGCACCGTATTGACAAAGACCAATCCCATGTCCAAATCCTTTTCCTTTAAAGTAAAATCCTCGGGCACTTGTTTCGATCTTGAAATCGTTACTCTTGGTTTTATTCCAACCCAATGTTTTACCGATTTTAGATAAGAATTCAGAGGCTTGGATATTCTTTTTTCCAGAGTAATCTTTATATTCTAAGGAACTTACTCTGGATTCAGAATATTTTGGCCTTAACTCGGTGATCTGCCTTGCTTCCAAGGCGGATTCCAATTCTTCTATGGAGATAAAAGTTTCCCAAGAGAAATAGGGAGAATTTTTGCATTGAATATCTCCGCCTTGTGAATCGGATCCTGATCTATAATATTGTGGGTTTTTAAAATTTTTCCAAAGAACAGAAGGAGAAGATAAATTTCCGCCGCATGTAGAATGAAAAAAAGTCTCTAAAACTTTTCCATTTTTATCTAGCAGAAGAATTTTTTTAGAATTAGAGAAGATTATATTCTCCTTTTTTAATTTTCCTGAAAATTGAAGGCAATGAGTCAGATCACAAAGATCGTGACCTTCTTTCGAATGTCTTCCTAGGTTTGCTAATGCATAAGAACGGATCATTGCTGATGAGGCAGAGATGTACTCTTGTTTCCAGTTTGGATTTGGATCCTTTTCATTCTTAGGATAAAATAGATCCCCGAATTCTGAGATCATTCCTATTAACACATATTCTTCTAATGGAATAGTGAGTATGAGTTTTAGTTTTCCTTTGGAAGATGTGATTTCCAGATCTCCCGAATATTTTTTAGCATTTTGGTCTTTTGGAACTTCGAGTTCGTATTCTCCGCTTGAAAATAGGATATGTTCAGATTTTGAATTTTTTGCTCCGTCAATAATCCTAATTTGATCTTCTTCTGCTCTGACCAAAATCGTTTTATATTTTTCCAAACTATTTCTACCTGAATATTGGATCCTCGAATTTTTTGCGGTAATCCGAACTGAGTCTGGGTGATATTTAGATAAAATTCCGATCTTGATCTTATTTGGAATTGGATCTGCGATTAAAGAATTATGGAATAAAAGTAAAAACACCAAACCTGAAAGTTTGGAAAGGTAACTCATTGTACTTGGATTGCCTTAGGAAATGTAGGACAAGAAGAAACACATAATCCGCAACCTACACAATCATTCGAAAAGCTGGGTTTGTTTCCTTTGAACTGAACCACATTTGGAATTGGGCAAGTGATAGAACAGGTCTCGCAGGTTTTTTCCCCAGTTCTGGAGTTGATACAATGTTGGAAGAAACCTTTCGCCTTTCCGAATTTAGGAGACTGATTTTCTTTATAAGGTAAAAGAGCACCTGTCTCACAAGCAGAGATACATGGATAATCTTTGCATAACATACATGCATTCAGATTCACATCCATGTGAGGAAAATGTTTACCGGTCTTATCGTCGGGAACCGGAAACAGAACTGAATAAGGGCAAGCGTAGATACAATCACTGCACGCAGTACATTTAGAAAAGAATCGTTTTCCTTTTGCATCTGCTCCCGGAGGAAATTGTAAATTTCTAAAACCTTTAAATTTACTTTTTACAGTTTTAGGTTTTGGGACCTTGATCTGAGTTTTTTTAGGCGGGATCTTTTCCGGTTCTGCTTTTTTATCTTCCTCTACAGCAGTTTTCCAGGTTTCCGAAATTTCATTAACGCCTTCTTCCATTACGGAAAAAGCTTTTGCTAAGCCTTTCCGGAAGAAGTCTTTTCGGTTCATTCTTCACCTATCCTCTCAATATGAGCGCCTAGAGATCTAAGTCTAGTATCTATGTCTTGAAATCCTCTGTCTATCTGCACGATATTATGGATAGAGCTTGTACCTTCTGCGCAAAGTGCTGCGATGATCATTGCCATTCCTGCTCTGATATCTGGACTCGCTACTTTTTGTCCATATAGACGATTTGGTCCGATCACGATCGCTCTATGCGGATCACAGAGAATAATTTGAGCACCCATCGAGATTATATTATCAACGAAGAATAATCTAGACTCGAACATTTTTTCGTGAATAAGTACGGTTCCTTTGCATTGTGTAGCAGTGACTAACGCAACGGAAGTCATATCTGCTGGAAAGCCAGGCCATGGAGAATCATCTATTTTAGGAGTGGCTCCATGGTAATCAGGAATGATTTCCATTTTTTGGTCAGAAGGAACTAAAATGCCCCCGTCTTGAGGACGAACTTCTATCCCCAAGCGAGAATATACCATGCGAATCATCCGGATATCTTCCAGGTCCACATCTCCGATAAAAATTTCTCCGCCTGTGACTGCAGCTAAGCTAATAAAACTTCCGATCTCTAAATAATCGGATCCGATCCTATGAGGTTTTTCAGGCGTTTTTAAAGAGCTTACACCTTCAATAGTAAGAATGTTGGATCCTATCCCTGAAATTTTTGCACCAGCAGAAACCAAAAATTTACAAAGTCTTTGTACATGTGGTTCGCTAGCTGCATGACGTAAGATGGTTACACCTTCAGAAAGTACAGCAGCCATTACTGCGTTTTCGGTGGCAGTAACAGAAGCCTCATCCATGAGAAGGTCTATGCCTCTCAGTCTATCCCCTTTGATCTCGTAGCCGTCTGGAAATACTGCTATCTGAACGCCAAGTGCTTGTAGCGCAAGAAGATGAGTATCCATTCTTCTACGCCCGATCTTATCTCCGCCAGGTCTTGGTAAAAATACTCTTCCTGTTTTGGCCAGAATGGGACCTGCTAGTGTGACAGCTCCTCTGATCTTGGAACATAGTTCTGCAGGAAGATCCGATTTTAGGTTTCCATTATTACGAAATAAAAACGTACCTTCTCCCTTATCTTCTACTTCCATTCCTAAATGGCGTAAAACGTCCATGAGCATGAGTACGTCAGAGATCTGGGGAATATTTTCGATAATAACTTCACCTGGAACTAAACAGACAGCGCCTAAAATAGGTAAGGCCTCGTTTTTATTCCCTTGGGGCATTACAGTTCCGTGAAGAGGATTTTTACCGATAATTTTGAAATATGGAGAGCTCATGATTCGACCAGTGTTATTGGTATACTCATGCCTCCATCTCCTACGGCAAGCACTTCACCAGAACCTAAATAGATTGACTCAAAAGGTTTTTTTTCCGATCAACGTTGATACCCATGGATTCTTTTTTACATCGTTTTAGAGAGTTTCAAAAAACACTGTTTTTCGACTTCTTCTGTTTTCTCTGGATGGGGGCATTTGCATTCTTAGCCTTTGCTCCTTTTTATCTCAGCCATTTAGTTTGGATCGCACCTTTCGGTCTGTTTTGGATCACTCATAAATATTCCGGAAGATATTGGAGACTAGTAGGATACGGTTTCCTATTTGGGGTATTCTTCTACGCGATAGCATTTCATTGGATCCATCATATGGCGATGGTCTTTGGGAATTTTCCTTGGCCTCTCGCATTTATCATTCTTCTCGCAGCAGGTGTTTTGTTCGGGGCCAAATTCCCTATCTTCTTAGTCTCTTATTCTTTTCTTTCTAGAAGGGCAGGTAAACATAGTGTTTGGGTAGCTGGGGTCTGCGGAATGGCCGCCGACATGATTGGTTACCAATTATTCCCTTGGTACTGGGGAAACCTTGCGGCGGGAAATATCATACTCGCTCAAACAGTGGAGATCACTGGAGTTTACGGACTTTCCTTCTTAGTATTCGTAATCTCTTACACACTCTTTGAAACAAATCTCTTACATCTTCCTGAGATCTTAAAATCCAAAGATAAAAGATCTCATTTTATAAAATTCTGGACCTTACCTTTTTCGCTACTTCTTCTTTTTGTGGTCGTTGGTTCCACTTTGTATTTGAAATGGAAGAATGTAACTCCAACTAAAACTCTCGAAGTTTTAGTGGTCCAACCGGATGCTCCTATGAGTATTCGAG
Source organism: Leptospira venezuelensis (assembly GCF_002150035.1). NCBI lineage: Bacteria > Pseudomonadati > Spirochaetota > Leptospiria > Leptospirales > Leptospiraceae > Leptospira > Leptospira venezuelensis. The sequence goes on along the minus strand of NZ_NETS01000010.1, from coordinate 534,984 downwards.
ACGAGCGGGGCAGATCTCCTAGAGAAGTAATCGAAGATCTGATGGGTAGAATGGACAAGATGGTTGAGAATGCTGTCCAAAGAGCTGGTAAAAATCCGGACTTGATCGTTCTACCGGAAGCAGGGATCCCATATTTTTCGGCGAACCGTGAATTGCTTAAGATAAAGATGGGAGATCGTATCTATTGGCCTAGGTTTGATTCCTTAATGGTTTCTTTTGCGAACAGATACAAGGCTACAGTATTCTTTAATGAAATAGATGCTGCCTATAAGACTAAAAGTTCCGGAAGAGAATATCTCAGATACTTTAATAATAATGTAGTGTATGACCCGAATGGAGTAAGAAGGCAAGCTTATCAAAAACAATATTTAGTAATGTTTGGAGAGACAATGCCTTTTGAGTTTATGTATGATCTTAGTCCTCAGACTGGAAGGTTCGATCCGGGTGAATCTTTTGATCTTCTGCATTATTATTCTGATATTCCTAAAGAAAATCCTCAGACTGTTTTACCTGTTACTTGGGAAAAAACAGAAGGGATAGATGCTGAATTTGTAAGAAATTATTATTCTCCAACTCATACAGAATTGAAAGACGAAGGTTTATTCCTTCCTTTGATCTGTTACGAAGTAATCGTTCCTGAGTTTGTAAGAAAGTTCAAAGACTCTGGAAATCCTCAGTTTATTGCAAATCTTACCAACGACAAATGGTATGGAACCACTACTGAAAGTGACCAACATTTTGAGTTAGGAAGATTGAGAGCGATAGAATGGAGAAGATGGTTAGTTCGTTCTACTAACTCCGGGATCTCAGGTTATGTGGATCATTTGGGAAATTTTATAGAAGGTAAATCCACTTCTTTAATGAAAGCGGAAACTAGTTGGCAACAAATCCAAGTGATCGATTCCCCTCCTGGTTTTTATATTCTCTATGGGAATCTGATTCCTTGGATAATGATCGTTCTAACTGCGATATATTACGGAAATCTGTTGCTTCGTAGTAAAAAATCTACTGTCTAAGGATTGATCAGATAATAGGAAAAAATCCCCCGGAAGTTCTTATCTTTCGGGAGATTTCCTTCGGGAATTTGGGCGCAATCCAATTTAGAATCGGTGATATAATAGAGCTGATAAGGTTTTGTAAAAAATAATCGAACAAAGAATCTAAGTACTGCAGATATATTCGAAAGAACATAAATCTGTCCAACATTCTGCCTTCGAGAAATTGTTAAACTACAGGAACCATCTTCATCTAAATAAAACTTTTCTTTGATCGGTAAATGATAGCCTGAAAAAGGTTCCGTCTCCGATTCTAAAACTTCAGACTTCAATACTTTTGCAGAGAATAACATTTTTCCGGCAGGATCCAAAGCACTTACTGTTCTAACCTCTTCTCCTGGAAAGTTTTCGTTCCCTATAAAACCACCTGCAAATAATCTTTCTCCTGCACTATTGATGGAGCGGTATAATTCCCAACGTCTACTGTATTTGTATACTTCGTAATTGGTGAGAAGATGTTCCATTCCACCTCTTCCATTTAACTCCATTCTGTTTCCGTTCAAGACTAAATGTCCTTTTGCAGGAACAGAAGAGAATGCCATGTCTGCTTGCACAAAACTATCTTTTTCAGGCAGATGTATCTTTCCTCCTGAAAGAGAAACTGCTTTGGACCAACTAGTTTTATAACTGATAACAAGTTCGGCAGAGTCTGTAATCATTTTGATTTCGGGGCCGCCCTCTCCTTTATAAACGGAACTATCATAAATTTCTAATTCTAGATTTCCGCTCTCTGTTTTTAGTTCGTCTTTTGAATATTCTCTGGTGGAAAATTGTGTGCCGTTTTGTTTATCATAAACCACGAGACTTACCCCGCAATTTCTGGTGCCTGGTCCTAGATTACTTATTATAAAAGTGGCAAAAATCCAAGTTTGGTCATCCGTATAAGAATAATTCCAAGCTTGGAAATAACCTTCTTGAGCGTATGGATGAAATCCCATTTCATGCTTACTTGTTTTTCTAGCTTGGATCTTTGTTTCTTCGGCGGATAGTTTCCATTCCCCTAAGGCATAAAATACAAGAAAGAATACCAAAATGGATTTGGAAAGAATGGTTTTAAATCGTTTAAAAGAACAATCGTTCGCCGAAGAATTTTCGGATGAGAAAAACATGGGGATCAATTCCTAACCCTGGTTTTATTCTCAGGCAAGCAATTCTTGTCCGGATGAAATAAATTTTCTGGATTTTGTTTTCACTCAAAACGATAGATCCCCTTATTTTTGAAATTAACTACAATCCGAATCTATTTTATCCTCCTCTGATTTGGAAGCTGGGACACAGGAGAATTCGAAAATATCACTTAGGCATCGGATTTCATAAGAAGGATGATCTTTTACTCCCTTCGCTCTCATTTCGTCTCTTTCCATTCTGATCCCATCCACATGGATCCAAGAATCCGATTCTGATTTTCCTTCTGTTTCAATTCGTGCATAGATCAGAAATTCATAATCTCCAAACTTCTTCATAAAAATTTCAGAATATCTAAAATCTGTTCTTACTAGTTTTCTTCGGAAATAACGAAGCTCATTGGATTGAGAACCTTGTAGAGAATCGTAGAATCTATTTACAGAATGTATAATTCCTAAAAAACCCAATTGGTCTGTTTTCAATTTCATCCAACCGAAATGTTCCTCTACATCTTTGCTTCTTCTGGCCTTCATAAAATCCTCCGAGGAAACGGGTTTTCGCCGAAGGAAATGAGTGAAAAAAATTTAAGGTTTTAGAAAAAAATGGGACCTAAGTAATAAACTTAGCTTTCTCACATGGGACCTTTGAATCGAACTTCAGGAGTTTTCATGCAGAGCATTCTAATTTCGAATGGGTTCTGGTCCGGAATTCTTCCTTTTTGGATCATTTTTTTTCCGTTTCAAACCAATTCTTATTAAAAAAATCCAAGGAAAATCCCATAGCAACAACTACCTCTTTAAGGAAAGAGAAACACATTGGGATCCCTGGACACGATATACAGACGGGAAAGAGATAGAATCCTAGCATGGGTTCGTTCTAGGGTTGCGGATCCGGAAGAAGCAGAAGATCTTCTTCAGGAATCTTTTTTAACCGCTGTAACTGAACTGGATTCCGCTGGGTCTATTGAATATCTTTTAGCTTATGTGTATGCGGTTCTTCGAAATAAAGTCGGGGACTGGTACAGATTTAAAAAAGCAGGAAAGTATTCTAACACTCGTTTAGAGCAGGAGTTTTTCTTAGAGGATGCAATACCTGATAAAGCAGCAGGACCTGAAAAGGAATTTTACAGAAGTCTTGTGCTACAAGAATTAGCAATCGCTATCGAAGAACTTCCTGAAGAACAAAAATCTGCGTTTGTAGAAAACGTGTTCGAAGGAAAATCCTTCAGAGAAATTTCGGAAGTTACCGGAATTCCAGAAGGAACTCTCTCGGCACGAAAATCTTACGCTAAAGATTTTTTAGCAAAACGTTTAAAGGACCTGAAGGTTTTCTTTCTGGAAGAGTTTTGAGTTATGGAGGAAAACCATGCACGGTTCAGATGAGTTTAGACATAGATTAGGGAAATTTTTTCTGATCATATTCTTTATGCCGTTGTTCTTCTTTGGTTTGGCTTATGCGGTTTGGCAACTTTGGAACTGGTTGCTTCCTGATATTTTCGGGATCAAGCAGATCACTTACTGGCAAGCTTTAGGTTTGTTCGTTCTTTCACATATATTGTTTAAAGGCGGACATTGGTTTGGCCACGGCCACCACCACGGTCATCGAGAAAGAGCACATTGGAAACGTAGAATGAAAGAGAAGATGAGACACAAACTTCAACAGAAGTTAGATCAAATCGATCGCGAATTAAGGGAGTAAAATTATGTTTATGGAAGTAAATCATATCGGTATCACCTCCCGTGATCCGGAAGTAAGTGCAAATTTTTATCGTGATATTTTCGGTCTCCCCCAAAAGGAGGAGACCGAGAAAGCCGCGAAAGTTTTAGGCATTGGGAAATCGAATCTAGCGATCTATGGAGAGAAGAATGATACTTCTTCTCCTGTATTTGGATCCGGATGTGATTTTGCAATCAGAGTAGATCCTAAAAGTTTTCGAGAGATAGAGCAAAGATTATTCTCTCAAAGATTAGAATACGGTGTTCGTAAATCTTCGAAGACACTTTTTCTAAATTTCCATGATCCGGATGGCTATCTGGTAGAATTGATGTGCGAAGAGGAATAGGTCCCGATCTTATTATTCTAACCTATTCCTTGGGTACCAAACCTTTCCCCATAAGTGGTATATAAGAACGGAATTTGAATCTCAAGATAGAGATTGCCAAAAAAGGCCGAGTAAAAAATGTACTCTTTACCCACATGGAAACGGAATTACTGGGCCTGTTCTGGACAGAAAAGATCAAGCTCAGCCAGTACACTATCCAAACCGTAAAGGATCTAAGCGATTCACAGCTGGATCATACTGACGCGTTGGGCGAAACAATTCGAAGATATCTGAATTCCATAGTCGCTTCCGACTTTTTATTCCGTCTTTCCCTTCCAGTTTCCTTAGGGATCAGTTCTATCCTTCCTATTCCGAGACAAACAGAGTCCGAGGTCGAAAAAGACTTGGTAAAGGTTAGAGATCTATTCGGTTCTCCTGCTCTTCCTAGCAATTTAAAGGATGTAATTGTTAGCTCTGCAGAGGGGTTGTATTTCGAAGGATGTAATCCTTCTCTTCTTCCTACCTTACAACGCTGGCAAAAGATACTTTTACGTTTAGAAAAGTCGATCGTTGGCCTGGCAAATAAGGATTCTTTAAAATATCGTTATTTTTCAGTCCTAGGGATTGTTTCCCTTCCGGTAGCTATTAATTACTTCTCCACCCAAAACCTATACTATCTCCGAAGCGGAATCTTGAAAATAAAGGAGAATCCTTCTTTCCCGAAGTCCTAAGTCCTTAGAAGATGGAAAAACCTAAGGTTTAAACCTGCAATCCATCTGACATTCTAAGGAGAATTCCAATGGCTAAAATTAAGGTGAAAACTCCTCTCGTCGAGCTCGACGGGGACGAGATGACACGTATAATTTGGAAAGAAATTAAGGATCGTTTCATTCATCCTTATCTTGATATTGAATTAGATTATTATGATCTAGGCGTAGAATACCGCGACAAAACTGACGATAAAGTCACAGTCGATTCTGCGAATGCCATCTTAAAATACGGAGTGGGCGTTAAGTGCGCTACCATTACTCCGAACCAAGATCGAGTTGTAGAATACAAACTCAAAAAAGAATGGAAGTCTCCGAATGGGACTATTCGTTCCATTCTGGACGGAACTGTTTTCCGTAAACCGATCATCGTAAACAATATCCCTTCCGGAGTTAGATCCTGGGAGAAGCCGATCGTCGTTGGTCGTCACGCTTTCGGTGACCTTTACAAAGACACTGAGCTTTATATTCCGGAAGCTGGAAAAGTAGAGATCGTTTTCACAACCAAAGACGGAAAAGAAAAAGAAAGAGTTACCATTAACGATTTCGACGGACCTGGTGTTGTGATGGGACAGTTCAACTTGGACAAGTCCATCTATAGCTTCGCAGAAGCTTGTTTCAACTATGCGATCTCTGAAAAGATCAACGTATGGTTTGCAACTAAAGATACCATCTCTAAAAAATACCATGCTCGTTTCCGTGCGATCTTCGACGAAGTTTCCACTAAAAGAGCTGCAGAACTAAAAGCTGCTGGTATCGAATACTGGTATTACCTAATTGATGATGCAGTTGCTCAAATCGTTAAGAATCCAGGCGGAATGCTTTGGGCTCTAATGAACTATGATGGAGACGTGATGTCCGATATGGTAGCTTCCGGATTCGGATCATTAGGACTAATGACTTCTGTTCTTGTTTCTCCAGACGGAAAATTCGAATACGAAGCGGCACACGGAACTGTGACTCGTCACTACCGTCAGTATCAAAAAGGAGAAACCACTTCTACCAACTCTGTAGCTTCTATCTTTGCATGGACAGGAGCTCTTGCTAAGCGGGGAGAATTGGATGGAACACCTGATGTTGTTTCTTTTGCTCAAAAATTGGAGAAGGCGGTAATCGACACTATCCAAGCGGGCGAGATGACCAAGGACTTGGTTCTACTTACTACAACTAAAGGCCCGAAACAATTGGATACCTTCCAGTTTATGGAGGCGATCCAAAAACGCCTTTAGTCTATTAGGAACCTCACCCTGTGAAATCTAAAGACACAAACAGAAGAAGGAGCCATTTACGGCTCCTTCTTTTTTTATTTTTAATCACACCGATTTTCGGCCAAAAACTTAGCCTGCCTAAGGATCCAACTCTTCCAAACGAACCTAGTTTGGATGCAAGAGGGGATTCACCTAATTCTTCCAGTTCTTCAAGTAGTCAAAACTCTGGGCCGAACGTGAAGGCATTCTTTTGCGATGGTAGAACTATCACCGGCACATGGAAAGCTGCACCTAAAGAGTTTTCATTTAAACACACAAGAGAGAACGTACAATATTCTAAAACTTTAAAGTTGGAAGAAGTTTCCAGGATTCTTCTTAAGGCCTGGAAATTAGTCCAAGGAAAACCGAATTCTCAGGGTGTTCCTTTTAAAGCAGAACCTTGGGAGATTCATTATAAAACCAAAAATGGAGAGACCTTCGAAAGAATCGGTGAGCTCAAAAAAGATTTTGGAGAACTAAAAATCCAAAATGAATTAGGAGAAGCGAATCTATTTTTCTATTGGATCGATCTGCAATTCGAGAACAAAACCTGGTTCTCTAAATTACCTAAGATAGAAGGTGATATCAGGAGAGAATGTCATCCGGACGTGATCGTCGGGATCGAGTTTCTATAGTTCGCTTCGCGAACTTCAGGAGCGAAGCGACTATAGCCTGCGAAGCAGGCTTCAGGAGCTAAGCGACTATTTTAGAAAATTACAGATCACTTGCATATCGTAAGGTTTAGAAAATAATTCCACACCGCTTGGGATCTTATCTCTTGTAAAAGAAGATTCTTCCGCAGCTGAAGTGATCCCTAACCGAATTTTGGAAAAAGCAGGATTTTTTTGGACGAGGCTACAGAGTTCGTTCCCATTCATCCCAGGCATGTACATATCAGTAAAAATTGCTTCGAAATCATGAGGATTCTCATCTAAAATTTGGAGTGCATGTTTTCCAGAAATTGCTGTTTGGACTTCAGCCCCTTTTGATTCTAATAATCTTCTGAATAATAACAGGTTCAGTTCGGAATCATCTATGATAAGTACCTTCTTCTTTGCTAAACTAGGATTTTTTTGAGAAGGTTCCTTTTTCTCTTCTTTCAGATCTTTTATGATCTCGTCTATCGTGGATTGAAAAGAACTCAGCTCCTGGGTTTTTTCTATAAAACCGTCCGCGCCCGCGTTATGAGCGATCATTCTGTTTTCCTCGGTAAAATCGGAGGTTACAAATATGATCCTTGCTCCGGAAGATGCAAATTTTTCCTTCTTGGATTTACTTCTGATCTCTCTGCAAAGATCGAAGCCTGTCCCACCTTCTAAATGGACACCTAAAGTGATTAAATCGAATTTGTTCTCTCTGGCAAGTTGTGTTGCTTCTTCTACATGAGATACTTTTTTTACCTCGAATAGGGATGAGGAAAATTCGGAGGAGATGATCTCAAGTATAACCTTGCTTGTATCTACGATCAGTATTTTAAGTTTTTCTGAAGGCAAACCGGCACCTTCTTTCTGGATGCCGCCTTGGTAGGGTATTTCCTTATTTGCATTCATGGTATTAGAGACGGAAAGAACTTTTGATCTAGATTGGAAAATCCGTGTCTTTATTAAGGAAATTTATTATATACTTTTGAGATATATCGATGCATCCCATAACGGATCATTCTTCCTTTCCGGATAGGGCATTTTTATAATCATGGATCGATCCCAAAATTGCCTCGAAAATATTTTCCTGAGTTTTGTAGGAATTTCCAGACAAATCTTCCCAGGTTCCATTCTTCTTTTCTGATAAATTTAGATAGAAAATTGGCTGAGCCTTTCTTCCCCAAGGGTCTGCACTTGGCAATAGAGTCATAGATCCGAATGCGGAGAATATCAATGAGTATTCAGCTGATTTGTAGGAAAAACTATAAGTTTTGGGCCAATCCGTTTCCGGGCCTTGTTTCCAAACCAGAAATGAAGAAAGTCCACGAATGAGGTCTGAAACGTTAGATTGTTTTTGTTCCAAAAGATTTTGATTTCGGTCTGTTGGTTTCTTTGCTTGGTTCCAAAGTTTTTCTAACTCTTCCAAAGGGGTTTCGGAAAATTTACGATCTGATTTTCCGAGCTGAGCTTCTATATATTCTATTCTATGTTTAAACTTTATATTAGTTCTAGTGAGAGAAGATTCTGCAGAGACTCCTAGTTTTCTCGCCAGATTCACAATGGTAAAAAGTAGATCTCCCAATTCTTCCTCTATCCTAATTTGATTGGAAGAAGGATCGGCAATGCCTCTGATCTCGTCTAAGAACTCCTGTAATTCTTCGTTTAGTTTTTCTTCTACACCTTTGATGTCTTCCCAATCGAATCCTGCTTTTGCGGCTTTCTTCTGGAATTTTTCTGCCTTTAATAGCGAAGGAAATGTTTCCGGGACTTCGGAAAGAATTGATTTAGGTTTGAAAGTTTTTTGTCTAAGTTGTTTTTCTTTCTCTTTAAATAGATCCCAGTTTGCAACTACCTCATCTGCGGAAGAGATATCTTTTGTTTCAGGATCGAATACATGAGGGTGTCGTAGTACAAGTTTTTCCGCAACATCTTTGGCCACATCTTCCAAACCGAACGCACCTCTTTCGGATGCTATCTGAGAGTGAAGAACCACTTGGAATAATAGATCTCCCAGTTCTTCCTTAGTATGTTCGTCGTTTTCTTTGAGTATTGCTTCTACCACTTCTTGGGATTCTTCTATTAGATAAGGAACTAGGGTAGAATGTGTTTGCTCTCTATCCCAAGGACAACCTTCCGGACTTCTAAGCTTAGAAGTTATGTCTTGGAGAAATGCCATCGAGTTCGGATAGTCTTTCGGGTCGGGAGCTTTCATTAAGTACTAGGCTCGATTTTTGATTCCGAATTCCCAGCCTTTTTCCCGGAAATGAAGATTGACTGGTGGATTTATCCTCTCATCCTATCCGAAAATCCCTGTTTAAACCTAAGTGCTTTTCAATTAAGAGTACTTATGCTAAAATTGGGTAAAAGGATACCAGAAAGAACATGTCACTATCTAAAAATTTGGTAGCTTTCGCATTACTTGTATTTGCGGTTCTAAGTCGTTTTCTTCCTCATTTACCGAACTTCACTCCGGTTTTGGCGATTTCCATTTTCGCTGGGGTTTATTTCTCTAACCGTTGGTTAGCGATTGCTCTTCCTTTGGGAATTATGCTGATCAGTGATTTAGTGATCGGTCTTCATGATATGATTCCGGTGATTTACGGATTATTTGTAGTGTATGCAATCGTAGGAATGAAAATCAAAGACCATTTAGGTCTTGGATCTTTGGCGATCGCTGGTCTTGCAGGTTCTGTTTCATTCTTCGTGATCACCAACTTCTTCGTTTGGTTGACTTCTGGGATGTACACTTTGAACGGACAAGGATTAGTAGAATGTTATATTGCTGCGATCCCTTTCTTCAAATATAGCCTACTTGGAGACTTTACTTATGTTTCTGTTCTGTTCGGTTCCTATTATCTATTGGAAAAGAACGGATTTGTCGCTTCTACTCAAGCAGCTTAATTTTCGCTAATAAGGCGCCGCATTCTTAAGCGGCGCTTTTCCTTCTTCTTATATCCTAAATAGTCAAAGTTAAACTTAGATAAATTCCGTAAAATTTATCATGCACTTCTTTTCTTAAGGCTGAGCCGGTAGAGAACTGATCTAATGGTTTGGAAACCTGATTTAGAAATAGAACATCAGCTGGCGATCCAGGGAAAACATTCGCATTATAATTATAGCCGGAAACCTTAGAGATCAATTCCGTATATTGAAATCCTAAAGTATATTTTAACCAACGGCTTCTGAGTAAAGAAAGACCAAAATCGATTTCGTATCCAGTTCTACTAAGCAGATTCTCTTTCAGTCCACCTGGTGGAGAAGTATCTAAAATATAAGGTCCAGCAATTCCGTTCAGGACTCCCTGAGTATTTCTATTATAATGTCCTAAGGTCCTGAAATAATCCGCTTTAAAATGTCCTAATAAAAATGCATTGAAGTTCTTAAAGATCCTTACTCCGATCTGAGGACCTAATCCTCCCGCTTTTTCTTCCAATTTTCCGAAACCGTAATTTCCAGGTATCACTCCATATTCACTGGATGTGATATCTAGGTTTCTTGCTCCTACTGCTACGCCAATCCTTCCGGTTGCTGTATGCATGTACCAAGCAAAGTTCAATGAATAATCCGATCTTCTGTATTGAACGGAATGATATTGGACTGGAGCAAGCGCAGATAACACCGAAGCTGTGTCTACAGTGGTATAGGAAGGTCTGATCTTTAGATCTAAATAATTAAATTCTATCCCGAAAGTTTTAGCGGTATTTAAATAAGAAAGTTTGATTGGAAATGCAGTCTTTGTATTTCCTTGGGGACTCGAATAACCTGTGATGCTATCATTTAATAAGTTGGGATTTACTCCAGCACCTGCAGCAGAGGTTTGAGCATTTTGATAAGCACCAGATGCCGATAGGATTGTATTGTAGTTATTCACTCCGATATTCTTGTTTCTCGCTAATACTTCGGATTCCCAAGTCGATTGTAATGCAGCGAATTGAATATCTAGGGTAGGTCTGGTATAAGGTTTAGATAATTCTTGGTCATGAAGTTCATTTCGGACATCAGCTGCTTGTTTTCTTTTTTCTGCAGCGAGTAAAGCAAGCCTTCTTCTTTCTGCTTGGACCTGGGATTTGCCGGCTTGGTAATCCAGCTCGTCCGCTTCTTTTTCCAAGGCTTCCGGATCTGGTAGTTTCCCCTGAGAATATACAGGGCCCGAGACACATAAAAAAATGCCTAAGAATAAGGATGCGGTAAGTTTCAGGAAAGTCTGCAAGGTTTACCTCTAAGTATTTCGCGTAGCTTTGTAAACGGAAAGATTAAGTATCTTGGACGAAAAGACTCCAATTCTTTTTTACTAGAAGAATGAAAAAAGGAAGGAAGTATTTTCCTAAAATCGAAAGTTTTGAGGTATGCCTTTCGACTTTTCGGATGAATACAAAGAGACTCTCCAAAATATTCTCTCGGATCGGTTCTCTCAGGTTTCTAAGATCTATGATATAAAAGCCAGATCCATGGGGGAAAGGAAATTTCTTGAGTTCCGATTGGAATTCAAAAAGGAAATCCAATCCACTGAATATCCTAAGATTTTGGGATCATTACTAGACGATCTAAAGCAAGAATTCCCTTATACAGAGATCATCATTTATCCGAAACAAGGATAGGTTTAGAATCTTTCCCGCTCATATTCTCAAATCAGGTTGCCAAACCTAATTCAAAATCGATCCTGACCCAGATGAAACCAGCCATTTGCGTATTCTGCGGTTCCAGACCTGGCAAGGAACCTCGTTATCTTCAAGCCGCAGTCTTCTTAGGACATCTAATGGCTTCAGAAGGAATAGGGCTGGTCTATGGTGGAGCTACCTCCGGTTTGATGGGGGCTGTCGCTGATTCCGTTTTAGAAAAAGGCGGGACTGTAATAGGTGTTCTTCCTGAGTTTCTTACGAGTAAAGAAATTGCTCATAAAGAAATTACGGAACTGATCTTAGTTCCAACCATGCATGAAAGAAAACTACTGATGTACGAAAAGTCCATCGCGTTCATTGCTTTGCCTGGGGGAATTGGTACCTTAGAAGAATTGGTAGAAGTTACTTCTTGGAATCAGCTTGGAGTTCTTTCTAAACCGATCGGAATATTGAATGTAAACGGGTTTTTCGATCCATTATTAAAACAATTAGATCATATGGTTGAAGAAGGGTTCTTAGATTCTCAAACTAGAGAATGGATAGAAGTTAGTGCGGATCCGGAAGAACTTTTCGAAAAGATCATCAAAAGAAGTAGGATCTAATTATTTTCCTTCTTCTGGATTTAGGAATTGTTTAAATATCTGATGTAACGCTGGGCTTTCAGAAGCTTCTGCAAGCGCTAATGGAGAATTACCCTCCTTATCTGTAGAATAAGGAGAAGCTCCATTTTTCACTAATAATTCAATCAAATCTGTTTTTCCGGATTTTACAGCCAACAGTAATGGTGTGCGACCAAGCATGTCTCGTACTTCGGCCTCGTAACCATTGCTTAGGATTTTTTCCACAGTATCTGTTTTTCCTTCAGAAGAAGCTCTGAATAAGAGAGTGATCGTGGCCTTGTTAATGACCTTCAAAGTATGATGGAATTTCATTCTGTCGGCTTCTTCCTTGGCGGTTTTACCGCTTAGATTCTTGGCCAAAGGATCGGCGCCGAGGTTTAATAATCTTTCTAGGCATTCTACGCTATCATATAGAGCGGAAAGAAGAAGAGGAGTATTTCCATCTTGGTCCTTATTCTCCATTAAAGAACGTACTTCTTTATTCTCCGAGAATAGGTCTAGTATTTCATAATCATTATGAAGTGCGGTGAGATGAAGAATTGTACGTCCTTCTGAGTTTTTCTTTTTAGGATCTGCACCTTTCGATACCAGATATTCCGCGATCTCTAAATGGCCCATATCTACTGCGAGTAGAAGAGGAGAATAACCTTCTCCATTTCTGGATTCTATATCTGGAGGATGATTTGGAAGATCGAATAGCATCTCTACTAATTCTAATGTTCCGGAACTGATTGCCCTTGTTAATGGAGTGTTTCCGTCCATGTCCCTGAGTTCTGGATCAGCTCCATAATCCAAGAGTATGGTGGTGAGTTCTGTATTCTCAGATTCTAATGCGAGAAGTAGCGCAGTCTCTCCTCTGGAGCTTGTCTCATTCGGATCGGAGCCATACTCTACTAAAAGATTTGTGGCTTCTTTATTTCCTTCTTTGATGGCCCAGTACAAAAGTCCACAGCCGTACGAATCTCTGAGTTCAGGGAATTCTTCGGCGAAACCATCTCTAGTCGCCGCCTCTGATAATAAGGCGCGAAGGGTTCCGTTGTTACCTGTCTTTACTGCCCGAAAAAGATCGTTCCAGTCCACGCCTGATTCTCCAGGAGGTAATACAATCCTAAGGTCGTTAGAAAAGAAAGCGGTATTCCAATTCCAACAAGGGAAACAGCGAGTCTTGGTGTAAGTCCCCATTCTGCTGCAAGAAGACTTCCCGTGATCATGGGAGCCATTGCAGACTCCATGATTAGAATCTTAAAGTTTCTGAGAAAATTTTCGCCCATATTTTTTTCTGAATAATGGAAGAATGTTCCGAAACAAAGCCAGACCAAGATTGGACCAATTATAAGTTTAAATACTAAGCCGAATAACAAAGGAATTCTTATCCTAAAAGAATCGTCTGATCCCCTCTTGGGATTTTCGGCATTTAGATCTTCGGAATTGATTCGAATGGTACCAGGAAGTTGGTATCCTACTGAAAAAAGAGCAAGTGGGATGAGGGTATCTCCGATCCTTGAGATTGCTGACTCAAGCTCTGGAGGAACTGAAAGAGGGCGAGAGCCCAAAGAAACGAGTAATGCTAAAAATGGAGGGAATGTAAATAATGTCTTCCAAAGAGATGATTTGGTTTCTGAGAGTTGGAGTGCATGTCTTGCCTTGGTTCCTAAATAAGTTCCTGGAATAGCAAGAGTTAGAAATGTTCCTAGTTGGTCTATGATCAGAACTGTAGGAAGTCCCTCTTTAGAGTAATAAGACTCGATGAGTGGAATTCCTAAAAAAGAAGTATTTCCGAGTCCGGCAGAAAGACAAAGACATATGATTGTACTTTCTTTCCAATTTAGAAGTTTTCCCAAAAAGCTGAAAAATAAAAATCCGAATCCAAAAAGCACCCAAGGCATTGCCGCGAATGTTAAGAAGTTCCCATCTAGTGAAGCATGACGTAGAGGGCCAAACTCCATACAAGGAAGGGAAACTGAAATGATAAATGAATTGATAACCTTATGAGAATCGGCAGGAAACTTTCCTTTTGTCCTGATGAGTATTCCGAATAGAAAACAAAGTCCGATTACTACAAAATTAGACATGGATCGATCCTTTTCACCCGAAAGCGAATTTAGGTCAAGGAAGGATTTGTAGGGATCTTTCCCCTATTTCTTTTTCTTCTAGATAGAATTTGATCTTATACTTCCCAACGCTCAAAATAGGCTGCATTTCCCAAGCTTCGAAATTGATCCCACTGGGGATTTTTTCCTGAAACGTAAAACTTACTTTTTTCGTTTTTACGGAAATGAATTCCGCCTTAAAAGTATAAGGCCCTGATTTATAGATCGGGATCGAAAGATAAAATTTACGTTTTGTCTGAAGTTTATCAGGACAAAGGGAAGTTTTGTCTGGATCAGGAAAAGAATGACTGATACAGAATTCTTCCATGTTTGTGATCGGAAATCCTGGAGGAGTTTTTCCGTCTGGGGTCCAGTAAGCATTCTCCTCGCTTAAGTATTCTTTTTCTCCGGATTCAGTTTTGAATAATGTAGCGAAACTTTTTTTCTTCCGATTCTCTTCCGGTTTATAAACTTCGAAATGTAAATGTGGCCCTGTGCTGAATCCTGTATTTCCGGAGAGTCCGATTTTTTGTCCTGCAACTACCTTATCTCCTGGCTTTACGAATACACCGTTTTGTTTTAGATGTCCATAGATTGCGACTGTACCGTCTGAATGTTCTATCACAATTCGGTTTGCTTTATCTATGAGTTTAGGATCTCTTCTGCCTTCCGTAAATTTATCTTCTGTTTCTACTACGATCCCGTCTCTGGCCGCTAAAAGTGGAGTTCCATCTGGGAGAACAAAGTCCAGAGAATAAGCTCCTCCGCCTTTATGTTCTTCTCCGCTATTATAACCTACTGAGATCCAAGACTTTCCTTCGTAAGGAAGAGTGTATACGTAGGTCTCATCATGTTTTGCGGATAAGTCTCCATAATAGGCCACTGCCAATATCGCTACCGAAACGGGAGTCTCCGTATTCTCTTTCTTTTTGAAGGTCAGTACCTTCTTCTTTTCTGAATTGTTTAATACGAAAGAGATCGGGCTTTGAGGTTCCGTTTCTATATTAGAACCTTCGATTGCAGTATAGACCGTGATATGTGTTCCTGGAAACAGGTTTTTGGCTTGGAGATAAACTGAAGTTTCTTCGTTTTCCGTTTCTATCGAAGAGCAAATATTCTTTTTATCACAGTTCTGAATAACATCTGCAAATATAGGGCAGAAGCAAATGGATAAAATGAATATCAAGAAACTTCGGATCATTACTTTCCTCTGGCACTTCTGAATTCTTTTACCATCAAAGAAGTAATACTATCAAGAGGTTTTACTTGCTCTTTCAGTTCGGAAGTTTCATGTCTATCTGAGAAACTATAGCAAGAGTTTCGGACACCTTTGTCTTTCATCCACCAATGCCTTCCGATCTCTCTTCTGGATTTCGGATCTAAATCGCCTTGGTACATTCTATACTCATCCCATTCAGGTGGGAAATTTCTTTCCTTTAAGAAGAATGCATACGCAGAAGAAAAACTTTGGGCGGCATTTTGAAGAAGTTCGTTTATGTGAAGGCATCCCATCGTTTTATCTTCGGGAAATTTTCTCATAATTTTATTATAAGAGATATCCTCTCCAATTAAATAGGAATATGTTTTGATCGCATGAGGACAAGTTTCGTAAGGAACCCTATCTTCCTCTACATCCAAATCCATAATTTTCATCGTGGCCAAGTTTACTAACATGTACAAAGTCATATCATGGTATGGATCTCTTTGGCTAACTTCTATCAGGCAACTCGGAGGACTTTCTTCCGGAAACCAATAGTATCTACTCTCATACCTGCGCTGGAAACCACAGTCTTTGTATCTGATCTTTTGTTTTAATTGGGAAAGTGCCATACATTCTCCTGGTTCCTTTTTTTCCCTAAGAGATAGACCTGAAAGAATTTTACCGTGTTTTGATTTGCTTTTTTACCATTCTTACCTATTCTTCTACCTACTTTTACGGATTTTAGGATGGGGTCATTTTTTCAAGATAAGGTTTTTTTAGTAACAGGGGCAAGTTCCGGGATAGGTAGAGCTCTAGCATCCGAGTTGGAAAAAGAAGGTGCTTTTGTCGGGGTAATCGCGAGAAGAAAAGAACCCCTTAAGGAGCTAAAACTTGCGGCTTCTCATCCGGATCGAATTTTCGTTTTTCAAGCGGATGTAATGTCCGAATCAGAATTGAAAAAAGTAGTAGAGGAATTTCGCAAAAAGTTCAAGAGAATCGATGGCTTCATTCATAACGCAGGAATTTCGATGAGAGGAACTGCTGCGGAGACGGATGTAAAAATTTTCAGGTCCATAATGGACACGAATTATTTTCCTTTAGTATTATTGTATCGTCTTTTGGAATCTGATCTTCGCCAAAGTGAAGGACATGTGGTGGCGATCTCTTCTATCCAGGGCAAGTTTGCGACACAATTGAGATCTGGATATGCAGCAAGCAAACATGCAATGCAAGGATTTATGGATAGTATCCGACTGGAAAATGTCAAAACGGGTATCCACGTTATGACTGTATGTCCTGGCTTTGTGAAAACTGAGATTTCAGTAAAGGCGTTAGAAGGAGATGGAACTCCTCATGGAATTATGGACGAGGGGCAGAAGAACGGATTAGAGCCGGAAGCCGTTGCTAAAAAGATCTTAAAAGGGATAGAGAAAAGAAAACGGGAAATCATTCCTTCTAAATTGAAGGAAAAATTCGGTTATTTCTTAAGCAGAGTTTCGCCCAAAACTTTGGATAAAATTCTTGTTAAAGTCAGGATTTCTTAGATAAATCTCAGTTCTTCACTTCTGTGATGAGTCTGAGACCTGCTTTTCTATCATTTAATAGATTCGGAATTCCTCCGAAATCTCTTGAATAAGCTTTAGCTTCTTCTTTGGTTCCAGAATAAGAGCCGCCTCGGATTACTTTCAAATGTTTTCCGAATCTTCCAGTGTTTGGTCTATGTCCAGGATAAGGGAGATAAGGAGAGCTAGTCCATTCCGCCACGTTACCGCACATTCCGATTGCACCGTAAGGGCTTTGACCTTTGGAAGGGAGTTCAAACACAGAGATTGTTCCTCTGCCTCCACTTTCTCTAGTATTACATAGTGCAGAATCGAATTCGTTTCCGAAAGGATAGTCTTGTGGTTGAGAGATAAATTCATAACTCTCGTCTTTCAATAATCTCCAAACAAGTCCTGTTCCCCTGGCTGCCTTCTCCCATTGCCATTCACTTGGGATCTTTTTTCCTGCCCATTTAGAATAAGCTTCTGCTTCTCTATAAGTTAAGTTGGTTACGGGGTGATATTCTTTTCCTCTGGGAAAAGTTCCATTTTCCCAATGAGGCGGAGGAGGGGTTCCAGTTTCTTTTAAGAATTTATTATATTCTTTATTTGTGACTTCGTATTTATCAATATAAAAAGAAGGAATTTCTTCCAAGCTGCTTCTGTCGGGAATTCCGAATTTAGGATTATAACTATCATCTCCAGGATCGGAGCCTTGTCCATATAGGAAATATCCCATATGCTCGTATAAGATCTTTCCATTGGATTCGTAACCGGTATGAACAAGTACCATTTCTTTTCCATCTTTAGGATGAAGAATGTTTTTAGCTAAATGATTTCGGACCACGTCTGTGGCATCAAATTTAGAAGGATCCTGATAGAATGTTTCTTCTCCATAGGCTCCGATTAAAAGTCCAGCGCTGATCAATCTTGCAGGTTTTCCTTCCGCTACTGAAAAACTTCCTCTCAGTTCGATGGAAACTGGTTTTGTGAGTTTTCCTACTTTTCCAAATTCTACTTCTATATTCTCAACTTGGAAGGAACCTATTTCTTCCATTTTAGGTTTTCTGAATAAAGGTAAGTTTGTTTTTTCGCTCAGAATTCCTCTAATCTCTTCTTCGGAACGTTCTGCAAAGTAGGAGTTCCTTCCAATTTTAATTTTTGCTTTTCCTTTGTTTCTATAAACGGAAAGAACTTCCCCAGTCCAAAGCACTGTTTTTCTAGTATCAGAAGAGGAAGAAGTAGTTTCTTTTTCTTCTTGGCTTGTCCCTGTTTCTGAAAATAGAAAAAGTAAACCGAATAAGATGAATATAATAGTTCTGGTTCTGGACATAGAAGAGTGAGGTCCTCTAGACTTATAGATCGGCAAAAATCGTATTTTTTGGATGGTTTTTTATAGTTTCAAACAGGCAGAAATCGGTGATAGAACTTAGGCTTTAGACTTAGGAAATAGAGTATTTCCCGCCTTTCTCATAACATGGACCAGCTCTTCGAATACAATTGGCTTGGAGATATAATCGTTCATCCCGGCTCTTAAGCATAGATCCCTGTCTCCTTGCATTGCGGCTGCGGTCATTGCAATGATATAAGGTTGAGATTCCAGAGGCCAAGTATTTCGGATGACTTGAGTCGCTTGTAGCCCATCCATCTCAGGCATGTGAACGTCCATAAAGATCAGATTGATCTTTCTTTCTCTTAGGGCGATCAAAGCTTCTTTTCCATTTGGAACAATAAGTGGCTCGAATCCTAATTTTTGGATTATCCTTTTTGCCAAAGTTTGGTTGATTTCATTATCTTCTGCCACCATGATTTTGAACGGAAATTGAGAGCTTAAAATTTCTTTTTGGCTGGCCAAATACGAAGATCTTGTATTTGCCTTTGCTTTAGTTCCACTTTCTCCTTCGGCTAAAATTTCAGTTACGATCCTTTCTATATCTTTTTTCTTAACTGGTTTACTTAATTCTCCGGAGAATAATTCTCCGGCGATCTCTCTGTCTTTTGGATCTAGGAAAGAAGAAGATAATAGTACCAATGGAAAATGAAAATTTCTTTTACGAATTTCCTGAGCAATTTCGATTCCCGTATTTCCTGGAAGATTATAATCTAAGATCCCTAAGTCCGGCATAATATCTAGATCAAGTAGATTTAATGCTTCTTCCTTTGATTTAGCGGAGAAAGTTATGAGGCCTAAAATTTGCAGCTGGTAGGCGAGGATACGTAAATTGGTAGAATTATCATCCAGTATAAGAACTTTCTTATTTTCTAATTCTGAGTTTGCTGCTTTTTCTTTGATCTTTGCCTGATTGTTTCCTTCTACCTGGATATAAAAGGAGAAGGTTGTACCGATATTTAATTCACTCTCTACCCAGATAACTCCACCCATCATTTCTATCAAACGAGAAGAGATAGAAAGCCCAAGTCCTGTTCCTCCATATCTTCTGGTGGAAGATGTGTCAACTTGGTAGAAGGGTTGGAATAGTTCCTTTTGTTTTTCGGCAGGAATTCCAATCCCTGTGTCCCTAATTGCAAATAGGATCGTATATAGATTACCTTCTAATTTAGAAACTTCTGCAGATAAAAAGATCTCGCCTTGTTCTGTGAATTTTAATGCGTTACCGATCAGATTAATAAAGATCTGTTTTAAACGTAGACTATCACATAAGATCCGATCAGGCACATTGGGATCAAGATAGTAGACCAGATCGATTTGTTTTTGGGCCGCACGAGATCTGAATAGGTCCAAAACTTCTTCGATGGTTTCGATGACCGAAAATTCTCTGATTTCGAGAGATAAAGTTCCGGATTCAATTTTAGAATAATCCAAAATATCATTGATGATATTGAGTAGACTTTCGCCACTTTTTTGAATGATCTCAGCGTATTCTTTTTGTTCCTTATTTAGATTGGAATCGATCAGTAGTTCAGTCATCCCAATTACTCCGTTCATCGGAGTCCTGATCTCATGGCTCATCATTGCCAAAAATTCCGACTTAGCGCGGTTTGCTTTTTCAGCTTCTTCTTTTGCTTTTTTGAGATCGTGTTCGTAGTTTTTACGAACAGAAATGTCTGTGAATAATCCACAGACAGAGTAAACTTCTCCTTCTAAATCCACCAAAGGCACGATTACACAATAGAATGTCTTTTCTTCGTCCGAAACTACTAAGTCCAATTCGAAATCTAAGGGACCTTGTTTTTCCAAAGATTTAGCGATAACGGTAGAAATGAACTGCGCCTTCTCTTCTCCGAAAAGATTTTCTAAGGCCATGTCTTGTCTTTTGTCTTTGCTTCCCAGAAATCGATTTGCAAATACTTGGTTATGGAATAGAGCTCTTCCTTCCAAGTCCATCATACAAAATGCAGATGGTAGATTGTCCAAAATGGAAAGTAGCCTGGATTCACTTTCGATCAATCTATCAGTGATCCTTCTCTTCTCTTTGATATCCTTTTTGACTGCGAAGGACCCATAACCTACTACAAGAAAAGAAACTATGACTAAAGTAAGCAGAGAATAAGCAACCCTGGTTCCTCTTAAAGAATTGGTAGCGTTTCTGCTATTCAGCAGCCTCAATTCTTCTTCCTGCATATTATTTAGAAGCTCTGCGATCTCTATCAGAATGATTCCTTTTTTAGATTTGAAAGAGATGGGTTGTTTTTCCGCTGTTGCGATTAGATTGTAAATTCCCAGTATCCGAACTTGCTGGATCTGGTTATCCTTGGTGAGATTTTGTAGGATCTTAATTTCACTCTTTAAATTGGAGAATAAGGATCTTGTATTATCAGATGCTACGTCTTCCGTATATGCGTGCGCGATCCCGATCTCTCTAGTGATACTTTTACATTGGTCTATCTCTTCGATGACTGTAAATGTATGTTCTATCAAAACTCCAGCGTCCTTTAGCTCTATCATTCCGTACAAACTGATCAAACTTGCGATGATCAATAGTAAGGTAAGAGAGAAAAAACCGATCAGCACTTTCCATTGCAAGAATTGAGATTTTTCTTTGATTTTTTCTAAAAAGGAAAATTTCATGAAGGACGTTCTAACACTTTTGAAACATTAAATTGATTTCAAAAAGGCTTCCAAATTTATTACACGTACATAGGTCTTTCAACAAGCTTTTTTCGGGATTTTGATAGCCCCATCTTGACTGGATCGGGCCAAAAATCATTCTGGTATTCTAATAAACGGTTTTTTCTGGATTATACTAGGGAAAGCCGGTAAAAATCTTGTACCTTGGAGAGCGATTCATTAGTATGAAATCCGTCGTTCATGAAATTTATCTCTCTGTTTCTGGAGAAGGAATTTCAACAGGTTTGCCTACGATTTTTGTCCGGTTCGCGGGATGTTCTCTCAGATGCGGAATGGATGGAAATCGCAAACTTTGGTGCGACACTCCGTACGCTCTTTCTCCGAATGCGGGGAAACAAATGGAGTTAGAAGATGTGATCTCAGAGATAGGATCCATTTCTTCTTCTCCAACACAAATACTTCTGACGGGCGGAGAACCATTAGAAAATTCGAATAGGATTTTCAGCCAAACATTGGCGGAAAAATTGAAACAGTCCAGACAAGTTTCGGGGATGTATACTAGGGTGAGGGTGGAAACAAATGGGGCGGAGCCGATCTCCAATTTGGAAAATATGGTTTTTACCCTGGATTACAAACTCCCCGGTTCCGGAATGGAAGACAAAATGATCACGGAGAATTTAGAATTTGTCCGGGACAGAAACGATAATTTGGATGAGATCAAATTCGTAATTAGAGATAGAAAGGATTTTGATAGAACTTTGGAAGTGATAGACGGTTTTAAATTAAAGGGAAATCTTCTGGCTTCTCCTGTATTCGGAGAGCTTGCTCCCGAAATCCTTGTAGATTGGATTAAAGAAAATAATAGAACGGATCTGCGTCTTTCTTTGCAGACCCATAAATATATTTGGGGAGAAAAAAGGGGAGTTTGATCTTGGACTCTACTTTGCAGCTCAGTCTAGATTTCGAATCCGATTCCTCCAGCGGGTTCAGAGGGGATTCCTGTTATCTCAAGGATGAACCTGAATTAGGAATTGGAAGGATAGAAAGTTCCGACTCTGGAAAATTCCAGATCTATTTTCCATCTTCCGATACCAGAAAGACCGTTTCTGAAAATTCGAACAGACTGAAAATTATAGGATCTTATCCAACCGCATTCACCGAATCTTTTGCTGATCCAGAATTGCTCGATCTAAGCTTACAAGCATTCGAGTTAAAACTTACTCATGCCTACGACAAACTTTCTGCATTATCCAATTCAAGGACTAGACTTCTTCCTCACCAGATAGAATCCACCTTCGTGGTTGTGAATTCTCTTCGACCTAGATTCATTTTGGCCGATGAGGTGGGATTAGGTAAAACGATAGAAGCTGCCTTGGTCATGAAAGAACTTATCTTTCGAAGAGGCTATAAAAAGGTTTTGGTCGTGGCTCCTTCTCCGCTACTTGTGCAATGGAAACAGGAATTAAAGAATAAATTTAACGAAGACTTTGAGATTGTTAAACGTAGGAACTTCTTAGCGAGCGGTGAGAAAAACTGGAAAAATTTCAAACATGTAATCACTTCTGTAGACTTTATCAAAAACCCTAAATATGCAGAAGAGATCCTAAAAACAAAATGGGATATTGTAGTTTTTGACGAGGCACATCGTTTAAGAAGGGATTATCATAAAGTCACTCGAGCCTATTTATTTGCAGAGAAGATCGCTAAAAAATGTGAATGTTTGCTTCTTCTTACCGCAACACCTTTTAGAGGAAAATTAGAAGAGCTGTATTATTTGGTTCACCTAGTAGATCCGAATTTGCTCGGGCCTTATCATACTTTTATAAACGATTATGTACTTGGAAATAAGAGTGGCTTAAAAGAGAAAATCTCCAAAGTACTTTTACGGCGTAGAAAAGTAGAAGTAGGTGGATTCACCAAAAGATTTGCCAAAACAGTTAAAATAGAATTATCCGATGTAGAAAGACAATTCTACAACGAGACAACGGAATATGTTCGTAGAGAATATAATCTCGCGATGAGAACCCAAAACAGGGCGATCGGATTTGTGATGATCGTATTCCAGAAATTATTAGATTCTTCTGTATTTGCACTTCTTTCTGCATTATCCAAACGTAAGTTTATGTTGGAAAATAGACTCCATCGTTTACAGGCAGTCGGCAATAAATTAGAAGAATGGGATTTGGACGAAACGGAAGGAGTCGAAGACTTCGTTTCCGATCTGGATGAATCTGCTCCTTCTGATCTTGCAAATCTTAGAAGAGAATTATTATCTTTAAACAGGCTGATCCTTTTAGGAAAGAAGATCAAAGAAGACCGCAAAAGTCAGAAATTAAAAGAGACGATTGCAAAGCTCAAGAAAGAAGGGCATCCAAAATTTATAATATTCACTCAGTTCAGAAGTACTCAGGACTTCTTGGCTTCTACTTTGTCAGAATATAAGGTCACATTATTTCACGGATCTTTAAGCGCGGATGCAAAGGAAGAAGCAATTTCCGAATTTAGAAAAACCTCTGAGATCTTGATCTGCACGGAAGCAGGCGGAGAAGGGCGTAACCTTCAATTTGCAAACGTACTATTCAATTATGATTTACCTTGGAGTCCTTTGAAGATTGAACAAAGGATTGGAAGGATCCATAGATTCGGCCAAAAGGATAATGTATTTATTTTTAACTTTGCTTCCAAGGACACAGTTGCAGAGAGAATTTTAGAAGTCCTATCCAATAAGATCAAACTTTTTGAAGAGTCTATCGGAGGCTCAGACGAGTTACTTGGGGCGATCGAAGACGAGTTGGATTTTCATTCCAGCTTCATGAGATTCGTTACTGGAAATAAAAAGTTAAAAGAAGTAGAAGAGGAAATCGATCAAAGGATCAAGATTGCCAAAAAAGGTTTCGAAAAACTGGGCTCATTGGTCACCCCTAAATTATTGGATTTCAATCTGGAAGATTATTATAAGACCACTCTACAAGAAAGATCTTTTACGAACCAACACTTAGAAACTTTCTTTGTTCGATATGCAAAGAAGTATTCTGATAGACTGAACTTCAAACTTAAGACCTTAAAACCTCAAGTCTATGAATTGGATGGAGTAAATTACAAAGGTAAGAAGGCAACATTCAATTCGGAACTCGCACTAGCAGATGATGGATTGGAATTTTTGGCATTCGGTCATCCTTTGATAGAGGAAGCAGTCCAATCCTTTTTGAAAGATAGGTCCGGTTGGAAAGTAGGATTTTATAGAGCTTCTGGTAACTTCATATATTTCGTATTTATCGTAGAGTTCAAATTTTCCTTAGATAGAAAAGAATTGTTCGTAGTGGAAGTGAACCGACGAAGTGGAAGCTCCAAGGTGTTAGAAAATCTTCCTGATACAGTTAGAGAGAATAGATTCAGATCTACTGAAACTGACCTACCTGATGATACCGAAAAATATTTTGTAATCGCATGTGAGACCTTGGAACTTGCATTAGAAGATCGAAAAAAAGAATTATACGAACAAACCAAAGATCTATTCCAAAAAGAAGAGTATAAGATCCGAAACAGCAACCAAAATACACTCCGTCAGTTAGAAGAAAAACTAATGAGACAAGAGGCTGCTTTCAAATGGGAAGGAAGACCCGAAAAAAAATCCGCAATGAATCGAACTAAAAACGAGATCCATAAAGTAAAAGAGGATTTCGAAGTAGAATTGAGAAAGGTAAAAGTGGGAAAAGAGATCCACCATCGTTTCGAACTTTTCCAAGCCTATCTTCCCAGTTCAGTCTGATCTAAATAAAGGGCCTACTCAAACCTTTTAGATCTCTGTTTTTACTGCTGGACACTAGCCCCCTCTATCCGCTTTTGTTAAACTACTCCGCCAGATATTCGGCCTTAGGAGACAGTTTACGTGAAATTATCCCTGGATTGGATTAACGATTTTACCCCTATCAAGGATGTGTCCCTCGAGGATGTCCTAAAAAAAATTGCAGCTTCCATATGTGAAGTGGATGGGGTAGAGGATTATTTTTCTCACTTAGAGAAGGTCGTTTTAGTTAAGATTGAATCCTTAGAAAAACATCCTCAGGCAGACAAACTCCAAGTCGCTCAGGTTTCTGACGGAAAAAATAAGATCCAGATCGTATCGGGTGCTCCTAATTTAAAAGTAGGAGACTTGGTCCCATTAGCTGTTCCAGGGGCAGAGTTAGGAGATAAAAAAATCCTAGAGTCAGAACTTCGTGGAGTAAAAAGTTCCGGTATGCTTTGTTCTGAAAAAGAGTTAGGTCTTTCAGAAGAGGATGTAGGTGTTATGATTCTGGATGATCCGGAAGCAAAACCTGGTCAGAACTTAAGAGAGTATTTCGGATTCAGAGATACTATTTTAGATATTGATAATAAATCAATTACACATCGCCCGGATCTATGGAGCCATTTCGGATTCGCAAGAGAACTTGCCGCCCAACTAAATCTACCGATCAAGTTGAATCCTTTCGAAACGAACTGGGAATTTTCCAAAGATGTAATATCTCCAAAGGTAAAAGAAACAGAATACGCGCATTCTTATTATTCTTCTTCGATTGAAGGAGTTCAGATCAAACCTTCTAACAAAACTGTTCGTTCTCGTTTAAAAAAATGCGGAGTGAGAGTGATCAATAATGTTGTCGATGTTTCCAATTACTTATTATTAGAAGCGGGGCAGCCTACTCACTTCTTTGATTCTGATAAATTATCCGCTCAAGGTGGGATTGAATTAGAGGTAGATTATGCGAAGAAGGACGAAAGTTTTCCTCTTTTAGACGAGACTGCTCCTAAACTCGATCCTGAAATATTGATCATTCGTAACTCTAAAAAAGGTGTGGCGATTGCAGGTGTGATGGGCGGAGCGGATACTGCAGTGGATTCAAATTCCAAAAAAGTAATTTTAGAATCTGCAGTTTTTCCAAGAGAATTTGTTCGTAAATCTATTCGTAAAACGGGAATTCGTTCCGAATCTTCTGTTCGATACGAAAAAGGTCTCGAAGCGACAACTACTCTTCCTATTATCAAAAGAGCATTAAATCTTTTAAAAGAAAATGGATGTCCTGATTTAAAGGCGAGCTTGCCTGCAGGATACATTCATACCGCTGATAAAAAAGTAGAGATAGAGGTCAGCCTTGGTTTCTTGAACAGAAAATTAGGCACAGAGATCGATCAAACTATATCTGATAAAATCCTTAAGCAACTTTCTTTTTCCACAGAATGGAAAGGAGATACTGTAAAGGTTCTGGTTCCTAAATACAGGCATAATTACGATATCACCATTCCAGAAGATATAGTAGAAGAGATAGGCCGTACTTTAGGATATGCATCTATTCCCGTTCGTCCTTTGGCCTCAGATGTAAAACCTCCTAATCGTAATTTCTCTCGTGAGCTGGAAAAACATCTAAAAAGGACCTTCTCGCAGAACCTAGGATATAACGAAGTATTCAATTATTCTTATGCTTCCTTTAAGGATAATTCTTTCGAAGAAGAAGTGAAAGATTCTATTAAGATCTTAAATGCAATGCCGGATGAGCAGGCATATCTAAGGACTTCCTTATATCCTTCTCTTTTGAAAAATATCAGACTCAATGGAGATCGATTCGAGAAATTGAAAATTTTCGAATTTGGTCGAACATATAAAAAAGCAGAAGAACCTTTTAATGAATCCAAATGGTTTGTTTGGGCAGTATCTTTCGGCAGGAAATCTAATGAGAAGGATCTAAATGTTTTAGAATCCGATTTCCTGGAAGTCAGGACGGGTGTCGAAAAAGTATTAAGGCATTTAAACCTAAGAGAGATCGAATGGAAGATAGAAGAAAAAGGATATTTCCACCCCAAGGCTTCTCTTTCCTTATTCGTTTCCGGCAAAAAAGTTGGAGAGTTGGGATACGCTCATCCTGCTGCTTTGGATTCTGCGGATATTAAAAAGAGAGTCATCTTAGGTAGATTCGAATTTGCTTCTTTGTTAGAAGTTTGGACCCAAGAACGTAATAAGAATTATTTTGTTCCTCCTTCTCATTTTCCTCAGACAGAGATCGATCTTTCTTTAGTGATGGATTTGAATGAATCTTCTTCAAAGTTCAGCGATGCTGCATTAAAAGAAAAATTCCCTGAATTGCAGGATGTAAAAGTTACCGTTGTGTTTACCGGCGGTAATCTTCCGGAAAACAAAAAGTCTGTTTCTTATAGATTCAAACTTTTAAGCCAGGATAAGAACTTAACTCAAGATAGGATCAAAGAGATCACGGATCGTTTGATACAGATCGCAAATTCTTCAGGTTATCCTCTTCGTTAGATTATGAAGATCCACGAAACTGCATTTATCCATCCAGCTGCGACTGCGTTTGGTATGCTGGAGATGGGACCTCTCTCTTCTCTCTGGCCTGGTGCTGTTGTTCGTGCAGATCTAAATGAGATCAAATTGGGAGAAGGGGTTAATATCCAGGATAATAGCACACTTCATACTGATTCTACCGGTAGCTTATTTATAGATGATTATACATTAGTAGGTCATAATACAATGCTTCACGGTTGTAAGATCGGTAAGGGATGTTTGATCGGAATAGGGGCCATCATTTTGGATGAAGCAGTGATTGGAGACGGTGCGATGATACTCGCCGGTTGTATGATCAGAGGTGGTAAAAAAATTCCTCCTAGAGCTATGGTCCTCCCTAAGAATGGTGACATTGTGATCTACGAAAAAAAAGCAAAACCTGAGATGAGTATCGCGGGTTGTTTGGAATACATACAATTAGCGAAAAGATTCAAAGAGAATGTATTCAAACCTTTTACAAAGGAAGAAGAAAGTTCTTTTGTAGAAGAAGCAAAATCTATCATTAAAAGATACGGTTTCTGATTTACTTTTTTACTACCTCTCCTCTTTGCATTTGATATAAATCAATTCCTTTAGTTCGATTTCTGATTCGTCCCGAACCTCACTCACGAATCCTTGTAACAGTTTTTCGTAAAACAGTTATAAGGATGATCTCATGTATGACGAAAGGGTTATAGAAAAAATCAGAGGCATTTGGAAGACATTCGATCTTTCTTTAGGAATTCCTGAAATAGATAAACAACATCTTTGGTTGATCGGAATTCTTGCTGATTTAGAAGATAAACTCGAGTCGGGAACCAGATCTGAATTAGAAACCACGTTTACAAATGCACTTTCTAAAACATTAGATTATGCAGCCGAACATTTTGCTTTGGAAGAAAAACTTTTGGAGAGTATCGGTTATACGAAACTAGGGCAGCATAGATTACAACATATGCGGTTTCTAACCGCTTTGAAGAACCGCGTTAGAAAGAATTTTGAAGGAAATTTCGAACATGCGGTTCTGGAATTATTAAAAAATCTGAAAAAGTGGTTATTCAGGCATATTCTTAGCGAAGACCGGCAATACGTTGATCTCGCAGATATTAATATCACTCAGGAAATTTCCTCCTTACTGAATGAAAGATTGAGATCTTCTCCTCATGCAAAGGAAATCGAAGATCTCTATGCTGCAGTAGTGTATTCCTCTAAACAAACTGTATCTAAAGAATTTAATGTTATAGGTGAAGATAACTTAAAACTGATCTCAGATCTTTGGTATCGTTATAGGCTTAAAACTGGGATTGCTATTGTGGATATCCAACATTTATGGCTTTTACAACTTTTGGTTAAGACGGATAAATTGTATAAACAGAAGTTAAAGCAGGAAATTGGTAGCAAGGATTTGAGTTTAGAACTTAAGAAAGCTATCCAAGAAACAATAGAATATATTAGAGAACATTTTAGTACGGAAGAAGCGATCATGCATAATTTTCGCTATATCGGAGAAAGGAATCATCAAAAGCAACATGAGAACTTTAATATACTCATTAGCGAAATGATAGAAAGAAGTGAAAAAGAGGAATTAGAGTCCTTGGCTATATTGATCCAAGATCTAAAAGATTGGTTAGTAAGTCATATTGCGATTGAGGATAAAAAATTATTCTATTTTTTCAGATCCAGGCTTCCGGAAGTCAATGAATATGTCAGAAATTTGAATCGAGAAGGAAAGATCCATATTTGGAAGGAAGCAGTGATGATCTATAAGCTCCTTGTTGAATACGAGGATATAACGAAGGAAAGAACTACTGTATAAATACTAAAACTGTTTCAAATTTTAATTCGAGTTCTCTTTCTTTTCAGTAAGAGTCTGGATTGTGTTTAGGATCTTTTTATACTTCTCAGAATATTCCGACTCGGGAATTGTTCCTGTAAAAATATAAACATTTCCTTCTTTGAAAAAGATCCATTGTAAGGTCCGGATTTGTTTTTTTTCTGCAGTATTTGGAAGAGCGAACTTGGATTCAAAAAAGATACATTTTTCTTTTCCGAAGCCGCATTTTTGAGGAACGGACAGTATTTCATATTCTTTATATATATTCGAATACAATCCACTGATGGACGCTACGTAATCCTCTAAGGTCGCTTTGGAATATTTTGCAGGAATAGGTTCAGATACAAAATTGATATTAGTCCTAATCTCCGAACCCTTGTTTTGCTCGGGTTCAAAAAGATAGAACATTACCTTTACTTGTTTATCGTTTTGGGGTTCTTTTTTGTTCTTAGAACGATTGGGGTCGGAGCTATCTCGATTTGGATTATATTCTTCATAGATCCAACCTTCGTAATTTAACACTAAACCTAGTTCAGGGATCTCGATTGTCTTTTTGATTTCAGGAACTTTTTCGATACAGGCAAAACATAAAATGATCCCTGGCAATAAGAAACCTAAGCTGTAACGTTTTAATAGGATCATGTTCAAGTTTCCAAATATTTAATACGGATTAACTTTTTCTTCTTCTGAAAAGTAAACCGGACCAAACCGAATCGATTGCGCAGACTTTAACGTCTACCAATCCTGTCTTCAAGCCTATTTCTCGGATTGTATCTTCTTTTAAGTCGGTTTTCACACCTGAACTTATCTTAGGCCAAGAAATCCAAACCATTCCTTTGTCCGCTAGAAAGTCCGGGAACTTAGAAAAGTTTTTCGAAAGTTCGTCTTTGCTCTTACAGAAAAAATGAATATAATCGAAACTTCCCACTAACTTCTTTTTAAATGTAATATTATGAGGAAGTTCTTCTAATAAGCCTTTGAATTCTTTCGGCTCATTGATGATGATTGCAAACTGGCCTTCTTTAAATCCTAACTTTTTGGCCAAGGGTGTGCCTGAGTATCCTGCTGCCATACTTCCTCTATTCGATTCGGATACGAAAGCTGAAAGGAAAACCTCAGGCTACAAAAAAACCGGCATTAAAGCCGGTTCTTTTGAAATACTCGAAAGTATTGTTATATTCTTAGTAAGGGAAGCCTGCGAAAATTTTCGCTCTTGTGTAGATGTCCGCTACAGAGAATCCAAAAAGAAGAAGTAAGAACAAGAAGCCAGATCCGAAGATCACTCTGTTCATTACATTATCATACTTAAGGTGCATGAAATAAGCTAATACTAAGGAAGCTTTGATGGTCGCTACAAGCATAGCGATCACAGTGTTCATAGCTCCGAAGTCTACTTGAGCTACTAATACAGTGATTACAGTTCCAACTATCAGTGCAGCAAATACAAGAGAGTAAGTTTGAACGGAGATCAGATGATGTCCGTCATGACCATGCTCTTCTGCATGAGAAACAACTGAACCGGGTGCTAATTTAGTCTTACCTGCCTCGACAGCTTTTAATAAAGCCTGACCGATCATAGTGGACTTATTCTTTTCGAGATAAGCCTTGAGTCTGTCCTCTTCTACGATTTGAGCCAACAAGTTAACGGCAAATCCAGCAACGGTAGCATTTACGATTGCTCCCGCTCCGACAACAAATCCAGTGAAGGGAATCAAGAATCCGATACTTACGATAATATACAGCGAGTAATTGAGAAACAGTTCCATCTCTTTTCCTGAAACCTGAGTAATATCTGCAGGCTATAGTTCCCCAAAGGGATTGGAACCAGTCTCGGAGGCAGGTAAAGAATCACAAGTACATTTCAGGGGCCTATAGCTCGGATACTGCTTTCCGAAACGATTTTAGCCTCTTCCCAGGGGGATTGGTTTTTTGAGGCAGGAAGACGGACCCAAATTAAGTTTTTCTGGTTAGGTCTTCTGTAAGGGGAGAAGAATGTAGAGAGCGGAAGAATTTCCCAGCCTGTTTCCTTCTCCCAAATCTTTAATCTGGAATATGGATCTGAGTTTTGGACTTTAGGCAAGAAAAGCAGAAGGTCGTTTCCCTTCTTAGGAAATCTACGTCGGAGTTCCAACAATAAATAGCCCATTGTCCATCTGAAATTTACTTCCGAAATTTCACGTAAAACCTGGGTTCCTTTAGATCTGTAAAAGAAAGAATCAACAGAACCGTATCCTTCGTAGTTTGGATGGAATTTGGAGACTTTAGAAAAACTTTCCGACATTCCAGAAAGGTAATTTTCGATTTCTGAAAATTCTCCCATCCAGGTTCCGGAGTATTTTCCCTTGTGATCGTTGAGTAGAATGGTGCCTTCTTCTATTCTATATTGTCCATTTTTTGCGGAAAATAATAAGCTAAAATCTTTGGTTCTATCTACCCAAGTCTCGATCAGAAAAGGTTCTCTCTTTACCTTTAAGAATAAATAGGCAAGTTCTTTGAGGCCCGCAACATCTCTAAATTTCTGAGCGCCTGCAAATCCGAACTCAGTTTTAAAAACGAATTTTTGATCCGGAGAAAAGTGATCTTCTTCCTTCTTTAGAAAATTCTCCCAGTCCTCATTACTACGGATCGAATAAGAAAAAAAATCAGGATTGGATTCATGGTTCCAATCATTTTGATTCAGCTTAGATCCATACGTTTTTGCGGAATCAGCAGACGTTTGATCTATCTCCAGATTTCCGATATGGGAATTCCAACGGGAAATCTTTCCCCATTCTTCCAGTTGGATCTCTTTTTCTTTTTGCAGAGATTGTTTTATATTTCTTAGAAGGATAGGTTTTGGGATCTGTATTTCCTTCTCATTCCAATATTTGATCCAATTTTCTTCAGGAGGAGAATGAGCTAAAACCTTTGCAGAGCCAGGAAATGAATTCAGGACTAGAAATGAGGATTCTAAAATAGAATTTCTTGCCTCTAATTCCCTCGGAAATAATTTTCCTAGTCGGAGTTCTTCTTCGAAATAGGCGTTCGGGCGGAAGATTCGAGGCATAATCAGGAAAGAACCCTTGAAAAAATCCTTTTTAGGATCAAGAATGGGGTATAGTCTTTTCGATATTTAGAAGGAAGGCATCTAATGAAAACCCTTATCTTTCTCATAATTTCTCTTTTGGCCGTATTCATACAAATAGATGCGGCACCTAAAATCCTCACTATGGAAGAAAGAGAAATAGAACGTCAGATCGAAGCCATCCGCAAGGCAGGGTTTTCTGATATCGAGATAGATAATTTGCATGCTTCTATCTCTCAGAATATCCATCAGATCAATAAGATCCTTCAGATGGACACAACCAAAAAAGCATTAAGATATATCGGTGACGAACCTCAGGAATTGCCTCAGTTCTTAAAAACGGATAGGGATAATAAACCGTATCTTGAGTTGGATATGGGTTCCGGAGAATCCTTCTGGGACTTTCCTAAAACTTATCTTTATAATGCACGTATTTTTATCTATCCAGGAAATAATCCTGAAAAACTAGAAAAGATCATTATGCAATTCAAACGTACGAACTCTAATGGAGAAATTTTCGTAAGAGAGATGCGTAGAGTGATCAATATAGATCCTAAGGGACCTCAGATCGGAACTGAAGGAAAAAGAACTCCGAATAATAATAAAGAGATTAAATTAGAATACTATTCTAGCCATGACACTGAATTGATCTGGCCAGATACTCCTGTTCAATCCATACCACCTAGTGTGGAGACCAAACTACATGAGGAAACTAATCCTTTACCTTATAATAAACAAAAACAGATTATTGTAACATATAAAAAATATTTGCGCAGGGTCGACAAGAATGTTCGCCATAAGCTACGCGACCTGGAACTCAATCAAAAGAGATTAGTCTCTAAAATGTTGGAATTCCAATAATAGAATTTTATAACTTTAGAATAAGGGAAAAGGCGGACCAAACGGTTCGCCTTTTTGTTATTGAGATATATCATAGTATACTATGCTTTCGAGTACAACCAGAAAAAGGAAAATCTGTGGCAAAACTAGCAGTATCTCTTGTCGTTTAAACTTCCAATACGTTTATCCTCTTACGCATGACGTTAGTTCCTACTCATTGGATAACAATTGTTATCTACCTAGCTAAAACAATAGATCCCATGAATAGGGAGAAGGTCGGTATTTTAAGAATATCCAATAGATAAGCAATCGAGCCAAATAATGTTTTCGGTTTCTCGCTTGCCTTTTCTTGGCGAAAAGGATTCTATTTACCGATGGCTATCCATTCCGTGTTCGGTAAATTACAATTCAAACCTGGCGAAGGGGAGATTTGTGTTTTATCTTCTCCTTATGAATTCGAACCTGCACTTTCCAGTTTAGGGGCTCCGGTTGATAGAGCGCTAAGGTCCGGAAAAAGATATAGACTCATACTTGCATTTGTTCAAACCGAAGTTGAGATCCGGAATATTGCTTCTATGGTGCCAACCACCTTGATAGATGACGGACTCTTATGGTTAGCCTATCCAAAAAAGACATCCCGTAAATACAATGTATCCATTCATAGAGATGCAGGTTGGGACCCTCTTGGAAAGATCAGTTTCGAAGGGGTAAGATTGATCTCCATAGACGATGATTGGTCTGCACTTAGATTCAGACATTCTTCTCATGTTAAAAATATGGAAAGAGACCCAAGCCTTACCAGTAGCGAAGAAGGTAAGAAAAAGACAGTAGCTAAGAAAAAACCTGCCAAGAAGAAGTCTGTTCCTAAAAAATCTTCTCCTAAGAAAAAAGCAGCCTCTAAGACTCCAAAGAAAAAGACCAAAAAGAAATAAGAAGGATTTGATTTTTTCAGATCCAGGAATTTTTCTTAGGTTCTCTTCCTTCTTTTTACAAAAAGAAGTCTTTCCTCATGTTTAATAGGATAGATTTTTAAAGATATTCCTTTGGAAAAAAAGCGGTATATTCGCATGTCAGAGAAGTTTTTAGGCTTAATATCCAAATATAGTTTTTATAATATAATATGCATATTACTGCTCTTTGCGTGTAGTCCTTCCATAGATAAGACGCCTTACAAAGAATTAAGGGAACTCGCATTCGAAACAGAATACGATGATATTGGCATTCAAAATCCGAATGGTAAAACAGTTGTTTATGGGATCATTATGGACTGGCCTACCCAAAGAGAGATAGTCACTTTAGTCACTTTTCTTTCTGGAGACGCAAGTATCTTCTTAACCTCTGGAGCTTCTTTTATAGGTGGTGGCGGAAGAGAAAGTATTAAAAAAAGTTCCGTCCGTTTAATCCACAAATACGCCTATCTCTGGAAACAAGGAAAGAAGGTTCGCTGGACCCCGAATCCGGACTTGGATCAGGTGAGATTTTTTTTCTTAACTACACAAGGCATTTATTATCTGGAAGATACTGTTAGCGAGATAGATTCGGATACTTCTACCCTAACTCCGATTTTTGATGAGGCCCAAGCTGTGATTTCTGAAATACGAATAGAAGCTGAAAAAGAAAAGGATGATGACGACGAATAATTAATTCGCGGAGTCTCTTCTTACGATCAGATCGCTAATCACTTTTTCTTCTGTTAGATATTTACGGTTCAAGTAAGAGATGGCATAGTTTAGAAATTTAGGAATTTCTTTACCAGCATCTAAAAGATCCAATTTTGTTTGAGTCAACTCGTCCATAGTCGCCAAAGCCAATTTTCTTTGGCTTTGGTGGGATTCGAACTCATCTTCTGTATTGAACTCAGTGCCGGCCACGATGTAAGTATAATCCAGAACTTTGGATTTTCAAGCAAAAGCTTAGTAGAAGGAGGACTAATGTCCTCCATTCCTTTCCCAATCCTTCGCTTTTTCAATCCCTCTCTTTTCGTTTACAAATGTATTAATGATCAAAGAGATAAAGAAGAATACAGCAACGACTAAGAATGCATTTCTTAGATCGAAAATTTTCTGTAATATACCGATTGCAAACACTCCAATTGCAGCTGCCAGTTTTCCCGAGAGGCCCCAAAGACCAAAAAATTCTCCGGACTTGGATTCAGGGGAAAAAATCCCAACAATCGCTCTACTTGCCGATTGTGTAGAACCAACTCCCGAACCTGCAAGGGTTCCAAAGATCACGAATACCCATTGTACAGAGATATCCACTCCTAGTCCGTTCACAAAGCCGGTGATCTCCCTTACAAAATAGATCCCGATCAGACAGAAGATCCAAAAGATTAATGTGATATTGAAAGTTTTTTTAGCTCCGATCCTATCTTGAACGAACCCGAAGAATATCGCACCGATCATGGCGAAAAATTGGAGCAAGATAAATAACGCAGTTTCTTGTCCTGATGTGATCTTGATCTCTTGGTTTCCATACAAGAAAGCAAATGCTATCACGATAGCAAGAGCAGCCATGGAGAAGAAAAGTGAGATCAAATATATAACTAAGTCTCTGAAGTAACCTATCGACTTTAAGGTTTCTATCAATTGTCCGAATCCGATCGAAATGTAACTTTTTCCTTCCGGTCTTTCCGCATGGGGTTGGTATTCTTTCAAGAGTAAGAATGTAGGAATTCCAGCCAGTAAAAAGAAAAGTGCAGTAAGAGGTCCTACAAATCGAAGTGAGCTGTAGATCGCAGGGTCAATTGACGGTGCCACAAAAGTCTGGACTAAGAATACGGAAAGAAGTCCTCCCATATATCCGACTCCCCAAGCATACCCAGAAATTTTTCCTAATTCCTCCTTAGGACCTAAATGAGGCAGGAAAGAAGACGCAAAGTTTTCTCCGGAAGCAAAGAAGAAGTTGGAGAGTATGATTAAAGCAAAACCTAACTCCCAAGAACCGGGAGTAGCAACTAACCAAAAAGCAGCGGTGCTGATTACGCAGCTAATATAACTCCAGAAAAGGAATGTTTTCTTTTTGGCTGAAAAGTCGGAGATAGCTCCGAATAACGGCCCAGTTACTACGACTAATAGATAGGAGAAAAATAAAGCTAGTCCAAATAAAAAATTCCCGTCCTCGTAAGGATTTGCCGGATTGGAGGAGATTGGAACGATTACTTCGGCGAAAACTCTGCAGTAGATGACTGTTATAATTACAGTGGTATAACTAGAATTGGCGAAATCGAACATGCACCATCCGAATATTTCCCTTAAGGGAGCGCGTTTGGTCACTTGCATTCTTTAAGTTTCCTTTATGGAATTTTCCGAATGAGGATGAGCTTGAAAGTCCGGCTGTCAACGAGAAATATCCTTTCTGGAATCTGTTATAAAAGCCTTTAGCTTCCCTGAAGCCCGCATGGCGACTTAGCGGAATTGGAAAAAAATTCTCTTGATCCTGACCTTCTTATGTTTAGCTTGAGTGATGGTTTTGCTTTCGGCGTCCAATAATTAGAAGGCCTAATGAATTCTTCCGACTTTAGTCAAATAGATCTGAACGCCCTGATGCGACCTAGAAAGGTTTGCGTATGCAACCAAGTATCCGAAGAGGATATTACAAATTCTATCCGCAGAGGGAATGATACTTTGGGTAAATTGATGAGAGACACAAGTTGTTGTACCGGATGTGGTACCTGCAGAGGAAGAGTTCTCAAATTGCTTTCCGAAACCCTTGCATCTAAACCTCAATGAACCGTCCTTTTTTGGCCGTGAATATGGCTATGACCTTGGATGGAAAGGTATGCCGTCCCGACGGAAAATGGTATGGTCTTTCTTCTCGAAATGATAAGAGAAGAATGGATCAGATCCGCTCCGAAGCAGATGCTCTCATCCTAGGGAAAAACAGTCTTCTTAACGACGATCCAGTCACTCATTTAAGATATGTCGAATCTAAGAAGGAGCCGAGGGCAATTCTACTTGTTAGAACTGGGACACTCCCTTCTGATAGAAAAGTATTCCATTTTTCTAAAATAAAACCTTTACTGTTCTGTACTTCTAAAAATGAATCCCAGGTAAAATCCGAATTATTAGAGTTTGCAGAGATAGTTCCATTAAAGGGAGAGGATCTGGATCCCGAGATCATACTGAAAGAATTGGAAAAAAGAGGGTATTCCAAAATACTTTTAGAAGGTGGACCAAGGCTGAATGATTCTTTTTTCAGAAAAGGACTCGTTGATAGACTCTATCTTACAATAGTTCCATTCTTTATAGGGCAATCCGGATTGCCTTCGATCACTGGAGGAGAATCCGCATATCATAATTTTGACCAAGCAGATTGGAAACTGATATCTTCCGAACAGTTAGAGCAGGAAGTATTTTTAATATACGATAAGCAGATCAAACCTGAAGTCCAATGAGAGAAGGAAATCATTTCTTCCATAAATGGTTTTTCTTTGGGATCAGAAGTATTCTGGTATTAGTATTCCTTCTTCTTATTTATTACCAAACCTTCCCTGAAAAAAGGATCTTGTTCAGAGAGAACAAATTAGTTTATCTACCAGAAAACTTAGAGTCTGTCCCACTCGAAAACGACTGGGTAAGATTAGAAGAATTACCACCTGGCAGTTTGGAATATTTGGTCGAGGTAGAAGACTATAGATTTTACAGGCATAGAGGATACTCATTAGCGGATATACAATCTTCTATCATACAAGCAGTCTTTTTCTTCAGAAGATTAAGAGGGGCAAGCACAATAGACCAACAGCTTGCCAGGACATTATTCTTATCCAGAGACAAAACATTAACACGCAAACTAAGAGAGATCCGAATTGCCCAAGCTCTTGATGAAGAATTGGGTAAGAGGGGAGTTTTAGAATATTATTTGAATTTAGTGTATTGGGGTCGTGGCTTAAACGGAATCTACAGATCTTCCAAATATTATTTTAATAAACATCCAGGAAAACTTCTCCCACGAGAATTTAAAGCATTGGTCCAAATATTAAAAAAACCGGATGCATATTCCAAAGAAGAAGTGAGAGCACTTTCTTTGGAATATTGAACCTTGGATCTGATTTGGAGGAGCTGGGAAATTTGGAAAAATCGGCTCCTTCTACTTCCAAAAACTTCTTCTTTTTCTTTGAAAAAAAGTAGACTTCCGAGGTCGGCCGGGAATACTGGTTATAGATTCTCGGTGATTATAGAGAGAGGGTCACACCCGTTCCCATCCCGAACACGGAAGTTAAGCCTCTCATCGCTAATGGTACTGCATGGTTCGCTGTGTGGGAGAGTAGGACGTTGCCGGGTTTCTACTGTAATCATATAAGGCCGGATTAACCTCCGGCCTTTTTTATTTCTTCCCGCATTTTCTCCTAAAACTTAAACTCAAATTCCTAACTTGGCCTTTTGATAGATTTCAGATCTGAGATAGGGGCTTATTGGTCCTGATTATTCTGCATCGACCAAAATCTGAACAATCAGTATAAAGTTTGGAATACGGCCGATCTATTTAAAGATCATTACAAATAGTGAATATGATCCTATAATACGATTCATGGAATATCGAGTGTTCGAAAAAAGATATTTCCAAATGAAATTTTTTTCCAAAATTTGCATCTTATTCATTTTGTGAGCTTGACGATTTGCAGACTCGATAGTAGAATGCGGACCGCTCTTAAGGTATGGACCCGGGGAGTTAATGTTAGATTAGATGGGCATTTTAAATCCTATATGCGGGTTCCAGTTGATGTACTATGGCGGTTGATTCCTGACTGTGTTTGGTCGGGAGGAATTCCCCTCCCGACCCACCTTTTTAAAACGATTCTAATATAATTTTTTTGAAATATAGGAATATTTCAGATCGCAAATTCTTTTTCGATATAGATCCTTGTCGAACCATTCGATTTAGGAGTCGATAGAATGTATCGTAAGCCGATATATCTTTTAAAATTCATAACTAGTATTCTATTTGCAGGTCTGCTTATTTTAAGTGGGACTTCTCTTTCTGCAGAATCCCAATGCCAGGGCTTATCTAAAGGTCAATGTGAATCTGATTCAGATTGTACTTGGGTTTCCGGTTATAGCAAACAAGACGGAACAAATGTAAACGCTTATTGCAGGGCTAAACCTGGAAAGGCTTCCGATTCTGAAGATTCTTCTAAAAAATCTAAGACTAAGAAATCTAAAGATAAAGACGAAGACGATGATAAAGACGAGCCTAAGAAAAAGAAAAAGGCTAAGAAAGATAAGGATGAGGATGACGATAAGGAATCCAAGAAATCCAAAAAAGATAAAGATGACGACGACTCTGATTCTAAGAAGTCCAAAAAATCCAAGAAGGATAAGGACGAAGACGATGATGGAGATTCCAAAAAATCTAAAAAGTCAAAGAAATCTAAAAAAGACAAAGATGATGACGACGACTCCAAGAAGTCTAAAAAATCTAAAAAGAAAAAGAAAGATGATTAATTTCTAATTTCGTTCTTTTTAAAATAAAAAGACCGGAGCGTTTGCCCCGGTCTTTTTTATTATCTTCTGATATTTAGAAAAAATTAGAGATACGAATCTAAAGGTAGGCAGGAACAAACTAGGTTCCTATCTCCATAAACGTTATCTATTCTTCCCACATAAGGCCAGAATTTATGTTCTTTGGTCCAAGGTGCAGGATAAGCGGCCTTCTCTCTGGAATAAGCATGGTCCCAATTGTCTGAGATTACCATCGCAGAAGTATGAGGTGCATTTTTCAGAGGATTGTCTTTAGGATCCGCTTTACCTTGCTCAATTTCTTGGATCTCTGTATGGATAGAGATCATTGCTTCACAGAAACGATCCAATTCTTCTTGGGACTCCGATTCAGTAGGTTCTATCATCAGAGTTCCAGGAACAGGAAAAGACATTGTAGGTGCGTGGAATCCGTAGTCCATCAGACGTTTTGCTATATCTTCTACTTCTACACCGCTTGTCTTTTTGAAAGGTCTTACATCCAAGATACATTCGTGAGCAACGAATCCGTTTTTACCTTTGTAAAGTACTGGGAAATAGTTTTCTAAACGTTTTGCGATATAATTAGCGTTTAGAATCGCAGCTTTGGTAGCTTGTTCCAAACCTTCTGTTCCTAAAAGTGCAATGTATACCCAAGAGATCAGAACAATACTCGCACTTCCCCAAGGAGCAGCTGAAACAGCACCGTGTTCGTTGCCTGTTCCGTTATCTACTAAAGGGTGACCAGGTAAGAATGGTTTCAGATGTTCAGCAACTCCGATTGGTCCCACTCCAGGTCCGCCACCACCATGAGGAATACAGAAGGTTTTGTGTAAGTTCAGATGGCAAACATCAGCGCCGATATTTGCAGGTCTTGTAATTCCTACCTGAGCGTTCATATTCGCTCCGTCCATATAAACCTGTCCCCCATTCTCATGAATGATGGAACAGATTTCTTTAATAGGCTCTTCATACACTCCATGTGTAGAAGGATATGTAATCATCAGTGCAGCCAGATCTTTAGAATGTTCTTTTGCTTTCGCTTTCAGATCTTCTAAGTCTACGTTTCCTTCTGAATCGCAAGCAACAACAACAACCTTGAATCCAACCATTGCGGCCGAAGCAGGGTTAGTTCCATGTGCAGATATTGGGATCAAACAAATATCTCTATCCTTATCCCCTCTGCTAATATGATAGTTTCGGATTGCGAGAAGTCCTGCATATTCTCCTTGAGAACCAGCGTTTGGTTGGAGAGAAATTCCAGGGAATCCAGTTACCTGAGAGAGCCAAGACTCCAATTGAGAGAATACAGTTCTGTATCCTTCTGTTTGGGAGGCAGGTGCAAATGGATGAATATCAGAGAACTCAGGCCAGGTGACCGGGAACATTTCCACAGTGGCGTTGAGTTTCATCGTACAAGAACCAAGAGGGATCATGGATGTTGTAAGAGAAAGATCTCTAGATTCCAATTTTCTAATGTATCTCAACATCTTCGTTTCAGTATGATGAGAGTTAAACACTGGATGCGTGAGATATTCGGAAGTCCTGATAAATTCGTTCGGGATAGAAATTCCTTCTAAAGAAAGATCAATCTTAGAGATTCCAAATACGGAAAGAATGTCTTCTAGATCGGAAACTTCTACAGTCTCGTCTAAAGCGATTGAAATTTTTCCGTTTCCTAAACTTCTGAAATTGATCTCTTTTTTAGAGGCTGCATCTATGTAAGTTTGAGCCTTAGATCCTAAATCTAAAACGATGGTATCGAAGAAGGTTTTGTTTTGGATAGCAAAGCCTCCCTTCTCCAAATTTTTAGACAATGTTTCAGTAAGTCTGTGAACTCTAAGGGCGATATCTTTTAAACCTTTAGGACCATGATACACAGCATACATAGAAGATAGAACCGCTAATAGAACTTGCGCTGTGCAGATATTAGAAGTAGCCTTATCTCTTCTGATATGTTGCTCTCTTGTTTGTAGAGAAAGTCTGAGTCCTGGATTTCCTTGGCTATCCTTGGAAACTCCTACGAGTCTTCCTGGCATATTTCTTTTGAATTCGTCCTTGGTTGCAAAGTAGCCTGCATGAGGTCCACCGAATCCATAAGGTAATCCGAATCTTTGAGAGCTTCCTACTGCGATATCCGCTCCGAATTCTCCGGGAGCTTTTAAAACGGTGAGTGAAAGTAGATCAGCTGCACAAATTGTTAGAGCTCCAACATTATGAGCTAATTGGAAGAAACTTTCGTAATTATAAACAGTTCCTTCTGTTCCAGGATACTGAACTAAAACTGCAAAATAATCTTCGTTTAGTTCTGCGTTTAAATGATTTCCAACTTTTACTTCGATCCCGAGTGGAAGTGCTCTTGTGCGAACCACATCAATTGTTTGAGGATGGCATAACTCGGAGATAAAAAGTAATTTGGATGTTTCGTTTTTACGAATTCCATACGCTAGGAATACGGCTTCTGCTGCAGCTGTAGCCTCATCCAAAAGCGAAGCATTTGAGATTTCCAAACCAGTTAGATCCATGATCATAGTTTGGAAGTTTAGAAGAGCCTCTAATCTTCCTTGGGAAATTTCCGCCTGGTATGGAGTA
This sequence comes from Leptospira venezuelensis, assembly GCF_002150035.1. Classification (NCBI taxonomy): domain Bacteria; kingdom Pseudomonadati; phylum Spirochaetota; class Leptospiria; order Leptospirales; family Leptospiraceae; genus Leptospira; species Leptospira venezuelensis. The sequence continues at coordinate 492,909 of NZ_NETS01000010.1, read as the reverse complement.
TAAGCAGTATACCAACCCGGATTTTCCAAAATATTTCTTTGGATCACTCCAGGCATTACGCTCGCTTGGTAACCGGAACCGATATAAGAGCGATACAACTTGTTTTTAGAAGCGATCTTTTTCAGATCGTTTAAGATCTTTCTTTCGGTAGAGGCCTTAGGAAGATCCAAGGCTTTTTCCAAACGAATTCCTTCTGGAACTGCTTTTGCCACCAACTCTTCCAACCCGGATAATCCGAGTGTGGATAACATTTCTTTGATCTGATCATCATCAGGACCTATATGTCTTCTGGAAAAAGTATCCAAAGGATCGAGTGGATTCTTCATTTCAGTTTGTTTGCCTGATCCATTCCAAGTTGCCGTACTCATTCTATTTTCCTAATCCAGTTTGCTTACTAATTCTCTGTAAGATTCGGGATCTAATAATTTCTCCAATTCTGAAGAATTGATCCCTTTAACTCTGATCATCCAAGATCCGAAAGGATCTGAATTCACTGCAGCTGGGTTTTTGGAAAGGTTTCCATTAACTTCGACTACTTCTCCGCTGATTGGAGCGTATAAATCTTCTGCTGCTTTTACAGATTCTATCGTTCCGAATGTATCTAGTTGTTTGATAGATTTTCCTACTTTAGGAAGGTCCACAAAAACGATGTCTCCGAGTGCCGCTTGAGCATAGTCAGAGATCCCGATCAATGCGGTATCGCCTTCTACCTTTACCCATTCATGTTTTTCTGTGAACTTATAGCCCGGAGGTGCGTTAGTTACTGCCATTTGAAAATCCTTAGTTTAATTTTTCCGAATGCTTCCCGGAATGAAAGATTGGGTGAATATAATTGCGGACTTTGCCTGTCCTCTGATCTCGATTTGGATCGATTCTCCATGTTGGATCTTTTCTGAATCCACGAGAGCCAGCCCTATTCCTTTTTTTAAGGAAGGGGAGAAGGTACCAGAAGTTGTGATCCCGATATTTTTGCCGTTCGAATCTAATACAGGCATATTTTCTCTAGGAACTCCTGCTTCTTGCAGTTCGAAGGCCACGATCTTTCTTTTAGGCCCTTCTTTTTTTTCGGAGATAATTTGTTCGTATTTTGGATAAGGAGTTTTCTTTTCTTTTACGATCCAGCCTATCCCGGATTGATTTGGACTTCTGTTTTCGTCCAACTCATGACCATAAAGAGGATATTTTGCTTCGATCCTGAGTGTGTCTCTTGCACCTAAGCCTACAGGAAGAAGTCCTTGGTTTTTTCCAAACTCTAGTAGTTCCTTCCAAATTTTTACACCTGTGGTATTAGAGCTGTAAATTTCGAATCCGTCTTCTCCAGTATAACCAGTCCTGGAAAGAATGATCTCCTCTCCTGAAAAAGGGAATAACACGAATTTATAATATCCGATATGGCTTAGATCCGATTTAAAATAAGAAGAAAGAATAGAATCCGCTTTTGGACCTTGGATAGCAATTTGATGCCAAGAGGCACTTTGATTCTCTAATTTTACAGAACTTGGAACATATTTTTTAAGATACTCGTAAACTGAATCCACATTGGAAGCGTTCGCACAGATCATATATTTCTGATCGTTGAACTTATAGAGAGTGATATCGTCTACCAGTCCGCCATTCTCATTGATGATTGCGTTATACTGCACTTGTCCATTTGTTAAGGAAGAAACAGAATTGCAGGTAACTGATTCGAGGAAACCGAGTATGATATCTGCTTGGCCTTCGACAAAAATTTCTCCCATATGAGAAACATCGAATAGGCCGGCAGCCTCTCTGGTCGCAGTGTGCTCTGCGATGATTCCTGAATATTGAACAGGCATGTCCCAACCGCCGAAAGGGATCATCTTAGCACCTAAAAGTTTATGCTCCTCATGCAGAGGTGTGGTTTTCCATTGGGACATAAGCGTTTGGGGCCATCATTTCATCGTAGTCCCTAGGGAAAAACAATTTTAGGCCCCCTGAAAAAAGATTTAAAGGACTTTCTTTAGAATGATTCGAGACGAAGGTTCCAGGGGATGTAGGAACTCCAACAAAGTCCTTCTGACGAAATTTGGGCGGTAAACTTTCGGATCTTACTCTTTCAATTTTTTTCTGACATAGATTACTTTGTCTACTTCTGCCACAACCTTACCTGTTTTTACATCAACAACTTGAGCTGTGAAGGTAACGTCCATTTTTCTTTTGCGATCTGTTTCTTCTTTGATCTCTTGGATTTTTTCCTTAGGGATATGGAACTCTGCTCTTACGGTACCTTCTCCTGGTTTGATAAATCTTATCGTAGCTGCTTTGTCCCAAACCAAATATCCGGACCCTAGATGTTCCATTAGGATCAGCATATAAAATGGATCGCACATGGAGTAGAGAGATCCTCCGAATTGTGTTCCCACATAATTCTTATTAAAAGATGTGAGTTTCATTGTGGTGGAGAATAAGGTCCTGTCTTTGTTTAAAGCCCTCACCTTGATACCCGCTCCGAAGTAGGGTGGATAGAAATTGAAAAAATGAAATTTAAGTCTTTGTAAAAAGCCCGGTCGGGACATAGAAGATTTCCTATCTGCATTTCTTATTTTGTCTCAAACTAATAAGAGGGTCAAAAATCCGAGCTATTTTTGGGGAATATAATTGGTTTGTAAGACGGATTGATATCATAACTGTTATCCGAAAATTCTTGCTAAGAACTTACACTTCTGATAGCAAGTAGAGGCTAAAAAACCATAGAATTCCCGGAGGGGGAATGAACCCGAATCAAATTGTGAAGAAAATACAACCGTATCTAGTTTCGATCCTTCTGATCTTTTCCGCTTTATCTTGCGGAACCGTCGCTGAGTATAAGATCGCGTATAAAAAACCGGAAGTCGCTTCCAAAACCAGAGGTCTGGTTGCTGGAATTTCGAAAGTGGATTTAACTCCTCCTCCTGGTTTACCTCTAGCAGGTTATTCTAAAATGGCTGAAACCGAAAAAGGTTTCCGTACTCGTCTTTACGCTAGAATTTTCTATATTAAAAAAGATGCAAATGAACCTGTAGTTCTTATCCAAAGTGATCTTTTGTCCGGATCTCTTTTGATCCATCACTTGCTTGCAGAACGTTTGGCATCCAAGACGGATATTTCCTTTGGTGGGATCGTATTCGCTGGAACTCACACTCACTCGGCTCCTGCTAACTTCTACGATAATAATTTTTACAACGAGTTTGCTTCTAACAAACCTGGATTCGATAAGGGCTGGACTGATTTCGTATTGGATCGTTTGACTAGCGGAGTAGAAGAAGCTTACAAGTCCGCAAAACCTGCTAAGATCGCTTCAGGAAAAACTGCTATTTGGGGACTTACCAGAAACAGGTCCTTAGATGCATATCGTGCTAATAAAAACTCCGGATTCGAAGAATTAAAACCGGAAATCCAATACCAAGCAATCAATCCTGATCTAGTAATGATACGTATTGATGCACAAGACAAAGACGGAAGATACAAGCCTCTTGGAGCATTCTCTACATTCTCAGTTCACGGAACTACCGTACCTGATTCAAATGATGTAGCGAATGCAGACGTGTTTGCTTATCCAACTAGAATTTTAGAGAAGAAGATCCGTAAAGATTTTAAACCAAGCTGGGATCCGATCCATGCACTAAACAATTCCACTCACGGAGATAACTCTCCTGATTATCGTGAAGACATGCAAGGATTCATCGAATCCAGAAGGATTGGAGAAGCAATTGGAGCAGAAGCTGCAAGACTTTTCGATTCCCTGCAAAATTCTTTAAGCACGGATGCAAACCTTTCTTTTAATACAAGAGAAGTGGATCTCTATGAAAACCAAAAGATAGGTGATGCAGAAGTTTGCGATCGTCCTTATGTAGGAACTGCATTAACAGGTGGAGCAGAAGACGGACTTACTCCAGTTCTGAACTGGCTTCCATTCTTTGCAGAAGGTTGGCCTCGTTGGTTTTTGACAGGCGGTTGCCAAGGTCATAAAAGAATAGTAGGTTTTAAATATCTGCAACCTATCGTTCTTCCTAAATCCAAATTTCCTCATAAACTTCTTTTGCAATCTGTGAAAATCGCAGATACACTTCTTCTTCCGGTTCCTTTCGAAGTTACTAAAGAGTCCGGAAAAAGATTCGTGGACGAAGCATTAAAATCCAGTTCTCAACCGATCAAAAATGCATCCGTGATCAGTTGTGCAAATGGATACTTCGGTTATGTAACTACGCCTGAAGAATATACGCGCCAACATTATGAAGGTGGCCATACTCTTTATGGACCAGGTACCCAACCGTTCTTGCAGGCGCATCTTGCTGACCTGACCAAAAATCTTCCTGCTTCTGGAGGAAAAGAATCTTTCCCTGCATCTTGGAATTACGAATTGGATCGCTCCGATCGTTTTCCCGAAACTGAAAAATCAGAAGGTGTAAGAGAATTGGTAGATTCTCCCGAGCTAATCTTAGCAGAAGAAAACCTGGAAAAACATTGGGTCTTCCGTTATAAAGATGTAGGTCGTTCTGAAATTTCCCTACATGAATCTTTGGTTTCAATTGAATACAAAGAAGGCACTTCTGATTGGAAAGAATTAACACATGAAGGAGAGCCAGTAGACGATAAGGGAGTTGATATAGAAGTCAGAAAAACTTCTAACTCCGGAAAAGGAATGGCAGTTTACCAAGTTCGTTGGTATAACCCGGAACAAATCGCGAAACGCAAATATAGATTTGTGATCCGTCCTCGTGCCGGCCAAGCCAAGTTCGTTTCTCCAGAATTCTAAATTTAGAAATGTGGAAAGATCTGCTTTTTAATTGACAGATAGATTTTTTCGCTCCAAACTTTAAGGAGTTACCGAAGTCTTTCGGTAGCTCCTTTTTACAAAAAACAGTTTTGTTTTTTGTCCTACCTTCGCTTCAGTCTTGCATTCACCGGATCGGCCCAAGACAAAAATCCAAAATCTAATTCCTATATCCCTTTTTGAGAAATCAGAAAGTGCGTTTTTGCGTTTAAGGAGAATTCTTTTGAAAAGAAAACATTCAATATTTGTAAATCTATTCCCTAAGTTTTTGGCATTCTGCTTTTTATTCTTCGGGATTATTTTACCTTCCCAAGGCCAACCTTTAAGTTATGGACCTAATATTAATTTGGAACAGGCCAAAAAGGTCATCGCCGCTGCGGAAACTGAAGCAAAGAAAAACCAATGGAATATGGCGATCGCAGTCGTTGATACAGGAGGAAATTTGGTATTACTCCAAAGGATGGATAATACCCAAATAGGTTCCATTGATATCGCTAAGGGCAAAGCTGCAACGGCCAACAATTTTAAAAGACCAAGCCGCGCATTAGAAGAAGCGATTGAAAAAGGAGGAATTGGTCTCAGGCTTTTAGCTGTTCCAGGAGTCTTTCCATTAGAAGGAGGAGAGTTGATCCTTCTGGACGGAAAAATTATCGGAGCGATCGGAGTTTCAGGTGCTCAGTCCACTCAGGATGGACAAGTGGCTAGAGCAGGAGTCTCCGCTTTAAGTTCTAAGTGAAAAGGATCCGGGACTTTTTCCTTTCCTGGAGAATCGATTTTAAAAGAATATCTCTATGGATTGGAAAATCTCCAAGTTTAAATCTGGCAAACCTCTTAGATGGGAATTTTTAGTTCCTCCAGGTTCTGCCAGAGAAACGGAAACTTTACTTTCTCAAATCGTTTCCGATCCATTTCTTCCTAGAAACCATACTCCTGAGTTTAAGGTTTTTCCGGAGAAGTTTGTATTAGAAAAAACGAATTTTCGCCAAGCATTAGAAGTTTTGATCAGAATTCCTTGGATTAGAGATTTTCGTTTAAATCTGGGTAAGTTTCCTTTGGATGAAAAATTTCACTTCTCCGGTCTGATAGAATCTTTAAGACAGAACGAAATTTTACCGGAAGGTTGGGGGATAAACTTCCATCCTCAAGTGAGGGGAAGAAAAGAAATTTCCAGAGAAGAATTATATTCCTTTTGGGAAGAATCTTATTCTTCATCTGGCGATTCTGATTCTAAAAATACAGAACTGAACGCACTTGCTCTTGGAGATAATATCATTCTTTCTTTGAGTTTAGCAGGCGCTCCCATTTTTCAAAGGGGAAATTTTAAACCCCTATCTAAATCCGCTCCAGTCAGGGAAGATACTGCTGCTTTTCTTTTACATTTACTAAAGAAGAATATGCCGGAACCTGATGCGGTTTTTGTGCCTTTTGCTGGTTCAGGAACTTTCATTTGGGAGTCTGCTTCTTCACTTTTTAAATTGGGATTTCCTCATCTGGATCGGAACTATATGTTCCAAGAGATGAAAGAATTTCCAGCACCTAGTTGGGAATTTTTAAAGCGTAAGATCGGCCCGGAAGAAGAAGTTAGAAAATTCACATTCTGGTACAACGATTCAGAACCGGAAGTCTTCTCCTATCTAAACGAAAGAAGAGAGGAATATCAGAAATTCATAAAGCAATTTCCTCTGAGTCCCGAAAATCGGTTTATCGGGAAAGAAGGGGACTTCTTCTCTTTATCTCCTAAAGAAATCTGGGAATCCGCAGGCAAACCGAAAAAGATCTGGATGCCTCTCAATCCTCCTTATGGTTTACGGATCCAAAAAGGTTCAGACCTTGGATTATACAAACGTATCGCAGAAACTTTAAAGGTTTGGTGGGAACTTCCAGGAGAAGTATCCGGATTTGTTCTTTGTCCTGATGAGGAGACCTGGTCGTCTTTTTTGAAAGCAATTCATTCTAAATTACAAACTGTTCACATTACTCATGGTGGGCTAGATCTCAGAGTAGTTTATTTTTGATTCTAAGTTTTTTCGCTTTAAATTTCAGATCAGTCTAATATCAAATTTATTTTTCAAACGGGAATTCCCGAGGAATATAGAAGAATGAAAAAAATCATTTGGTTCAGTATAACGTTTCTTTTAGCGACGAATGTTTTATCTGCAAAGGTTAAATCAGAAATCGTAGAATACAAACAAGGTGACACAGTCTTAGAAGGTTTTGTTGCTTATCCGGAAGGAGCTAAAAAAGCTCCAGGTATCGTACTTGTCCATGACTGGATGGGCTTAGGAGAGAATACAAAAGCAAGAGCAGAACAACTCGCTGAGTTAGGTTACGTAGCCTTTGCAGCAGACATTTATGGTAAGGGAGTGCGCCCTAAATCTATGGAAGAAGCGTCCAAATTGGCTGCTTCCTTTAGAGAAGGAGATCGCAAACTTTTAAGAGCCCGAGGACTGGCAGCGTTAGACACATTGAAATCTCGATCCAGCGTAGACCAAAAAAGTCTCGCTATTTTGGGATATTGTTTTGGTGGGACCGCTGCTTTAGAATTAGCAAGAAGCGGAGCCCCTTTAAGAGGTACTATTAGCTTTCATGGAGGATTATCTACGCCTAAGGCCGACGATGCTAAAAATATTAAGGGCAAAGTGCTCGCGCTTCATGGAGCAGATGATCCTTTCGTAAAACCAGATGAAGTGGCAGCTTTCCAAGAAGAAATGAGAAGTGCTGGAGTAGATTGGCAGTTTGTTTCTTACGGCGGAGCTGTTCATTCTTTTACGATCAAAGAAGCAGGGAATGATAACTCTAAAGGCGCGGCTTATAATGAAAAAGCAGACAAACGTTCCTGGTTGGAGTTGAAAAACTTTTTGAAAGAAATTTTCCCTTCTAAGTAAAAGTGATACGATTGCGGGAGTAAAATTCTCCCGCTTATTCTCTGGCTAATCTTGAAATTTCAATTTTATGAACGAAGTCCTTTGATCCTAAAGATTCCCTAATATAAATCTCTCTAGGCATCGAAACACCATTTACTTCGGTTTCTCCTCTATATTCCAAAAATCCAATATAACTTTTAGAAACTTCTCTATATGTGAATTGGATGAATTTAATCCGTTTATCTTGCTTATCCAAATAAACTACGTATTGGTCGCTATTTTTTGAGGGCTGGTTTTCGCTTTCGGAAACGAATATTAAATCGTATTCTTGCTGATCTATTTTTTGAGTCCCTAAGTAGGAAAGAATAGGAAACTTAGAAATAATAAAAGGCAATCGAATATAAAGAGAGAATGATTCTAAATAAATAGACGTTAGCCCGGATGCCTGGATCTCTTTCCCATCATCAGTTATTTCGAAACTTATATTGTTCCTTTTTTTGAAAGTTTTGCTTTCTTTGCCCATGAGTTCTAGATCTAAGTCTCCCGTACTTAAATCCAACCAAGCTCGATACTTCTGATCATTTTCGGAGACTGGAGTAAATAAGCGAATGAAACTCGAGTCCCAAATATCTTTTCCCCTGATCGAGACTTTCGAATCCTTCGGGTTTTGAATTTCAGAGATAATGTCTTTTGCCTTCTTTTGGTTGGATTCTTGGATGGGGAAAGCAGGGTTCCTAAGATCCGACAAGTTACAATTCCAAACAAATAAACAAATAGAGATCATTAGTAGTTTTGTTTTTTGTAAGAGAAAAATCAGTTTCATACATTCTTTCAGACCTTAGACGATTTCTTTTCTTTCAGGAAAGAAATCTCAAAAAAAAACGTTTTTTCCTTTTAGGATGGGAATTAAAGGAGCAGAATGCCCACATGATTCGCTCCGTTTATAGAGTCGATACCAAGGGTTCTTTAGATTCTCTGGAAAGAAGAGAAGAGGAACTTCCCCCTCCACAAGACAATGAAGTCACAGTTGAGATTCGCGCAATTGGCCTGAATTTTGCGGATATTTTCGCTATCCAAGGCTTGTACAGTGCAACACCGAAGGGATCTTTTATTCCAGGTTTGGAATATTCCGGTAGGGTTATTGCAGTTGGGAAGAAGGTCAAAAACTTCAAAAAAAATGATAAGGTCATGGGAGTGACCCGCTTTGGAGCATACGCGGATTATATAAACATAGATTCTAGATATATTTTTCCACTCCCATCAAAATGGAGTTTTGAACAAGGAGCAGGATTTTTGGTCCAAGGACTTACTGCTTATTACGCTCTTCTTCCTTTAGGAGATTTACGAAAAGGCCAGAACGTTTTGATACATAGCGCTGCTGGGGGAGTAGGAATTTATGCCAATCGTATCGCTAAAAAATTCGGAGCCTGGACTCTAGGTTCTGTAGGAAATCATTCAAAAATTTCTCTATTGGAGAAAGAAGGTTACGATGCTTGGATCATTCGATCTTCTCGCTTTCCTGAAGAATTAAAAACTGCACTTGGCGGAAGAGAGTTACATTTGGTTTTAGAATGTATCGGTGGTAAAATTTTCAAAGCAAGCTACGATGCGCTTTCGCCGATGGGCCGGATGGTTGTTTATGGTTCCGCTTCTTTTATGAGCCAAGGTGATAAAGTTAATTGGCTGACTTTGGCTTGGAGATATTTGACCAGACCTAAAGTGGATACATTAGAAATAGTTTCTGAGAATAAAGCGGTCATGGGATTCAATCTGATCTGGTTATACGAAAAGATTGATGAACTAACTGTTCATCTAAAGGCATTATTAAAATTAAATTTGGAACCACCGCATATCGGTTCCGTATATCCTTTTGTGGATCTTCCAGAAGCAGTCCGGCATTTCCAAACTGGAAATACAACCGGTAAAGTGGTGATTACTGTCGAATCCGGAAAATGACAAATCGAACGGAAACAAACGAACTTTCTCAATTATTAAAACGTTCCAAAGATCGTTTCGAAAATTATTTAGAAAACGAAGCATACCCATTTTTTAAAAAAGAATCTGCTCCTGAACTTGCAGAAGCTATGGAATATAGCTTAAGAGCTGGCGGAAAAAGATTAAGGCCTATTCTAAGCTTTGCTTCTTTTGGAAAGATCAACAATGATTCCCTTTCAATAGGAGCAGCTTTAGAATTTATTCATACATACAGTTTAATCCATGATGATCTTCCTAGTATGGATGATGATGATTTCAGAAGAGGGAAACCTTCTCTTCATAAACAATTTTCAGAAGCAACAGCCATACTTGCGGGAGATGCTTTACAAGCTTACGCATTTGATTGGCTGACCCAGATCGATTCTTCCGATAAAAATTTGCATAAGGATTTGGTCAGGACTTTAGCAAAAGGTGCTGGTGCCGCGGGAATGGTCTCCGGACAAATGTTTGATTTATTATTGGAGAGAAATCCTTCTTCTTTAACTGGAACGAAAGAAGAATTACTTTCTAAAACTCATAAATTGAAAACCGGAGCATTGATCCAGGCTTCCTTTCTAATGGGAAATCGTTTGCGAGAAGATTTCCAAGAAAGAGAAGAAACGATTTCTATGTATGGTGCCAAACTTGGCTTATTATTTCAGATCACGGATGATATTTTAGATGTCGAAGGAACAAAGGAAGATCTTGGGAAAACTCCGGGTAAAGATGGAAAATCCGGAAAGATCACTTATCCTTCTTTATATGGAATGGAAACTTGCAAACAGATGGTTTCAGATCTAGTTTTCGAGTTGGAAGAATTAGGATCCGATCTGGATACTTCTTCTTCTAAAATAGAAGTTTCTGAATTTCCAGAATTTTTTAAGTCTCTTCCTTCTAACATTGGCAAAAGAAAAAATTAGACTAGATGACTTACTCTTGAAAAAGGGTTTGGCTGAAGATATTTCCAAGGCTCGAAGTCTGATCTTATCAGGTTCAGTTCTCGTGAACGACAGAATGTCCGACAAGGTTGGCACATTATTCGAAGAGTCAGCAGAGATCCGAATTAGAGAGATTATTCCCAAATACGTAAGTAGGGGAGCCTACAAACTTAAGGCTGCATTCGAAAAATGGAATATATCTGTTAAAGATAAACTCTGCATAGATTGGGGAGCTTCTACCGGAGGATTCACTCAGGTTCTTTTAGAAGAAGGAGCAGGTTTAGTTTTTGCCTTCGATGTTGGTTACGGACAGATGGCTTCCAAAGTTGCGATGAACCCAAAGGTGACCGTTAGAGATCGATTCCATATCAGAGATACTAGTTGGAAATTATTGTCTACTTTATGGGCTGAAAAAACAGAGAAGAAGTTTCCAGATGAGATCTTCCTAGTAATGGATTTGAGTTTTATTTCTCTTCGTATAGTTTTGCCTGTTCTTTCTGAACTCAAAATTAAAAATCCTCACGTTCGATGGAATGTAGTCAGTCTATTCAAACCTCAGTTTGAAACAGAATCTAGAAATTTAGATAAAGGAGTTTTGAGAGATCCTTGGATCCGATGGAAAACGATCCGCTCTTTTTTGAAGTTTCTGAAAAATGAGATTAAGGGGAGACGGATTGGTTTGGAAGATTCCCCGATCACCGGGAGAGATGGTAACCGGGAAATCTTGGTGTATTGGACTCTTTAGTTTAGTCGAATCGTTTAACCAAAGGTTGCATCTAAAACCATAGAAACTCTAGATCCTATCCCAGGTTTTTTTGCCTTTCCATCCGCACGAACAAATTCGTAATCTTTAGGACGAAGGAAGAATGTCCTGGCTTTAAATTCGAAAGTGAATCCTGGCCAAAGAGTTGTATTTCGACCAGAACTCGTATTATACCAGCTTACACATCCCCCAGTCAACCAGACTGATTTGCCTAGACGCTTTTGGATCTCTTCGTTATAACGATCCTGAACATCTTTGCGAACATCTATGAATTTTATGTTTTTATTAAGTAGATAGCGAATTCCTTGGAGGGCATATTGTACTTGGGATTCAATCATCAGGATCATAGAGCTATGGCCTAATCCTGTATTTGGGCCAACGATCATGAACATATTCGGAAAACCGGAAACTGTGGTTCCTAAATATGCCTCTGCTCCATCCTCCCAAACATCTGCTAAAAGTTTTCCACCTCTTCCTCTGATCTCAAAAGGAGACACTGCTTCTGCAGCTTGGAAACCTGTGGCAAAGATGATCGCATCTACCTTATGTTCTACTCCGTCTTTTGTTTTAACTCCGGAAGGAGTGATTTCCTCAATACTGTCAGTAATCAATTCGACATTTTCTCTGTTCAATGCTGGATAGTAGTCATTGGAAAGAAGGATTCGTTTACATCCGATCGTATAATTTGGAGTTAATTTTTTTCTAAGTTCTTCGTTATGGATGCTTTTATTGATAAAACTTTTAGCGAACTTTTCGAAAATTTTCATTAGCTTAGGATTGATCGCGAAAGCTAATACACCGATTTCATTAAGCCAATAGATCGCTTTTCTGAACAGCCATCTCAATGGAGGAATGAATTTAAAGATCCCTTTTACAGGACCAGAGATATTACTATCAGGTTTTGGGATGATCCAAGCAGGAGTTCTTTGGAAAAGTTTTAATGTTCCTACAATTGGAGCAATAGTCGGAACAATCTGGATCGCACTTGCCCCTGTTCCGATTACTGCTACCTTCTTCCCTTGGAGATTATAGGTATGATCCCATTTCGCAGAGTGAAATTTTGCACCCTTAAATGTATCTATCCCTTTGATATTTGGAAGAACTGGTCTGCTTAAACCGCCAGTGCCGCTAACTACAGATTTCGTTTTGTAGGACTTCCCACCAACTGTATTGATTTCCCATAGACCTGTTTTTTCATCAAAGATGGCACCACTCACTTCTGAGTTTGTGCGAATAAAAGAACGGATCCCAAAATTGTCTGTACATTGGTTCATATAATTTAGGATTTCTTCTTGAGGTCCGAAAAGTCTGGACCAGTCCGATTTAGGAGCAAAAGAGAAGGAGTATAAATGTGACTGAACATCGCAAGCAGCTCCAGGATAAGTATTGTCTCTCCAAGTTCCTCCAACCCCATTACCTTTTTCTAAAATAACAAAAGATTCTATTCCAGCTTGTTTCAATCGGATCCCCATACATAACCCAGCAAATCCAGTTCCTATGATGACTACATCATATACTTTTTCCGCTTGGGAGTTCTGGTTGAGGCTCGTTCTTTCTAACGTCTGAGCTACCATTCTTCTTCTCTCCTCTAAACATGATCCCGGATTTTCCCCGGTGTTTCGTGAGAATATAGAATACAATCTTTTTCAGAAAGGATCGTCCGAACTTAGGATTTGATACCGAGAAATGCTAATAAATTCCGGAATCAGTAAGGAATTTCATTCTGTTGTGTTTCTATTTTTCTTTTGGAATCAATATTCCGACACTGTTCACCTAAATCTTCTAAAAAATGTGAACCACTTTTCCTCTTTCAGACCCGTTCATCCAAAGCAAGACGCTTGAAAATCGAATATAGGATGAATTAAGTATGATAGAACCAATAGTATTAGTTCCCAAGGCACTTAGGAACAGTTTAGGCGAAGAAGGTGCTGAGGCTCTTGTCAGTCTTATAAATCAAGCCAATTGGGGAGGGAAAAAGTTTATGGAAGAATTCGTTTCGGAAAGATTTGAAAAAAGACTTATGGAAGAGACCGGCAAGCTTCGTTTAGAATTTAAAGAAGAAACCGCAAAGTTATGGATTGCAATTGCTGAACTAAGAGCAGAAATGCATGCAGGTTTTGCGGGCATCCAAGAACAATTCAAAGAAGTATATAAGGAAATCGCAAGTATTCACAAGACGATTGCTTCCCAAACAAGATGGATGGTTGGAGTGATTATTGCTTCCGTTCTCCCTATTTACTTGGGTCTTGCAAAACTGATCTTTCAATAATCTCATACATCATTCAGATATAAAAAAACCCCGGTTTTGAATGCCGGGGTTTTTTCCTACATTGAAATGAAAAGAGAGGATTATGGGCGAACCGAAATCACTTCGTCTTTGTTTATCAAAGCAACGATGTGTTTGTATTCCGGAGAATCCTTTCCATATTTCAGCTCGGTAGCGCGTAGAAGGTGGATGTTTTTCTTGTGACGGAATTTGAACATCTGGTCTTCGCTTGCTCCACCGTATTTCTTGATCATGTTTTCCTCGAAAGCGTAGCAGCTTGCAAGATACTTGTGAGCTGGGTATTCTTTCTCGTTTTCATTAACCTCGATGTAGAGTTCCAATATAGGAATACACTGAGGTAAGTTTTGTAGATCGTATTCAGTAACAATCCAAGATCTGTATACATCGGAAAGAAGTCTTTTGAACTCGGCACGTTCACGTAGATCCGGGTTCTTGATCTCATCCAAATGGTTGATTGCCTTGGTGAAATAATTCAATGCTTGTTGTTTTGCTTCCAACTTTTGGCGGGAAACGACACGATCCTCGCGAGCTTTACGGTCGACCTTTTGCCAGTACCATTTCTCGTCTAGACGTTTCTTCTCCGCTTCCTCTTTACGGTACTGCTCAACAGCTTCCCTCATCTTGAGGACGGTATTAACTCCGGATTGATAGCTAGTCAGGGCCAGGCGGAACTTGTTGTTCGCGAAAGCCTTAGAAAGCTGATGGAGTTCTTGGAAGTTCTTGTCGTAACCTTTGAAGTCAGGGTTCTTCCAGATCGCTTCCTGCTCCTGGATTTCTTTTTTACGTTTCTTAGCTTCTTCCGTTAGATTCTTGTCGTCGTCTTCCGGAACGAGCTCACCTTTCAGCAGTTCGTCGATCTTGTCAGCTGCCGCCTTGGCATCTGTCGTATCCTGCCCCCCTTGGTTCTGTGCGAACAAGGAGAGGTTGAGTCCGACCACGGCCAGAAGAACGAATATAGTCTTCATCACCTTCATAGTGCTCACACCTGTGCCTTCTCTTTCAAAGATAGGATTTAGAAAAAGGACGGCAAAGTCCTTTTCTTCTGTTTATCTATCGGTCAGGGACCTTTAGATATAAACCTGGATTAAAAAAAATTTCCCATTTTTCCTATACAAGGGACATAAACGAGGATCTTTTTACACTATCCATTAGCGAAATTCTATCATTTTTTGCTAATTTTGTTCTCCGAATCCGTTCAGAGACTCCTCCAGGATCTCGCTTAAAGCAGAACTTGTCAGCAGATTTTTAGGAATTCCTAGGAAATGATTGGTCCTTAGATTTCTTTCTTTCTATTACTTTCCTTTTTTTCAGTCTGGATCTAGACCATGAATTTAAACAATTTAACCCCGATTAGAGAAGGTTCTCCAAGCTGTAAATTCTGCGCTGGAGTCGGATTTCTTTTGGAGGAGAATGTAAAGAATTCTAGCTCCGGAGTTTTGTTACTCTGTTCCTGTGTGGGTGAGTCCTGCCCTTGCGGTGGTAAAGCTCCGTACATGGTCTACGATGAAAGCCAAAACAGAATGTTACCTTGTGTCTGTCATAACGCTAGAATGGAATTGGGCAAGGTAGAATACTTGGTGAAGAAGGCTGGGATTCCCGCAAGATACAAGTATAGGACCTTGGATCGAATGGATACAACGGAACTTTCTTTCTTAGCGGCTCATGACTGGGCAAATGATATTGTAGTAAAATGGAAAGAACGGGAAAGAATACAACAAGGTCTGTATCTTTGGGGCGGAACTGGTTCCGGAAAGACACTACTTGCTTGTGCTATTCTGAATGAACTGATTCTTCGCTACGGTTTGACATGCAAATATGCAAAGATCAATCGTGACTTTCTTTCTACCATTCGAGACAGTTATCAGAAAGAAAGTGAACTCCATGGAATGGAGCAAACTATTAAGAAACAATTTGCTGACGTCGAAGTTTTAGTCCTGGATGATTTCGGAGCGAATAAAGAATCCGATTGGGCTAACTCTCAATTATATGATCTGATTGATACGAGATATGAAGAAGAGAAAGTAACCATCCTCACTTCCAATATTCCTCCTTCTGATTGGAAAGACAAGGCAGAAGGTAGGATCTTTTCTAGACTAATGGAGATGGCAAAACAAATCCATTTAGATTGCCCCGATTATCGTCTAAGTCATAGTGCATTTGGAAATCATTGATGGATAAAAATAATCACATCGCGTTTCTTTGCTTGGGTACCAATATCGGAGATCGTGAATTGTATCTTTCAGATGCGATACAGAAGATCAGTGCTCATCCTGAGATACAGATCCTAAAAAAAGGAACTGCCTTAAACACTGAAGCTCTAGAAGTTACAGATCAACCTGACTTCTTAAATCAACTTCTACAAATATCTACTCATCTATCTCCTAAAGAACTTTTAGATTTTTTACTCGGAATTGAAAATGAAATGGGAAGGGTCCGAACAAGAGACAAAGGCCCTCGTGTTATCGATATAGATATTTTATCCATCGATGATATGAAGGTCCATGAGAAGGGTTTACATCTTCCGCATCATAGTCTGTTTACACGTCCTTTTATATTAGAACTTTTAAATGAACTCGGAGAAGGCTCCCTGATCCAAGCTTTTGGGAATCCTTCGGAGGGATGACATGAGAGATGTTAGTAAAATATTTCCCAGAGGGCCAAAGCCTGTAGATAAAAAGATAACAGTATTGACCTGTTATGATTTTATGTTCGCAAGGATTTTAGAAGAATCCGGTGTGGATTGTATTCTTGTAGGGGACACTCTCGGAGTTGTCTACCAAGGCCAGCCAACCACCTTGCCTGTGACATTGGATGAGATGATCTATCATGCAAAAGCAGTCAGGAGAGGAGCCCCTAATACATTCGTAGTTGTGGACCTTCCATTTCTAAGCTATCAGGTTTCCTTAGAAGAAGGCATTCGTTCTGCTGGCAAGGTAATGAAAGAAAGCGGATGTGACGCAGTAAAATTTGAGGGCGGCGGTCCCGAAATTCTGGAACTTATTTATAAACTAGAAAGGATAGGCATCCCAGTTATGGGACATATAGGCCTTACTCCTCAATCCGTAAACGTTTTCGGAGGACATAAAATCCAAGGAAAGGCAGAGCAAGATAAGGCTAGATTGATAAGCGAAGCAAAAGGAATCTCTGATGCAGGAGCATTTTCTATTGTTTTCGAGCTGATCCCTTCTGCTCTTGCTAAAGAAATTTCAGAATCTGTCCCAATTCCTACGATCGGGATAGGGGCGGGAGCAGCGACCGACGGACAGGTCCTAGTAATTTACGATTTTCTTGGATTGAATAAGGGCTTTAAGCCTAAGTTCTTAAAAACTTTCCTGAATGGATACGACGATGTCTCTGGTGCAGTCAAAAATTATATTCAGGAAGTGAGAAATGGAAGTTTTCCTGGGCCGGAACATTCTCATTAATTTCTTTTCTCTGCGGATTTCTTGACGTTCCGTGTGTGAAGTAAAGGCTGGAGAGAGAATCAATCCCGATTGCAAAATCGAACAAAGATAGGACGGAAGATACGTGGACATAGTCGAACTGGAGAAGGGATATCCGGAAACTGAAGCAAAAATAAAGGCTTTGGCATCCGAATGTGGGAACGCCACCGAGATTATTCGCGGAGCGGTTGTATCCGATACCATTCATTTTATCGGGGATACCCGTAAGATCTCCGACAAGGAAGGTTATGTAAAAGAACTTCCTGGTGTGACTAGAATTTGGAACGTATCATTGCCTTATAAAAATATTGCTCGTACGGCTGCCGGTAAAAATGGCGAAGTAGTTCATCGTGAGAATCGAATTGTGGAAGTTCATGGAAAAGATGGACTCGTTCGTAAGTTTGGAACTGGAAAACATATCTTCCTAGTTGGTCCGGATTCTCCTCAAACGTATGAGCAAACAGTTACTATCGCAAAACAAGCGGTGGAGATCGGAAAAAAATTCGGAATCTTAGATCGTATCATCTTCAGAGGTGGAGCTTTCAAACCTAGGACTCGTCCAACTGATTGGAGAGGAATGGGCTGGGACGGTATTAAATTACTTGATCAAGTAAAAGAAGAAACCGGACTTCCGTACGTAACTGAAGTTATGGATCATACCATGGCTGAAGAAGTTTCCAAACATGCGGACATGATCCAGATTGGAACTCGCAACGCTCAAGACTTTGAACTTTTAGAAGCAGTGGGTCGCACCGGCAAACCTGTGATCTTAAAAAGAGGTTTCGGTAACGAAGCTATAGAGTGGTTTTCAGCTGCAGAATATATTGCTAATCAAGGAAATTTGAATATAGTTCTTTGTGAAAGAGGGGTGAAAACTCTTTTTATTAAGGAAGGATATTGCCGTAACACTCCGGATTTGAACGTGATCACTCACGCTAAGAATCAAACAATTCTTCCTGTGATCTTCGACCCAAGCCATGTTGCCGGGGATGACAAGATCGTGGTTTCCAATTTATTGGCTTCTCTTCCGTTTAATCCGGATGGATCCATTACTGAAACTTTACATGTAGAAGAGTTCCGGAAAGAACAGATGTGTGATGCTGCTCAGGCGCTTCTCATGTCCCTATACGAAAAAACTGTAGAAGCTATTTTAACCTATGAGGAAAAAATCAAACCTCTAACAGACAAGGTAGATTCTTATTTTTTGGAACGTAAGGGGAAAAAATAAGTCTTAGTTCTCAGACTTATTCCGGAAATTTGGGAGCTAATTCTTTTTTGGTTTGCTCCCAAAGACTCGGAAGTTCCTGACAAAGAGCTAAACAAGCTTCTAAGTCTCCTTCCTTCAATTTTTGTTCAGCCTCAGTAACATTCTTCTGAACACCTGCGAGTCCGAAATTTGCTGCAACACCTTTTGTCTGGTGTAATTCTGCTTGGAGTTCTACGCTTTTCTTTTCACCAGTGAAAGTTTTGATATTCTCTAAACGGCTGTTCATATTCTTGCGTAAAGAACGTACCATTTCTTCCAGCCAAATAATATCATCTTCATCATCGCCTTGTTTTAGGGAATCTAGACGAGACCAATCCACTAGCATAGAATTCTCCTTCCCGAACCGCGTTTGGTAAATGTATGCGGCTTCCCAAATTTGACGAAGCGCTTAACCCTTTACCGACCCCAATTATTTATAGCTTGAATAAAAAATCCACGTCGATTTTCGTATTATGGAAGATTTAAGAGGCGAAACTTAATGAAAATTCACCCAACAGCCATCGTCGATTCGAAAGCGGAACTGCATGAGTCCGTCGAAGTCGGTGCATATACAATTATAGAAAAAGATGTGGTAATCGGCGAAGGAACCATAATCGAAACCGGAGCTCGAATTTTCGCAGGTACTAAATTAGGCAAATTCAACAAAGTCCATCATGGAGCAATAATCGGAGTCGGTCCTCAGGATTTAGGCTTTGATCCGAGCACTCCGAGCAAAACAATCATCGGAGATAATAATACTTTTAAGGAATATTCCAATATTCACAAGGGGACTAAGGTTGATTCTCCCACTATTATCGGAAATAGGAACTATGTGATGGGAAATGCACACGTAGGTCATGACTGTATTTTAGGAGATGATAATATTCTAACTCATGGTCTTGTTTTGGCAGGACACGTTACGGTCGGTAATAAGGCATTTATTTCCGGTTTAGTTGCAGTTCACCAATTTTGTTTTGTGGGTGATTATGCGATGATAGCAGGTTGTTCTAAAGTAGTCCAAGACGTTCCTCCTTTTGCTACTGCAGATGGAAACCCTTGCACCATTATAGGTTTGAACACTGTAGGTTTAAAAAGGGGAGGATTTTCTCCTGAAACCAGATCAGCAATTAAGAACGCATACAAGACAATCTATCATTCTGGCATGAATTATAGAACCGCTTTGGATCAATTGGAGAAGGAATCAGGTCATCCACCTGAGGTTCTACAGATCATCAAGTTCTTCAGGGACAGTGATCGTGGAGTAATGAACCACAGATAATCAAAAGTTTTGCGTGTTGGAACTCCAACACGCGACTAATGCTTAATCTATTCTGGCGCAGTCCGGATTAATAGCCGTTACATATTCCAGGGGTAAGTCCCCTAAAAAGTCGGATCCCTGGAATTTTCCTTTGAAGTTTAATTTCCCTTTTTTATAAGAATCTACCCAAGCTTTTTGGAATCGATTTGAGAGAGGAGCATAAGACCAATGCCATTTCTCTTCATTATAACCTTTCCCAGCTCTTTCAGATTTCGATGAATAAGGCTGGCAGAATCCAAATCTGTGAGCGTTCTTCTTCATCCAATTATAGAAGATTTCACCTCTTCCACCTTTTTCAAAATAGGAATTTTCCAGAGCATTTATATCAATATCGGTTCCCCAATGATGACGGGAGGTGCCTGGTGCACTAGAAAATTCTAAGATTAAGGAGATGATCTGAGAAGGAGTTTTGCCTTTTATAGATTCTCTCATCTTCTTCTTTCCGGAATACTTGTCTTCCCAGATAGATTTTTGATCCGAAAAAGATCTATGAGCGGAAATTATGAATGGCTCCTGTCTTTCTTTGGGATGGTCTTTTTTATATTCTTCTTTTAATTTTATAAATGCAGCCTTGGTCTCTTTTCTTAGAAAGAATTGTCTTGGATCACCAGGATTCGTAAAAGACACGAGCGCTTTCTCCTTTGGGAAATCTCCGATCAGGTACGAAGTTTCTGAAATACCTTGGTAGGTTTCGTCTGTCGTTTGGGAAAATAAGTAGAAGTTGCAGAAAATCAGAACAAGTACTAAACATCGGAATAGCAGCGGCATAATTCCATATTCTCCTTTGGTAACTTGGGGAAAAAGGATTTTCTAGATAGTCTCAATTTGTTTAAGACACAAATGCTACTACAGAAATTTCCGGGTCTTTATGACAAACTTAGGTCCTGAAATCTGGAAATTTGTATTGCATTACTTTGGAAATTCGGTTGAAGTTAAGCTCTAATTGGAAATTTTTTGTAAAAAACAAATTGGGAGAACCCTGGATGAAAAAAATCATCACTCTTCTTCTGCCACTGTTCCTAACTTTTAATTGTGTTCTATTTGATGCAATTGGTCTGTCCTATCCGGACACAGTAGATGGAACTGAAGCAAAAAGTATTATCCTGACAAGCGCAGTTATTGGATCCGCAGTAAGCGGTTTCGAAGTTCTTTCTATTCTTGCTCCTCAATTAGCAAAAGTAGAAGAAGATAAATACTATAACAAAGCGGATGTTGACGATTGTGCAAACGAAGCATTGATCATTAACTTGCTCACTGTAGATTTAGGTGGTTTTACTTGCGATCTAAACCCTAGACCAACGATTATTCCGTTTATCTACTGATCCGTTCTTTAGATCATCGATTTTCGGCCGGCTGAATTATAGGTCGGCCGAAAATTCTTCCTCTTAATTCGAAAACAATAAAGCGCCTTCCGAAAATCTAGAAACGATTTCCGATTTTTCCAGATCTCCTAAATTCCCGAATTCATTCGCATCTTCTCTAGAAATTTCAATCCATTGACTGTCTTCTCTTAAGTCAGCGATCTTAAAGTCCGGCAATCCACTTTGTCTAACACCTAAAAGTTCTCCAGGACCTCTTAATTTTAGATCAGCTTCGGATAAGAAAAATCCATCGTCAGAGTCTACCAACGCTTGGATGCGATATCTTGCTTCTTCCGTAATTTTGGAGTCTGAAATTAAGATACAAAAGCTCTCATGTTTTCCCCGACCTACTCGGCCTCTTAACTGGTGAAGCTGAGAGATCCCGAATCTATCAGAATGTTCTATTACCATCACAGAAGCATTTGGAACGTCTACACCAACTTCGATTACCGTTGTACTGACTAAGATTTGGATCTCATTTTGTTGGAACAATTTCATAACCCTATCTTTTTCAGAGGTTTCCATTTTCCCGTGAAGAAGTCCTACTTTGAATTCAGGAAAAACATCTTTTCTTAATGTTTCGTATGCTTCTATGCATGATTTAAGATCTGATTTTTCAGATTCTTCTACCAGCGGATAAACTATATAACATTGTCTTCCTTGAGAGACGTACTTTTGGATTGATTTATAAACTCCGGCTCTTTTGCTTTCAGTAAACCATAACGTTTTGATTGGGATCCTGCCAGCGGGACGATTTTTTAAGGTTACTAATTCCAAGTCTCCATACAGAGTAAGACAAAGTGTTCTTGGAATTGGAGTGGCAGTCATTGCGAGAATATCCGGGTTTTTTCCTTTGGCTCTTAATGTTTCTCTTTGTTCCACTCCGAACTTATGTTGTTCGTCTATGATCGCAAGTCCTAGGTCTTTGAAGATCACATCTTCTTGGAAAACACTATGAGTTCCTATGATAAATAGTGATTCTCCTGTTTTGATCCTGAATATTTTTTCGGCTCTCGTTTTTTTAGGTTCCTTTCCTACTAAAAGCTCTATTCGTAAGAAAGGCATATTCCCTAAAAAGTTCATTACGGTTTGATAATGTTGTCTGGCTAATATTTCAGTAGGGGCCACCATGCATACTTGAATCTGGTTGTCTGTGTATTTAAGCGCAGTGAGCAGTGCTACCAAGGTTTTTCCGGAACCTACATCTCCTTGCAGTAGAATCGCAGCTGGAGTATCCGACTTGGTCCATTCTGAAATTTTTGCGAGACTTGCTTTCTGATCAGGTGTTAACTCGAAAGGTAAATTTTTAATTAGATCTTTTGCTGTTTTGGACTCAGGAAGGGGCCACAAAACTCTATGAATTTTTGCTCTCTGAGAACGTTTGTATTCTATCAGAAGATTGAAATAATATAATTCTTCGTATTTAAATCTGGTCCTTGCTCTCCCTAGTTGTTCGTCTTCAGTAGGAAAATGGATCTCATTATAAGCCTGAGCTCGATCCATCAGATTTCTTTTTTTGACAACTTGTGCAGGAAGAATTTCCTGAATTCTACCTTCTAAAAGTTTTAATGCAAAATGGATTAGTTTACGAAGTTCTCTGGAATTGAGATGTTCATCTCTCATTGCTTCTGTTGTAGGATAAAGAGGAATGATGCGGCCTGTATGAATACTCTCAGGAAGATCGTCTTCTGAGATTTCCGAATTTCCACCATAAGATAGAACTTCGTAATCCGGATGCATAAGTTGGAAACCTCTAAAATATTCCAGCTTTCCAGTTACGGCTACGAGAATTCCTGGTTGGAAAACTCGGCGAAAAAATTGGATACCCCTGAAGAAAACTAAACTGATTGGCTCATTGTTTTTCGTTTTCGCAGAAACAACTAGTCTGGATTTTTTTCCATGAGCCAAATAGGAATCGATTACTTCTAAAATTAATGTAACTGATTCTCCCTGTTTGAGTAGAATGTTTTCCGTTAAGTTCCGATCTAAGTACCTGCGTGGAAACCATCCTAAAAGATCTTGGATAGTTTTGATCCCTACGGATTCTAAAACTTCCCGCTTTTTAGGTCCGACACCTTTAACAACTCCGATGGAGCTGGATAGGGAAATGGTAGAATTTTTTTTATCAGAGACCGAGTTCTTCATCCTGGACTGGTTTCGGTTGAGGAGAATTTTGAATCATCTCCTCTGGAGCCGAACTTGAATCATCCAATCCTAGGTAACAGTAACGGCAACCATAAATCCGCGCTTGTCGTTTTGCTCCGGGAATTGCAGGTTCAAAAAGAACTGCGTATAAGTATTCGTTCTTATCCAAGAATCGACCACATACAGGGCAAAGTCTGGGGCGGGGAACGTTCGGGTCCCAATTTCCACCGTATACTTTTCGAGGATTTCCGTAATCATTGTCTTTCGGTCGTTTGGAATCTTTTTTATCCAGACGTTTCGTATCTACAGTATATAAAACATGGAAGAAGATCGCAGCGGCCGCCAAACAAGCAACTAAGGTGAGAAAGGTGATCATTGTTTTAAATAGTCCTTTATTTTCTCTGCCATAGAGCCAGGCAAATTAATTCCCTTGTCCGCCAATCTTCCTGCATATTTATGAAATGAGTAAGTATGTTGGGAAGACTTTATAATTCCTTCGAAACATTCTTCCAATGATTCAGAAATTTTTTCCCAAAGAGGAAGATTCTCAGCGATCATATTTTCGTATTTGTGAAGAAGTCTACGGTTCACTCCTCTGCAAATGGATCTATAAAAACAAAAACGAATGAGTAATGCGGAGTCAGCATTTTTATCTTTTATATCTTTTTCCAATTGGTTTAAATTGATACAATCTACTATTTCTAGTTTATAGGCCTGAGAATTATGTTCGAAGGTAACCAGGTTCAGAAACATATGCTTGAAAAGCGCAATTTTATAACAATTTTCTAATCCACATTCTCCCATTCTGCCTTCTTCACATCTAGTATACATCACTATGTCTGTGTCTGAATCAGAAGTTGCCTGGCCGAAATTTAAGGAGCCTAAGATATCGAATGCTACCTCGTCTCCTCCGTAGTTGATGAGTTTATTAAATTTTTTGAAATCTTCTATTCTTTCTCTGGATACTCCAGTCTCATGAGATCTAAAAAACTTTTTTAGACCTACAAATTTTACGATATTGGAGTTTGAGCTAAGTTTTGGGAGAGTCATAACTATCGGATAAAATCTTCCGCCGGAACTTCTGAGTCGCTGCTTGCCTGGACAAGGGCTAACTTGTCTCCAGAGCAATCGACTTCTAAAAGGTGGCGAATTGAGTGATCCGATAGTCTATTCAGTTTTACATTTTTTACAAGATTGTTTTCTATTTCTATTTCAGAGAAGAAGCCCCCAGGTTGAAACCCGAAAACAGAATCAACTGGTCCAAAATTAGAAGGATTCAAAAACACTGTTTTCCCTTTTTTTATGATCCCTTGGTCTTCATGAACGTGACCCGAGACAACTAAGGCAGGAGAATAATCGTCTAAATATCTTCTGATCCCTTGAGAACCTACATTTCCGAAACTGGGGATTTTATCTAAAAATCCATATGCAGGATTATGGATCACAACTACGTCTGGATTTTCTTCTTTAAAGAAGTCTTCTGGTTCACTGTAATTTTTTCCGTTACGATTATACTCGTGGAATTTTACCGCTAACTTTTCAGGAATACCTGAAGTGATCACTGGAGCTCCACCATAACCTGCAAATTTTAATCCTCCCATATCGAAAGTTTTTCTATGCAGGTCTCTTTCGTATAACGCGGAATATTGAAGATCTATATCATAATTTCCTGGTAATAGCCAGACAGGTGCTTTTGCATATTTTTGGATAATGATTTCGATGAGTTCGTACTTTTCCTTCATCGTTTTTGCAGCTTGGTGGAATAACCTTCTGTAATCGTGGGACTTTTCAACAACGTTAGGCAGGTACTTTTCCGGAAAACGTACCGCTCTAGTTGCATAATCGTAAGGATTGATCTCTTCTTTGACATCATCCATGATACGATACATATCTTCTTGGAGAGTTACAAATTCTATGATTCGTTCTGGATTGAAAAAGGCTTTGTAGATAATATCGCCGGAGAAAAGGTACAAGTCACATTCGGTTCCTATAAGGACTTCTTTCAATCCTCTTAGTCCGTCGTGGATATCGGTGAGGTAAATGATCCTCATTTGGACTTATCCTAATTTTATGTTAAACGACTTAAAGCCGTTCGACCCTTTCTATACTGATTCTTAATAAACCCATGATAATGTCCAATCTTTCTAATCCCTCCACAGCATGAGCATGCTGTCTTCGTTCTCCGAAATCGGTTCTATTCTGAGATAGTCCGGACCAAAAAAATCCAATAATGGTTTTAAGATCGTATTTGATCGCACGAATAAAAATACATTTCCTTTTTCGGGGATTACTTTTTGGACAGTCACTGCTCCTGCAACTTCCGGAATTTCTGCTAAAAAATAATTTAAGTCGACTCTGATCTCATTTCCAATATCCGTAAGGGATAATATTTCCGGAATTTCCTCAACTATCTCTTCTAATATTAGCTTTCGATGAAATTTGAAAACTTTGGAAAAAATCCGTATCGGATCTATGGACCTTGGGTTATGATCATAAAGTCTAAAAGCTTCTATCCTAAACACCACTCTGTTTCCATCTACCTTCACAGGTCTTAAGGAAAGTTTGTATCTGATATGATTCGTTCTTAAAATTTTAGACCAGGCTAATCCTCGGATGGAATAATGTCCGGAAAGGTATAAAACACCCCGACCTGAATCCATCACCAAGGACTCTAGATCTTCCGTGCCCTCTACCACTTTTTTTTGCAGAACCTTATTCAAAGAATGAAGTAAAACGGCGATCCTGTAATTGCTCTTTAAGGCTTTTTCTTCGAAGGAATTTTTTCCCGTCAAAAAATCTAAAAGATTGAATCCCGAAAGTTTCCGCAAATCGAGCATGGAAGAACAAAATTAATCCTTCGGATTCGGTCGGTAAACTTCATTTCTATTTTATACCAAAATAAGAATGGAACGGGTATCATTTTTCCCCGCTTTTTTTTCTTGCCGTTTAGGCTTTCCTGGTCAGGATCATCACTCCTTAGGGTTAGTCGGGGAAAGGGTATCTCATGCAAATCGGCGTTATCGGTTCTGGAAGTTTCGGTTCTTCTTTAGGTGTGCTCTTGGCGGACAAAGGTTATGATGTTACCATTTGGGGAAGGAACTCCAACCTAATTGGAGAGATTAATGAGAACCATCGGAATGAAAAATATCTACCGGGTATTGATCTTCCCAAAAATTTAAAAGGAACCACAAGTTTAGAAGAAGCTGTCCGAGACAAGGACATGATCGTTTCCGCTCCTCCTTCTCACGCGATCACAGATATTTTAAAAGAGATTAAATCTTTCCTCCCAGAAAAGGCTCCTATCGTTTCTGCAAGTAAAGGAATAGAAAATGGAAGTCTCAGATTAGTTTCCGAAATTTTTGAAGCAGAACTTCCGGGTAAATTTCACAGCAGATTATCTTATCTTTCTGGACCTAGTTTTGCAAAAGAGTTGGTCAAACGTGTACCGACAATCGTGAGTATCGCATCTAAAAATGAAGCAACTGCAAGAAAGGTACAAGAAATATTTAGTTTCACTTATTTTAGGACTTATTGGACTCCGGATGTGGTCGGAGTAGAAGTTGGCGGTTCTTTAAAGAATGTGATCGCAATCGCTGCGGGAGTTTCCGACGGATTAGGATTCGGGCAAAATACTAGGGCTGCTTTGATCACCAGAGGGTTAACCGAAATTTCTAGACTTGGAGTCAAATTGGGAGCAGATCCTCTTACATTCTTAGGCCCTTCCGGAATGGGAGATTTGATCTTAACTTGTTGCGGAGATGCTTCCAGAAACAGGACTGTTGGATTTAGATTAGGAAAAGGAGAAAGTCTGGATTCTATTTTAGGCGGGATGGTGGAAGTTGCGGAAGGGGTAAAAACCGCCAAAAGTGGATTTGAACTGTCTCAGAAATTAGGTATCGAAATGGCCATTACCACCGAGGTGTATAAAATGCTTTACGAGCATAAGAATCCGAAGGAGGTTGTTAGAGATTTAATGGGCCGGGACTTAAAAAGAGAAGGTCTATAAACCGCTCTTAAATCGCGATCGATTCCCTTGCAAAAATCAATTTTAAATATTCGTAATATAGGCTCCATTAGCCTAATTTTCAAATATATTCCTTTTTTATTAATTTCATTCTGTTCTTTTTGCACATCCCTCTCTGCGCAGGCCCGTAACGATTACGGTTGGACAGGTTCTCCTGGTAATTTTTATCTTTTGATGGATGGTAAAAATGTCCTGACTAAAGAAACTGATTTTAATTCCTTTCCCGAGGGTCTGAATGGCGTCCAAAAATCGGAGTTTGCACTTTTAGCAGGAGAATATTTACTTCTTAATAAAGATTCCGGTAAATTCTCCAACTTAATCACCACCATCCGAAAAGAAAAAGATCTGGGCTTCGCCGAAGTTCTTCTACTTTATTTCCAAGATATCTACTTTTCTAAAAAATCCAATGGGGAAAATTTCCTAAAAGCTTGGAATCCTCCTGCTGGAGACACATACCAAAAGGAATTGGTAGAATCTACGCGTAATGTTCTTCTTCATAAGAAGCCTGCAGATAAGATCAAATGTTCTCCGAAAAAACAATATTATTCACTTTGTAGAATGCTTCGTCTCGGAAGTTATATGGCGGATTTTAAACTTTCGGATCCGAACCATGATAGGGAATACACAAATCTACAAAGAATACTTTCTCCTTTCCCGGGAATTACTGATCCGGAGGAGAAAGAACTAAAACATATTCCTTTCTTATCTAATTTTCTTCCTAATATCGCTGATTATCTTTCGGAGTTAGGATTTGCAAGAGATGCGATCCAATTTTCTAAAATTGGGATCGTATCGGAAAATCTTGGTGGAAGAATGCTCTCTCATTCTTACGAAAAATTGGCGTATTACTATTTAGTAGATGGAGATCCGAGTTCTGCCGAAAAAGTTTTAAAGTATATTATAGAAAGACAAGGGGAGATGGCTCCAGCGTATAAGAATTCGTTATATCTGAAGTTAGGAACTCTTGCTTATTTACAAGGTGATCCTGCAAGGGCTTTAGAATATTATTTAAATTTAGATTTTTTACATTGGTCCACTAAGATACTTCATCCATTTTTAGGCGAACCTATTCCGATCAATAGTGCTCGTGACCTTGTGTCAGTTGCAGTTTGGAAATCTAAAAACTCCCACAAAGCAGTGGATGCCTTACAATCAGTTAGCACTCCTAAAAATCTGACGGAAGATGATCTATTTACTAAATTAAGAATTATTCAAATACTTTCGGAAGACGAGCCTGAAGTGGCTTCCAAACTTGCAATGGATCTGAGCTTTCTCGCACAAAGTAAGGGATGGAGAAGAGTGGAATATTCCGCCACATTGCTCCATGGATTTTTGCAGTTAAAAACAAATAATCTTAGAAAAGCGATCATTGAATTTACTAAAGCGGGCGGTATCTTAAAAGAAGATCCTTCTTATAAAGAAGAATGGATCAGATTAAATGGATTATTTCTTTCTCATAAGGAATCCTCGAATTTAAGAGGAGTAAAAAGTTTCTTAGACCAGGCTCTTAAAATTTCAGCGTCAGGCCATGTTGATGATAAAACTTTTGAGATTAAAAATTATCTTCCGCCTTCATATGGAAGTAAAAGTTTAGAGAATTCTGCTATTGATTTTTATACTAGACATGGTTATACAAACGATCTGCTTTCTTTTATGATCCATAATGAGGAAAATTCCGAACTTCAGGAAGATGATTCTCCGCCCGATCTTGCGATCCTTAAAACTCATAATAGAATTTCTAGATATAAAGGTTTTTATCCTCCGGGAAGAGAACCTTGGAAGTCTGCTTGGTCTGAAATGAGAACCAAGGAATCCGCTCGCATTAAAGAAGAGTCTGATCCACTTAAGAATGCAAATTTCAGAAAATTAACTCATCCACTTATCGCAGTTTTCGTGAAAGATAAGCGGGTATTTCTATTTCATAAGGACGGAGATTCTTCTGAGCTGGAAGCAAGGGAATTGAATACGGATAATCCTACTAGCTACACTGCTCAATCCGCTTTTAGAAGTACGATGGAATCCTTTTCTAAAAAAGACAAAGTCCAGATCTTTCTGAATTCACCTGGGGTAGAAGCTGCGGAATATCTTAGAAAGGAATTCCCTGATTCTGAAATTAAGTTATTTTTGCGTTTTGATAAAAGAGACGAGTCTGATACTGCTAAAAAAGTATTCGGTCCAGCATGTGAGAATCTTTTCCCTAAAAATCTTCCGGAAGGGGAAGGGCATTTAGGATGGCAGTCCTTTCCACTACAGTATTATGATGGATCCAAATTACTCCAAGGAAAGTCCGCTCTGCTTGTTTGGAATATGAAGGTGACTTCTAAATCTCCTAACGGTCTTAGAGATTACGAATGGTCCTGTGGATCCGATTCCATTTCCTTTAGAAAGGCGAAGCGTAGATTAGATTTTAGGAATTTGCCGGATAGAATTGCATTTACAAAGGATTCGCTCAGCGGTTCCGGCTGGGGAGATAAATCTGAAGACTTTTTGGACTGGGCCAGGTTCTGGTTATCGGTTGGAACTTCTCGCCTTTACTTTGTTAAATACTGGAATCCAGAGTCAGAATCCGACATAAATTTATTAGAGAGACTTGCGAATGAAAATGGGGACCCAAACCTGAATTCCAGAGTTCTCAAAATGGTTCGAAACGCAGAATGACCAGCTTAAACTTAGCTCCGTAAAAGGGTAAATTTTCATTTTTTCACCTTCAAAACACTCGACAATGCACCGTTTTTCAGGGATGGTATCACAGATAGATGGACCCCGACAGTAGAAGCCGGATTTTTCCGGACCAAATCGATAATTTTCCCACCTTGTTTTATTCTTTCGATCTAGCAATCTGCCTAAATCTTACATTCGGAAGATCTTGCCGTTAATGGACGTGATTGGATTTTTCGTAATACTTATTCTTATATTCGCCAATGGGTTTTTCGTGTCTGCGGAATTTGCCTTGGTGTCGATTAGACCCTCTCGTTTAGAAGAATTGATCAGAGACGGTAGGCCTATGGCTGCCCTTACCAAAAAAGCAGCAACCATGTTGAACGATATGCTTTCCGTCTGTCAGGTGGGGATCACAATTGCAAGTCTCCTTCTTGGTTGGGTGGGAGAAGGTTATTTATCCAGTTGGATAGAACCTATCTTTCATTACGCTGGCTATCCTGATTCCGATCTCACGGTTCATGGAATTGCTGTGGCGATCTCTTTTG
The DNA here is from genome assembly GCF_002150035.1 of Leptospira venezuelensis. Taxonomy (NCBI): domain Bacteria; kingdom Pseudomonadati; phylum Spirochaetota; class Leptospiria; order Leptospirales; family Leptospiraceae; genus Leptospira; species Leptospira venezuelensis. The sequence continues at coordinate 462,566 of NZ_NETS01000010.1, read as the reverse complement.
CACTAATCACATTTTTGCATATTCTTTTAGGAGAACTTCTTCCTAAAACAGTTGCGATCCAGAAGACAGAGACCTTAGCATTGGTGACAAGTGCTCCTATATTCTTCTTTTATTATTTATTTTTTCCTATTACGTTTTTCTTAAATGGAATTACTTCCTTCATCTTGAAAAGGATCGGATTTAAGGAGGATTCTCATCGTATCATACATTCTCCTGAAGAATTGATGATCCTGATCCAAGAACAGAATAAACAAGGGAATATTGACCAAGAAGAATTCCAGATCATCCAAAAAACTTTCGAGTTCTCTGAACATTTAGCAAAGGATGTGATGACTCACCGTTTGAGCATTGTCGGAATTCCTGCTGATAGCCAGATGGATGGAGTTCTTTCTATCATCGCAGAGCATCATTTTTCCAGATATCCAGTATATGATGGAACCACTGATAATATAGTAGGTATCATTCACGTTCAGGCCTATCTAGCTTGGCTTTCCGAATCCAAAAGGAATAAGAAAGCAAAGGTCACTACAATTATGCAGTCCCCTATTGTGGTTCCAGAAGGTATGTCCATAGAGAAAGTTCTTCAGAAGTTGCGAGTTGCAAAACAACATATGGCGATCGTGATCGACGAGTATGGCGGAGTTTCCGGACTACTAACTATGGAAGACATAGTGGAAGAAGTTTTTGGCGAGATCCGTGACGAGACTGACGATCATGAAACGGATGCAGTTCCATCTCATTCTCCCGATGCATTTGATATCGACGGAGAAACCGAGCTCGACGAATTAAAAGAAATCCTATCAGGAATCGAAGATGAGGAGCTAAACGATATCCGCACTATTGCAGGTTTTATTTTAGAGAAGTTAGAAGATATGCCTAAGGAAGGGACCGTAGTCGCGATCCCTGAAGGCAAGCTGACCGTAGAAAAAATGGATGGAAATAAGATCATGACTGTTCGTTTTACTCGGCTTTCTGCTCCTTCTTCCTTTGCGATTTAAGTTGTAAAACTAATCGATCGGTTTTGGATCTGTACTATGGACAAAAAGGATATTCTGATCGCAGTCAGCGGAAGTATCGCAGCTTTTAGGGCTTGCGAACTGGTGCGTAATCTTACCAAGGAAGGTTATCCTGTTTCCGTCATCATGACTCAGAATGCGACCAAGTTTATTGGTCCTATCACATTCGAGGCTCTTACAGGTAAAAAAGTCCAGGTAGATGAATACGAGCAGGGAATGGCTCATATTGACGCAAGGAATCGTGCGGCTGTGATCGCGGTGGTTCCCGCTACTGCAAATATTATCGCAAAAATGGCGAACGGAATTGCAGACGATCTTGTAACTTCTACTTATCTTGCGGCGAAGTGTCCAGTGTTGGTTGCTCCTGCAATGAACCCGAATATGTTCACTCATCCAGCTACACAAAGAAATCTGGCACGTCTGAAAGAAGACGGTGTGATTATCATGGATCCTCAGGAAGGAGTTGTTGTCTGCGGTGACGAAGGTTATGGCAAACTTGCTGATGTTCCAGTAATGCAAAAGAAGATCCTGGAATTGTATCTGAAAACTTCTAAATAAGATGTTTGATCTTGGCTAAATATTCAAAAATTATAATCAGTTCAGGACCCACCAGGGAGTGGATCGATCCAGTACGTTTTATTTCAAATGCCTCTTCGGGAAAAATGGGATATTGTTTGGCCGAAGAAGCGGCTCATTTGGTTAAGGAAGTCGTTTATATCCGAGGATTGACTGAACCAAAATATTCAGAACCGAAAGGCGCAAGAGTTGTTAAGGTAGAAACCACTCTGGAAATGAAAGACGCGATTCTGAATGAAGTTACGTCTTCTTCCATTCTTATTATGGCCGCTGCTCCAGCGGACTTTCGTCCTAAAAATGCAAATGAATCTAAGATCAAAAAAGAAGAAGGGAGCGATACCTTGGCCCTGGAGCTGATTAAAAATCCGGATATTCTTGTTTCAGTTCAAGAAAAAATCCAGGCTCAAGACCTGAAGAATATACTAAGGATCGGCTTTTCCGCAGAAACGGATCTTCTAGACCAAAACGCTTTAGGCAAACTTAGCAAGAAAAACCTGGATTTTATAGTGGGAAATTACGTTGGCAAGGATTCCAAAGGTTTTGGGGACTTGGATACAAGTGTGATTATTTTCGGAAAAGAAGGTTCTAAAAAAGAAATCGGTCCCGCTTCAAAAGAGACCATTGCCAAAGGTATTTTAGAATATTTGGATATTCTTTCTAAACAAGAAAGTGTTAGATAAGAGCCAGTCCCCAAAGGTCCAGGCTCTTTAAGTCCGCAACTTGGTATTGACCGAAAGTCTATATCTTGGGACGGACTATATGATTATTTAAAGACCGCTTTAGCCTCGTCCAGAGTATGATAGATCGCTACCTTTTTAGGTAATTCCATCAATCGGATCACATTCTCTAAGAAGTGATTTAATCCTCCGATCACGATCTTGCCGTTATGCTGGTCTACAGTTTTGATCAGAGTTAAAAGGGTTGCAACCCCAACACTATTGATATATTCCAAAGAAGAAAGGTCTAAGATGATCTCGTAGATCCCTTCGTCGAAAACGAAATTGATCTTTCTGGAAATTTCGAAAGCATTCGAGTTCGTCACTTTTCCATTCATAATGACGACTAAAACTTCTTTGTCTCCGACAGAGTCTCTTTTAGTTTCTATGTAAAGGCCTTCGAATTCCGTTTTTGCCATTTTGTCCCGATCCGCGTTAAAGCATCAATGTTCCATCTTTGATGGTGGCTGTCAATTCCGTCCATCCGGAGACTTCTTCCGGTTTGGAATCCGTTTTGGCGGATCCACGGTAAAGTATCCTAAGTCGTCCTTTCTCTTCGATTTCGCCTTCTAAGTCCAGATAGATCCTTCTGTGATCATTCTTTCTCTGAAAAGTTATTTTCGATCCACTTTGGAGCAATTCCCAAAAAGAAGCGACTGTTCCGAAGGTGATTAGACGAGAAATTCCGTCAATATCCAAAAATAAATCCAAATGTGAATCCCCGAATCCTTCATGTAAGGATAATGTGCAGGGAAATTCGTTCATACTTTTACAATTTGTCTTCTAAGCGGATTGCTACCGAGGGTTCTAATACCACTTCGGAGGCATCTATCCTTCCTAAAGACGCAGAAATCGAAGCTTCCACACATGGATGTGTGACCACGACTACTTCTGCAGGTTCCTTTTCAGATTCGTTTTGGCGAACAGAAGAAATAGATACTCCGTTTGTTCCCAAATCTTTTGCAATTTCCGCTAAGACCCCTGGTTGGTCCAAGGTATTAAATCTAAGATAATATCTAGCTTCTGTTTGGTTCGCTTCTGATATGGAGGCTTTTGGGAATCTGTTTTTCTCCATCGGAAGATTTTTGCCCCGTCTTGAGCTGTAATAAATCAAGTCTGAAATCACTGCGGAAGCGGTAGGCAAAGCACCAGCTCCTTTTCCTACGATCAATCCTGGGCCTGCAAATGCAGTCTTGTAATATACTGCGTTTGTCTCATTCATCACACTTGCGAACGCGTGATGTTTAGGGATCATTACTGGTTGGACCCTGGCTTCTACCTTGCCGTCCAATTTTCTTACAAGGCCGAGTAACTTGATCCTATAACCGAGGTCAGAAGCGAATGCTATGTCTAGTCGCGTAATCTTTGTTATACCTTCGACCACGATATTTTGTAATGGTATCTTCTCCCCAAAAGCCAGGGAGCCTAATATACTGATTTTGTGCGCGGTATCTATACCTTCTACATCGAAGCTTGGATCCGCTTCTGCAAATCCCTTTTCCTGAGCGAGTTTTAGAGCTTCTTTATAATCTAAACCTTCTGTTTCCATTTTGGAAAGAATGAAGTTAGTGGTTCCGTTTAAGATCCCGTAAAGTCCAAGTATCTTATCTCCTGCCAAACAATTTCGTATTGCTCGGATGATAGGAATAGAACCACCGACAGAAGCTTCGAATCCAATTTCTGTTTGGTTCTCTTCTGCAGTTCTATAAATAATCTCTCCTTTTTCAGAAAGAAGAGCCTTATTAGCTGTGATTACAGTTTGTTTGGATTGTAAGGCACCAAGTACGATCTCTTCGGAGATTGTTGTACCTCCTACAAGTTCGATGATCAAATCGATTTCGGGGTTACCCACCACTTGTTTGTAATCGTCTGTTATTTTTACTTTGGAAAATAATTTCGAAATAGGGGCGATTTTAGAGGGAGTTCGGGTACAAATCGTATGTACATTAAGGGAGATACCGTATTCTTTTTCAAATCTTGCGGATTCTTCCGAAAGAATTTTAAGAACTCCTGAGCCGACTGTTCCTGCGCCAATTAATCCGATTCGAATCGTCTGCATTCTGGGACAATCCTTTCGGCTATACTGGAAACATTCGACCTTTTTTAAGTATGGATAGAGGCTTTCCTTTCGGCCTGGCGGTTTTTTCTTTACTAAATGAGCTAGTCTTGGTAGAGATTCTTTTACGGACGATTTTAAAATTCGTTTAGGACCTTTTAGAATAAATTGGTCCAAATCCATCGACTGAAAGGATAATCCACTTTATGGCGAACCGTCGTAAGCCTCCTCGCAAAACCTCCGGGAATAAAAAACAAGAATCTTCCCACAAACATCCAGGCGGAGGAAACCGCGGCCATCAGCAGAAAAAAAGACCGGAACATAGTCGTCCGAATCGCCAGCAACAACATACTGTAGCTACTAAAATTTCAGAAACGATGAAAGAACTTCCGATGAAGGCTCCTCAAGCTGGGGGAAATTCAGGCACTCTTGTAAAAGTAATAGGATTTCTTGCTGTTGCATTGATCGTTTTTTTCGGATATTTTATCGTTCAGGAATATTTGGATAAAACTCCTGTTTATGGAAAACATGGTTGGGATGAAGAAGCGGGATCTCCTGTCGCCTGGGAAGACGCCGTTCGTTATTGTTCGTCCAGAAGAAAGAGACTTCCTGACAAAGAAGAGCTTAAGACATTCTCCAAACGAGCTGATAAAAAGATTAAAACGATCGGATTGTTTTGGTCTACAAGTGCCGCTGGAGACAAAGGGGATTATATGACCGTAAACTTAAGCAGCGGAGATTTTTCTCCTAGTTCCAGCACAAACAAATTCGCAGTTATCTGTGTGAAATGATGCTTTGACCTATCATGGCTGTTTTAACTTTTTCCAGCGTCAGTTATCTTACTGGATTTCTTCTTTCCGGGCTCTGCGCTTTTTTTCTTCTAATTAGAAAGGAAAAATATGAAACAACCTTACATTTAGGCTGGGTATTCTTATACTGCTCGTTACTCGAGCTTTCCTTTTTGCTCGGGACATCTTTTTTCCATCCTCTTTCTTTTTTGCATAGATGGCTTTCTTTGCCCTCAGCGTTTTTACTTTGCGCCCATCTATGTTTATACTTTTTTCTGCTGAACTCTCAGGCATCCGAAAAGACTGGAAGGATTTTATTGGGCGCTGGATATTTTCTGGCTCTAAGTATATTGGTCCTTCATATTGTAGGAACTATATTTGCAAAACCGGTTTATGATTTTGGTGGAGGAGTTTACGATGTAATTCATAGAGCCGACGAAAGAGTGATCTTTTGGTTTGGCATCCTTTATGTTTGTGTAATATTATTATTCGGAGTTTGGAGAGGTTTCCAGGCTCATAGATCCGATGTTCAGCTAATGGCTCTTTCTCTTTGGGTGCCTTTTCTGCTTCTTCTTGGAACAACAATACTTTTCCATCTAAAGGAGATCGCTTATCCAATAGACAGAGCCATCGGACTTTCCTTTTGGAATCCTATTTTTCTAACTGCGTTATTTCTTGCATGGCTAATCCATCTAAGAGCCTCTGGAGAAGCTTTCAGTCTTAGATCTCCCATTCTGCTCGGGATCATATTATTAATATTATTCGTTTTTCAAGGAAGTAGTTGGTTATTCTTGCAGCCTGGATTGGAATCTTTTAACGAAACAGTTAAGGAAAAATTGAAGGCTCAGGATCTTTCTCCTGATTCTTATTTACTTTCCGTGCAAGACAATGAAGGATTTGTTCTAACGACATCCGGAGGATTAGAGACTTCCTTTTTTGCAGAATCTAAAAGAGATTTGATCCTTTCTTTTATTTGGAATAATCCTTCTGCTTTGAACAAGGAATTTCCTTCTTATGCAAAGGTCGCAGAGTCATTAAAAGGTACTGAAAAGTATTCTGAAAATCTAATAAACTTCTCTAAGGGATTGGAAAAAATACGTAAAAAGATACGCAATCTTCCACCTAAGGACATGCGAGAAGGTATTTTAGAGCAGATCTCTCCTGAAGTTAAAGACGAAAAACTCTCCTTATTCTTAAAGATACTTTCCGGTTCTGTAAAAAACTCTTCTGCAGAAGGGGAAGCATTACGAGGTTTTACTTTGGATCAAATGAGGGAACTTGTTCCTGAAGGAGAGCCTCATTTCAGAAGGATTCCTGGGCTTGCGATGGGAGAATATTATTATTCTATAATCCAAAAATCTCCGGGTAAAACCCAGATGAAGGAGATAGGAATCCCTTATCAGGAATTTTTAGCATTTGAGACAGGACTTTTAAAAAAACCTGTGCTTGCGTTTTTAGTTTGTATTCTTCTTTTTTCAATAGCGATTAATTCATTTTTCTCCTTCTTCGTAATTCATCCTTTGGATAGGTTATACTCTGCATTGGAGCTTGCGACCGAGGGAGATCTACAGAGAGAATTACATCCGGAAGCTTGGGATGAGATCGGAAGTTTAGCGGATCAATTTAATAGAATGATCCAATCTGTCCGAACGGAAGAAGGTTCAGAATATTCTCCTTTTAGTCGGACGGGTGTTGCTTCCGGATCGAGTGAAGGAATTTCTTCTTGGAAAGAAATTTCAGATCGAATTAAAGGGACTAGTTCAGTTTCAGAATTAAGAAAATTTCTTTCTGATCTACAGGGAAGCCAGGATTCCCATCCAGTTCGTTCTAAGTTGATTTTAAAACTTGGGCTGAAGATCAAAGATTATCAGACTGCGTATATGGCTGCTCAAGAATTAAGGAAAATGGGGATTGTAAAAGATCCTGAAATGCTTTTTATCCTCTCTTATTGCGCTAAAAAAACGGGAGATATCAAAGAGGCTATCCGTTTGTCTGAAGAGCTTAGATCTATTTCTGAGGGTCATACCCAAAACAATTTACATCTTGCGGATATGTATTATCACACAAATCGTTTAGATGAGGCCAGAGATCTTGCTATCCAAATTCGTAAGGAGCAGGGACCTTCTGCTGCAGTTACAAAACTTTTGAATGCGATAGAAAAAAAAGGCGCCTGAGATAAACTGGGCGAATGGCTCCTCAAATCCGAAAAATTTCGGGAAAATTCCAAAACTCCAAAGGTTCTTTTATAGGCACAGTGGAGTTGGATCCGAAAACAGGCCTCATACTCTCCATCCAGAAAGATAAAGTATTACAATCTTCTAATGCAGAAGAATTGGCATTTGATCCTGAAAAGATTGTGATCTTTTCAGGATTCGGTGATATTCATGTTCACGCAAGAGAAGACGAATCCGGAAAACATAAATACAAAGAAGATTTTTTATCCGCTGGAAATGCAGCGATCAATGGAGGAGTCATCCATATCGCGGACATGCCCAATAATCCGATCCCGCCTACTGACGATATTACTTATTCTAAAAAGAGGGAACTCGCAGATCATTCGCCTGTTCGGATCACTTTATATGCGGGTATTGGTCCTCATACAAAACCTCTAAAGGCTCATGTCCCATATAAAGCCTTCATGGGTCCTTCTATCGGGGAATTATTCTTTTATTCTAATGAGCAGTTAGAAGAGACAATTCGGCATTATAAAGGGTGTAACGTTAGCTTTCATTGTGAAGACCCTGAAATTTTAGAAAAGAGCCAAAACGAAACATATCATGAGGATAGAAGGCCCGCTATTGCTGAAACTTTGGCTACCGACTTTGCTTTGTATTTGATCGAAAAATATGAACTAGTCGGAAAGTTATGCCATTATTCTACGGAAGAAGGCCTTAAGAAAATCATTGATGCTCGAAAGAGGGGAGTCAAAGTGAAATGTGAAGTAACTCCTACTCATTTATATTTTGATAGAACTATGCTTACGGATGAGAACCGTCATTGGTTTCAAATGAATCCTCCTTTAAGAGGACCAGAAGATAAACATGCTTTGCTCCAAGGTGTCAAAGAAGGTTGGATTGACTACTTAGCGACTGATCATGCTCCTCATTCGATAGAAGAAAAGCTCAAAGGTACATCAGGTATTTCTCAACTGGATACTTATTCTTTATTTGTAACCTGGTTGTATAAGACAGCGGGAATCTCTTTGGAAAAAATTGCAGAGATCTGTGCTGAGAATCCTGGAGATTTTGTAGCAGAGTTTTTGCCCAAGGAATACGGAAAAGGATTCGGAAAGATAGAAGAAGGATACTGCGGCAGTTTTACGGTTATAGATTTTGAAACTCCAACTACATTCAAAAAAGAAGATATAAAAAGTAAGAGTGGCTGGTCTCCTTTCGAAGGTGTGACTTTTCCTGGAAGTATTACTTCTGTCATTCACCTCGGAAAAAAGGTAAAGTAGGGGAATCAGAAAATTTTTGCTCTAACTCCAACAGGAATTTTTTTCTCCAAAGACCACCACCATATCCTGTGAGATCTCCGCTTTTGCCTACGATTCTATGGCATGGGATCAGGATTGCGATTCGATTTTCTCCATTTGCTTTTGCTACTGCTCGGACTGCGTTTTTATCTCCAATCCGGATCGCCTGAGCCTCGTAAGAATTTGTCTTTCCATACAGGACTGAATGTAGAGCTTCCCAAGCTTTCTTTTGGAAGTCAGTGCCTAAGATTACTAGAGGAACATCGAAGTTCTTTCTTTTGCCTTCGAAATATTCCTGAAGCTCTTCTTCTAACTGATGGAAAAACTTATTTTCTCCCGGTTGGATATCCTCGCCGAAAACTTTTTTGAGCCGAGTAAGTTGTAGCTCCAACCGCTCTTTTTCGGCGAATTCCAAAAGGCAGATACCTTCTTCTACGGCACCCGCGAGAAGTATTCCTAAAGGGGATTCGATTTCTTTACTGAGGATCATTTCTTGCCTAAGTATAAAAGATTTTTTGAATTTAGCACAACCCGAAAATTGCTGTAAAATATCTAACTCTAAATTCTAAGATTTAATTAGAAGCCGACCTAAGGTCAAGTCGTAGGCGAAAACCGTTTTTGCCTAGTCTCGCGTTAGATTCGTCTAAGTAATGGAAAACAATACATGGATACCCAACTCAAAGATAAAATCGCATTAGTTACAGGATCAACCGCAGGAATTGGACTCGCAATCGCTACAGGCCTTGCTGCAGAAGGGGCACAGGTCATTATAAACGGAAGGACCAAGGCCAGGGTAGATGAAGCAATCTCTACCATTCAGAAAAAAATACCCAACGCAAATCTTCTCGGCGTAGAAGCAGATTTTTCCAATAAAGAAGAAGTAAACAAAATTGCATCAAAGTTTCCTAATGTAGATATTCTTGTGAATAATGTTGGAATTTTCGAACCAAAAGATTTTATAGATATTCCAGATGAAGATTGGATCCGATTTTTCGAAGTGAATGTTCTGAGTGGGGTTAGACTTTCTAAAGCATATTTACCTTCTATGCTTAAAAAGAATTGGGGAAGGATCTTGTTTATTTCAAGCGAGTCGGGAATACAGATCCCGAATGAAATGATCCATTATGGAGTTACAAAAAGTGCTCAGATCTCTTTAGGCAGGGGAATTGCAGAACTCACAAAAGGAACTAATGTGACTGTAAATTCTATTCTACCCGGACCCACTCGTTCAGAAGGTGTAGAAGGATTTTTAGAAGATCTTGCAAAACAACAAAACGTGTCCACAACAACTGTAGAAAAAGAATTTTTCAAAAATGCAAGACCAACTTCTCTTTTGCAAAGATTCGCAACGGTGGAAGAAGTCGCAAATCTTGCTGTTTATCTTTCTTCTCCACTTTCCTCTGCAACGAATGGTGCTGCACTTAGAGTGGATGGAGGAGTGGTTAAGTCCGCATTCTAGTATGATCCGATTAAGTGTTTTAGATCAGTCTCCAATTCGTAAAGGTGGGACCGCATCCCAAGCGGTCCAAGAGACGATCGAACTTGCGAAACTTACTGATAGGTTGGGTTATCACAGATATTGGGTTTCAGAACATCATAATATTTTGGGACTAGCTGGATCTTCTCCTGAGGTTTTGATCTCTCATCTTGCTGGCGAAACGAAAGGAATTCGTATGGGTTCCGGCGGCATCATGCTTCCGAATCATAGCTCTCTCAAGGTGGCCGAAAATTTCAGGATGCTTGAGACTTTGTTTCCTGGACGAATAGATCTTGGGCTTGGCAGGGCTCCAGGAGGGGATCGACTAACAGCTGCTATATTAAATCCTTCTAACAGTTTTGTCCAAAATGATTTTATCCAACAATTGATGGATTTAAGGGATTTTTTGACGGACAATGCAGAACCTGATTCCATTCAGGAAAAGGTAAAGGCGATTCCCGTTGCAGAGACTTGTCCTGAACTTTGGATCTTAACTTCCAGCGGGGAAAGTGCTTTGATAGCGGCTCATTTTGGAATGGCTCTATCTTTTGCTCAATTTATCAATCCTACCGGAGGATATGCAAGTATCCGGGCCTACAAAGAAAGATTCCAACCTTCAGAATCATTAAAAATTCCACATGCAAGCGTTGGCATATTCGTATTATGCGCGGATACAAAAGAGAAGGCGGAAGAACTACAGGCTGTAATGGATAGGCAACTTTTAAATATTGAAAAAGGAATTAGCGAGGGTATACTTTCATACGAAGAAATTAAACCGTATGTGTATTCGGATATGGAAAGAGTCAGGCTATTGCATAATCGAGGAAGAATGATTGCGGGAACTCCCGATACAGTTAAAAAAAGAATTTTAGATCTGACTGCCGAATATGGGATTGATGAAGTAGTGGTTTCTACGATCACTTTTGATTTTAAAGACAGAGTTCGTTCTTACGAACTTTTGGCAGAAGCTTTCGAATTGGAAAATAGATTATAAAAGCGTAAACTAGGGAAGTGAGAACTGGACTAGGTCCTGCAAACCAGCGGGACCTAGTCTTTTTTATTATGCTTCCGGGTTTTCCAGAATAATAGCGATCCCTTGACCACCACCGATACAAAGAGAAGCGACTCCGTATTTTGCCTTTCTTCTTCTAAGTTCGTAAGCTAAAGTGATGGTTACTCTTGCGCCACTTGCTCCGAGCGGATGTCCGATTGCAACTGCTCCACCATTTACATTTGTGATTTCAGGATTTAAGCCTAATTCTTTTTGAACTGCAAGATACTGAGCTGCAAACGCTTCGTTTACTTCTACAAGGCTCATGTCGGAAAGTTTTAGGCCCGCTTTTTTAAGAGCGATTGGGATTGCTAACGCAGGTCCAATTCCCATTTTTGCAGGATCACATCCTGCATGTCCATATCCTCTAATGATCGCTAAAGGTTTTTTACCAATCTTCTTAGCATAAGAAGAGGAAGTAATAATAGTAGCAGCAGCTCCGTCATTCAGACCAGATGCGTTTCCTGCGGTAACTGTTCCACCTTCTCTAAATGCAGGTCTTAGTCCTGAAAGTTTTTCGATAGAAGCGGCACCTTTGATAAATTCATCTTTTTCTAATGTAACCGGTTTTTTTCCGCCAACAGTTACAGGAAGGATCTCTTCTTTCAGTCTACCCTCTACCGTTGCTTTTTCCGCTCTGGTTTGAGAAATGCCGGCCCATTCGTCTTGCTCAGCTCTGCTGATCTTGTATTGGTCTGCAAGATTTTCTGCAGTGGCACCCATGATGAGCCCAACATATTGGTCAGTTAATCCTTGCTCTAATGAATCTTCGAATTCTGAGGAACCGTATTTAACTCCCCATCTTGCGTTACGCACAACATAAGGCGCATTGCTCATGGATTCGGATCCGCCTGCAAGAACCGCTTCTGATTCTCCCAAATAGATTTTTTTAGCTGCTTGGATGATTGCTTCCATTCCGGAGCCGCAAAGTCTGTTCAGGGTCAAAGCAGGAACTGTGATCGGTAAACCGGTTTTGAGTCCTATATGTCTGGCTAAATAGATAGCTTCTTTACCAGTAGGGACTACGTTTCCGAAAATAGACTCGCCTATATCGGATGGATTGACTCCTGTTCTTTCTAACAGGGATTTAGAAACTAATACTCCTAAATCAACTGCGCTTACATCTTTTAATGTTCCGCCGAAATTTCCGAAAGGGGTGCGGATCCCGTCCAACAATACTGCTTCTTCCATTTTTCCAGTCCTAAAAATATTTAGATTACGCAGCCTATTCGCTGCAAATTAATACGGTGTACTACCATTCCAATTTACGCCGTTTCCGAGTCATACTATTTTAATTCGAATTCGGGGCAATCAATGGAGTATGGGACTTCTTTCCCTTCTTTATTAATATAGAAGGAAGAATGTTTTAGCCTATATACTCCAGGTGCTTCATTCTTATCCGTTTCCCAAACCAATCGGATCTTATCATCGAACAAAGGTAAGAATGATTTTTTATAATAGAATTTAGTGGCCCAGCTGGAATCAGTATAGGTAGTAACCCACTTATCTCCTTCTTTCTTCTCTACATCAAAATAGGATTTTTGTTTTGGATAAGAGATGTTTGGATTTATGGAACTTACTTCACAAGAAACTGATTCTCCTTTTTTCGCAATATTCTCATTTGGAGTTTTGATTTTAGGTTCAAAAGAAGAGATCTTATCTCTATGAGGAATATCCGTGCCAATAACTGTAGAACTCAAGTCTTTTGGGAATGGCCCTTGAACACTCGTTTTGTTTTGTAAAAGATCATTTGCAAGCCTATCGTATTCTTGTCTAAAAAGATCTAAACTAAATGGACCATGAAGTGTATGGCCACCTTCATATTGTTGAGTAGAATACTCTTCTTTAGTAGTGATATATCCCGCGAAATCATTGGTCAGCCCTGAAAGCGCTATGTCTTTGATTTTAGATCCTAAAACTTTTTTGACTGTTTCTTTCATTCTTCTGCTAGACATCGTAGTGACTTCATTAGGCGATACGATTAATGCAAAATCGCCGATTGTAGCGAGTCCCAAAGGCAGAATTTGAGAAAGAGAAGGATCCGGTTTTGTTTCACCCATTGGAAATAGAATTGCTTTAGGCTTTTGACAAACTCTCAATTCGTCGCTTGGGGCTTGTAATAATCTTGCAGCTAACCAATCGATATAAAATTTCCGATCTTCATCCCTCATTCCCTCGTGGAAAAGCCAATGTCCTCCGCCTTCTTCCGTAGAGCCTGCAGCCAGAGCATATCCGTAAGCAGACAAACAAGTTCTTTCGTCTTTTCCAGTTTCTGAAAACTCCTTACGAACAATTGAGTTTGGCATATCTATAAATGACTGAGTATAATTGAGGCCGGAAGGTAATACTCTTAGATTGTCATCATTTAAGATCTTAGAACTTGCAAGATATTGTCTTTCGCCAATGATCTTGGTGCTTTCGAACATATCTTTTCCTGGTCCGGTATTATTCAGATTCAGGTTAGGAGTCACATCTCCTTCGTTTGCTTGTGCAAAGATCGCTATAAAATCTTTTTGTCCTCTTTTTGCAGCTTCCGATTCTGAAAGATAAGATGCGTATCCTTTATTATCAGTAGATACCAAATGATTGTCGAAGGTCATACTTGTAGTATGAACCCCGAACCAATTCACGATCCCGATCACACCTCTTCTGGTATTCACGGAAATTTGGATCATAGTTTTATCAGTATCTGAATTGTACTTATCTCTTTCTGCCTTAGGGTTTGCTTGGTAAGCTACTAAGGAGCGATTCACTCCTGCACCTTCTACAATAGCAGTTCCGATTAGCAGCTGAGCTATTTCTTTTTTGGAATAAGCTTCTTTGATCGCCTGATAAATACCGTTTGTGATTACCGAATAATATTCGGGAAAAAACTTAGTGGTATATATTGAATTTTGAATATAGTGGAAAAATCCTGCAGGAGCGCTATGAGTATGAGAAGCGTTTAAAAGAACGTTCGCTAAATTAAAATTAGGATCTACTTCCTTCTTCAATCTGGCCACTACATCTCTTTGCACCTCATGAGGAACTCCACCTAATTCCGCAGTTACATAAGCCAATACTTTCCCTGTTTTAGGATCTTTGATGACCAACGCTCTTGCGAATTGTCGGAGATGTATACCTTCTCCTTTTTGACCTTCTTGTGCATAACCCCAAAACATGATCCCTGTAGGAGGTCCTGTGATATCCACCTTGGACATTCCTGCCTCGAAATTAAAATCTTTAATCTGAGGTTTGGCAGTTCCAGAAAATACAGATCCGGAAAAAAACAAAAATAAGAAAGGAAGAATAATCGCTAAACGGAATTTCTTCATAGCAGGACTCCTTGCGGATTTTTATAAAGAGTATTTTATTAAATTCGAATATTCAGCTTATTCTACAAGTTCTGCAATAGGGAAGGTAAGATGAAAAGGAGAAGCTCCTATTCCGGTTTTCATTCCTCCACCTTTGATAAAGTCTGGGAAGATAGTTTCATCGGACCAAACAGATTCTATCCTTGCGAATTTTCCCTTACCTGTACCTATAAATGCAGTGCTTAGTTTTGATCCATCTTCTGCTTTTTGTAAAAGAACATAAGGAAGGATAGAAGTGTTAACTGGAAAATTAAAACCTAATGTACGAATCTTAATTTTGAAAAAAGTTTTTCCGTCTCTGGAAACTTCTACATTAGTTACCGAACCTTCTTTTTTCCAAGTAAAGTCTGCTCTCTCTTTTGGGATGGCCCAGTTACGAATTCCTTCGTCTACAGAAGTTTGGCTGGATACAAAAATACGAGTGATCCTTTTGTAATTTGTGTCTCTATATTCAAAATTTCCTGGAATATATAAAAGTTCGTAATAAGGTCCTACATCCGATCTTTCGTAATTCACTAACATCAAAGAACCGAGTCCTCCTTTAAAGGATTTACGATCTTCTTCATCCAAAAATGCCATTTCTGAATTGTAGGACTTCCTACCAAACAGTGGGAACAGGAATCCTTCTCCTGTTAATGACCAAGGAGCTGGGAAATGTCTCTTTGGCGATTGGGCCTTACCTTTCGTGTTTGTGGCTTTTTTAAGTGAATGTTGTGTAGTTTTTGAGGCTTTAGTCTTTGGTTTAACCTTGGAAGAGGCGGTTGCTTTCATTCTAGGGGTCCGTTTCTATCTTTTTTGTATCCTATACTAGGAAAATCCCCAAATTTGAAAAGGAAACTCTTGAACATCCTGCCTATTTTTGGGATAACTGGACAATGGGGACGATATTCGAGCGGTTCTCGGCTTTCGATCGTCCTGAAGGCAAAAATTATGACTGCAGTAGCTGCTCCGCGTCCTAGAAGACGCACTAGAAATAGTTTAAATAAAGAATCCATCGTCCAAGCGGCATTGGATATCTTGAACGAAGAAGGAATTGATGGGCTTTCCATGAGAAGGATCGCCGAGAAACTGGATTGCAGCGTTGCAAGTCCTTATTCTCACTTCAAAAGCCAGCAAGATATTATCAAAATTATCATTTCTCAGGGAGAAGCACAGTTAACCGAAACTTTAAGAGCTTCCAGACTCAATGGTAAAAACGCTTACGAAAAATTAACCCTCATCGCAAGGGCATATTACGATTTTTCGGGGAACAACCAAGAGCTTCATAAGGTAATGTTCAACACGGTTCATGGGCATATGCATCGAAAAGCGTTCCCTAAACTCCCAACCAGTTACCGAGTATTTTTGGAAACTATCCGAGCGGGCGTTAGATCGGGAGAGTTCAAGATTAAGGAAGAAGACTATCCTTCTCTCGCAAGAACAATGTATTCCTGGATGTATGGGATCATTGTTTTGGACATGACTGGAATGTTGAAAAAAAGAGGGATAGGCGATCCTCTAGACGAAGGCTTTCTATTTTTCCGTAAAATTCTTTTAGACAAAGAATGAAAAAGAAATATCTCCTCTCCATAGCGGTAATCGTACTCATCGTACTTACCGCGTTACCGTTTGTACGTTCGAACGAAAAAATCGAATTAAACGAATCAATCCATTCCGGAGTTTCCGGACAATTTGCGAAACTTCCTTTGGGTTGGACTCATTATGAATTGTCCGGACCTGAAAAGGGAAATCTTGTAGTTTTAGTTCATGGATTTTCCACTCCTTATTTTATTTGGGATCCTGTTCAAAAATCACTTACGGATGCAGGTTATAGAGTTTTACGTTTTGATCTTTATGGTAGAGGATACTCCGACAGACCGGATGCAGTCTATAATCTAGACCTGTTCACCACTCAGATTTTCGATCTATTAAACTTTCTGCATGTAAATGCATCTTTTGATATAATGGGACTTTCTATGGGAGGACCTATAGTTGCCCATTATGTTTCTAAACATCCGGATCAAATTAAGAAAGTTGTTTTAGTCGACCCGCTCACCGCAAAAACGAATACTTTCCCTCTTACTGTTCCTTTGATTGGAGAGTATTTAAACTCTGTGGTTTATATTCCTTCCTTACCTAAGGGGATCTCTGCTGACTTTGTGGATCCTTCTAAAGTTCCAAACGGTTGGGTGGAGAAATATGAGACTCAATTAAGCTTCATAGGTTTCGAAAGAGCCATTCTCTCCACGATCCGAAATATCATTTCTTTAGAACCTAAGTCTGAATTTGAAAAGTTAGCCTTAACTAAAAAGCAAGTATTGGTTTTTTGGGGAGATCAGGACCACACAACTCCTTTAGAAAAAGGAAAATATGTGAAAGAACTTCTGAACGCAGAATTTGTTTTGGTAAAAGATGCTGGGCATCTACCTCATATAGAAAAGCCGGATATAGTTCTTCCGGCTATCTCAAAGTTTTTATCTAAGTAGATGATAAATTTTTAATATTTAGCGAGAGAAGGATCCACTTCGTCTGAATACAAGAGGATCCCGCCATCTAAATTAAATACTTTGGAGAAACCTGTAGATTTCAAAACTCCGCAGGCATTCGCTGATCTTGCTCCCGAACGACAATATACTATAATTTCTTTTCCGGAAGATTTCCAAGAATCCAATTCTCCGATACGAGCAGGCAATTCTGAAACTGGGATCAAAAGGTCAGTTCCGTCAATAGTGCTGATCTCTTGTTCGTTAGGGTTACGCACATCCAGAAGGTAAAAATCATCGCTCCCCGATTTTCTGGCATCTAATCTGCTTTTTAATTCTTTCGGATTCATTCGGTCTCCTTTGATGGATAAATTCTTATACTACGGAAGAAAGTTCTTCCATTTCGATTTGCAGTTTTTCCCAGGTTTCGGTCAACTTTGAGATCTCTTTTTTAGTCTCGTTATAAGTGTCTAATTCCATTTGATAACTGCGCTTTTTGTAAAACTCAGGATCTGCGAGAAGTTCCTCAGAGTTGGATTTATTCTTTTCTAATAGAGCGATCTTAGCTTCGATTTGTTCTATTTCTTTTTGGATTTTTTTAACCCGATTTTTATCAGCGTTCTTCTGGGATCTGCTCTTGTTTTCGCTGCCAGCGTTTTCGGCGGGGGCTTTTACAGTAAAGCCGCCTTCCGCTTCCAGTTCTTCCGGCGGGAATTTAAGATAATCCGAAAAGCTGGTATTCAGATCCTTTACTTTCCCGTTAGAAACAGAAACGGTTCTTGTGCATAAGTCCTTTAAAAAATCAGGATCATGAGAGATTACTAAAACAGCTCCAGGATATTCTTGGAGTGCACGTTTTAAATTATCTCTTACTACTAAGTCTAAGTGATTGGTAGGTTCGTCCAAAAACAAAGTATTAGAAGAGAATCTTACTAGTAGTGCTAATCTTAATCTGCTCTGCTCTCCCCCAGAGAGAAGTCCCACTTTTTTGAAAACTCTATCGTCGCTAAAAGAAAAATAGCCCAATAGTTTTCGTGCTTCTACATCCGGAAGATCAGGATACACTGAAAGAATTGTTTCTAAAAGATTTTTTTCAGGGTCCAGGTGTTCATGGTGGTTTTGGGAGAAGTAGCCGATTTTTGTTTTAGGTCCGAATGTAACCGAACCCTCGGTTAATTTATGAATTCCTAAAATATTTCTTAAAAATGTGGATTTACCAGCACCGTTCGGGCCGATGATCGCGATCTTGTCTCCATTAGAAACATGAAGTTCTGCGTTTGAGAAAATATTCTTCCCACCTTTTTCGTAAGCAAAGGAAGCGTTCTCTATTCTAAAGGATAGATTCCCGCAAGGAGTATAGTTGAACCTATATTCTGTTTTGGAATTCCAGAAGGAATCTTCAGGTTCATCTACCTTATCCCTTTTTTCTAATTTTTTAATAACACTTTGGACTTGTTTTGCTTTTGTAGCCTTGGAACGAAAACGTTCTATCCACTCAGTCCTTTTCTTTAAATAAGCCTCTTCTTTTTTGAATTGAAGTCTTAACTTATCTAAAAGTTCGTTTTTGTGTTCGAAATAATCTTCTAATGTTCCTTTAAATTCAAGAACACCGGAAGGATTTAATTCAGCAATTGTATCAGTAGTTGCATTTAAAAACTCTGGATCGTGTGTAACCAGAACGAAAGAACGATTTGTATCCACTAAATATTCTGCAAGCCAAGCCTTAGAAGCGTGATCCAAATGGTTGGTAGGTTCATCCAAAAGAAGAAGGTTCCCAGGATTCAAAATTGCAATTGCGAGTCCAAGTCTATGTTGGTAGCCCGGAGAAAATTCTTTGACCTTCTTCTCCATTTGATCATTAGAAAAACCTAAACCACCGATGATTTTTTTAGCTTGGGCTTCTAATTCATGGACGCCGTAAGTAAATGCATATTCTTCCAAAGAGCTTTGTTCTTCTAATAAAGAAGTAAATTCTGGAGAATCATGATCCGTGCGATCCATTCTAGCATGAATGTTTTCGGCACGTTTTATATATTCATTATAATGTTTATGTTTAGAAAGTGCAGTATCGATCACCCTTGCTTCGAAATTAAAATCAGGGATCTGTTGGAATAAAGAGATCTCCGTATGTTTGGAGCGACTAACCAATCCTTCTTCAGGATTTAGTTCTCCTACGGCCATTTTGAATAGAGTGGATTTGCCAGAACCGTTTGGTCCTACTAAGGCAATCTTGGAGCCTGGTTTGATATGCCAGGAAAAGTTTTCGAAAAGGGTGGAGCTACCGAACCGGTGCTTGATATCGATGAATTGTAGCATGGTTCCTGGGAATCTTGAGGTCCCTCCGCACGAGTCCGCGGAGGGTTTTGTGGGTTTTGAAAGTAGTGCTTACTTCTTATTTGCGAGTTCTTCTTTTCTCGCTTTAAGATGTTGTACGTACTTGCTCGTTTCCCCGTTCATCTTCTCGACTGCGTTCTTTAGAGCTTGGTCAAGCTCCCCGGCGCTCATCTTGTTGATCTTTTTGTTCTTCTTTTCGGCTGTCTCTTCAGACATAGGTACCTTCCGATGCGTTCGTATTGCCAAAATTTATGGAAATACCCCTTTCGACAACCTATTTTGGGCCATAAGCAGGCTTCCGATCCCAGCACGAATAAATTAGAATGGAAATATGTCCGGATTTAGGTTCTATAGGATGCAGATTCGGCATGTTATATAATTTATTCCAAACGAAAGAAGGCCTAGGGCCTGTATTCCTAAGATTGGGTCTTGCTATTTGTATTTTTCCTCATGGAGCCCAAAAAGCATTGGGTTGGTTCGAAGGTGCGGGCTTTTACACTGCCATGGACTATTTTACGAATACACTCGGTGCTCCATATGTTTTAGGGATAATGGTGATAGGTTTTGAATTCATCGGAACGATCTGCTTTGTATTCGGATTTTTGACCAGATTCTGGGCCTTGGGACTTGCGATTACATTAACAGTCGCGGGCTTCACTCATAGAGATTACGGTTTCTTTATGAATTGGTTTGGGGATAAAGGCGGAGAAGGTTTCGAATATCATATACTGGCAGTTTCTGCAGCGATTTCCCTTTTGTACAGAGGAGCTGGGTCCTTCTCCTTTGATAAAAAATTAGGTGAATGGTCTGTATAAGGAATCTACCCTCAAGGTCCAGGCTAGACTATAGGTATAAAAAAACCCGGGAATCAATCCCGGGTCTCATTTAGAAGCTATCTATTAATTTTTCTTAATAGATAATCTTTTCAACCGAGTTCTCATCCAGGATATACGATCCTTTTAGAGTTTGAACGATCAGCTTTCCTTTCTTTTGAGAAACCACAACACCTCTGATATCGCGGCCGTCTTTCATGATAATATGTTCGATACTTTTATCATAAAGTTCTTCCAGCTCTTGCTCGGTCTTAGCAGTCTTTAAATTTTGAGTAGTTGCTAAAACTTCTTTGTCAAGACCGCTCAAGTTCTTACGCATGTCGCCGTATTCAGGGCCTTCTCCCTTAGCACGTTTTTGATCTTCGATCACTATAACTTTCTCGTTTGTGACTATGATCAATCCGCCGGTGATTAATGCTCTTTCGGATTTGTCGTGGATCAAAGGAGTTACTTCGACTGCACCTTCGACCACGAAGACAGAAGATTCTTTATCGGAAGCATTCACTTCAAAAGAAGTTCCTCGGACCGCAGCCACCACAGTAGGAGTATCTACGAAGTAGTTTGCGTTTTTCTTTTCTTTCTCGACTAGGTTCAGGATTTTACCTGACATTAGGGAAATCCTAATTTGAGAAGAGTCCGTTTGTCTTAAACTTTTAAGAATTAACTCAGAGTTTTCCTTTAAGCGGATTACACTTGAATCGGTCAGACCGATATCGATAGATCCACCTTTGCCAGTTACGATTTTATCGCCTTCGCTAAGTATATCACCTAAATGTAATGCGACAGGAGATTCTTTTACGTTCTTTGCATCGCCTTTAACGAAGACGACCGCTGCTTTAAGCAGAGCACCTTCTGCTACAGGTGCGGCTTCTTTTTTGAAAATAGTGAAATAAGTTCCGGCTCCAATTCCTACGAATAAGATTGCTGCCGCAGCTAAGAACCATACTTTATTTTTGGAGCCGCTCAGTTGAACTACATTGTCCTTAGTAGGAGATTGCATGATATTTGCCTCCACAGAGAAGCGAGGAGACATGCCGATCCATTTTGGATCGAAGTCCGGTGCCTTAGAATCCGGTAGAGACTTTTTGAGGAGCTCTGCGAATGTTTGGAATTCAGGGGTCATTCTTTCCATCCTCTTTACCGTTTCCTTAGTTCCGGGCCTTTTGACATTGTCCTGCCCGCTCAGTTGGATCAACAAACTGAAGGTTGGTACCTTGCTCATTTTTTTGAGTAGGGATGGCTTTTTTGACGAAATGAATCAATTGTTCGAAATACATATTTTGGCGAAAATCCTAAGATTTTAGAAAAGAAGAAGGTTGAATGCCTCTCTTCTTTCCTTCTTGTAAAAGCTGCTTTTCGGCTCTTTCTAAAAGCCTAGAGACCCCTGATACGGATAAATCCAATACGGAGGCTATCTCTTCCAATTTACAGCCCTGGGAATAACGTAACTCTATGGCGGTCTTTTGTTCTTCCGGTAAGGCGCTTAATAATTCGCTTATAATCTTTCCGAGGTTTTGGGCTTCCATTTCGTCCAGGACCTGGCTTTCAGGACCCTGACCTTTGGAGCCGAATAAAGAAGAAGTTTCCTCACCAACGAGAGCAACGTTCTTTTGATAATAGGACTTCCCATGGTTAATCATTAGATTCCTGGAGATCCTAAATAATATCATCCTGGAAACTTGCTCATCCGGTAATTCCTTGCCGGAATAATGTTTAAAGAAGTTCAAAAAGGTGTCTTGTAATAGGTCCAAGGCTGTGGATTCATCTTGGACAGAGCGCCGAATAAATGAAAACAAGTGATCCTTATTTTTATTGTATAGTTTTTCGAAAAACAAGGTTTCAGACACGGTAGAATAGAAATTTTTTTCTATCGGTCTTTTTTCAAGTAAATTCGGTTTTTTCTTGTAGAAAGCAATCAGTTTTAAAACGGTTATAGCCAGACAATTTTAGTGTCTGTAATCCTAAACAAAGGGATTTAAGATAAATTATGCCTTATCGTTGGCTTTTTGCAATTTCTTTCCTAATCGTTTCTCACTCCCTTTTTGGCTCTAGCCTAACCTTAAAAAACGGAAAGGTGCTACAAGGGAAAGTGGTAAACCAGACCCGCACGGAAGTTCAGATCGAAGTGGATGGAAAGGTTCTAACCATTCCAAAAACAGAGATTGCGGAATTGAACTTAAAAGATACCCCTAAGCAGGAAGTGAAAAAGGATCCTGTTAAGCCTAAAGATGAGCCCAAAAAAACCGAGGAAGAAGCGGCGGTCCAAAGATGGTACCAAAAGCCTCGCTGGGATTATTCTCTAAGATCTGCAGTTGTTCCGGGTTGGGGTATTTGGAAAGCTGATAAAAAATACAGGGCTTCTGCAACATTTGTAGCAGTTGTAGGGGCAGCTTATCTGGTAGTTAAGGCTCAAAACGATTTTAGTTCTGCTAAAAGCGCTTATGAGGAGAATGCAAGAAATTATTTCATATTTGCATTGAACGATCCAGTCCTTGCTTTACCTGCAAATACTACCCAACGTTTGATTGGAGCTTTCTTGGTGAACAAGGGTGCATTCAACCATTACCAAGGGCTTGCGGAAGAATCCAATAATTACCAATATTTGTTTGGGATTGCTTACGGATTACAGCTTTTCTATTCCTATTATTTAGGAGTAAAAGCAGAGCAAGGGATTGCAGAAGGACCGAGCTCTGGTTTCAGATTTAGCTTCGCGCCTTCTTACCAGCCAATGACCGTTGGAGGCAATGGTTTAGGTTGGAATGGGGAACTCAAATACGAGATCCGCTATTAAGGAAGGGTCTGCCGCTCTTTTATCTTAGAGCGGCATTAATTTATTGAATTACAGTAACCGGGGAATTAATCCCATTTGAATCAGTCGGATAAACGGTAGAAGTCCCACCGATATTACCGCCAAAATCTGGATCAAATAGATATATTGCGTCGCCGGATTCATCTCCTGTACTAATAAAACAAGCAGTAGTTCTGCAGGTGACTGAGGAGCCTAACGTATTCCCAGTTCCAATTTCACCAACGGAATAGTCTGTAGCAGCTCCGGCTGCTCCGGAAGATATTGTAACCGGAAGATCCGAAACCTCGTTATATACTCCCATATCCGCACAGAACAGATCATAAGAAACGAGTAAATTCGTAGAGTTTGCAATTGCAGCGGAAGGGATCATATACTGATCTCCACTACTATTTACAGGATCACATCCATAAGGATTGGTTTCGGTTCTCAGTGTGCTTGCGCTAGTGGCAAAATTTTTAGCACTTTTTAAAGTAGAAGAATTCACGTTTCCAGATCCGTCTGTATTTGTTTGGCTGAAAAATAGCCAGGTATTAGAACCTTGAGTCAGTAGAGAAGGGTAGTCTAAAGACAAAGAGTCTGACCCCGTTGATGCACTATAATTTTTCACAGAAGTAGCGGTTCCGTTTGTGAAGCTATAGGCTGCTAACGAGTTCAATCCGCCCGCATTTTGACGGAATGCTGTATAATATAGGCTGCCGTTCCAGCTTACATCTGCATTATAAAAGTTAGTTACAGTCGAAGAAACAATGGTAGTAGCACTTCCGATTAAAGCACCTGTAGAAGAATTGATCCTTTGGTATTTTGCAGCTCTCGTGGAAGCGGATTCCGTCCAAACCACTGCAAATTCTCCACTTGGATTATAAGCAGCAGAGACTTTTCCGATCATTACGCTTGCTCCAGTATAAATTGGAAACGTAGATCCTACCGCAGTAAGACTTATATTGTAATATTGTCCTTTGATGGCGGTGTCTGAAGACTTCCATACCAGTAGATAGTTAGTCCCGTTCCAAACAAGTTCCGGATCTACGGAGCTAGGTGCTCCTCCGATTGTAACTGAAAGATTTTTAGTTACAACATAAGGAGAAGCAGAATGATTTAACCCGAATAATTTTAACACGGGAACACCAGAATTATTTTTCCAGCCTGCAGCAATTGCTAATTGCCTTTCGCATACGATCGTAGCGGTTCCAGTAGTACCTGCTGTTCCACTTCCATTTGAAGAAATACTGCAAGACTGCCCTTGTGTATAAGAGTCTAATGAGATCGAATAGGAATCCCCGCTAGTAATCTCCGCAGAGAAAGAATAAGAACCGTCCGCAGTCAATGCTAATGTCTGGGTAGTGCTATCTGTCGAATCAGATAAAGTAAGGCTTAAATCATTGGCTGTAACATTTACGTAACCGCTTAAAGAAACGTTTATGGGAGAAGTAGCAGCAGGAGAAGTTCCTCCTGCATTCCCAAGATTACCGAAAACACCAAAGTCACCATCTGAGAGTAGGGCGCCTATTGCAGAAGAACTTGCATCTATACTGATTGCCTTGGCGCTATTGCAACCTTGTGCCTGTAAGAGTGAGAATAGAAAACATCCGTGAATTAAGAGGGAAAATCCATTTATTGCTTTGTTTGAATTCAGGAATCTTTTCATTTGTATTCTCCATTGCGAAGAGAGGAAAATTCAGGTAGTTTTCCCCATGACAAATGTAACAATCGATTTTAAACTCTTTGATTCATTTTCTTTCGAGTGAATAATTTTTTTACTAAAATATTTAGAAATTAGATATAAATCGCAGGTTTGTTCGAAAAAAAATCCCCCATTAATTTGGGGGATTTTCTGAATCTGTCAGATTGGCTTTATTCGTTTAATAAAAAAGGCTATTGTCCTACACAGACAATATTACGTCTTTGAGAGCATAGCGTTGGGATCACGACAGCTGGATCAGTATTTGTCATTTCCGCGATAGAATCCCCATCTACTGCGGTAAGGAGTCCTTGGGTTCCGGTTGCTGTAGCGGAATACCAAGAAGAGAAAGGTGCTCCTGAAGGAGCCAAGCCCGCGCACTGAGTTACTGTAGGTGTATCAGTGGTCCAATCAATGGAGCTGAAACCTGTCCATATTCTGCCGCCAGTCCCGAGAGAATTTGTCCACTGAGCAGCATTTGCAAATCCGATTGTAGTACCAGAACTGAAAGAGTATGCTAACTTCTTACCTCCCTGGCTATAATATTTACGGAAAGAACTAAATACCCAATCAGTAGAAGGGTTTCTAAGATTACCACTTGTGCTATAACTTACTGCAATCATAGCCTTATAACTAACGTCCTTGTTCACACCGTCTGGAATATTTGAGTTACAAATATTATCCGCAACTTCTACCGGCCCGGCAAAACTTGCATTATCAATGCCTTTCTTGGCAAAGTTTCCAGTATAACCAGATCCGTTATTCGTAGCGACAAAGATACATTTATCAGCATCGTTTACTTTTACTTTGAAAGTCTGGGATATGCCGGAGGAGACTTCTACTGCGACAAGATCATAATAGTTATTTAAACAGTTCTCATCTTCCTGCGAATTAATCTGAAAGCCGCTTTTATAATCGAAGTTTGAATTTTGAGGATCGGGTCCGAAATCCACGGTAAGATAATTCTGATATCCTCCTTGGTCCGGATTATAATCCGTTGCGAAGGTTATATTATCATTTTTATAAAATTTGAATTGGACAGTACTTCCGTCACTAGGAGGGTTTTGAATTGCAAACATAATATCCGCAGCATCATTTTCATCTACGGAAAGAGTAGTTTCTCCCTCGTTTAAAAGGGGTTCTATCGGATACGGAGGCAGGGTACCGAACAAATTCCAAAAGATGGAAGGATCCATAGTAATAGCACCGGCTAGACTGGGCTTACTTCCATCTAGGGCGGTGGATTCCGCGTTATTACACTTGGAAGTCCATAAAGTAAGACATAATAAAATGAAAGCTGTCCTTAACGATTTAGATCCTTTCATATTCGCACCCGCCCCGGTCTCAGAGGATTATACCCCTTAAAGTAAGAAAACAGTCGGGCAGGAAAAAAATTGAACGATTTTTTGGTTTAATCCGGGGAATAAACGCAAATAAACGGAAGGGCCAGAGCAGAATCGCAGCTGGAAAGTGTCATATAGGCTGCATCCCCCGCAACCACGCTCGAAGTTCCAAGTGTTCCGCTGGTGGAATTGTCCGAATTTGTCCAGCTTTCAGAGCCATTGAGACAGGTATTACTATCGAATCTTCCCCAACCTGAATGCATTCCGGTCCAGTATTGTCCAGAATCGACCAATGGATTATCAAAGTCGGAACTTGGAGGCCAAACTCCATTGATGGAAAAAACTTTTACCCAGGTCCCATCCCCTTTTTTACGAACATATCTTTTATTTGCACGGAAGAGGGATGTAGAAGACAAGGATTCTCCTGGATTTCTATCTCCACGACTCGCAGAAATAGCACCGACCATGGCTTTATAATCAGCGGAATTTCTCGGAAGACCTTTTGCGCCTGCTAAGTTTCTACAATGATTATCCATTGCACTTAGTCCGCCAAGTTGAGCCAAAGTTTTGGCAGAAGATTCAAAAATACAATAATCTCCGTCTTTTACAGATACATTATATACGAAAGCTTCTCCTGTAGAATCTTTAGAAATTTTGACACTGAACTTATTTGCAGCATTATCTAAACAGTTATCATCATCAGCTTCTAAAGAAAAACCGACTGAATATGAGCCTGTATTTGCAGGAAGAGTGAATGTATTGTATCCAATAAAATGAGGCTCATACACCATAGTATAACTTTCGATCGTCATAGTAAAGTTTTCGTCCACACTACTTGTTTTGGAAAAGTTTAGATCTATGAAGGTATCTCCAGCATCATACATTATATTCGAAGAAAGTTGTGGAAGACCTTCTGGAACTACCTCAGCTCCTATGATATTCGGTATAACAACATTCAAAAGAACTCCGGCAGCACTGCTGCTGCCGTCTAAATTGATCGGGTTTGCCTGATTGCAAAAAGAGAAAAAGGATAATAACGATACGATCGGGATAAGTCTGAAAGGGATCTTTGGATTCGAATTCATAGTTCCGGGTCGGGTAATTTTCTTCTTACAAATCACAAACCAAATTGCGAGTTTTTGCTCACTTTTTTTGGGAAAAGAGATTTTTTTAAGGTTTATCTACTTTCCTTAATTTATCAATTTCTTTACGGAAAGATTCATATGGATCGTCCGATTCTACCCTTCCTTTTTGAGGAGTTGTTTTATCCACAGAAGATTTGTGAGATGCAAACCATTCATCCACATGTTTAATCACTTTGGAGATCCTAATTCGGGTATCTTCCTCTTCGGCGGTTCTAACTTTATTTTGTAGGACCTCCATCCTTTCCGCTAGGATTCTATGTAATTCTCTGGCTTTGTTTCTGAAGGATTCGTTTGCGGGATAACAAAGGAGCTGGTCCATTTTTTCCTTTCCTTTTTCCCAAGGAATGAAAACGAAATTTTCTCGATCCAAGATTTGATAATATAGATCCGCAGCGAATTCTTCTACATTTCCTTGTATTTCGGAAGCGGTTGGTGGAATACTACGTTTAAAATAGAATTCATCCATAGCAGAAGAAATTTTGGATTTCTGCTCAGCAGAGCGGATTTTTTCTTCTTCTTTGATCTTTTCCTGGATCTTTGCTTGTTCTTCTTTTTTGGAATTTTCGTGATTTCTGGCTTTGAGCTGGTTTTGCTGACCTTTGATCTTTTCTTTTGCTTGGGCGAAGAATACGTCTTGGAATATTCTTCCTATTCCTAACAAATCCAGTATGGTGTAATACCAAGGGAAATAATCTAAATAACCTTTTCTTAATACTTTTCCATAAGCTTTAACTAGATCAGGTTCTCTGAATATGGATTTGATTTGAGGTTCGTTGGACTCGACAAGTTGTCTAATACAGAGAATTTTCCAAGTTTCTACGCTTGTAGCAGCACCTAAACTTAAAATAATCTGTCTGACACTATTTGCATTCTTATGAAAGAAAGCATGTATAGTGGTTGTCTTGGTTTCCCAGGTCGAATAACCGATCTCTAAATCGTCTATCAACATTCTCTTTAATTCTTCAGGATAAGATTTAAATTCTTTGTCAGGAACTAATAGGACCTTTTTCTCCCATGAACCTGATTCGGAGAGAAGATTTCTTTTGATATCATGGAACCTATTTCTATCTCTTTCCGCAGATTGTTTATGAAGCTCCTTTTCTGCGATTTCAGAAAGGCTGCGAATCAAAACAACACTTAACATTCCGGGAGTTCCCGGGCTTGGATTACCGGGTAAGGCTTTTGCGAAAGCTTCGGCCCTTTCAGTTTTAAATTTTGTAGTCTCAGGATTAGAAGTATTAGAATAATATAATTTCTCTTCCATGGCGATCTTTTGGAATTCGTCCATCAGAATGTGGCGTAATTGTTTTGTTCCTTTAGATTGGATAAAATCGTCCACATTATCCATGATCTGGACTGCTTCTTTGGAATTTTTGATTCCGAATAATCCATAACCAGGAACGTCTATTACTCTTCCTTTTTTATGAAGGTCGTCCTCTAATTCGAACAAAAAGTCCTTAACATATTCTGGATTTGCTGGAATTCTAAAATGTTCATTATGAAATGCTTGTCTTAAATATAAAAACAATTGAGGAAAGGGTGCTTCTTTCCTGGCCCCCCATTCTAGATCCGATTCCAAATTTTCCCAAAGTAGGGTTTTGCTTGTTTCTGCTTTTCTATCTAGATAATTTAAGAGGGAAGAAACGGAATAATCTAATAGTTCCAGATAGATTCTACTTAAATCTAAAGATTCTGGTTCCGGAAAAGCGGCGTAACAGGGAAGTGCTTCCGGTTGTTTTTCCGCACTATCACTTATCAAATATGCAAGTTGAGAAACGGTTCCGTCTTCCAGTAGGCGTTTTAAATGAAGATCAATATCTTTAGGACCTAACTCTCCCACTTCGGGGACTTTATGATGAGGTTCGAATAATTGTCTTTTTTTTACGTTCTTAAAAGATGTCGATGCCGAAATCGCTTTGTAGACGGAGTGAGTTATTTTATCGTTCATGTAGTAACTCACTACTTCATTTAACTTCTTAACTTTTAAGAAATTAGGAACGGCTACATTGCCAGTATTCGGGTCTAAGGGTTTGGGTCCTTTTGCGTTCATCTTTTTCTATACATAATTAAATATTAAAAATTTAGCATATAGTTGCGGAGAAGCAACAGCTTAAGGATATGAACATCCCTGCGGATATTCAAAACCATCATATAATGCATTCTAAACGCTTCCACCGAAAAACCTAAATCCTCCTTCTTTTTCTATAAAACCTGTAATAAACCGAAGGACGTATGCCGAAGGCCCTACATGAATCCTCTTGACGAAGCATGGGGAAGAGCTTTCCTGGAACAGAATGCAACTGAAGAAAAAAACTCCCTTCTCACCTAAAAAGCTATTATTCGTAATTTTAGACGGCGTAGGTTATACTCCTAAAGGACCCGAATTTGGGAACGCTATCGCAGGTGCCAATCTTCCATTTCTAAATAAACTTTGGAAAGAATCTCCTACAATACTATTGAAAGCACATGGAACCGCAGTTGGTATGCCTTCCGACGAGGATATGGGAAATTCAGAAGTTGGTCATAATGTTTTAGGCTGCGGGCGTATTTTTGATCAGGGTGCTAAACTGGTCAATAACTCTATCGCCGAAGGACTGTTATTCGAAGGAAAAGCTTGGAAAGAAATAGTAGAAAATACTAAAACCAAAAATTCCACACTTCATCTTATCGGTTTATTTTCTGACGGAAATGTTCATGCACATATCGATCATACAAAATCTTTAATACAAGCTGCGGTAGGGGAGAAGGTCCCAAGGATCAGATTGCATATTCTCCTAGACGGAAGGGACGTGCCAGAAAAGTCCGCTTTAGATTACTTAAATCCTTTCGAAGAATGGCTGACTTCGCTCCGATCGAAAGGTGCTGACGTAAAGATCGCATCCGGTGGAGGAAGAATGACGATCACTATGGACCGATATGAAGCTGATTGGTCCATGGTAGAAAGAGGATGGAAGATCCATGTTCATGGAGAAGGTAGAACCTTTCCTGATGCAAAAACTGCAATCGAAACATTTAGAAAAGAAGATCCTGCAGTAATCGATCAATATCTTCCCAGTTTTGTGGTAGAAGAATCAGGAAATCCGGTGGGAAAAATTCTAAACGGAGACTCAGTCGTATTTACGAATTTCAGAGGCGACAGAGCAATCGAGATCTCCCAAGCATTTACTCAGAAAAGTTTCGACAAATTCGATAGAGGAAATTTTCCGGATGTATGTTATGCAGGAATGATGCAATACGACGGTGATTTACAATTGCCTGAACGTTTTTTAGTAAGTCCGCCAGCAATTGATCGTACTTTGGGTGAATATATGGCTAAATCAGGGATTAACCAATATGCGTTATCCGAAACACAGAAATATGGGCATGTTACTTTTTTTTGGAATGGAAATCGTTCCGGTAAGTTTGATTCCAAGAGCGAAGAATATAAGGAAATTCCTTCGGATGTGATTCCATTCGATCAAACTCCTGAAATGAAAGCCCAAGCGATTACCGCCGAGTTGGAAAAAGTTTTAGGAGAGAATCATTCGGACTTCTATAGGATCAATTTTCCGAATGGAGATATGGTCGGTCATACTGGAAATTACCAGGCTACAGTCAAAGCTATGGAATTCTTGGATGGATGTATGGGCCGTCTCGCAGAAGCATGCAGAAAAAATAATGTGATTCTATTAGTGAGTGCAGATCACGGAAACGCGGATGAAATGTACCAACTGGATAAAAAAGGAAATGTGGAGAAGGATAAGGAAGGCAAACCCGTTCCAAAAACTTCTCATACTTTAAATCCTGTTCCTTTCAGTGTTTTAGATCCTGAAAATAAGATTCAATTAAGAACGGATCTGCAAAACCCTGGGCTTGCGAACGTAGCGGCTACAATCTTGGATATTATGGGATATGAAACTCCAGAAGGATATCATCCTAGTTTAGTGGCGAGATAAGATCAGTCACTTACGCAGTGTAGCGCATAACTTAAACTTTTATCGAACTGGTTTAAGATGCCATACGTGAATACTACGGTTCTTGCAAATCGATCCATTGGAGAACCTGTAATACCTCTGGATGCTGTCCAAGTTGCAGGAGAAACCGGATTCGGAAATGCGGTAGTATTTATGTATGGATCGGCGCTTCCTTCCACCAAAGAATATAATTCTTCAGCTCTAGGAAGTCTCCAGTTTTCACGATCTGCGTATCCTATTCCAGGACCATGAATATAATTTAAGTAAGCGCATCCGTCTAATGCGTCGGCCCAAGTAGTATTTGTGGGAGAGCCGGTAGCACATCCAGGTCCCATTCTTCCTTCCCAGCAAGTTTTCCAAACTAAACCTGTAGAAGTATCTGTAGTGGTAATATCTGCAGTATAGGTTCCGTGTGCTGTTGGTCCTGAATATACTTGGGCTCCCGTTATCGTAGCACCGGTTGTGGTGGTAAAGGTGGCTTGTTGCGAAACTCCATTTCCTGCTAAGTCTTGTAAAGAGCTTGAAGGGATGGTCCAACGAATTTGAGAATCTTCCGGAAAATAAGTCCAACTGATCGTAATGACTAAAGTTTGAGAATCCTGCCAATCGAATATCGTATTATTATTTGGAATCGTTACCCAAGAAGTTCCATCATAAATTTCTGTTGTCATAGACATTGCGGCCGTTGTATCCATCGGTTCCGCGAAATTTAAACTAATCGATCCGGGAGAAAGTGCCACTCCGGTAGCACCGTCGTTTGGATTAGTAGCCGAGATAGTAGGAGTCACAGTATCCACTGCGACATCTGCAGTATCAACTAATGATACATTCCCCGCTTTATCTCTTACGACATATTTAAAGGTAGTAGTAGAATTTGCTGGAACATTGATTGGAGTAGAATATTGAGTTCCTACATTTATAGTTCCTGTTACTCCGTCGATATCAGGAGTAGAAGTGTCAGTAACATAGGAGATCTTATCGCAGCCTGCTCCACCGGTATCCGAGCAAATAATAGAAACATTTTGAGAAGAATTGTAAGCCCCGGCTCCTGGATTGGTGCTTGCAGTAGGATATGTATCATCCCGAACGATCCTAAAAATTCCAGACCCGGTTGCATCTTCTACTGGATCAGTAACGCAGACTCTAATATAACTTGTTCCAAAAGGAAGGAGGCTCGCATTGATTGAAGCTAGATTGTCTGTGTTTGCGGTTGCAGTCCCTGTGATTAAACTTGACCCGCTTGTACAAGAACCGGCATCTATTCGAACATCATAAGGTCCGTCAGTATCTGATCTCCAAGTAAGATCAGAAAACGTGATTGCTCCTGAATTATTGCTTACGAATTTTGAGCTAAGGCTTCCGCTAATGGCAGGCCCAGGGAGACAAACATCTAATTCTCCCAAGATACAGCGAACAAAAGTGGTTTCCCACCAGGCGTCTGAAAATGGAATAGCTGGGTTATGCACTTCTATTGGTTTGCATAACATTCCGAATCCGACTAAAAATACTAGAAAGCGAGTCCGCATATTGCTATCTTGACAGGAGTTTTATAAAACAAAGGACGATTTTATCCTTCGATCTATTTCTGTCCCAAGTAAATAAGTTTTTAACACTTATTATCTATCTTATCTGAGATAAACCTCCGACAAAAAAACTTGCTCCATCGCTAGTTTCAGTCTTTTTTTGTATGTTTTTCTTTCCTCTTGGATATTGGAGATTGTCTGACCTTGGAAAACCCTTCCCATAACATTTCTGCAGATTGTTCCATAATAGAAGGGTCTATGTTATTTTCGTGAATCCGATGATATCGCAGAATCCCAGTAAAAGATCCCAGAATAAGAGAAGGATAGAGTAACCTAAGATTTTTATCATTCTGAGCAGGCGCAAAGTATTCAGAAATCTTTTGCTTTAAGGATAGTGCCTCTTTCGTACTTTTCTCATCCAATATATAGGAAGATAGATTTCTTTCAATCATGATCAACTGGTCGAATTTACCCTGGGAAAACAATCCTAGTCCTTTCCAAAAATCGAAAAACTGTTCTTTCGGAGATAAGTTCCTAGAAATGGATCTTTCTAAGAACTCTGAAAATTCTTGGACTGAGATCCGAAATGCTTCATTGAAAAGATGATCCTTGTTCCGAAAGTGGCGGTACATTGTTCCAACTCCAACTTTTGCATGAGCAGAAATTTCGGGGATTCTTGTTTCGAAAAATCCTCTTTCTGCAAATAGCTTAAGAGCAGAACGTATAATCCTTTCTTTCGATTCATCTTGTTTCTTATGTAGTTGAGGCTCCTTGTCTGTTTCGTATACGGGATCCTGATCAGGTGTGAGCTCTGGATCCGTGGAAATATCTAGGTTTTCAATCAGTGAACTATTTTCCATTCGGGTAACCATTTTCAAATTTTATTTTTTCTTAAATTTCTTTCTGTAAAGTAAGGCCGAAAGTTCCGACTAACAATCATTATTGTCAAGAATGAAAGATCAAATTAACATAATTTATAATCTATCAGATATATTTTCCTTCGATCAGTAAAAACAAAGTTAATTCGGTTAGACCTATTTGGGAGAACTTACTATCCATCAATACCGGAATCTGAATTCAGATTCCGTAAATAATTAGAATCTAATATATAAGCATATTAGGAAGAGATGTTATTTGAGAAATGATAAATTGGGATTTTACGAATATATAATTTGGAATATTGTTTCCGCTAACGATAAGGATATAGTTTGGAATGGTTCTTGTTGATTTGGAAATAAATTTTAGAATAAATTGGCTTTTATTTTGCTAATGCTTTCCAGAGGGTTAAACCGGAAGCATGTAAAGTTTCTGCAGAAAGTTGAATATAACCACCCTTAGCCATTTTCACCATTCCTACAAAACTTCCGTAACATAATGAAACTAGTTCCATGGAACCAAGGTCAGATTTGATATCTCCTTTTGCCCTTGCTTGTTCTAAAAATGTGCAAATGAACTCCATAGTTTCGGAGGTTGCCTTTTTACTGGCTTGGTCTAGGTAGGGGGAATGATAGTGTAGTTCTAAAAATTCGAACGCTTCCGGATAACGATGGTAGAAGGTTGCAAGTGCCTTCCACAAATGAACAAATAAGTCTTTGGATTTTGCTTTTTCAGGATAATTTTCTGCGAGAGTCTCTCTTAATTTATTTTTCCAAAAACGGAATAGTTCGTTTACCAGCTCTTCTTTATTCTTATAATACCTGTATATAGTTCCTGCGCCTATCCCTGCGTCTTTCGCGAGATCCGGTATAGGAGTTCCTTCAAAGCCCTTTTCGGTGAATAACCTTAAGGCAGAGGAGAGTATTCTTTCTTTTTTATCTTCAGGATCTCGAACTACTGGCATTTGGTTTTCCTGGAATTAGGGAATGGAACCGAAGTATTCCACTTCTCTTTCTAATCTTACACCGGTTTCTTTTTCCACTTTTTCTTGGACAGTATTTACAAGTCCATACACATCAGAGGCCTTTGCTCCTCCAGTGTTTACTATAAAATTACAATGTTCTGGAGAAATTTGAGCCCCACCAATTTGTAATCCCCTTAGACCTACCTTGTCTATAAATTGCCAAGCTTTGATCTCTTTTCCTTGTTCGTCGAATA
Organism: Leptospira venezuelensis; assembly: GCF_002150035.1. NCBI lineage: Bacteria > Pseudomonadati > Spirochaetota > Leptospiria > Leptospirales > Leptospiraceae > Leptospira > Leptospira venezuelensis. The sequence continues at coordinate 427,884 of NZ_NETS01000010.1, read as the reverse complement.
CCTTCGGGTTTTTGAACATGGAACCGGCACTTTTTTTATTCTGAGGTTGAGAAGAATTTCTCTTGTCCCTTTTCTCTTTGAGCGAGGCCTCGATTTCTTCTAAGTTTCCCGTTTTTAATTTAATTCGAATAGAGAGTATAATGGAATCTTTTCTCTTTAAGAACTCAGTAGATCTGTATCCATGCTCTATTTCAGAAGGTTTTCTTTTGAGAACTTCTCCATTTCTTAAAAATTCCACTTCTTGGATAAGATCAAAAAGTTCTCCTCCATAACATCCTGCATTTTGGATAACTGCACCACCTGTCCAACCAGGGATCGTGCTTAAAAATTCGGCCCCTGTATATCCTTTCTGGGAGATCTGGCGGAAGATTGGAGTGGTATTTGTAGCAGCACCGACTTGAAAAATACCCTCTCCCAAGTCTTGGTATTCCTTGAACCCTCCAGAAAGTTTTAAGATTACGAAATCATTCGGATGATCTGAGATTAAAATATTAGTGCCGCCTCCCAGAATCTTCCAAGGCAGATCCAGTTTTTTGAATACGGAAAGAGTTTCTAGGATTTGTTCCTGGGTTTCAGGCTCGGCCATGATGGGAGAAATTCCACCGATCTTAAAAGAACAATTGGTGCTCAAATCCTGATTTTCCCGGTAAGGTAGACCGGAATTTTCTAGGGAATTCTTTAGTTCTCGGATCTGAATTTCGGAAAGAATGGCCACTTTATTCAAGTTTCTCCGTTTGGATCTAGGAGCAAGAAAAAAGTCTAAGACCCAAAAAAGGCTTATGAGAAGAACAAGTCGGTCCGAACATTCTTTTAGGGGCCGAAAGAATATGTTTTATTTGCTCTTGCAATCCGTGTATCAAGATTATATCACCGGAAGATCGGACAGGGAAACTTATATTAATTCTGTGATCTGTTTGGCATTAGACCAAGAAAAATTAGCCGGCCTGGTTTAATTGACCTTCTGTAAAACTCCAAAACCTGCGTTACACGTAGGTTTTTTCAGTTTCCTCTTCCCATTCCTTGTCATCTTCCCAGAGTTTAGAACTAGAAAGTTTTGCTTCTGCTTGAGAGTAAATTCTCTCTTCTATCCGGTTCAATAAAGTTTGTAATCCAAAACCTTGAATGGCGGAGACATAGATTGTATCCAGATCCGCTTCTCTTAGAAGTTCGTTTCTTGCTTCTTCAGGTAATCCGTCAATTTTGTTGAAAACTAGGATCCTCGGTATATCAGATAGATTCAAATCTTCTAATATAGTTTCCACGGCTTCCATCTGTTGTCTAAATTCAGGATTGGAAACATCTACCACATGGACTAAAAGATCGGAATCTCCTAACTCTTCCAGTGTTGCTTTGAATGCATTAGATAGTTCAGGAGGAAGATCATGAATAAATCCTACAGTGTCGGAGATAATGATTTCTCTTTCTTCCGGGAAACGTATCCTTCTGGATGTAGGATCTAATGTTGCGAATAATTTGTCTTCGGATAATACTGTAGAATTTGTCATCGCATTGAGTAAGGTAGATTTTCCTGCGTTTGTATAACCCACGATTCCGCAGACAGGAATTTCGTTTTTCTTACGTCTTCTTCTTGCGATCTCTCTTCGTTTTTTCAAGGACTTAAGTTCTTGCTCTAACCTGGAAATTCTTTCTTCTACTCTACGTTTTCCAATTTCGAGTTTGGTCTCTCCGGGGCCTCTTCCTCCGATTCCCCCGGTGAGCCTGGACATATTATCATCCAACTCGGAAAGTCTTCCTTTCAGATATTTTAATTGGGCAAGTTCAACTTGCAGCTTACCATCTCTGCTTGTAGCATTTCTTGCAAAAATATCCAAAATTAATTGGGTTCTATCTAAAACTTTCAGATCTGCATAATCAGAGATCTTTTTTGCCTGAGAAGGTGTGAGTTCTAGATCGAATACTAATAGTTCAACTTGCTTCTGGATAGCTTTCAGCACGATCTCTTCTAGTTTACCTTTTCCTAATACTGTAGAAGGATCTAAACGGTTTTTTCTTTGGATGAATGAATCTACTACATGAACTCCGGCTGTCCGGCAGAGTTCTTTTAATTCTTCGATAGATTGTGCAGGAGGGCGTACTCTGTTATTCTCGGGATATACCCCAACTAAAAAGGCTCTGTTTTCTTTTTGAGCACCTTTTAGATTTTTGCGGTATCTGGTCATTCTTCCTTCGATGTCCAGAATTTCGTCAAGTATACCTTCTTCCAGTTGTCCCGGTACTTTTTTCGGAAGAACAGTCCAAGGTTCTCCTTCTTCATCTTCAGGATTTACATGCGCAGAGTAATAAGACTTTGGAAGGCCTTTGTCATCCATAGTGACCGCAGTTATATAATCTAAACGTAATAAAGCTAAGTCAGTCAGATCTTCTTGGTTGAGACTTTCTTCTTTGAGATGGCTATGAACTAGTCTTAAACCTCGTAACCTTGCTTCGGATGTTCTGATCCGATCTAACCAAGGAATATCAATGGAACTATCCGATCCCACGATCACGTGAGTAACGTATCCGTTCCGATCGATTAAGATCCCGATTTGTCTGCTGATTTCTAAGGAAAGTTCTGTGAGTGTTCGTGAAACTTCGGGCGTGACGATCACGTTTTCCCGAATTCTACGCTCGGAGAGTTTTTTGAGTCTTTGGATCTGATTGGACTTAAGTCCGGAAAGGTTTCCGCTGAGCTTACTGATAAATTTGCCTCTTCTCTAAGAATTAGACGGTACCATTTCCCAAAAGGAGAGTCAAGCAGTTCCGGTCACAAAAAACGTAAGAAGCACGAATTCTATAGATATAAAGGTATAGATGGCAAATCTGTATCCTGTTCTGGAAAGAAATTATTACTTTTATGGTTTCATTACTTGCAATCGAGGATTCTGCCTTAAAAAAAGGTAAACGCCCGATAACGGATGGTCGAAAAAAAGAATAGAGGCTGGCACAAGGAAATGTTTCTTGGACCAAAGCTTGCTTTTCGATTAAAAGAATGTTTGCCCCATTGAATTTCAGATTTTTATTTCCAGGCTTATTACTGATTGCCTCCTTTGGAGTCTGGTTTTCGCCAATTTTTGCTCAAACTCCCGAAGATACCAATAATACTTCCGACGTTGGAAATAATTCTTCGGAGACTGAAGATCCTTCTCCTTCTGATGAGCAAGAAACCAATAAGAAAAAACCGAAAAAGCAGGTGCTGGATCCTGAAACCAAACGTTATAATGATCTTTTAAAAACGGGTCTTCTAAAAGTTTTTGAAGGAGAAGCAACCCATAACTACTCCAGATTAAAACATTTCGGACTGACTCATCCTATTCCAAGAGTTAGAGCCGCCGCCGCTTTGGCTTTAGGAAGATTGAAAAATCCAATCGGCGTAAAAATTTTACATCAGATGATAGATCGTGATGGGGAATGGGTGCGTCAGGCGGCATATAAAGGCCTAGCGGACATAGGTTCCAGAAGTTCATTAGATTATTTTTATGTAGGCGCTAAGTCTTCCGACAGGGAGATTAGAGTAGCTTCTTTCCGAGGTATGGGGAAAACATTAGATCCTGGAGCAAGAGAAGTTCTATTAAAAAAGGGTCTTAAATCAGACGATAAAGAAATTGTAAAGGCAACTCTTTTAGGTCTGGGATATTATCAGGTTCCAGAAGATCTTCGTATATTTATTGATTATCTAAATTCCGAAGACGAGGAATACCAAAAGGCTGCAGTTGAAGCACTGGGCCGCCATAGGACCAGGACTTCCATGAAAATTTTGGAAGATTCTTTCAAAGACAAAACGAATCTCAGAAATCAAATCCTAGATACTTTAACAGAACAAAAAAATTCATTCGCGATCTTTGCATTATTAAGAATTCTGAATGCTAATGTCGGTTCCGAAAATATAGTAAATGAGATTAGCGCACGATTGTACAAGCTGAAAGCTGTCGGAAAATATATGACCATTATTTCCGACAACACTCCTCTATTAAGAGAGCCTTATGTTGGAGCTCCTAAAATCCGTGATTTAGAAGCAGGAGAAGTTGGAAAGGTCGTAAGCAAACATTCGGTAGCGTATATAATTCCTATCGAAGGCCAGCGAATAGAAGACTTTTATTATAAGGTTTTAGTAAACACCAAATATAAGGACGCGTTTACTGAAACTGTACAAGGTTGGGTGTTTGGAAAATATATCCAAATCAGAACCATTTCCATGCCTAAGGAAGAAAAAGAAAAGAAGAAGAGACCTAAAAAGCCTTCTATCTTGGATGATATGGAAACTTCCGAGCCCGCTTCTCCGAATCCTCAAACGGAAGATCAGAATCCACAATAAAGTTTGGTCTTTTAGTTAAGGCATGGACCTAAACCAACTAACACCTCTTCTCCAATACCTTTTGAGAGTAACTCCTGCATGGCCTATGGATTTGGGATCTGGATTATAGTCTCAGGATTTATATAAAAATCCTAATGTTCTATTCTTAATTCGATGACCGATCTTTCTAAAATTTTATCCGTTTTTAAATACGCATCCAAATCTGCTGGAACTGAGATCTTAAAATTATTCGGGAAGGAATCTACGTTCGATCTGAAAGATCCTATGCAGGTTTTGACACAAGCCGACTTAGATTCCCATCGTATATTGGAAGAGATTCTCAAAAAAGAATTTCCTGGAATCCCTTTGGTGATGGAAGAGCAGAATAATCCGGAACCACTTCCTTCTACTTTTATAGTATGTGATGAATTGGACGGGACCACTTTATTTTCTAGAGGGATCAAAGATTTCAGTGTGATACTCGCTTATGTGGAAAATGGATCTCCAAAAGTGGGGTGTATTTATTTTCCTGCTTTGGATATTTCCCTTACGTCTGAAAGAGGAATTGGAACTTTTATCAATGATAGAAAGATTCTTTTGAAAAAAGGAGGAAGTTTGGATCGTTCTGTACTTTCTCTTGAAATCAATAATACTTTCCAAGATGAGGACTATCGTTGGATCGCAAATGCAGTTAAAAACACTTTGGCCACTCGTGCCTTAGCCGCGACGGGAGCAGGATTTTTAGAATTATTAGAGGGAAAAACGGATTTATTCATGAACTTAAGCGGAGCCAAGATTTGGGACTTTGCTGCTGGAGTTCTTGCATTGGAAGAAGCAGGGGGGACTGCTTTGGACAAGGAAGGCAATCCTTTGAGATGGGATAAGATTCGCATGTCTGCTTTGTTAAGTAGAGATCCGGATTTTCTAAAAGAAGTTTACCGACTGAAACCTTAGATCATTCCTTGGATTATGCAGGAATTTCTAACCATTTTGGATTCTAAAACGATCGATACCATCACGGTAAGTATTCGGGTGGCTTTAATCATTCTCTTTGCTGGAGCAGTAGGCTGGAATAGAGAAGGCAAAAATCATGGGGCCGGTTTTAGGACCCATATTCTGATCGGCCTTGCCTCTACAGTTTTGATGTTATTATCTATTTTTATTCCGGAATTTTATTCAGTAGTGGGAGGAGATCCTTCTAGGATTGCGGCTCAAGTGGTTTCAGGGGTTGGATTTTTATGCGCGGGTGCGATCATGAAGTTCGGACTAACTGTGAAAGGATTAAATACTGCCGCTTCTATCTGGATTGTGTCTGCGATCGGTTTACTTGTTGGTGCCGGTTTATACTATGCAGCATTTTTGACTACTATTGCTACATTGATCATTCTCGTCCTATTCGATCTAGTCGAAGAAAGGTATTTTGGGAAATACGAATATAAGGTTTTGATCTTGGACCTAAAGCAGAAAAAATTCCACCGAAAAGGGTTTAAAGAGTTATTATTGAGAAATAAGTTAAGATTGGTTTCAGAATCGTTTATGCAGGATTATCAAGCGAAAAATGCTCAGATCAAACTGACGATTGCGATGCCTAGAGATTTTGATATTCTAAAAATTGTAGATGAATTTAGAAATCTTGCAGATGTTATTAAGATTAGTATTGAATCGACTTAAGGTCAGATAATTCGAAAGCGGATTGGTCTAAGAAATTAAGAAATCTCCAAATATCTTCCGATCATAAGCGCAGTTTCTTCTAGGATTTTATCATCCGGAGGGGCAGAGCCCAGTCCGAGCGAAGAGAGGAGTCGCCTAAAAACCTAATATTACAATTCTGAAATCCATTTTATGTCCTATATAACTTACGGGATTCTATTCGAATTTCGGAATTTGCTATGCTTTTTTGATAGCTTATAAAATGATTCTGACCTGGGAATATGGCCGAAAAAAGAACATCGATCCCTTCGGATCTCGCACAGGAACTTGTAAAAATCATCCGACTTCTTGCCATGTCCGGCAAAAAGAATTTTAAAAAATATCTATACGATCCTTTTATCTACGCGGGATGGGAAAAGGAAAAATCCCATTCTGCACTTGCGGCAAGCAAGATGATAGATAAAATCCAAGAGGATTCCAATAATCCTTCCTATTCACATACTATTCCTCACCAATGTAAACGTTTGATTTCTCAGGCGATTATAGAAAGTCTTTCCGCTTTAGGTGACTCTTGTATTTTCTTTTTGGAAAAGATCCAAGAGTCAGGGAGTATCTCTGTTTCTCCAGAAGCCTTAGAATTTATTGCTGTATTAGAAAAACCTTTAAAAGAATTCGAGAAAGTAACCAGCAGTAATAACGAAAAACTATTTGAAGACTCCATTAAGAATTTTTCGAAAGAAGAATTAAAATCCGCCTTTGAGCCAGTAAAATTGGATGGGACCAGGCAGAAGGTTTATTTGGATACAGAGGTCCATACTTTGTATCAGCAAATCCTTTCCGCCGCAAAGGTCAATAATCTAGTTCGTTGTAAAAAACTACTTTCCAGATATATAATTAACTACAGCGACTCGGAGACATATAGCGAACAAGAGGTGGAGAATCTTTTGGACGCATTAGGAAAACGTGAAGCCGGATTTAAAGAAACTTTAAGAGATTCTATGGCTATCGAACTTTACTTTTCCATAACAAAGGGTATATTAGAAGGAAATGCTAAGAAGGCAATCCAAGGTATTCGAAAATACGCTCATATTTTCGAAGGTGACCCCAATACAAAATATTACTATGAGATAGACTCCTTAGAAAGAAAATTATATGGAATCATCCAAGCGAAGGATTTAATGAAAGAATTAAGGAAGGGCGTATAAATGGCGAACCTCACATTTAATGAAAAAGTAGACGGAAGCAAATTGATCCTAACAGTCGCAGGTGAGATTGATGCTAAGACTGCTCCAGATTTGAAAATTAAATTGGAAGCAGCAGTAGGGAACGGGATCAAAACGATTATTTGCGATTGTTCCGCTCTTACTTACATTGCGTCTGCAGGGATAGGCGTATTGAACTCTATCCAAAAATTCCTGAAGGAAAAATCGGGAGAAATAGTTTTCTGCAGCCTTAAAAAAGAAGTAAAAGATACGATGGAATTAATGTATTTCACTAAAAAAGTGAGAGTATTTCCTTCTTTAAATGATGCGTTAGGCGGAGTCTAAATCCTTTCATGGATTTCTCTCCGGAAAAAATCCTATATTACTCCGTTGATCTGGACGAACTTTCTAAAATTCGTGGAGAGGTCCGCGAATTTCTAGGAGAGGAATGTTCAGATATAGTCAAAGGCAGGATAGTATTCTGCCTGGATGAAGCTATGACTAACGTAATAGAGCATGGATTTGCTGAACCGGATACTTCTAAAATTGAATTAAGAATGAAAAAAAATAAAGGAAGCTGGAAGTTTTCTATCCTGGACCAAGGCATTCCTTTCGATCCCACCAAAGAAAAAAGCGAAACCTGGAAGGAATTATACGATAGCGGGGCTGATGGAGGTTTTGGATTACGTTCCATTAAAAAGATAATGGTCGTACGTTACCAGCGCCTAAAGAACCCCCCACGCAACAAACTCACTCTGATCCATACGAGATAATAAGATGACTAAAAACAAATTCCTGAGAGCGGTTCTTCCCGGAATTCGGGCAAAACTATCCTTTTTCACAGCCGCATTGGTAATCTCCATACTAGGTTTCACTTCTATAATCCATTATTCACAACAGACAAAAGCTTTAGAAGAGAAACTTGAATCTGAATTAAAAGCTCCTTTGGAATACGTGAATTCAGTTGTTTTGGATCTGGAAAACTTAAGTAGAAGTATGATCTTGATCGAAGAGTTCAAAGTTCGTGTGAAGGAAAAGAAAAAACAGCTCAGCAAATTCAAAAGGACAGTTGTTCAGAAGGAAGGCGGATTTTTCGGAGCATTAAAATCATTTGGTCAATCTATCGGTCTTAACGTTAAAAGAGGAAATGTTTATAAATCTGTAGATACTTATTTTACAAAATATCTTTCCGAAAAAGAGATCCAAGAATTTGAATCAAAAGTTCGTAACGAATTAAGAAAAGAGAATGGAGCTCCAATTGACGCTCCAGTTTATGAAAGGATTAGATCTATCGCAGAGAAGACAGCACTTGCTCGTATCAGTGCAGAAACTTCTAAGATTAGAGTCGAAGAGATTACTGAAGAGCTTAAGTTTTTGGAGACTGAGTTAGCCAAACCTGATCTGGACGCTAAGAATAAAAAGACTTATCTCACAGATAAGGATAAATTGGAGAAAGAGCGAAAATCTGCTGAAAAAGCCATTCCGGATGGAGAGAAAAAGGCGGCATCTGGAGAGACATCGTTAACAAAGGCGCTTCAAAATTTCTTTAGAGGTTCCTTTAAGGATAGAATTTCATCTTTAGGACTTCTTCCTGATAAAATTAGAATTTTAGCATATGATAGAGTTGGAAAAGAAACCTTAGATACAGGTTTGCTCTTTTCACAAAGTTCGGAGACTGGGAAAAAATTATTAGCACAAGCAGACTTTATTGAAAGTCGAAAAGGCCTTTTTGGAGATACGGATGTTTTGGAAGTAATCCAAAATAAATCAGAACCTGAAAGTTACGAGGTGGGTGGAAGGCAATACGAAGTTGTATACCGTCCTGTTTTTAGAAACCCAAGTACTGCAGAAAGATCCAGGTCTATGGCTGAGGAGATCGTGGAGAATCCTAAAGATTGGGCAAAGTATCTGGAGGAAGATAGAAAAATTTCCGTGGAAATCGCAGAGATTTCACAAAGATTGAAAACTAGAATGTCGGAACTCCGTAAGGACGGAAAGGCCAAACCTTCTTCTGATAAAGAATTCAAAAATCTGGCTCTTGCTTATAGACAGATGCTCAAAAAAAGAGATACTAAGTTAGAGCAATTACAGCCTTACAGTTCTGTATTTGAGAAGAATGAAAAAAAATGGAATGATGATCATAAATCTTTAAAAGACAAGATTGCAAGCACTTCCAAAGAAATTTTGGAATGGGAGAAGATGTTAAAATTCCCTACGAAAGAAGGAGAGAATAAAACTTCTCCGGAAGAAATCCAGGAGAAGATCAGAGTCTTAGAATCTCAGGAAGAAGAATATAAGGATTCTTTAATTCGCTTGGAATCCACTAAAGGCGACTGGGGGAACTCCTACGAGCGTAAGGCAGAAGATGCATTTTTCGGTTTAAGAGAAGCTGCACTCGAAGACTTTACTTTTATCCCTTTTAAAACGGGGCCGGCTGGTATCAGAAGATATTATAAAGACGAAAATGAAAGAAAGTCTGTTAAGATCAAATGGAGACTTTTGAGAGAATGGATCCTTTCCGGAAATTCAGAAACGGAACTTCCTAAAACTCCTAAGGGAATCGCCTGGGATTCAGGGATTCTAGTTCGAAGCAGAAGCGAAGCGGAAGAGGTAATGTGGACTTTGGATTCTACTCCTCTTGTGGCTCCGGGAGAAGAGGAAGGAAAAGGATTGGTTTATGACCTTCTCCGGAAAGACTTATTGGGATATAATATTATTCTAATAGATAGGACAGAAGGTGTCCGCCAAATGAAATCCAACCGCGAAGAGATGATCCGATACACCGGGATTATTGGGACCATTGCTATTCTTTTGGCTTATGGTTTAGCTTGGTTTGTGGTTCGACGGATCAGAGTTATTAGTAAAAATGCTGAATCGATTGGGGAAGGTAACCTGAATGTGGAGTTTCCTCCTTCGGGCTACGATGAGATTGGAATCTTAAGTGAATCTCTAAATGACATGGTCCACGGATTAAAAGAAAGAGAAGAAATGAAAGGAGAACTTCTTGCAGCTGAAGAGATCCAGAAGCGCCTTCTTCCAGAAAAACTTCCTTCTAGTTTGAATGACTATGTGGAATTCGGTGCGTTCTACAAGGCGATGACAGGAGTAGGTGGGGACTATTACGATTTTATTGAATTAGGTGGAGGAAAGATTGCGATCTGTATCGGTGATGTTTCCAATCACGGTGTAGGTCCTGCGATTGTGATGGCTCTTTTTAGGGCTCAAATCCGCGCAATTCTTCGTAAAGGAGAAAGAGATCTGAAGAGGATTTTACTAGAAGCGAATGGTTATCTATATGAAGATACTCCGGATCATATTTTTATTACATTCTTCTTAGCGATCTTCGATTCTAATACTTCTAGATTGGAATATATTTCTGCGGGTCATATGAAACCTTTGTTCTTTGACGCTTCCGATGGAAAGATCAAAGAACTTCCTGCAGGCGGTTTGCCGATAGGTATGGATGAAAATTCGTTCTTTGAAACTACGATAGAAAAAAGAGCATTAACTTTGGATTCCGGAGATATTTTCTTCGAGTATACGGACGGTTTGGATGAGGCGAGAAGTCCTAACTCTGATATGTATACCAGAGAAAGACTCGCGAAACTTCTACACGCAAACGGAGAAAAACGTCCTGAAGAATTGATCAAGACTATCGTTACGGATGTGGAATCTCACACTCAGCAGGATTTGAGTGCGACAGGATTCTCTAAACTTTCTGACGATATTGCGATGATTGCGATTCGAAAGAGATAGAGATTCCCGTTAAGCTGAAGCTTTTAGTTGGCTCCGTTTGTAGGATTCACTACAAACGGAATTCTTTCAGTCTAAGGAAGGATCAAATCTTTCCAATCTTCTCCATTGGTAGAAAGATTTCGATATACTTCACCATTGGAGAATTTATTCCTATTTTTTTTCCAGCTGGAAAGTTTGAGATCTGCCTCTTCTAAACCTGTTTTGAGGACTTCTCTCAATTCTGAAAGAGATCCGAAGGTTCCGTCTAAAACTCCAGTGTTCTTTGCATCAAAATCAGCTCTGGACTTTTTAGTAAAAGATTCGAAAAATTCTTTTTGAATAGATTCAATTTCTTTGATATTTCCTTCTTTTCTGAGGGCAGAAACTTTTGCTCCTTGGAATAGATCGAATGCGGAATTTCCTCCCATTACAGCTAAGGTTGCTTCTGCTAAGGAATAATATGCGATCCCAGGTCTTAAAAATCCGCTGAACGCATGGATCTGTCTTCCTCCGTAATTCTGTCTTAATACAATAGAAACTACTGGAATATCAGAAAGAATATTTACATCCAACGATTCTCCACCGATTTGTTGTATCCTTGCTCTTTCTTGTTTTGTGCCTGGAACGAAACCTGGAGCATCAGAAATCATTAATAAAGGTAAGGAATGTTTATTTGCAAATTCAGTAAATACTCTGAATTTTTCAGTGCCTGGAGCATCGGGAGAGCCACCACCTTTAGGTTGATCTGCGATGATTGCAACTGTTCTTCCTTGTATTCTTCCAAGCCCAGTGATCAAACTTGAACCAGGGTCCCATTCTCCGAATTCTAAGAAAGTATCCTCATCCAAAATTTTCTGAACGATCTCTTCTTTCATATCGTAAGATACAGTGATTTCGATAGGAAGTTTAATTTCAGCTTTGTTTGGAGAGAAATTTTCGGTCCTTCTATGATTCAACAAATGAAAGAATTTTTTAATAATTTTATAAGCTTCAGATTCATTTTTTGCAGTGAACGTAGCCCATCTTTTTTTATTAGAAAATTCTTTATGGGTAGAAGCTTTACTTTTTTCATTCGGTTCTAAAAGCAGCCATACATCTGCACTTGAAGTGAGTTCTGAGACTCTAAGACCTTCCGGATTCTTTACAAAATGTAAGCAGGCACCTTTAAAGTTCTGTAATGATTTCTGGAAATCTCTTCTTGGTCTTAATGAATCATAATCATCTAAATGAGAGCTTCTGAACCATTTGCTTCCGTAGACCAGAAGTAAGCTTGCCCCTGTTTTTTCTGCGATCCGAACGGACTCTTTCGCTTTAATTATACACGGGAGAGAATGAAATCCATCGTTCGTTCTGGGCCCCATAGAAAGAACTGAGGATTGTCCCAATCGAATGAATCCTGAAACTAAAGATCCGGAACCTGAATAGTTTTCTTTGATTGGTAAGATAAATCCGCTTTCAGAATGGTGAATGAGCTCGTTCTCATCTAAAACATTCCAATTTTCTGATGAGAATCGTTGGCTCCTTTCTTTTGAAAGAAGTTTACATCCTAATAGAGAATCCTGGATCCTCCTGACGATCCAAATGAGTTGGATCTTATCGTTGGCTACAAAATCAACGGTACCCGTTGCCTGGCCCATAATTTTAGCACCGCCAATCTCGTAATTGGTGAACTTTTCACCAGTCACTGATTCGATTACTGATGAGCCTGTTAGAACTCGATAAGACTCATCTTCATTCAAAAGTACTTGTAAAGATGCTTGAGAAGAACCGTAAACATCCAATCCGGTAGAAGAGCCTGTGCCGACCGCGACAGTAAAACAACGATTGGGCTTGTCTTCTGCGTTGTATTTTCTGAATTCTGATCCGTATTTATTTTCGGTTTCTGAGCATACTTCTTTTAGGATAGGATCTGAATGTGATTCGATTGCTGCTCTAAATTCTGATGCTTGGGTGCCTGCACTTAAAAGCGAATTCATAAAAAACCCTTCTGCGGCTCTGTTTAATGAAACCATTCCTTCTTTAATATTCGCTCCGGCTCCGTCGTTCCAGACATACAAAGGAAGATCTTTACGATAAGCATAGTATGCGGCGGCTATATATTTTCTTCCTTCTATATCTCCTGTAGCTCCTCCCGCTACTCTGGAATCTTTAAAAAAACATAATGCAGGTTTTCCGCCGATCTTTCCTTCGAATATTTTTGCTCCAGGATTATAGACCTCATCTTTACCTGTTTTGGGATTTTTTCTAAGAAGACCGTCTATTCCCGGGACCGTGATCTCTTTTGCGGAAGCTGTATCAAATACTTCTGAAACCCAACATTCTAAAGGCCATTTTCCTTTTTGAAAAACTGATAGATCTTTTGGATCTGTTCCAGTGCAATATGGGAATCTCGGATCGTTAGGATGGGCAATGTCCATTCTTAACTTTCCATCCTTAAAGAAGAAGGAAAGAGTGACTGTCTTTTCCGTGTTTTCGGGAAGAAAGTCCATTGTGAATTGGCTATACAATCCATGTAAAAAGAATCGCAGAACCGATCCCGCAGATTCCATTATATTATTATAATTGAATACATCTTCTTGATTGGAGCCAGGATCGAATTTTACCTTAAATCCTGAAACAAGTACTTCTAACCTAAAAATATCTAGTTTTTTGAATATTTGTGAGCCTTGTAATATGCAAGCTCCAATTTTCGCGGTAGTCTCCAAATCGAACCTTGAGGTTTCACTTTCAGGTTTAGCACTTAGAGTGGAGAAGAGCACATATTGTTTTTCTTTTCCGGTGTCTAAGAAATACAAAAAATGCCCCGGGGTAGGAGAGAATAATCTTTTGATACTTCCTTGAGTTTGCCAATATTCCAGTTTCTTTCTTATTTGTGAAGTGAGAGACTCATCAAAGTTTTCTGGGAGCAACGGTAAGTCTTCTGAAAATGATCTTTTGAATTTTTCTTCCAAAATTTCAGATCTTTCTTCCGAGACAGAAGACCAAGGTGATTTCAAAAAGCGTACATAATCGAATACATGCGTTCTTGAAATTGTTGCATCCCCTCCTTTAAATTTTTGGGGACGATTTCCTCTGGAGTTTAATATTCGTCTGACTGTTTTTTCGAGAGAACTTTCCTTCTCTCTTTCTTCTAGATACAAGACCCCGTTCAATGCAAGATCTATGGAAGGAGTAGGAGGAGCGTAGATAGAAAGTACTTCCAAAAGTTTGGCAATAAGCTCTTTTCCTTCTCTAAGGTTTGCATAAGCTTTTACTAAAAATATAAATACATCTTTTTGACTCTTGGTTCTACGGAGAGAGTTCCAAGGTTTTATTCCATAATAATGAAATGCATTCGATAAAAGTTTTTTCGTGGTTTTAGGCGGGTTGTATCCTTCTGTATCCCATTCAGAAAGTGCTCTTTGAATTTCTCCATAATGAGAAAATTTTGTTCCAGGATCTGAGGAGAATATTCTTCGCACGAGTACGTGGAATTTCAAAATTTCTATATAGAAGTTTGCCCATTGACGATTTTCAGAATCCGAAAGTTTGGCGAACTCGAAATTAGAAAGTATTGAATCTATCTTTTCTATTGCATCTTGTTCTCTAAAAGTTCCTAATATCCAGGACTTCAATAGGGTTCTCAGATCGGACCCAAATGTTTTTTGATTGAGCGGAAGTTCCAATTCTGTATCCGTCTCGATAGAAGGCCAGATCTCCCAAATGGAGCCTCTTGACGCATTATGGTTTTCTAATTCTTTTTTTATTTCGGAGATTTGTTCTGTTTCTATCTTCGCTAGAATTTCTCCTTCACTTAAACCTTTCCCCAGAACCATTCCGGAAGCAGTCATTCCTCTAACTAATTTGCTCCTATCTCCGTGTTCTAATAGGTATCCCAATTTTCCGCCAACAGGTGCTGCAAGAACCGTCTCCATTTTCATTGCGGAAATGACTAATATTGGATCTCCTTCTTGGATGATTTCTCCTTCTTTCCATGTCTCATTTGTTTGAGGATTATTACAGATCTTTACGAATGTTCCTTGGAAAGGAGAACGTAATATACCTTCGTTGGATGTATTATTCTTTTTATCTTTGGATAGAATCGAAAATCGGACATATCTGAGTTTTCCTTGTTGATCAGGAAATCTTACTAAGTGAAAAGAAGGTCTACGATCCACTCTGACAGGAATTGTTCTTCCTTCAAATTCTATTAAATATTCTTCTCCTAATTCTCCTCGGACGGAAACTCCGATAGTTCCGAAATCTTTTCCATTTACCAAAATTCTGTAGTTAGAAATAGAAGTGCGGAATAGACGAGTCTTATAGGTTTTTGTTTCCGTTTTCAATTCAAATTCATAAAGAGAATATTCAGATTCTTGAGAATGAAGTAGCTTCGGAAGATCTCTATCCCTAAAAGATCTTTTCAGATCATTTTCTGTTATAAAAACTGATTCAGCGAGTGAGCAGATAATTGCCCCTTCTTCTTCCGATTCTTTTTCTACTTTTGTGAGATCTTCATTATTAGATAAAATTAAATTATCATATTCTCCTGAACGAAATAGATCGTGTCTTATGAGTTTGATCAATTGTTCAATATTTGTGGTGATACCTCTGATATACAGATCGGAAAGTGCTCTTTCCATTCTAAGTAGAGCTTCTTCTCTGGTTGTTCCTGTAGTGATCAGTTTTCCGATCATTGGATCGTAATCACCTAGAACTCTATCGCCTTTTCTGAATCCGAAATCGCAACGTACTCCGTTGAATGTAGGTAGCTCTAGATCTTTTATTTTTCCTGGAGAAGGAGAATAGTTTTGAAATGGATCTTCTGCGTAGATCCTGCATTGGATGGAATGATTTCTATCGGAGAATCTTCTTCTGATTACTGAGTCGTAAGGAATCTCTTGTTCTCTTCCGTCGAAGAACAAAATTTGCCATTTGGCCAAATCGATCCCGAGGGATTGATCAGTTACAGGATATTCTACCTGCAATCTGGTATTCATTTCTAAAAATCCAAAATTACCGGTTTCACAATCTAGTAGGAATTCCACAGTACCTGCGGCGCATCCTTCTGAGTACCCGGAGATATGAGCTATTTTTTCAGCAGAAGATAATAATTGTAATAAGGTTCTATCGTCTAAGAAAGTTTCTCCACTTTCTTCCACGACTTTTTGATTTCTTCTTTGTACTGCGCATTTTCGGATTCCAACTGCAGTGGAGTTGAAAATTTGAACTTCAAAGTGAGCAGGTCTTTCTACATATTTTTCAAAGAAGAAGGTCCCGTTTCCATAAGATTGAAGTCCGATCCGAACAGCACTTTCTATTGCCGGAAGAAGCTCTTTGGAATTTCGCACGATGACCATTCCTTTTCCGCCGCCACCGCTATCCAGCTTGATCATGATTGGATAGCCGATTCTCTCTGCTTCTTTAATTGCGATTTCTTCGCCACCTGTGATTGGTCCGCTTCCTAATAGAAGTGGGATCCCGTTTTCCAACGCTAATTTCCTCGCATCCAGCTTGTTCCCAACTTTTCTCATCACGGATGCTTTTGGCCCCATGAATATTATATTCTTATTATATATGAGGGAAGCTTCTTCTAAAGATTCTACGAATTTGAAGTCTTCTGACAAAAATCCATATCCAGGATATACTGCATTTGCGTCGGAAAGTAGGGCGGCTGCTATAATTGTCTGAGAATTTGTATATTTTTCAGAACTTCCTATATATATGATCTCGTCTGCGGATTCATACCAGGATTGTTCTCTGTCTGGGTCTGTTACTACTGCAACGGAACGGATACCTTCTTCTCTTAATGCTAAAAAGAATCTTTTCGCGATTTCTCCTCTATTCGCGATCAGTACTTTTTTTAAGATTCCTTTTCTTTCTGGTAAGCTTTCTTTCTTTTCGGAACGGCCTGGGTTTAAGGTTTTTAATTCTCTTATTACGGAATCTATTTCAGGAATACTTAATATTCCTTGGGTAAATGAATCTGGCTCTGGTTTTCTTGTGGGTATCATTCGCTTTCTCCTAAAATATCAGGAGGACTTCGGAAAATGCATAATCCCCCGTATGGCTGATGCTCAGTCTAATTGAGTTTGGCTTTAAGTTGTTTAGATATGTTTCAAAATTTCCGTAAAAACGAAAATAAGGGCGGCCATAATCGTCGTTACGTATTTCTATCTCTGAATAGTTTACGTTTAGATCAGGTTTTTGGAATAAACGATATCCATCCAATGCCTTTATGAGCGCTTCTTTTGCGGCATATCTTCCCGCGAAAAAACTCGCTCTTTGATTTTCAGGTTTTGTTTGTCCCTTCTTCCATTCCCAATCCGTAAAAGTGATTTTAAAAAAGAAGGTTGCCTTATCCTGCAGACTTTCCTTGAACTCCGGAATGAAAGTAAGATCCACTCCTACGGAAGCATAAGGATTTGTGACAGATTCGAAATTTGGAAGAGTTTGTGATTCTAATTTCATTTTTTCTCTTCTTGTTTAGATCTGTAGTTTGCGTTTAAGAGAATGCTAATTTCTTCTTCTTGGAAATAGGACTTAGTATGTCTTTCATACAAAGGTTTTCCTATGCCCATCCTGACTTCATGGTATCTGTTTCGATTAGTAATTTCCCTTTTTCTTCTTAATTTCAGATAAGTTTCTCTTTGCACTGGGGTTAGAGCAGCTAAGAAATAATCGGAATGAACGAAAAGACAAAGCGCTCCCACATGTCCGAAACCTAAGGTAGTTAACATTCCCGCCTTAATATTATGTTTACCGAATGGAATACTTTCATCTGTAAAAGTTATGAACTCATAATCGTTCATGTCTGGATCCACTTCTTCCAGGTTTCGGTTTCCGGTTATAATACCTTCTTCCAAAGTTTGTAAGATTCCGATGGTCTGCCAAGCAGCAGCTCCACCTTTGGAATGTCCCGTAAGAGATTTTTGAGAAACTACAGGCAATAGATTTCCTGGGGTCCGCCCTAACTTAGATAATAAATTATACAAAAGTTTGTTTTCATTCTTATCGTTTGCTTTTGTAGAAGTATCGTGCTTGTAAGCGACGCCAATATCGTCAGCTGTTAATCCGAAAGTGGATAATACCTTTCTTAAAGGAGATTTCTCTTTTTCGGATTCTGCACCTAAGGATAAAAGTCCGAGCCCAGGCGCAGGAATAGAAGCTTGGATTCCATCTGTTTTAGAACCAGCATACGCTAAAATTCCATAAACAGGAAGTCCCGCTTCAAGAGCCAAGTCGGCCCTTGCGAGTAGAACAACTCCTCCACCTTGTGCCTCTACGAATCCACCTCTTCGGATATCATTCGGACGGCACATTCCTTTCGGATCGATTCCTTGTTCCAACATTTCTACGCTGCTTGCAGTAGCTTGCATGTCTCCGAATCCAACCAAACTTTCCATAGCAAAATCGTCGAAGGCTCCGGCTAACATAAAGCCTGCTTTTCCTTCTTTGATTAAGCTCGCCGCCATCTCCAAAGATATTCCTGCTGTGGCGCAGGCTGCGACCGGAGTTTGAACGGGCCCATATCCTCCTACATAAGATGTGAGCGCCCATGCTGTCGTAACGTTGATCAATGACTCTTGCAATGCATCATGCTGCCTTTCCTTTCCAAGTAAGAAGTCATGGAACATTCTTTTAAGTTTGCCCATTCCTCCCATGCCTGAACCCACTGTAGAGCCTACAAGTCCTGGATGCAGGAATCTATACAATTCCATTGGTTCCATTCCAGAACGTAAGAATGCTTCGCATGTACAATATAGATTATAAACTGTGATAGGATCTACTTGAGCCGTTATATCTTTTGTTAATCCGTATTTCGCCGGATCCCAACCTTTCGGAATCAGACCTGCAACCTTTCTGTTAAAGTCAGATGCCTTTCTGGCCTTGATGGTGCTTCCTTTCTTTCTTCTTACGAACCATTTGTCTTTTTCGGAATCATGATAGATCTCTGTAGCTTCCGGCTCTGCGTTCTTAAATTCTTCCGCTTCTTTTGAGTTAGAAACAGGAATGAAGAAGTCCTCTTCCAAGACCACATCTACAAAGGAGAATAACGTAGATGGGTCGAAGCCAGCCGATTCCTTATCGATGATCCTGATTCCCGCATTTGCTAATATTCTTTCTTCGTATTTGGATTTGATTTCCCATTCTGCAACAGCTTCGCCGGTTTCAGAATCAGTCCAACTTCTGCCTTTATCTGCAGCTTGGTATTTGATAAAACCCATCATCCAAGCAAGTTCGAGTGCTGCTTCTAAAGAAAGTGTTCCTGATTTTTCCAATTCCCATCTGGTCATTGAGCTACCTGCGGGTCCGAGTTCTGCAAAACCAACCACACAAATAGTTTGAGTTAAATCTAATTCTTTTAAATGTCCAATTTCATCCAGTTTCGCTTGAGAAGGGATAGAAGGATATTTGTACACTTCCTTAGGTAAGTATTCTCTTGGGATAATTTCACGTTTTTCTAATAAAATAGTATTCTTAAGAGCGAAGGTTTCCTTTTTGATTTTTGCTTCTGAAAGAATGTTTGCACGAATCTTTCCTAATGTTTTTCCCAGATCAGTTTGGGAGTCCAAACCGCCAGTAAAATTCGCCTTAGTGATCTGTTCAGTAGAATGGAATACGCAATTGTGGATTAGATTCCCTAAAAGAAGTCCCATCTCTCTTCTGGAAAATGTGAGCACTCCTGAATTTTTTTCTAAACCTTCCGCAACAAGATCATTTGCTTCCATGAGGCCCGTTCCTCTTACCCAACCGATTACGCAGCCGTGGATCCTTGTATGTTTTCCCCAATCATCTTCTTCGGAGAATTTTTTACGGAACAAAGTCTCGAGACCTAATTTAGTTTCTGCATACATTCCATCTCTTCCAAAGATACCATGATTCGGCGAAAGCGGAAGAATTACATGGAGCGGAGAAGTTTCCGTCGGTGTATTCTTTACTCTTCCAAGAGTGCCTATTAACTTTTCCACACCAAGCAACATGACTCTCAAAGATGTTAAAGAAGAATCATCTAATTGTGATCCTGTATTTTCTTCTCCTACTGCGCCGAATGGAAGTAAAACATCCGGTTCCCAATCTTTTTGGACCAACCATTCAGATAAGGAACGTATGTCTTCGAATGATCCTTGAGAGAAAGGAACTAATGTAAGAGAAGAACCTTTTGCTCCGTATTTTTGAAATATCCTTTTATAGAACTTAACTTTTTCAGAAGAATAAGAAGTTGTTGTTAGAATAATATCAGCCCCACCAGAAAGCAGAACAAAAACTGTCTCTAATGCGATTGAGTTCGGGCCTCCACCTGTGACTAAAACTTTCAATCCGGAGAAAGAAATTCCTTCTTTAGAAGAGCATGAAATTGAACTTAGAATAGACTCAGTTTCTTTTAAGTCGTTATTCCAGCTTGATCCTTGGTCTTTACTCGTTCCGATTAAAATTTTGTTTCGGAAGAAATCCTCTAATTCAGTAGAATATTCAACTTCTTTAAAGTTTAAATTTCCCTCTTCCGAGATCTCTAATTTAGGACGCAATACTGAATTTGCCGCCTGGAAGATCGGTTTTCTATTTTGGTCCCATTTAGAAGAAAGCGATCTAAGATATTCTCTTTTGGAATCTATGCTTTTTCTTTCTTCTGGAAATTGGAGCTGGTCTTTCTCCAGAATTTGGTCCCAATATTTTAAAACCTGAGACAATAATGGACTAGCATGATTTGAAAGATACTTTTCTGCGTCCCGACTGAAACTACTTTCGTTTCCGACTCTAAGTTTCGTTAAACCTTGAAGAAGTTTTTTCTTAGCCCATTGTTCCGAATTGGAAAAACGAACAATCTTCTTCTCTTCAAATAAAGAAGAAGGAGCAGACTCTATTTGGCTTTTTTGCCTAGCTTCTTGGAGAGTAGTTAAGTCCTTTATTAATAATTCTGCAAATGGATCTTCCCCTAAAAGTTTGGATTGAAAGTTTTTGATTGCCTTTCCGAAAATCCCTTCTGTTCCAAAATACTTTCGTTCTAATTCTTCTAAGGCAGCCGCATCTACTTTTGCTCCACCAGTTGATCCGGCATTATTTGCGGAAAGTTTTCCGATCCGTATTCCTTTAGATTGAGCAAATAGATCGACTGCTTTATCTAACCATTTGGAGGCATCTTTAGAATTTCCGATCCGAGACCCTAATGCGATTGAGCTTAATGCTCCTTTACGTAAAGAATCTCCTTCTCTTACGTATACAGGAAGAAAAATGCTGACAGCAAAAATTCCGGAAGCGCTTAAACCTCTTTCCTCTTTTAAATGTTTGAAAACTTCTGTTCTACCAAAATCAGGCGGAAAAAATTTCTTCAAAGTTTCTTCGAAAGCAGTTCTGAGATATGGTCCCGGTTGTGTGTAAGCAGATTGTTCTTCTAAAGATTTTACTAAATCCTTTAAAGACTTTTCGTGAGCTCCATCTAAACTTGTGGTTTTGAACTCAGCACCGAGGTCTGCCATTACTTGATTTCGTTTAGATGAATTTCCTCCAAAAAGAGTATCTATGTTTTCATCTTCCGAAATTTCTTCAGGTCGAATCCCCGCTTTCAAGGAAAGTAATACGAATAATGCATCTTTCTTGGTGAGATTTACAGATGTTTCTTCTCCACCGAATTGTTGAGATTCTTGAACGATTTCCTGGATTTGCGTTGGTGCAGTTCTAATAACTGTTTTTTCGATTGAAGTTTCTACTACAATGGGTTCCGAGACTTCTCTTAGTTTGGAAAATTCTGCAGATTCGCAATCTTCTAATTCCGAAAATACTATATTCCGATTTTCTTCTATATGTAAAATTTCAAAGGAAGAAGGATCTGAAACGTCTCTCAGAGTTTGCCTTGCCATGCCTGCAAGATCCCCTCTGGCTCCTAGATCGATCAATCTTCGAACTTTTAGGTCTTGAAAGAATTGGTCCTGGGTCTTGATCCATTGGACAGGCATCGCAAATTGATAAGCAAGTAATTCAATTAGTAGAATTCTTCTGAGGTCCTTGTTAGAAAGTTTTTGATTTTCTTTTAGAACCTTTTCTAAGACTGGACTGCCTGAAGTTTCCCAAACGTATTTTATAAATTCTTTATCAATCGAGAATGGTTTTGCAACCAGATTTGGAATATACTTGCCATCTAATTCCTCGAAGCCGGAGATCTGAGGAACATTCGCCTCTAGAGTCTTTCTGAATTCTGCAACTCCGTTCACTAAAACTCTGGAATGAAAAGGTACATCTATTCCTTCTAGACGGATTGTGGTTTTTTTACCTCTTACAATCTCTTTAAAACGATTTTCCATTTCAGTGAGAGCTTTAAGGTCGCCGGTCACAGAATATTGTTTGTCTCGAATGTTTAAGTTGACCACTTCTAAAGGAAGACCTGTTTCTTCTTTTATTTGGTTTACAACTTTAAGAATTGTATCTTCATCTAAGCCAACATGACGATTTCCTAATACAACACTCATTCCGAAGGGACTTCTTCCTTCCTTGTCTCTTGGGACCAGGCTTTGCATAGTAAGCCCTCTTCCATACACAATACGGATGACATTTTCTAATCCTAAAAATCCTCTGGCAGAAAGAGCAGAGAATTCACCTAGAGAATGCCCTGCAAATGGAGCTTCGGAATCTAAGAAACCTCTTTCTTTCAAGATTTCCCAATCGGCCATGGACTTAGTAACCAAAGCAACTTGTGTAAATTGGGTGAGGTGAAGAACTCCTTTCGGATGATTCCAAACTTTCTTTCCCACTTTTAATGAAGTGGGATTCTCTTGTACAATTTTTAAAAGAGAAAAGCCTAGCTCGTCTCTTGTAGTGTTCTCCGCTCTTTGCCAAACATTTTTTGCTTCCGGAAATTCATCTCTAAGTTTCATTCCCATTCCTTGGGACTGAGAACCTTGGCCTGTAAATACATAGCCTGTTCTTTTCGGAGAGATGATCGCTTTAGCGCTTAATTTTCTCTCTCCATTTCTATTTTCTAAACTAACAGATAGGATCTGAGATCCTTTCTTTTGAGAAGTGTGGATTGCTTCTAATAGTAGCTCTTCTCCTAAATACACCGGAGCTTCGAAAGTTTCTTCGAAAGAGGTTAGTCTAGAAGGATCTCCTTGGCATACATCCATTACGATTTGTTTAATTATTCTAGAGGAAGTCCAAAGTCCGTGAACAATCCTGTCCTTCCAGCCAGCAAATTTTGCAAAATCAATATCAGTATGGATCGGGTTTGTATCCCCAGAAGCCGCGGAATATTCGCTCATATCAGAAGGAGCATGAAAAGTTTCTGATATGATCTTATAAGACTTAGTAAGTGGGATTTCCGAATCTGCTTCTGTCAGGTTGGAGAAGAATCGATCAAAAGATGTTTGAGTTCCAACAGCAGTTTTCTCTTCTAATTTGAATTTTCCCCATTCTTCAGAATGAGAGCCCGAAACTTTTTCGATCTTGCCTTCGATAGCATGAAGTTCTTGATTTGTTTCCAAAGAGAGAACAAGTCGATTTGTTGAGGTGAATTTTAATTTAAATCCGACAGAGTTCGTTCCTTGATCTTCCTTTTTGTAAATCCAAGGAATGGAATTTAGAAGATTAGATTCGGCTTCTGATTTGATTAATACAGTTTTTTCGAAAGGTAAAGAATCGAATTCTTGGAATTTAGAATTAACATCTTTGATTAAAAATCCAGTTTGGAAAGAGCAGACTTTCTTCCCGTCTTTTGAAATTTCTCCCAAGATCTGAATTTCTTGGCTTGAGCCAAGTTTTCTAACTTTAGCAAGTCTCGCTTTTGATTTTAGTTTGTCTCCTGGAACTAACTCATTTGCTTCCTTTTCCCATTGAAAATTTTGAGAGAAGTGCAAAAGTCTGAATAGATTCTTATTTTCTAATGTAAATAAAGGGGAGAGTAATACCTTCCAGGCGAATGCGGTACTCATTCCTAAAGGGGGATTTGGATCGGATTTTAGATCTGTTCTTCTTAATTCTCCGATTGCTTTTCTGAAATTTAGAATAGATTCCTTATCGATTATGATCTCCGATTCTAATTCTTCTGAAATATTCTTGGTAGAATTCAGAAGAATTTTTTGATCCATTCCCCATGTTTTTAAATATAGATCTAAACCAGATTGTTCTCTAAAGGAAAGGTCTTCTTCAATAAATGCTCCTAAGATTTTTCCAGCGCTAAATTTTCTCTGGAACGGGATAGCGTTTCCATCCTTAGGATCATAGAAGAATAGTTTGAGTTCTGCAGAATCTTTTTCTGAAAGTTTTAATTCTACTTTTAGTTTATTTTCTTCCAAAACTTGGATCAGTAACAATTCTTCCGAGCTGCTGGTTTCCCAAATAAATTTTCTACCTATCCTTGGTTCAAAGAATAATTTCAGGTCTGATGAATTGTTCCCGATTTTGGAGGATCTTAAAACTGCAGTCAGAAATCCTTTGCCTAATTCAGCTAAGCTTAATAGCCAATCGTTTGGTGATATATCAATATTTTCGAATATATTAATCGAATTACTGCTGATTTGTTCTTCCGAGAAAAAATTTAGAGCATTCTTCGTTTGAAAATTTGAATCAAACAGATCTTCCCAATAGATCTTTTTGGGCTTAGA
Organism: Leptospira venezuelensis; assembly: GCF_002150035.1. Lineage (NCBI taxonomy): Bacteria > Pseudomonadati > Spirochaetota > Leptospiria > Leptospirales > Leptospiraceae > Leptospira > Leptospira venezuelensis. The sequence goes on along the minus strand of NZ_NETS01000010.1, from coordinate 403,432 downwards.
ATTTTCTAAACTTACTTGCAAAAAGTTTTGGAAGATAGAAGAAACTGGTTCGTTTGCCTTATGAATTCCTTTGATTGCTTTTGGACCGGGGATCCAGGCGCAAGAATCCGGCTCAATATCAACACAATGAGAATACCAAAGTGAATCTGAGCGAATCCATTTTACTAAATCCTCATCGATTACGGGGATAAAATTTACAGGTTTACCTGGTCTTTTACAAACATCAAAGAAGAAGATTATATCTTCTGGTAAGATAAGAATTGTATCCGCATTCTTATATCTACTATTCCATTCTTTTAGAAAAACATTCGGCTCAAAGTTATGATCTATATTTTCCAATATAGATTTTTGATGTGAAGGTTCTGAAATCCGAGCTTCGAATCTTTGCACTAATTCTATAAATCTGTTTCTGAAACTTTTATCTATGAAAGGATGATCTGGCCAATTCTCTTCTGGAGAAATCAATCTCTGTCCAGGGCAGACCAACTCTAAATATCTAGAAAGAATTTGAGTATAACTCATCTTTTCTAGATCTCCGAAGAAAGGTTTTGCAGTTGAATTGATAAGAGAGATTAGTTCTTTCCTTTTAGAGAGAACTGCTTTTTTGGCTTCCTCTGTTTCTTTTCCTTTTGTAAGTTCTTCTGCGAGTGAAGAAAGTTTAGTCCAAGTGTTTTCTGCATAATAAATATCAGCGCCGAGTCCAGATCTTCCTGAGATTACCCCACCAGCGTTTTTGCCTTCTTGAGTGGTCTTCCAATTTTCAGAGCCTGAGATATCAACAAGAGCTTGTTTAATTTTTTCTGATGTAGCACATTCCTTGGCGGCCATTAATCTGGTCCCTAAGAATACTGCGTCAACCGGCATAGCATTTTTTCCTGCCCAAGTGCCGAATAGCCAAGACTTAGAATCTTGAGGTTCTGCAATTCCTCCGCCCACTGCTAAGACAATATTCTTACAATCTCTGATCTCGCCATAAGTAGAGCGCACTAATTCTTCTAGATCTTCCCAGCTATGGTGTCCTCCTGCGGCTCCACCTTCTATCTGCATTAGGATTTTTGAATCAGATACTTGTTTTGCGATAGAGATTACTTGTCGGATTTGTTTTTGAGTTCCAGGCTTGAATGAGTTCAACCAGATCCCGTGAGCTTCAAAATCTTTTAATATTCTAACTGCTTCTTCCGTTTCAGGAATACCAGCGGAAATAGTAACTCCTTCGATAGGGGCGCCTTCACTCTTTAGTTTCTTTACTAAGGGAACTTGAAGATTCCATAAATAAGCATCTAAGTATAGAAGGTTAATGACTATTCCAACACCTGGAGGTAATTCTTTTCGAAAGACATCCATTCTTTTTCGAAACAGCTCTTCTGTTACTTGCCCACCGCCTGCCCACTCGATCAGGTGTCCTCCTTTTGCGGCGGCGATTACTATTGCCGGTTCAACAGTAGAAGGAGTCATACCTCCCCCAAAGACGGGAGATCTTCCTGTCCACACCGAATAACTGTTTTTTAAGAAAACCTTTCCATTTGGTAGCTCTACTGTTTCTGGCTGGAATTCCTTCCATGCTTTAGGAAATTCTAAATTAATTTCTTTGGTAAAGGATCTATAAGATTCGGATTTGCTTAAGTTGCGAACTAGGTAGGATTTTCCTTTGAGGATAGGAGAGCACAATTTTTCAGCGTCAACTCCTGGCCCGAAAGAGATTAGTAAAATTTTACCTTCTTCTCTTTCTAAACTTCCTAAACAGATTTCCCAATCCAGAAGTTCCGCAACTGCCATTCTGGAAAATGCAAGTGCAAGATCAGATTCGGTTCTCAGATCTCTTCCGTCTCTAGTATCGTATAACGGAATTTTTAGATCAGATTGTTTTGGATTAAATCCAATTCTTTTGACATCTTCTTCTAAAAGTATAGGAACTCTTCTTAATAGTGGGCTATGAAAAGGAGCGGAAATTTTGAGAAATACCCAAGATTCCAAATTGGGGAAGTTATTATTTGAAAGGAAACTTCTGAACTCTAATAATGACTCAGGAGATCCGCATACTACTCTTGCCTTTGGTCCATTCTTCAATCCTAAATATACAGTATCTTCGGAACTTCTATTTATATTAAATTTATCTAATTCCTCTGTTAACAATTTGTCGCTTTCCGATTTAATGGCGGCCATTGGCGAGGCAATCTCATCGGGTTTTAAAAGCCTTTTAGCTATAACGTCCAATTCTAAAATTGGAAATTCTTCTTGGACTCGGATTCCTAAACTAATAAGATTCCTGAGTATTAGAGACAAATTTTTCAAAAATGTGGTTTTATCGGGAGAAGAAGATAATAAGAATCCTGCATACACTCCTTGCGAATGGCCAAATACACCTGAAGTTTCGTTAAACAAAGTCTCCCAGTTAGATTCATCTTGGACCACTCTGTATAAAGCAGAAGCTTGGGCTAAAAAGATAAGAGGAATGCTATAAGAACAATTCTTTAGGATAGAATGATCCGGAGTCAGTTCAGGTTGATCCAGCCAATCCTTTAAATGAAAACCTAAAGGTAATGCTCCTATAAGTCTGTCTTTATTGATTGCCTTACATTCTTCTTCAATAGAAGAAAAGACTGTTTGCCAGAATTCAGAATTCGAATGGCCTTCTTCATAGAAAGAACGTAACTCAGGGATAGGATCTATTCCTTGTCCACCGAAGGTTATAAATGTTTTAGCTGATTGGGCGGAAAGATTTTTAAAGATAGGTGATACTTGTTCAGACGACAAAGCTCCGCTTGAATAATTTGTTTTCATTTATTGACCCTTCCATTTTTATTTTTCGTTTATTAAGATTTCATTTGAAATGGAAGAGTTTACGTTTTGATTTCAAGAAAAAAATTTTTTACGCACAATAAAATCTAAATCGTGATGTGCGAACGCTGTTCTAAAACATGTAGCAAATGCCATACATATCTATTTTCCTAATTTATAATATGAATGTATAAATATTATGCTGATGAACGTTTGTTAGTTAAGTGAGTTAGTTAACAATTGTTCGTTAATAGTGTTTGATCGATGTATGATATCATTTATTTTATAGCATATGGATGATAAATAAATGAACGTTTGTTTATTATATATTAACAAAATGTAAAGTAATATTTGGTTAAAGAGGGGGATTTGATGCGAAGATATTCGTTTTATGGTATTCTGTTGATTGTGAGTATATATTTGATCTGGGCTTATTCCTTTTTAGGTAATTCTCCTGAAGAGAAACCTTTTGAGATCAGTTCGTACTCTTTCGGTAAGGATTCTGGCGCAGGGAATTTAATTGGAGTGGAACCTTTTATGGTTTCTGGAGATTACTCGAATCAAAAAAGATTTTTGGAGAAGACTGAGTCTTATCTGCTAACGGCAAAAAAGTCTGGCTGGATCTCTAATCGGACAATTTTCGTTTTTCCGGAATATTACGGCACTTGGCTAGTTGTTTCTGGTGAAAAATCCTCTTTATATACTTCCACTGATCTACAATCCGGGATGATCTATTTTATACTTCGAAATCCTTTTTCTTTCTTATATCATTTCCTGACTTCCAAGGAGAATGATAAGATACAAGCAGCTATATTTAAAAGTAAGGCAGAAAAGATGAAGGAAATCTATGAGAGTACCTTCTCAGCTCTGGCTTTAAAATACCAGGTCACTATATTGGCCGGTTCAATCGTTTTACCTTCTCCTTCTGCTCAGAATGGAAAGATTATATTGGGTCCTTCTTCTTTATTCAATACGAGCTTTGTATTTGGAAAAGATGGTTTTGTTCTGGGGGAGCCAATTCGCAAAAAATTTTTAACGGAAGAAGAGAAGCCATTCTTAGACTCCAATTTAAAACCCGGAACAGTCATCGACACTCCTGCAGGAAGAATGGGAGTTTTGGTATGCGCAGATTCTTGGTATCCCGAGTCTTACACAAATTTGAAGGTATCCGGTGCAGATTTTATTGCGGTCCCTTCTTATATAAATCGAGGAGAGACTTCTGTTTGGGACCAGGCTTGGGCAGGATATAATGGGGAAAAAAATCCCGCCGACGTAGATCCAAAAGATATAGGAAGGATCACGGAAGGGCAGGCTTGGAAAAAATATGCATTGGAAACTAGAGCTGCTAGATCCGGATTTAAGAATGGGATCAATGTGTTTTTACAAGGGAAGCTCTGGAATTTGGAATCAGATGGCAAGGCATCTATTTTGCGAAATGGAAAACCGGAAACGGTTCCAGTATCTGAACATAATAAAAATAGAATATATAATCTTTGGCTTTAGGACTTAAGCTTACTTAAAAAATCGGAAAAGACTCCACTGGTAGGGAGGAGTATAACTTCTCCCCTCTTTAAAGGAACCTTAGGAACCATATATTCCACTCCGGCAAACCAAGGAAGGAAATATTTGCTGAGTGCCATTACTCCGGAAACATCAAATCCAGTAGTGGCGATTACTTTAATTCCTTCGAATCCGTCTTGATAGATCTTACGAATCATCCAAAGTCCCGAGGTTTGGGTTTCCATTGTAATATCGGTGATGATAGCTTTTAGTTTATGTTTATTCGCAAGATAAAGATCCCAACCTTGGGAAGCATCTATAGCACGTAGGACTTCGCATCCATTTTCCTGCAGATAAGTTTTGAGATTATTAGCATAACGATCGTTGTCGTCCACTACAAGAACTAATGGTTTCAAGGCAGCATCCCCGCTCCAGCGTATTGGTTATCAGTAAGTTTCCTATAAAGACCGTTCATTTCCATTAGGGAAGTATGATTTCCTTCTTCTACAATCCTTCCATTGTCCATAACAAGTATACGTGGAATGTCTTTGATTGTGGAAAGTCTATGAGCGATCACGAATGTAGTACGGTTTGCAAATAATCTTCGGAATGCATCGCTGACCAGCCTTTCGGACTCGGCGTCTAATGCAGATGTTGCTTCATCTAAGATCATAATTTCAGGATCTCTTAATAAAGCCCTTGCGATTACAAGTCTTTGTCTCTGTCCGCCTGAAAGATTTAAACCTCTTACTCCCAAAATACTATCGTATCCATTGTCCATTTGTTTGATGAAGTCATGAGCGTGAGCAAGCCTCGCAGCTCTAATAACATCTTTTCTGCTGGCTCCAGGTTTTCCATAAGCGATATTATCTGCGACTTTTCCATGGAATAGAAAAATGTCCTGAGTTACGATCCCGATCTTATTACGAAGATCTGCAAGAGAAAGGTCTTTGATATTCTGTCCATCAAACTCTATCGATCCAACGCTCGGATCAAAAAATCTAGGAATTAAGTCCATCAGCGTCGACTTACCACAACCACTTGCACCCACTATTGCGATTGTTTCTCCCACTTTCACATTCAAGTTGATATCTTTTAAGACTTCTGCATTCGTTCCTGGATATGCAAAGTTGATCCCTTTGAACTGGATGGAATTTGTGACTCTTTCTACTTTTACTTTTTCTTCTTCGCTATGATCTTCCGTTTCCAGATCTATGATCTCGAAGATCCTTCTTCCTGCGATGATCGCTTGGGAAATTTTTCCCACCATTTGTGATAATTGTGTTAATGGGCGGAGAAGGAACAGTAATGTCAGAAGGAACACCATGAACTGTCCCACTGTAAATGGAGAACCAATATTTCCTGAGAGAATATACCTTGCACCTAATGCAAAAAATCCAAGCGCAACTAAGGAAGAAGTTAGTTCAACTAAACTAGGCGCAATCTGAAGATAGTACTGCCCTTTAAAATTCCTACGATAAACGTTCTGATTGATCTTCTGGAATTTTTCCTTCTCGTATTTTTCGGTATTGAAAACACGGATCACTTTAATCCCCGAGATCATCTCTTGGAGATTCGCGTTTAAGTCCGCAAGTTTCTCCTGGAATCTTTCCGTGGATCTTGTAATCTTTTTGGTGAATAATGTTACAGGAAGAATGACCAAAGGGACGATCCCGCACGCGATAAGAAGAAGTTCCGTATTCAGATAAAGTAATACTAATAGGTGAGTTATTACATAGAAAAAGTTGATCGTTGCGTCTCTAAAATTGGAAGAGATCACCGCTGCTACAACTTCTACATCGTTGATGATCCTGCTCATCAAGAGTCCCGTTTTTTCCTTAAAGAAAAACGTAAGAGGAAGCATTTGGTTCTTCTCGAATAATTCCTGCCGAATATCTCGGACAGCCCAATAGCCTGCAGTGGCAAGGCAATATACAGAAGCGAGATAGGTGATAAGTTTTAGTCCGTACAAAGGAAGGATCAAAAGACAAACTGCCCAAACCACTTCCTTAGGTTCCATATACTTAGTACGTCCGTTAGACCATCTTTTAACGTCGATGAGAACTTTCTTGGCCCTTTCTACGGGATTTAAACGGATCTCTAAATTGGATTCTTCTTTAGTGATGATCTCTTGTTCTGCTTCCGTAAATTCGAATTGGAAGCGAGTGTTTGGATCCGCGGCCATTGTATCGAAAAGTGGAATGATAGACGTTAAGGAGACTGCATTCAAGACTGCAGTTAGAAGAGCGAACGCAATACCTAATGAAAATCTGTACTTATAACGTACTGAATAACTCATTAAGCGGAAAAAAATTTTCATTTGGTTTATGCTTCTGAAACGATTCGCGAAAAGTTTCTCACCAATTCCAAACCGTTTTGTGTCATGATAGACTCCGGATGGAATTGAACTCCATATAAATGAGGTTTTGTTTTATGACGCACACCCATAATAATTCCATCTTCGGTCTTAGAGGAAACCTCTAAAACATCAGGAAGACTTTCCGGTTGGATCACTAGTGAATGATATCTAGTAGCTAAAAATGGAGAAGGCAAGGACTTATAGATATCCTTACCGTCATGTTCTATCAAGCTTACTTTTCCGTGCATGATAGTCGGAGCGTTTACGATCTTTCCGCCATGGACAAGACCAATGGCTTGGTGACCTAAACATACACCTAAAATCGGTAATTGTCCTGCCAGTTCTTTTAAAATATCAATACAAACTCCTGAATCCTCAGGACGTCCTGGCCCCGGACTTAATATGATCCCTTTCGGAGCTAATCTTTTGATCTCGTTCAGATCGATTTTATCATTTCTGAAAACTTCTACCTTATTGCCAATCTGCGAAAAATACTGATACAGATTGTATGTAAAAGAATCGTAATTGTCTACGAGAAGGATCATCTATTCCATTCTCCTTTCAATCCGTTCCTGGCGAAGTCCACTGCTCGGAGTAATGCGGCCATTTTATTTTTGGTCTCTTCTAATTCGCCTTCCGGAGAAGAATCGTAAACCACTCCGCCACCTGCTTGGACGAATGCCTTCTCGCCGTAAAAAGAGATGGTGCGGATTACGATTGCCATATCTGTATCTCCTTGGTAGGAAATATAGCCTAAGGCTCCGGAATAAATTCCTCTTCTGGTCCTTTCCAGTTCGTCTATGATTTCCATAGCTCTGATCTTAGGTGCGCCTGAAACTGTTCCTGCAGGAAGAGTTGCGCGGAGAAGATCGTAAACCGATTTTCCTTCTTCTAAAATTCCGGAACATTGGCTCACAATATGCATAACGTGAGAATATTTTTCTATAATTTTAAAATCTTCTACTCGAACACTTCCCGCTTCACAAACTCTACCTAAGTCATTTCTTCCTAGGTCTACTAGCATGATATGTTCTGCTATCTCTTTAGGATCCGCTAAAAGATTCTCTTCTAAAAGTCTGTCCGCTTCCGGATTAGCTCCTCTTGGTCTCGTTCCTGCAATCGGTCTTAAGTAAGTTTTTCTATCCTTACATTTTACCATGATCTCAGGAGAAGATCCTACCAAGGAAATATCATCCAACTTTAGGAAATACATATAAGGACTCGGATTTACAGTTCTTAATCCGCGATAAACTTGGAAAGGAGGAACACCAGGTCGGAATTCCAACTTTCTGGAGGGAACTACTTGGAAAATATCTCCCGCGTAAATATATTCCTTCGCTTTCTGAACCGCTTTTTTATAATCCTCATCCGGAATATTAGGAGTGTATTCTAACTTTTCCTTGGATTCAACCGGATGTGCTACCCAACCAGGAAGTTCGCCTTCTCTGATCTCTTTTTCAATTGCATCAATTCTTTCTAATGTAGCTTCATAACAAGCTTTGGGATCTTTGTATTCTGAAAGACGTGCGTTTACTACGATCCTTAAAAGACGATCTACATGGTCGACTACTAGTATCTCATCGTATAACGCGAAATATGCATCCGGTGCCGGTTCATCTTCTGGCTTAGTATCTGGAATATTTTCATAATAACGAACAGCGCCGAAGGAAAGAAAGCCAACCGCTCCACCTTGGAAAGAAGGGAGTCTATGATCCGGAACGTATTTGTCGTCTCCCATGGAATATTCTAATAGGAATAAAGGATCGTAGGTAATTATTTCTGTCTCAGGTTCTTTTCTTTTGGAAACATAGAAAAGACCGTTTTTTCCATAAAGAAGTCTATAAGGATCTTTTCCTAGGAAGGAATTCCTACCTACATTCTCTCCACCTTCTACTGATTCTAGAAGAAAAGAATGTTTGGCCTCAGTGCCTCCCCATTTTGCAAAAAGAGACACCGGGGTTTCCAAATCCAAGAAGACTTGTTTGAAAACCGGGATCAGATTCCCAGATTTTGTTTTCTCCAGGAATTCTTCGTATGTTAAGGAAAATTCCTTCAGAGGTTCGGTCCTTCTATCCCTTTACCTTCTGTAAGATAACGAGAGATGATCAATCTTTGGATTTGAGAAGTACCTTCGTAAATTTGGAAAATTTTAGCGTCTCTCATCAGTTTTTCAACTGGATACTCTGAGTTAAAACCGTAGCCGCCTAAAACTTGAACTGCGTCAGTCGTAATTCTCATACAAGCATCCGCGCAGAATGCTTTAGCGATAGAAGCTTGGTATGTATTTCTAAAACCGTTATCGATCAACCAAGCTGCTTGGTGACAAAGAAGTCTTCCTGCTTCTATATCTCTCGCCATCTCAGCGATCATAAAAGAGATTGCTTGGTTTTCAATGATAGGTTTACCAAATGCAGTTCTAGTTTTAGCATATTCTAATGCATGCTCCATAGCAGCTCTTGCAACACCAACTGCTCCAGTAGCAACTCCAGGGCGAGTATGATCGAATGCTCCCATTGCGATCTTGAAACCGTCGCCTTCTTTACCGATCATTTGGCTTTTGTGGACTTTTACTTCTTCGAAAGTGATCCCTCTGGTGTCAGAACATCTTTGTCCCATGTTCAATTCTTTTTTGCCTACAACCACACCAGGAGTTTTGGAACTAACTATAAATCCTGTGATACCTTTGTGACCAGCAGCAGGATCGGTCTTAGTAAGAACGAAGAACCAATCCGCATAACCCGCGTTAGTAATCCACATCTTAGAACCGTTGATAATATACTCGTCTCCAACCTTTCTTGCAGTAGTGCGGATACCTGCAACGTCAGAACCAGCGCCAGGTTCAGTAACTGCGTAAGCGCAGAGTTGGAATTGTTCAGTCATAGGCTGAACCCATTTTTTCAGGACTTCATCACTTGCTCCGATAAGTACCGGTGCTAAAGCCAAGTTGTTTGCGAGGATGGCAGTTGCCATCGCTGAACAACCCCAGAATAATTCTTCTCCGATGATTGTATCATCTAACTCGGCCATTCCGGCTCCGTTATATTTTTCCGGAATATGGATATTCATTAAGCCGATTTCCCAGGCTTTCTTCAAGATCTGAAGAGGATATTCTCCCGTTTTATCATGATGTTCCGCTTTTGGGCGAATCTCATTTTTTGCAAAATCTCTGGCAAGACCTCTGAGCGCTTTTTGATCGTCTGAAAGAGCGAAATCCATTATAATTATAACCTTAATTGGAATGAGGGTAATCTGCGGGAGACGCGATGTATGAACCCTGGGAACAGGTTCTAAGCGGAAGGGTACCGAGTCAAGAACGTACGATTGGATTAGAAGAGATGAGAAGAATCCGGAAATCGTTTAAATGCCGAAAGGACGGCATCGGTTTGAGGGCTCTCTTTTGGAAATAAATTTCCATTAAAGATATTATGAGCGAAATACTCTCTTCCTCTAAGACCCAAATGAGTTTTTAATTAGTTCCATGTTAGAGATTTCAAATCCTTCTTTTACAGATGTTTTATAAAAAAAGAAGAAGGCTAAATTAGCGAAATTTTATATAAACTTTTGAATTTTGATTGTGGGTGGTCTGTACTTTTTCGGATTATCTTTTACCTTGGCCCCGGGATTTTACCGAGGTCAAAACAATTAAAAGGATGTTCCATGAAAAAACTAGTATTAGCGCTTACCACTATTTCACTCGTTGCTGCTTTCGCACTAAGCGCAGAAGAGAAAAAAGAGGCTCCTAAAAAAGAGGAAGCAAAGAAAGAAGCACCTAAGGCCGACGCTAAGAAAGAAACAAAAAAATAATCCCGAAAGGGTTTATTGACGTCGGCACTGGATATAAGAGTGCAGCGACAAAAAGGGCCTCCCAAAAGGAGGCCCTTTTTATTTCAATATAGCTAAAGAAGAACTATCTGTTGTCAGCTTTCAAAAAAGGATCCGGCAAGGTTTAAGCCGCACCGGATATAAGAGTGAAGCGACGATAGGAGTCCGAGGACTCCTGTTTCTTATTCATAAGATTATCCCCTCATTGTCAGCCATTTTTTCCCACAGGCTCATTTCTGCCCTTTTTGGCCAGGCATGCGTAATTGCGGAATATTTATCTGTTATAACATATCTTTTGATTGTAAAACAGATTCCTCTTTGATATGTTCTTTTACACACCGGAAGCAAAAACGGAAGGTGGAATTAAGGAAAAGGATGAATTCCAAATGAAAAAACTAGTATTAGCAATCACCACTTTGTTTCTTGTAGCGGCTTTTGCGTCTAGGTTCCCAATATTTGGGATTTCATAAAATGAGCGGACCTTCTGCCTAACTCCAAAGCTAATCTTCCGTTTTCCATTTTGTTGGGATGAAGATAAGGAGTATTGGTAACCACTCTGATAATTTTTTTACCATACTTCTTAGCTAATAATTCCTTAAGATCTTTGGTTTCACTTGCGATTACACTCACGCAAGAATCGAAAGCCCTCATTAGAATTTTATCTGAAACAGGTTTACGGTTTTCAATGTCGTGAACAACGATCCTTTTGATACTTGGATCCAAAATAAATTCTTTGATAGGCTCTGCATCTGCAACTCCGCCATCTAAAAATTCCTCACCTCTTAGGTTTGGAATTTCAAATAGAATGGGGAAGGTCATGGAGGCCATGATCATATCTACGATATTTCCTTCGGTCTTTAATTCTCTAATACCTTTGGTAAGATTAGAAACTGCGATTCCCATCTTGATAGGCATATCGGAAATATCCTTACCTCCCAAGTAAGGCTCCAGTAAAGACCTGATCTTTTTACCAGAAAGAAGGCCTGAATAATTTTTAAGTCCTTTTCTAAATGGTTTTAGGAACTGACTGAAAAAATTTCCGTCCCAGAAATCGCTTTTTTGCAAAGTAAGAATGAATCTTGTGATCTCTTCCGGAGGAATTCCTGCGGATATTAAGGAACCGATTAAAGCTCCCGAGCTAGAACCTGCGATTGCTGCAGGTTTAAAACCAATCTCTTTTAGTCCGAGCGAGAAACCAGAGTGAGCGTAAAAACCGAAAAATGCAGAATTCAAAGCCAATGCGTCATACGATTTTTTAAAGATAAGATTCGGCGATTTTTTGGTGGCCATTGCGAATTTCTTAATTTAGAGGGGGACTTTGTCCAGAATTTTACCTTAACTTTTAGGACTTTCGTTTTGTGAATTTGGAGAATCAGTCTTGAAACAATTCAATTCCGGGAGTATCACTATGGCATGAGCTATCGAACTTTTTACGTTACCACGAAGAACGAAACCGAGGCCTTACAGATCGCGGAAACTTTAGTGAACGAAAGACTGGTCGCATGCGCCAATTTGATCCCTGGTATGAAATCTATTTATAGATGGCACGGAAGATTGGAGCATAATCAGGAAACAGTTCTTTTGTTAAAAACCAAAGATTCTGAGGCGGAGAAAGTCGTAGCAAGAATTTCTGAACTACATAGTTACACGGTCCCTTGTATTGTTTCCTGGGAAATCAAAGAGGCGAACCAAAAGTATTTGCGTTGGATAGATTCGGAAATCGGAAAATAATTCTTTCCCTTTAAACATTCTTTTCATACATTCGGATATTTTTATCGAGTCTCTTGGTTGGAAATTCCGAGAGATTCGTGACTGAGGCGGATGAATGGAAGAAAAAGCGGAAAAGTTTTGGACCTGGTTTTCCCAAAACAGCCGGTATTATACTAAACTAGATGACCTGGATGATAAAGAAAGAGATCGCCTTTTGGACGATCTAATGGATCGACTCCAGGAAGTGAATTCCGAGTTTTTTTTCGAGATCGGCGGGGGAGATGAGAGTCCTCATGAATTTACTGTCGTTACAGCTGGGGATGAGGATCTGTACGCTAAAGCGGAAAGATTTGTAGATCTCGCTCCTGAAATTTCAGGTTGGGATGTGTATTCCGTAGATCAATACCAAGAAAAAGGCACAGTTATATTTCACGAAGGTTTAGAATTGGATTCAGAGGAGATCTGGTTTCTACCTTTAGAGAACACAAGTCTTCCCAAAACTTTTGGAGTTCGGATTTGTTTCCCTGATTTTCCCAATGTAGAATCCAATCCTCATCTCAAAAAGGCAGTGGGCTTATTATTAGAGGCTCTTCTTGGCGAAGATACATATACGAAAGAAATCGGATATTACGACATTGGAATGCTTCCCGACGATCCAGAAGAAGAGGGATTTATAGAATTAGTAGAATTGCCTGATTATATCCAATGGAGAAAGGAAAGAGAGGCATAAAAAAAGGCGGGCAAGCCCGCCGTTAAAAAAGGGGAATGGAAAACCGAAATTAATTCTCCGATTGGATCACTAAAGTGGTTTGTGGGGTTTTGGAGTGTTTCACATCCAGACCATAAATCAGCACAGTCGGCACCGAGTATTGTGAATCGAAAGTATCGATTGCAATCGCGATCTTATTTCCTGCAGGAACATCATAAGCTACCGCATTTAGATCGATAGACATATCTTTTGTTTCATACCATCCCGCATCGAAAATAGTCGATGTACCATGAGTGATCAAGGTAGCGGTGCCATATTTGTCTACATCGTAGAAGTAAACGTTCACGTTAGCCTTTCCTAGGCTGGAAGAAATTCTTCCGTTCCAGAACATTTTGCCTCTGATCTTCAATGTAGAACTTAGGTTAGAAGATTGGTAAACGATACCGTTCACTCTGCTGACTAAACCTAAATTGGTTGTTACAGGAATATCTGCGTGAGACGCAAGAATATCTGCAAGCAAAGGAAATCCAGTGGTAGCAGCAGTGTCCGCTCCGGAAAGAATTCCAGTGTTAGTAACAGTAGTGTTTTGGCTTGTGCCTATCTCTCCGTTAGTAAAAAGACCTCTCGGTTTCAGATAAAAAGTTTTATCGGAAACAGTAGGAGAAGGCCAAGAAGGAAGAGTCACTCTAGGTCCAGCAAAACGTTTTTGGAAAGTAACCTGAGGTTTGTCCATGATCCCGTTATTAGTCCCTTTCAACCAATAATCGAACCAATCGTATGCGTTATCCCAAACTGTACCGGAAAAACCGAGAATGCCTCCAATTTCTGCAGAAGCATGGATCCCTTCGTTCATTAAAAGTTTTTTAGGAACAGTGATCTTAGAATAATAATCCAAAACCGCGTTCGGGTTAAATAAGTAATCCTCGAAGTTATTCGAGATCATTACTGACTTGCCCGCAGAAGCATTCAACTGTCCTACAAAAGTTTCTGGAGAACGATCTGCCGCCCAAGTAGTCACTGCATCGATATCAGTATGTTGTAGAAGTTTTCCGAAATTCTGTGCAATGATCGGATCAGGTTTTCCTGTTATATAACTGGAAGCAACCAGCAATAATCCCCAGATCAATCTAGGAGTATCATTGCCGTAAAGAGAACGTTTGAGATTTCCCCAACCGCTCATTGCAACAGCAGTTTTAATTCTAGGTTCAGTACTTACACCTGCTAAGGAAATTCCGGCACCATAAGAGATACCTGAAATACCGATATTTGCGGAATCGGTTTGAGTGTTTGCAAGCAACCAATCGATAATTTTGCTTAGATCTGCTCTGTCTTTTGGACCAGCAGTATCAATGAGTCCTCCGGAAGCTCCAAAACCTCTTGTGCTATAAGAGAGAACAATATATCCCTTCTTAGCAAGTTTCGCAGCAGGAACCAGATACTCGTATTTGTTCAAAGCCCAGCTATTAACGAAAATTATAGTTGGGTATTTTCCGGTAGGGGAAGGGGTAGAAGGTGTGAAAAGGCTAGCTTCTAACACAACTCCATCGTTCGCAGTTACCTTGATGGTATTGTCGAAAGTAAAACTTCCGTCACTCTCTTGGGCAAATGCATTTTGGATTTGACCACTGGAATCTTCTAACTCGGAAACTCCTTTATTTCCGGCAGCTTGGGCCAGGCTTGGATCTAAGGAAGCTAAGAGAGCTGCAGCTTCCGCATTTTGAGAAGAATCACTTTTACAAGAGTAAAAGGATCCTCCTAGGCTCAGCGTTAGTATGCAAAATTGCATAACTAACGTTCGGTATATTTTTCTCATCACTATTCTCCATACGCTTTTTCAGTCTTTGACTTTTAGCTAATTTATGGAAAAGGAGTATAAGACAGTTATCAGTAGGGGTCGTCTTGGATTCGAATCTTAGACAAATTAAAAGGTCTTAATTTTTTATTTAAACAAATTTGAAAGAAAACGTTCGTTCAATTAAGAAACTTTGGATTTCCTAAGATACTCTCTTGGGGAAACACCTTGTATGGATTTGAATGCAAGATTGAAAGTTGCCTTAGAGTTGAAGCCGGATCTGTATGCGACCGAGAGAATATTGGCTCCTTCTTCTTTTTGTAATATACGAACGGCTTCCGCTACTCTGAAACCGTTTACAAACTTAGCAAAATTTGTACCTTTTCTCTGGTTTAGAAATTCTGAAAGTTGATATGGTTTGATATCTAACTGATTAGATAGTGTAGAAAGAGACAGATCTTCCTGCAGATACAATTTTTCTTTTGACATCAAACTTTCTAAACGATTTTCCAGATCAGTCGTGTCCACACCTTCTAATCTGGAATTACGATATGCATCTCTCATCGAAGGCCCCATCTCGCTGAAAACTTCGGGAGCATAAATCTGCGCTAGATAACCTGCGACTGCATAGATAACAGTGCTCAAAACTGAAATGAATAATAAATTAATATCTCTAATCAAATAAGAAATAACAAGGATGGTAGTTACACTTCCGCTTCCAATTACAACGAACAGAAGTATCCTTGCGCCAGCATCTTTTCTCAATCTTTCCAACCGGAAAGCCGCTCTCGTTTGCCAAACGATAGAAGAATAAAATACCAAATTTGCAGAGTAGGCACCTAACAGTAAGACATCTGACCAACTTGTGGATTTTTTTTCGAAATAATCTACCGGTTTGCTTAAAAAGATTTGAGGTAAAACTAAATATAGAATAGGGAAAAAGATAAGAAGAAGTATTCCTGGAAGATAAAAACTTCTTTCGAATGCTGTGAACTTCTCCTCTCGAACAGTAACAGAGTATAAACTATACATTCCAGGCCCTAAAAACCAGGCGAACGGAATATGAAGATGATTTAAAAACGAAGGTTCGAAATAAATCCCTTTCAAAAGAAAATAAACATATAAGAACTGAATCGAAACACAAAAAGATAATAAAGATAAGATCCTTAAACCGGCGTTTCTCTCAGGTCGGAGTAGGCATGCCACAGAAAGAAGCATGCAGAACAGAACTCCGAAAAATACGATCTCATGGAAATGAGGAACCACGAACTAATTGGATGAATTTATATCGCCTGCTTGTCAAGTTCTTACGTTTAGAATAATGCCTTCAAATCCCTTTTCAGGGAGGAAACTTGGGTCGTTTTAGTCTAAAAATATCTAGGAAAGAGACCCGTTTTTAGGATTCCTTTCTAAGTTTTTGGGAAAATTCTTCGAAACTATTAGTATGGCATTCAGAGGGTTTCTTCTTCTATTCTTCTTAATTCCCTCTTATATATTTTCCGAAACGCCCGTGCTGTTCCGATGGAAAATGAAATCCGGAGACGATCTGGAATTGAACGAATACCATAGAGTAAAGGCTAGACAAGGCCTTAGAGTTATTAATAGAGAAGATAAAAATCGTATTTTGTTAAAAGCTACTTCCTGTAAAAAGGAAGGTTGCGATTTTTCAGCCATATTCGATACGTATATTAAATTTCCTGAATTAGATCCCGCATTCTATAAAGACAAAACCTTTAAAAGTAAATTCTTTATTTCAGACACAGGCCAATATACTGTTCCGCCGGAATATAGTATGCCAAATCTGAGATCATTGCCTAGTTTTTCTGCGAAAGAGGTAGGCGTAGGAGAAGAATGGACTAAACCTGCGTCTGAAAGTTTTCAGTTCCCTACGGCAAGAATAGAGATCCCAGTCCAAGCAAAGTATGTTTATCAAGGAAAGGGAGATTGGGAATACGCAGGTAAAAAAGGGAATGCAGATCTAATTGAATATAATTATAATTTAATGAAAGAATCAGATCCTATTGCTCAGAATATTCCTTACAAAATTTACGGTTTTGCAAAAGGAAAAGTGTTTTTTGATTCTGAACAAGGTGTTCCTCAATATAAGTATGTTCAGCTTGCCTATACATTTGTATTTCCGAATGGGATCGCTCAAGAAATGTCTTTCGAGATCCATGGAGTATATTCTAAACAAAATTCCGTTACTGAGAATGATAAGGATAAAATTGCAGAAGAAGTGAAAAGGATCCTTGGTCCTTTTCCGGAAGGAAGTACTTACCCTAAAAAGAAACCTACTGGCAAAAAAGGAAATGGATTAGAATGGCCAGAATGGGAAGGCAACCAGGAAGAAGAAGTTTCAGATCGTGCACCTGTTGAGATCAGAAAATCAAATGAAGGTGTTGTACTTTCTTTAGATAATCTTCTTTTCGATTATAATAAGTCCGAATTAAAGCCGGAAGCAAAAAAGGTTTTGGAAAGGATTGCTGATGTTCTTAAAAAATATCCAGAGAGAGAAATTCGAATCGGCGGACATACAGACGATAAGGGTAGCCAAGAATATAATCTCAAACTTTCCCAAGATAGAGCATTATCGGTTCTGCAAGAATTAAGAGATTCTCATGGAATAGAAGAAACTAGAATGTCTTATAGAGGTTATGGTAAATCTCAACCCGTAGCCGAAAATTCCACAGAATTAGGCAGGGCTAAAAACCGAAGAGTGGATATCACCATCGTTTTAGAATAATTTCGGTCTTTGCCCTTTTGAAAAATGTAGGAATTAAAAGTAACCTTCACTTTCGCATTCGTTCAAATGATTATTTTCCATTAAGCAAGCAAGAAGGATATTATTATAGGATTCTGTTCCGGGTTCGTGAGCGCCAACGGCTTGGCAAACCGCATCTCTCATTATTTTTCTTCTATCTTGGCAGCGTTCTACTGGATTACTTCCGCAGGAAATAAAACCGAATATTAGAATAAGACAAAATACAAAATTTCTAACTTTCATTCTTTTCACCTATTTCTGTTTGGATTGGCAAGCGGATAACATAACGAAGGATATAAAAAAAGCAAGGAGTTTTGGCAAAAAGAGACGCGGAAACTTTGTTATAAAACAAATTCTATTCGTGAATATATCCCCAACTTTCTAATACTTTTCTGACTTCTTTTCCTAATGCAGCTTGCTCAGAAGATTCTGAATTTCCAGAAAGTCCTGCATCATTATAAAAATAAGGTATTTTAGAAGTTTTGAATTCGTAAGGGAGTTTTGCAGAAGCAACAGACTCCGGAGAATCTCTATAAATTTTAGAACTTGCTTCCGATAGAATTCCCCATTTTCCGGATTTATAATCCTCTTGTTTTCCATCTTTTAAAATGGACAAACGAAATCCAAAAACGGGTTCTACTGTATAGAAGGAGATAATACTTTCTTTACCAGGGACTTGCTTTACTGTGAGAGAGGCAGATTTTGTTTCTAATCTATTTTCAATAAACGGAGTGTCTGATACTATTTTATAAATTCCGGCTTGGATGCTGATCTCTATCTTACGAATACATTCTTTTTCGCAGGATGGCAATCTGAGTTTGAAAACATTCTTCTTTAAACTATGGGAATCCAATTCCTGTCTAGCTTTCGTTAGAAGCTCAGAACTAACAGAAGAAAGATTTTGTAATTCTCCCGGATCTGAAACTAAGGAATAGAGTTCTTCAGGCATTTTATGAGGTTCGCCTTCTTTGGTTCTTCTCACAAAATCATAACCTGGATATCTGCGGATCAGCTTATATTCTTTGGTACGAATTGATTCTGAAAATCTGCCTTCAGTGTATACAAATTCTTCGGATTGTGGACCTTCTTCTCCATATATCGCTTTGGAGTAATCATTTCCATCGCAAGAATTTTTATCACAAGGAAATCCTAATGCCCCTGCTAAAGTAGGGAAAAGAGAAAGTAATGAAACTTGTTCGGAGAAAATTCTTTTTTCAATATTTGACTTTGCTGATGCGGGTGGATGAATGATCCACGGAACTTTGATCTCTTCGTCGTAATGTGTTTCTCCGTGTGCATGCAAATTTTCTGCCACGAAATGATGATGATAATAATGCTCCATGGACTGTAATTCTCCATGGTCTGCAACCACTGCGATCCAGGTTTTATCGAAAGCTCCTGTCTTTTTAGCCTCTTCTATAATTTTGCCTATTACCTCGTCCGTATATAAAATCTCTGCCATATATTTTCTTACATAAGGATCGTAGCTATTCCAGATCTTTGGATCTGTTTTCTTTGCTAAGATATCCATGTATTTTCTTTCAGGTAGATAAGGGTAATGAGGAGTATTGATGTTAATATGGAGAAAAAATCTTCTGCTTTTATTTTCTTTCAGGAACTTTATAGATTCTGCAAGTATTAGTTCAGTATCATCCTTGTCTTTTCCGGGTTGGAATAATTTATGAAATCCCAGATCTACACCTACTCCTGTGTAATCCAGAAGAAAGACATTATTCATAAAGCTTGCTGTTAGATAACCTTTAGATCGAAGATGATTCGGAAGTGTTTCCGGTTTTTTAGAATAGAATATTTTTCGATGAAGGTTACTGGAGTAGAACCAAGCATTTCCAAGACCCAATTCTGACGCGATCTTAGATGTAAAAAAGGAGATCATACTCGGCTTAGTCCAGTTTCCATTGGAAAAAGCATTTTCGAAAATTATGGAATCGGAAGCTAGCTCGTCCAAATAAGGACTGGTAGGAACAGCAGAACCTCCGAAACCCAAACGATCCGGCCTAAGTGCATCCACCACAATCAATATTACATTTTCTTTAGGTCCCCAAAGTTTTGGGTCAGCCACAGAAGCGTATAATGTAGGTTGTCCTACAAATAAAAGATCATTTTGATTTTTGGGAACCCATTCAAAATTCCAAACGAGTGAAGGATTCTCTTCTAAAGATTTGGAAATAGATTCAGGGATTTTGATCTTATGATCAATCCATTCTCTTCCTTGGCTTTGTATGTCCTCGGAGAAGATGATAGAATCTCCTAATTTTATGATTAATTTTCCCGAGCTTGGAACATTTTCGCCTAAGGAAGAAAGCGCAGTCGTCGAGAGATCTAAAACAACATTTTGTAGATCGTAAAGTTTGGCGCCAGGGATGGTGAATTCTGAAGAGATATTGCAATCACCATTTTGAAATAAAAGCAAACTATCTCTGGATTCGTTTAGCAGAGTTTGTTTATCTTTTAAGATAGTGAGTTGAGTGTTTCTCCATTTTTCATTCAGAGGAAGCTCCGAATATCGGGATGGATTTTTTTTATAATGATAAGAGATCTTTTTAATGGCTTCTTCTGAATTTCCTTTGCAAACACTTCCGGACTTTTTTAAGGAGCGTAGTCCATCCCAAACAGGGATTATTGTCTCTTCTTCGTTTGAGAAAGATCCTGGAAAAATTTGCCTACAATCCTGTAAGACAAAACAAAGCAAGATTGGGATCAATATCCTAGAAAGTTTGGAACCAAAAGAAATCATGAGAACAAGGACAGAATTTTATCCGAGGGGTCCACTTACAACACTTATCATCCGGATGAACACCATTCAGTGAACGCTTGTTTGAGCGAACAGAACGTTCGTTACTAAAAATTCAATGGACCTGTGGGATCGGTGTCTAAAAAATAGGGCCATAGAAACGATCTTCGATCCTTCGAAGGTTTTTAAACCAATCCAAAGGAAAAGGATTATGGCAGAAAAAGGCATTTCAAAAGACCTGATCGGCACAAAACTCGACTCCTACGAATTCGACGTAGAAAGAGGAAAGATAAAAGAGTTTTGTCTAGCGATCGGCGAAAGCAATCCGATATACTTCGATTTAGAAGCGGCAAAAAAAGCAGGATATGAGGACATTCCAGCTCCTCCTACATTTCCTACAGTGATCCAATTTTGGGGATATCCTAAAATTTGGAAAGATATGGAGAACATGGGAGTTGATACTTCCAGGATTCTACATCTAAAAGAAAGATATAATTATGTTAAAACTCTTTATCCTGGTAAGGTTTCTTCTCAGGGAGAATGTGTTAACGTAACTGTTGGTAAAATGGATACTATGACTTTCCGCACCACAATTCGTAATGCGAAAGGTGAAACTGTGATTGAAGCAGAGATGTCTATTTTCATCCGTAAACCGGAACAGTGATAGGAGGATTAAGATGAGTAAGATTGAATTCGACAAGTACGAAGTAGGACAAGAACTCCCTCCTTTAAAAGTGGATACTATTACACATGCACATTTAGTGCGTTATGCGGGAGCAAGTGGTGACTTTAACCCGATTCATAATGATCCGGATTTTGCTCGTAAGACCGGATTAGATGGAACTATCGCTCATGGTATGTTCGTAATGGCTCAGATCGGAAGACTTTGCACTTCTTGGGCAGACCAAAAGCAGATTAAAGAATTCGGAGTCACTTTCAAAGCAATGACCAAGCCTGGACAAAAGTTAACTTGTTCCGGTAAGATCAAACGTAAGAAAGAGGAAAACGGAGAGAAACTTCTTACAGTAGCTGTAGAGGCTGCTGACGAGTCCGGAGAAGTGAAAGCTTCCGGAGAATTAGTAGTTATCTGCTAATCTTTTCGTTTATCCGAATGTTAAAAAGGCCTCCGACCACGGGGGCTTTTTTATGCCCACGGTTAATTCTAACTCAAAAATGAATTGTTCTTCTTTTAGAATTAGTTATGCATATTGTCCATGATAAACGCGGCAAAAAGTGTACAGTTCTTCGGGATCTTTTTATTGATAGAGGGACTTCTCCTGGTTACGATCCCAAATCTTTTTCTAAGTATAATCTTATTAAGTGCTAGTGATGTATGGGTGAGAGTAGTTGGTCTTACTCTAATCATATTAGGATACTTTTATTTTAAAATGGGCCAGGATAATATTCGCCCTTTCTTGAAATTGACAACTCATTCGCGAACTTTTCAGTTTATAGTTTTGGTACTATTTGTATTACTCGGATGGATCCATCCAATGATCTTATTGCCGAGCGGATTTGAATTCTTATGCGGAGTTTGGACCTTCTCACTTCTGAAAAAGGAAAAAGTTTAGATCTAAGCAGGATACTCAGGAGTTTCTCTGGATTCGATTGCGATGATGGTGATGTCATCGTATCTTTGCTCGTCTCCCCTGGATTTTTCTTCCATCACTACTAAGTCTTCTAATAGTTTTTGCAGACTTATATTGGAGAGATTGGAAGCTCTTGATGCAATTGTTTCCACAGTGCTCCATCTATTTTCCTTTCTTCTGTTCTCGATAAGTCCATCAGAGAAAAGTAATAAACGGCTCCCCGTAGGAAACTTATAGGTAGAGAATTCAATCTCCAAGTCATCGAATAGTCCTAATATTGGACCTGTCTTATGAAGTAATTCGTAATTACCACCAGGAGTAAGTAAAACCTGATCCGGATGTCCCGCAGAAGCGTAGAGGACTTCTTTTTTTTCTAAATAGATATCAGCTACAAAACAAGGGAAGATACTTTCTAAGGTATCGAATTTCCTTAAAAACCTTCCATTCAATTCTTTTAATACATGTGTAGGGCAGGGGAGTTTTTTCAACTCTTCGTATTCAGTCTTTAAGGCCATGGTCATAAGACTTGCCTGCACTCCATGTCCGACGGCATCTGCTAATAACACTCTTACTTGGCCAGGGTTGATCTCTGAAATATCCAAGAAATCTCCACCCACTTTTTCTAAAGGTTTGTATACGTAATCGAAACGAATTCCTTTGATCTCTCTTTCCGGAGGAGTAAGTATTTTTCTTTGTACGTTTTGAGCGATCTCTAATTCTCGATTGATCTGCTGTAGAGTATCGTTTAAGGTTCTGGTTCTATCTTCTACCTTTTGAACCAACTTTTCTTTCATTTCGAAAAGTTCTAAGTTCATGGTTTGTAGATCTTCTGTTAGGAGTTTTGCTTCTTTATACTTGGAAGAACGATCTGAAGCGATCACCAACGACTGCAAGAATACGAAAAGTACAAGTGCAATATGGGAAACCTGATGAGAAGAAACTTTTAGGATATAAGTATAGAACAGGTCGACCGCTACTCCTAAGAATAGTATTCCTGAACCATATAGTATATAAGAAGAATTGTTTTCTTTGTCGAAATCTATTCCAAAGATCACATAGATCACATAACCGATCGTAATACCTATAAATAAATGGAAATAAGCAACCTTGCTGCTATTAAATTCCAAGGACCCGAATAGGGTTATTAAGATAAACAGGGAGATGATCGCTAAGGAAATCCTTATATATAGTTTGGATGCGTAAACCGTAAATGTTTCATAGAAAAATAGAAGATACAATCCGGTAGCACACATCATGGAAATCTGCTCTATCATCTGTATTCCATTCTGATTGATAGAAGGGAAAAATTCCATGAGAAGTCTTGTATTTGTAACAAGTGTCCTGATTCCGATCGCCATACTCATAAATCCAAAATACAAGGGGGCCTTGCTGGATCTTAAATATAAATATAGAGAGATATGGTAGAGACCCATTATCACTAAGCTGGAAAATGCGAAAATATCCGTGAAGATTGTCCTGGTTCTTGTGGACAACATCACTTCAGAAGGACCCAACTTGACGGGAGAGCTGATCCCACCTTGCCTTGCAAAATTATTCGCAACAAAAAGTGAAATTTCTATCTGGCTAGAACTTGGAACAAAAGAGAAGGATCTAGGCTGTACTCTTGCCACGCTCGACTGAGTAGAAGTAGATGGGCCTCCAGATTCTCCCTGGAACTCTCCATCTAAGTAAAATCTGTAGGAACTCCAAACAGTGCCTAAACCTAAAGTGAGAACCTTTCCTACCCAAACATCTGGTAAAAGAACTTTGAGTCGATAGGTTGCATAACCTAATCTATCATAAGATGGATGTAGTTCAGTTTCCCTATTCCAGGAACCGGGAACAGTCATGTTTCCATGAAAGGACTCTAGGATTCTTCCGGGTTCTTGGCTCCAGAAAAATTCCCATTCTCCGGATAGATCTACTGGACCAGAACTGACGCTTTGGATACCTCTCAGGTCGATTATACCCTTGTACGCGCGTAAATTTTCTTCCTTATGCCATGGAGTGAGAGACAAAAGGAAAATGAGGAAACCGATGGGTCCTAATAAAAAGAATAAGTATTTTGCCGTGTGCATTGAGCAGGAAGGTTGGACCATCCTCCATCGGATTATATTTTCTCGTCAATCCTTCTCCGACTAACAAGAGTATTCGAGAGAATTTTGGAAAATAATAATTTCCAAACTCAACCCTGGAATATTTGACCTTCTACTTTTTGCTTGGATTCCGTAAATACGAAAGAAGCGGCCCTGAAATATGCCAGGGAACTTCAAAGATGATTAGAGGAAAAAAACCGAAGAATTATACGTCCAATCCGTCGTTTTTTCGTAAAAAAGAAGTATTTTAGCAAATCCGCTTAAAAACTGAAATTCATGTTGCCATGTTGATCCTCCGGAAGAGCATGAAAAAGGCCGATACGAATCATAGATATGAAACGTTTTCATTTTACTAGAAAGTATTCTATTTTAGCTAGCGTTACACTCGTATTGGCTTTGTATTCCGCGTGTTCAGGGGAGAAGGACGAGCCATCTATTTTGGAAATCAGAGATTTATTGGACTCCGGTCATTTAACGGAATCTGTTCAGAAGGCAAAAGACAAGGCATTGATCACAGGAAAAATGGACCAGGTCCATTATCTGAGAGGTTGGATCCATTATTTACGCAAAGAAGATCCTTCTGCGGAGAAGGAATATAAACTTTGTTTAAAGGAAAATAAAAACTCGATCGATTGTCTAAGAGGTCTAGCTCAAATCGAAAAACATAAACAGAGTTATGAAAAGGCTGAAACAAGGTATAAACAAGCCTTAGTAATTGCACAAGCCACCAAAGACCAAGAATACAGTTCCATGTTACTTACCGATTTGGGAAATTTGGCTCTTTCTCAAGATGAAAAAGAAGAAGCAATGGATTGGTATAATAAATCCATTCAAGTAAAACCAGAAGGATCTGCGTATTATGGACTTGGTTTTGTGTATCTATTGAATCGAGACAAGATAGCTTCTATTCAAACTTTAAAGAAAGGATTAGAAACTGAATACAGAGATCTAATTATCAAAGCGGAAACCTATTATCTTCTGGCAAAGTTACAAAACGATTTCGAAAAAAATCCTAAGGCAGCAAGTGAGTCTGCAAAAAAAGCCTTCGAATTATTCCCTGCAATGGAGAAATACTCAAAATCTTGGGAACAATATTCCAAACTTTCCAGTTCTAAATAAAACAGGGCCCAATGAATTTTCTCAGAACAATATGGCGTATCATCCATAAACAAATCATTTTACCTTTTCAAGAGTCTTATGCTCCTATTCACGAAGTTTGTTTAGGGACAACGGTTGGTCTGATATGGTCCATGACTCCATTGGTTGGAGTGCAAATGTATTTGGGACTCGGAACCTGGTTGATTCTTAGGTTGTTCCGCATCCGTTTTTATCTTCCAATTGCGATCGCAATGATTTGGATCACAAATCCAGTCACTCTCCCATTTTTTTATTCATTATTCTATTGGATAGGAAAGCAGGTTTTACTTTTAGTTGGAATTCCTTTCCAACAGATTAGTTTTGATACGTTATTAGCCATCTCTAAAGAATCGGAGTCTATGGATTTAATCAGTGGATTGTATCATTGGACAATTTTCTTATTTGATAAGATGGGTCTTCCAATGTTCGTAGGTGGTTTTGCTTTTGGAATTCCTCTGGCTTTGCTTGGATATCCGATTACCTATCGTTTATTAAATTCGTATAGAACCAGAAGGGCGGAAGAAGAAGGTATCAGCCTTCAGGAATGGGAATTAAAACACGTTAGAAAAGATGTGGGATTGTTCGCCGCAAAAACGCCTTAGGTTCATCGTATAACATTCGTTCTTTTCAATATATTTTTTCCTATTTAAACATTATTAGTTGTCCGAATTCGTTTCGGATTAGCATAGTATTTGTTACTCGAATTCAACCCGGGAGAATGTATATGATTCGTCGATTCTTGGCCTTTTTCTTTTTTATGGCCATCTTATGGAGTCTTCCTGTTTCCGCTCAAAAATTTGAAACAGATGCGGACCTAATGAAATGGATTAAGTCCTTAAAGTATGAAACTAACTTGGTTCCTCTTGCAAATAAAGATGGAAAGGTGATCGCAAACATCCAGGTCCCTAAAGGCTACAAATATTTAAATCCACAGGATAGTAAAACTGTATTAGAAGATGTTTGGGGGAATCCTCCCAGTGAACTTGGACTAGGCATTTTATTTATCGCTAGCGAAACTCCATTAGATCTAGGATCATATGCGATCACCATTGATTATGTGGAAGAAGGTCACGTAGATGATGAGGATTCCAAAGAGATTAAATACGACGAATTATTATCAGAACTGCAAGAAGCTTCTAAAGAAGAAAGCGAGCAAAGAAAAAAAGACGGCTACTCTGGATTAGAATTAGTCGGTTGGGCTTCTGCTCCTTACTATGATTCTGCAGCAAAAAAATTACATTGGGCAAAAGAATATAAATTCGAAGGAACTGAAACTAACACTCTCAATTATAATATTCGAGTTTTAGGGAGAAATGGTTATCTTCTACTTAATGTGCTCGGAGACATTTCTGTTCTGAAAAGAGTAGAAGGAGATGTAGGAAGAATTCTAAAGAGTGTGGAATTCTCAGAAGGCAACCGTTACGCAGATTACGATTCTAAAATAGACAGCTTAGCAGCGTATGGAATTGGTGGCTTGATCGCTGGCGGGCTTTTGAAAAAAGCTGGATTGTTCGCAGTGATCGGTGGCTTCTTATTAAAAGGAGCAAAATTACTGATCCCAGCTGTGATCGGTTTATTCTATGCAGTTAGAAGATTTGTTTTTGGAAAAGGAAAGCAAGAAGATACAGCTGCAGGATCTTCCGATAAAGAAACCTAAACAATTCCTAAAAGATCAGAAAGCGTCTCCGCATCGTACTTAGATTTGCCGGAACCGCTTTCTGCTTCTGTGATTAAGGAAGCGATTTTACGATTGATCGGTGCCTTATGACCGATCTCATCTGCTAAACTGATTATCTCTCCATTCAAATAAGAAATTTCTGTCTTTCTTCCATGATGTAAGTCTTCCCACATAGAAGATCTTGCTTCGGGATCAATTTTGACCATAGAAGAGGCTACTCTGAAAAATAGAAAGTCCGGCAAGCCCAAAATGATTGGAGCAAGCCAAGGGATCATCTTGCCCGCGCTTGCAGGTTGGATCCCGGAAAGTTTAAGTATTTCCAAACCTTCTAAGATCATAGAAGCTAAAATTTTTCTGTATGTTCTTTGAGATAATTCTTCTCTAAGAGGAACGCCAGCGAGTGCGTTTAAGCTATTATTTAAATTGAAAAGAAGTTTTCCCCAAAGAATACCTTCCATGTTTTTATGAACGATAGAAGATAATCCTGCTTTTCTAAGGCAAGAATGGATCTTGTTCCCAAATTCATTTGATTTGATTACAAGTTCACCGCTTGTTCCTTGATGGAATTGTCCCTTTCCTTTCGCCACAACATTGAAAGGGACCATGCCCGGTAAGTTTCGATCGTTTAACTCTGGCAATACGGAAGCTAATTCTTTTGAATTTCGAACCCCATTCTGAAAGCTCAAAACGATAATTTTGGATAATTCTTCAGGCGAAAAAAGAGAACGGATGGATTTTCCTGCTTCTATTGTATCTTTACTTTTGACTGTGATCAGAAATACATTCGAGTCCTTTGCTTCTTTTATATCGGTAACATACCGAACTTGGCTTGGGGCGAGTGTGAAGGAATTCCCTCTATAGTCGCTGATCCCTAATCCGAATAATTGAATCTCTTGTTTTAATCTTTCCCTACCTACAAATACTACAGGATACCCTGCTTTTACCAAGTAAGCTCCGATATATGTTCCTATACTTCCGGAACCCAAGATTGCAAATTTCGGGGAAAAACTCATAAGCGGAAAGAATGAAGAATATTAGAAAAATACCAAGTATAAAATCGGTATTCTACTCTTAGATTTGGGCATAAAAAAAGCCGGAGATAACCCCGGCTTTTTTCAGACTCAACGTTCGAAATTACTGATTAGATTTCGCGTTAGAAGCCATTTTCAGGAAGTAACCTTCCACGTCAAACCAAGGTTTTCCGGAACCCAAGGTATTGGAAGCTTGGATATGGTCCACACCAGTTACAAGAAGTCCGTAATCAGGTCCACCTTTGAAGGTTCCCCATTTCAAAGAAGTATAAGGAACGAGTCCGTCGCAAGTTCCACCTTGTCCGTTGAACAATCCTCCTGCAACACATGCAGGTTGGATAATTCCCATTAAAGGGTGTTGGATTAGGTCAGGAATAGTGATGTAAGATCCGTAAGAGAAATACTTAACAGAAGAAGCATCAGGGGTACGGGTATTGAAAGCCGCAGTTCCGCTGGTAGTTAAGGAACCGAGTGCTGCAAGAGCGTCTTGGTTTCCGCCACCATATACTAATTTAACTACAACACCTAAGACACTGCTAACGAAAGGTTTGATCCAATCAGGAAGAACAGTAGTAACGATATCAGCGATTGGGGATCCTCTGTGAGGAGTGTTCAAAGTAGTTAAAGTAGAAACTTTAGAAGAAAGTCCTAAGTTGGAGATAGCATAACGGCTATCCAATCCACCTTGAGAGTGGCCAAGAATATGCACTTTGCTGAATCCGTTTGCAGCCATATAAACAAGAACCTTGTCTTTTAGCTGAACACCACGAGTCTCATTTGATTGAGCCGCAGTTTTTGTAGGAGCATATACTGTTGCACCTTGGGATGTCAGATAGGAATCCATTCCGCCCCAATAGTTAACGATGCTGATGATGCCGGATGAATCAGTTCCCCAACCGAAAAGTCCGTGGGAAAGAATGATTGGATACGATCCAGCCAATGGTTTGGAGGAAGATCCTCCCCCTGAAGCGAACAACGTGCCGCTACACAAAAATAGGAGTAATACCGCTAATCCTAATTTACGCATTTGAGTTTACCTCTTCACTATTCTCTTGCTGTCTATATGGTCTCAGATTGAGATTCGCTTAGTTTTAACTTGTTCGCTTTTTTATCTGTATCACTCGGTACAAAACCGAGCTTTTGAAGATTAAATCCAGAGGCAAAGCTGTCAAGATAAAACGTTCGAAAAAAGTGATGATAAAATAACGTTTGATATAGAACTAATTTCTTTTTATAACGGTCGGTTTTTTATAAATATTCCTTTAGGGATAGGTAGGGTGAGGGAGACTTCACGAAGAAAAATTCAAATTTCCAAGGCTGACTAACGTTTTTCCGAAAGAAGGACCACTCGTTTGGAAATTATTTTCTGACATTCCTGCGAACCTCTGAATAAAAAGCCCGAGATTGTGCATACGTGCAGGACTAAGACGGAGAGAAAATAGATCTTGTTCTACTTTGGTGAGATGAGGTTAGGGGAAGAATACTTTAATCAATTATCGGGATTGTTAAGCTTTGTTGAGTGTAAGGCGAAGATTCGCATATCCATCTGGATATTATAAAGAATTTTTCAATACTAACTTATATCAAAGAAATTTTCTATTTTGTAAACAATTGTTCATCTATATTCAAAAAAATTGAAAAAGATTGACTATGGATTATTATACATTTTCGTAACGAAGCTCTAAGAGATAAAATAGAGAAGAGGAATCATATGAAGTACGATGTTCTTATTAAAAACGGAAGAATATTTGATGGAGAGGGAAACGAATCCTTTATTGGAGACGTAGCGGTTCTTGATGGAAAGATTGTAGAGATTTCTAAATCTATTTCTGGTAATGCAACAAAAACATACGATGCGAAAGGACTTTGGGTCACTCCAGGATTTATAGATTTTCATACACATTATGATGCAGAGGTGGAAGCTTCTCCAGGGCTTAAAGAGTCCGTTATGCATGGAGTAACTACCATTACAATGGGAAGTTGTTCTCTTAGTCTTTGTATAGGATCACCTGAGGATCTAGCGGATATGTTCAGTAGGGTAGAAGCAATTCCTAGAGAACAGGTCCTTCCTTTATTGCAAAAAAATAAAACTTGGAATTCGATGAAAGAATATGCGGATCATTTGAATTCACTTCCGTTAGGTCCGAATGTTTCTACATTCCTGGGACATTCAGCGATCAGAGCTTACTCTATGGGATTAGAGAGATCTCTTTCTTATGGAGTGAAACCAACTGAAGAAGAAATGATCAAAATGGAAAAACTTCTGCAAGAAGCGATTGATTACGGATATTTAGGACTTTCTATCAATACGCTTACTTGGGATAAAATGGATGGCAGCCGTTTTAGAAGTAAACCTCTTCCTTCTACATTTGCTAAATGGTCTGAGATCAGCAGGCTGAATAAGATCGTTAGGAGAGAAAATAGGATTTTCCAAGGAGTACCGAACGTATCTACCAAATACAATGTATTACTTTTCTTTAAAGAAAGTATGGGAATTTTCAGAAAAAAAATGAAAACAACAATCATTTCTCTCATGGACCCGAGATCCAATCGTTCCATTTACAAGTTGGTGGCGTTTCTAACAAGAATTGTGAATACCATCTTTAAAGGAGATGTCCGCTTACAGGCTGTTCCTGCGGTATTTGATCTTTATGCAGATGGGGTAGATGTCGTGGTTTTCGAGGAATTCGGAGCAGGAACTGCAGCCATTCATTTAGCAGACCTCGCTGAAAGAAGGAAACTTCTAATGGATAAAGGATATCGAAAATGGTTCCGAAGACAATGGACGAATTGGTTTTTGCCTAGAGTATTTCATAGAGATTTCAACGAATCCAAGATTGTAGAATGTCCTGACCAAAAGTTAGTTGGTAGATCTTTTTCCGAGTTAGCGAAAGAAAGAAAACAACATGTGGTCGAAACATTTTTGGATCTTTGCGCGGAATATGGAAACGAGATCCGTTGGTATACTGTGATCGGGAATGATCGCAAGGGACCTTTAAAGTATATAGTCAGTCATCCCGATGTGTTGATCGGATTTTCTGATGCGGGCGCTCACTTGAGAGGTATGGCGCATTATAATTTTCCATTACGTTTTTTGAAATTAGTCAGAGATGCTGAACTGGAAGGGAAACCTTTCCTTTCTGCAGAAAAAGCAGTCTGGCGAGTTACAGGAGAAATTGCAGATTGGTTTGGTCTGGACACAGGCAAACTTAAAGTTGGTGCCCAAGCAGATCTCGTTCTTTTAAATCCAAACGGATTAAATGAAAAAGTGGAAACCATCCAAGAAACCCCGATGCCTGAATTCGGCGGAATGGTTCGTTTAGTTCGCAGAAACGAAGAGGCAATTCGTGCAGTGTTAATCAATGGAAAGGTTGCAGTTGAGAACGGGATCGTTCTTCCTGAGATCGGTAAAAAAAGCGGCTTCGGAAGGTTCATGGCTTATAAAGAAAAAGATTATCTATACTCTTCTGCGAAAACCCAAAAAAGAGAAGCTGTAGGTTCGGTGGCTTAACGTTTTCGACTTTTTGTCCGGGGTATGAAGTAGGAATTACCTCGGACAATTTCTCCAATTTTTTAATCAAAAATCTAATTTCTTAAAATCACATATCCCATTTGGGGAAAGTAAATTAAGAAAATATAAAATACTTTTCTTAAAATTAACAATAAACCGTGACTGAATTTGTCCTGTAGCTTGACTATACTTTCTAGATAATTTTCTTGTGACTAAAAACACAAAAATATGACTGGAAAGAGACAGAATGAATTTACGTAACTTACTTTTATTTACGCTAACGTTGTTTTGCTTTAATTGTTCCAACGGTTTTCTAAAAAACCTTTTTGGACAAAGCAATTCTTCGTTTCCCGCTCCTATTTTGGCTAGTTCTATGCCAATAGTTACTCTACCTAAAGGAGTTCCTACTCAAGCTCTTCGTATATCTGAGGATACAAATGTTCCAAAACTAGTTGGTCGTTCTCAAGTACCTATTGGTAAGGTGTACGACATTACAATGGTGTACGCAGATAAAGACGGCAAAGAGAAGCCTCTGGCTCGTAACTCCAGTGTCGTTTTTTCTGAGCCTGTAAAGTTCGAGTTTCCAGTGGATCTGGAAACGTTGGAAGAAAAAGGTTTCACAGAAGAATTATACGTTTGGTATAAAGATTACGTAACAAAGGAATGGAAACTTTTAGAAAAAGGAAAGTTAGATAAAGAAAAGTCGATTGTTACTGTCCATACTAAACATTTTACTCCTTTCATATTAACTGCTCTGCCAGTTCTTCCAGATAGCGGAGTTGCGGCTCCAACAGCTTGTTTGAGTGATGAATCTGTTGCTTGGGGAATGCAAGGAATTCTGGATGATTCGAACGTTTCCAAAGCTCAAGTTGGAACCATCGGAGAGGGATACCAATACTATTTGGATCGCCCTTATTTCGTAAAGGAAAACGAAGGTGCATTTCGTGAATTGGGACTTCAATTTGCCGCTTTGATTCCAAGCTGTCAAGGTGGGGCAGGAACTTGTGGTTCTAGTGCTATCCATGCAGATTCTATTGCAAGCGAATACGTTTCTTTTAATGCAGTTCAAGATATCGATGTATACGTTATGTATGACTCAAGGGGAGGAGTTTCACCTTCTGATTCTTCTAACGATGCAGATTGGCTAAGAACGGATTTTACTCTTCTTTCTGGAAAATATATTTATACTACAGATCCAGCATTAGATCTGGCACAAAACATTGGTGCATCCGGATACAAAGTATATAAACGCACTTATCTTCAAGGAAGCAGGGTTGTTCTTGGTGGAAACAAGAAAGGAACAGTAGGCGGTGGAGTTTCATCCAACTTCTGGGCCGTTGTAAAACCTAAGAATACGGAAGGAACTGTAGTTTCATCCGGAATTCTTTGTTCTACCGGACCGGATATTAGGGTCTCCAATCCTGTTTCGGTTAAGTTTTTTCCTGGAGCGAATCAAAACCTCTTATGGTTTTCTTATTCTGATTCAGACGCGCCTAGAAAAATTATAGTTCGAAGAAGCCAATTAGCTCCACCAATGTCGCCTACATTGGGAGAACCTAGTTCCGGATCAGAAATCACTCCATATTCTTCTTCCGATACAGGTTTAACAGTAGATACCACATATTACTATTCGATTTTCGCTTTGAATAATGACGGAATCTATAATGGAATTACAACGGGATCTGTTACTACGGGTGTGGATACAGATGGGGACGGTCTATCAGATATATTTGAGACCTCAAATCCTATCAGATCTTTGTTTGTTTCAGGTTCTTCGAATGTATTTCTTTCTTCAACGAATACGGATACGGATGGAGATGGGATCGATGATTTTTCGGAACTTTCTCGCGGAACAGATCCTACTAGTGCGGACAATGATGTACCAACAGCGATATTTACACTTTTATCGGATAATGGTAGTTCAAGCTTTGTAGACTTTTCGTTAGGCGCTTCTGAGATCAACCCGGTGGGTCCTGCCTTAAAATATTGTTACCTACGTCAGTACGAAGCAGGTATGCAAAATTCGGAATTTGAACGTAAACCTTTCGGAGCTTTGAGTTTCGCTCCGGTTAACGGTTCAGTATTTAACACATGGAAAAAGGATTGTTACTTACCTAAAGCTTTCGTTCAGCTTGGAAAATCTGGTAGCAACGTTGATAAGATTGCCGTTTGGGCAAGAGACGGATCTGGAAACGTTTCCGAGATAAAAAAATATGAGTTTACTCCATCGGAAGCAAAAGACGCGTCTTGGTTGTCCGCTACGAACACTTCATATAACTCTAACGGAAATCCATCTAGTACATTTACCGACTTCACTTACTTGAATTACACTTCGAATTGGCTGGATTCTACTTGGAGTATAAAATATACAAATTTAGGCTTAAAAGGACAAGTGTATTTTACGAACGGAGGGAATGGTGTAGCATATCGAATTCCAAACTTCTTCGCGATCGGAAACGGTTCATTAAGTTACTACGATAATTCAAATACTCAGCAAAGTTTAGGAACTTTGTATAATATCTCTTATGGTTTTTCGGATACATTAAATCAATTTAAACCGATAGCCTTCGCTGCGAACTTAGACTCGAAAGAAATAACTTCGTTAGTTCATTTGAATCAAAATGGTACATTTCAAGCGAATATGATCGATTTTGGTTTTTTTGGGCCTTCTATAAACGGAAACACCTTCCCGGAGGTTGGTGGGGCTCCGAAGTTCGTAATGCCATATGATAGAGGCCAAGGGCTCATGGTAGGAAACGATACAAATCAATTCGAATTTCTGAATTCGAGCTACCGCTATTGGAATACAGATATAAACGGATTAGGAAATTCTAATTTTGCTGGAGTGATTTCGGCTGACTCGCTAAGGAGATATAATCCACAAGAGGAAGTAGAAGTTATTGCTACTCTAAAATCTTTACCTTCTCGCGAGATCAAGGTTTGGTATAGAAAATCTGGAGAAATTGCATATAACAGTATCATACCTCAAGGAGTAGAGTTAGGTACAGATTTTATTGGAAGACAGGTCAAATTCCTTTCTTATAAGGATTGGTCTGGAAACTCCGTATATATGTTATATATACTCGGGGGCTACGCACATACTGTGGACCAAAATACAGCATATGGATTGCTTCGCTCTTATAAGATAAACCTGTCTGGAGGAGTTCCGTCCTTACAGTTTATTCGTGAATCTGTGGTTGGTACAACTATGGAATCGATTTCTTTCGACGGTTCTGGAAGATTCATGCTCGCAAAGGGAGCTTCTCAGCGTTATGCGATCTTATTTTTGAATACGAATACGGGGTTTACCGATATCGCGTTTATCTATAATAACCAATCAAGTGGGCCTTATACACATTTTTCTTTTTCTCCTTCTGACAAAGTTGGAATAGGGAATGTGGGGGGATATTCCAAGTTACGTTTAATCCCAGGTGCAGGTTATTCGGATTATAAAAAATATGGTTTCTTACCGGAAGGTTCGAATTTAGGATTTATGCATAATTTCTACGATGCTGTAGGAAACGAATGTGTAACAGGTGGATCTAATCCTGGAATCGGATATGTTACTGCCGTCGCCGGTGGGAATTTCGGAATACCTCCAGTCTCTGTGACAGTTGGGCCAGGGATAAATTCGGATCTAGTTCGATCACAAGCAGTTACTGCTCCTAATCTGGCATCTACATTGGTGATTCAATCCTCGTTTACCCAAGGGACTTCTCCATGTAGGGATATCTTAATCTCCAGAGATAAAATGGAAATTCCAGTTAGAGCTAAAACTATCCAAGCGACCACAGTAGTTTATAAAGACACTACCATGAATGCTGCGAACGTTCCGACAAGTATGCAACCGGCTTCGATACCTACTGCAGTTGCAAATGCCGACTTTAAAGTTTGGGAACATTTGAGTAAATCTACTGCGATAAGGAAAGGAACCTTTACAGGACAAAAATGGTTTTATTTGCCAGGATGGCCATTCCCAATATATGAACCTAGTCCTTCTTGTGTTGTGAATGATGTAACTTACGATCAGGGACTTGCAGCTTGCACTACGATGTTAAATGGATGGCCTTTTGCTCCAGTGTTTACAGCTAAATATGACGAGTATACGTTCTCTGGAAGATATGTTTACTCAGGAGATAAATTGATTACTGCACCATAATTCATTCGAATACAAGTATGGAGTTCGGCCCGTGGGAAGAAATTCTCTCGGGCCGTTTTTTCTATTAAGAAACTTTAACTACGATCTTTCCGAAATGTTTTCCGTCTTTCAGATACTCTAACGCATCTTTAAATTCGGAAAGTTCATAGACTTTATCGACGACGGGATTGAGTTTCCATTCTTCGATCTTTTTGTTCATAGCAAGGAAGCCTTCTCTATGGCCTACCACGATTCCTTGGACTTTGATCTGGTTCATAACTAATGGTAGAAGGTTCAAATCCTTGATGGCACCTGCTAGGATCCCGATCAAATGGATTGTGCCAAATAGTTTTACTGCCTTAATGGATTGTTCTAAGGTTCCGGCTCCGCCTACTTCTACTATATGATCTGCGCCTTCTCCGTCTGTTAACTCTCTAATCTTTTCTCCCCAAGCAGTGATGTTCTTATAGTTGATTAGATAGTCTGCGCCTAGGGACTTTCCTCTTTCCAATTTTTCATCAGAAGAAGATGTAAGATAAACAGTCGCTCCAATAGCTTTAGCAAATTGTAATGCGAATAAGGAAACTCC
Source organism: Leptospira venezuelensis (assembly GCF_002150035.1). Taxonomy (NCBI): domain Bacteria; kingdom Pseudomonadati; phylum Spirochaetota; class Leptospiria; order Leptospirales; family Leptospiraceae; genus Leptospira; species Leptospira venezuelensis. Next base: position 367,480 of record NZ_NETS01000010.1, on the reverse strand, counting down.
TCCGGTGCCTTGAACGACTACAGATTCTCCTTTTTTTAGCTGGTTCTCTACGAAGAATGAAGACCAAGCGGTAAGTCCTGCACAAGGAAGTGTGGCTGCTTCTTCAAAACTAAGATGAGAAGGCATCGGAACTACACCTGTAGCTGGAAGAATTGCATACTGTCTTAGTGTTCCATCTAACGGGCCGCCTAAGGTAGTCCTAAGTTCTTTTTTGTTTGCGTGTCCAGACAACCAATAAGGTGCAAAGGTTGCATTGATCTTGTCTCCTGCTTTGAACTCTGTTACGTTCTCGCCGACTTCTACAATTTCTCCGGAGCCGTCGCTGCATGGAACCATTGGAACTGGAAAATTCGGATTGTACTTTCCTTGTACAACGAGATAGTCCCTGAAATTTAAGGAAGCCGCTTTGAAACGGACTAAAACTTCGCCAGGGCCTGGCTTGCCTGGGTCTGGGAGATCGATTAAGGAGAGATTTTCTTTTCCGAAAGAGGAAAGTTGGACCGCTTTCATTTGATTATGCTTTTATAATATAGTTCGGAGGGCAGAAGGACTCCGGTGCAGACCGGAAGTCCTTCTTTGTTAGGTATTAACTTCTACCTAATCCTAATTTATCTGCACCTACAAGGATACTCATGTTTCCTGATGGGTGTTTGTTTTCTTTCATCAATTGGTGAGCTTGTGCAGTTTCTTCAAACTTATAAGTATGAGAAAGAGCAGGATCTACCTTCTTGTCGATCACGAGTTGGTTTAGGCCAGCTGCATTTTCGTCGTTTGCAAAGTGAGAACCTTGGAGACGTTTTTGGCGCATCCAAAGATATCGTAAGTCAACAGTTGCATTATATCCAGTGGTTCCTGCACAGATAACTACCATTCCTCCAGTTTCACAAACGAATACTGAAGTAGGGATGGTGGTTTCACCTGGATGTTCGAATACGATCTTAGGATTGTTTCCTTTGCCTGCTATGTCCCAGATAGCTTTTCCAAATTCTCTGGCTTGTTTGGTCCATTCTACAAATACTTCAGGCTTATTGATATCAGAAGTTAGAGCTCCCCAATGTTTGAAGTTATTTCTATTAATAACTCCTGCGGCGCCAAGATTCTTACAGAACTCGATCTTATCATCAGAAGAAACAACTGCGATTGGAATTCCACCAGCTGCTTTTACGATTTGGATCGCCATAGCTCCTAAGCCACCTGCTCCTCCCCAGATAAGAACTACATCCCCTGGTTTTACATCATTTGGTTTCCAGTGGTGAAGCATTCTATATGCTGTTGCTCCAACGAGCATGTAGGCAGCTGCCTCTTCCCAGGAAAGATGTTTTGGTTTAGGAAGACATTGGTGGTCCTGGACCTTACAAAATTGAGCAAAGGATCCCCAATTTGTTTCATAAGCCCAGATTAATTCGGAAGGAGCAAGCATAGGATCATTCCCTGCTTTGACCCAAGGATCGTTCTTGTCCCAGATACCGCAATGTAGGACTACTTCATCTCCTACTTTTACGTTCTTTACTTCGGAACCTACTTTATATACGATCCCGGATGCGTCTGAACCACCGATATGAAACTTTTCAGGTTCGCCCTTTTTGTTTCTTGCGCCGATTACATCGACCGGAAATCCGAGGCCGGCCCATACGTTATTATAATTAATTCCGGCCGCCATAACTGCAACCAGCACTTCGTCAGGTTTAATTTCAGGAACGTCTATCTCTTCCGGTTGGATAGACTTGATCGGGTCTCCAAAACGCTCTGGTCGGATGACCTGTGCATGCATTTTCTTAGGGACCACTCCTAATGGAGGGAGTTGGCCAATTGGTACGATTTCAGGTGCGCTCATGGGGACCAGAAAACCTAACCGACCGAGGCTTACGAGAAAAAAAACAGTCTTTAACTTGGCTTTCCGGCTTAAGTAAGAAGGATATGATCCACCCTATCTTCCAAACCTCTAACCCGATCTTCAAAAAATCGCTCCGAGGAGATAGAAAGTATCAAACTATGCAATAGATCCACGAGTAGAGAAAGCTTTAGTTCTGCATTTTTAGGCGGGGGGTTACGATCTACGGCCGCATCTAATAACTTTCTATACTGGGCTCCGTAATGATTCGTATATTCTTGCACCAGATTTTCAGGTGCTGAATAAACCAAGCTGAACGGAAGTTTAGCTCTATCAGGAAACTGCCTTGCTATATCGCAAATTGCTCGGAACACCGAGACAACTTCTTCTCTTAATCCTTTGTCTTTTACCAATCTACTTCTGATATCGTTCAATATCATCAAATGAGTGGCGACCAACGCTTTTCTAAACAAGTTTTCTTTGGAATGGAAGTGATGATAAATGCTAGGCTGCTCCAGCCCGCATTCTCTGCTGATTTCTCTCAGAGAAGTTCCATGGAAACCCTTGCGGGCGAAAGCTATCGCAGCGCCTTCCAAAATTCTCTCTCGAGAATTTCTGAAAACTCCATTTGTGGGGTAGACAGGGCTACCGTCCTTCTTTTTCACCGATCCGACCTCTTTTAGGAGGATTCATCCTGCGATTTTATTTTTATGTCTGAAGATCGAAGATCTCGAAATCGCCGGAAGATCTATCCGTTAGGATAGAAATTTCACTATATTAGCGAAGATATAACAAACGCCAGAATTCCGCAATTCATTAACTTATTAGGAAAGGCTATTTGAGTCAAACTTGCTTGAAAGCTAGTCTTACCTGATCGTAATTAAGTTTAAAGGGTCAGAACTCTTTCTTAAAAACTTCGAAGTAGTTGTTTAACTCACTTGTACCTGGAAGCCTTCCTTCTGCCCCCGGTTGTTTTTTGCCAGGAGAACCAGGTTGGTTTAGGTTCTGATCTTTCTCTTCTCGCCCAAATGCAGCGGCAGGGGTGTATAATTGGCTACCGAATATCAGTTCAAAGTTTGCAACGTTAGACTCTGATTCATCTAATCTGATCTCTACTAAGAAATGATTCTCTCCGAATCTTGCTTCCCATTCATAAACAAAAGAAGGTTCCACAAATCCGGTGAACAAAGGAGATAACTTTCTATCTTCGCTATCTGATTGGAAGATATGTACCATAACAGATTGTTCCGGATTCTCATGAGCAAGCCCAACACCCAATTTACGGACGATCTTTCTGTCCTTACCTTCTGGGAATTGAAGTTTGAAAGACACTGTGCTTCCTTTAAACACCGAACCAGTGAAATGTGATTTTCGATCTACGATATATCCTCGGTCTTTTAGAGAAACTTTAACTTCTTCTACCAACTTCTTAAATGTAGGAGGTCCTCCTGCTATGGATTCTTTGGAGTTAGCTGGTGGATTTGTAGTAGTAGTTTGTGAATACAGACCAGATTGGATAATTAAGAATAAAAACAGAATAAAGGGAAAGAATCCCAGTTGGGGAAGTTCTAATTGAAAAGATCGCATGATTACTAACAGACTAACTCGGAACGAACTTTCTCGCCAGATTTTTTCGAAAATAATTCAGAAAATAGCGGAGAATCCCTCGGGAAAAGTGGGAAAAAAACGATAAATTAATTATGCGCGCTGTTTTAAGAAAAAACTCGGAGGAATCATGAAAAGGAATCTGGGTATTCTGACCTTAGTCTTTGCTTCTATTTCCATTCTACCCAACTGCGTTTCTCAATCCAAGTATGATGCCTTACAGGCGATGTACGACGAGAAGGCAAGGGATCTTTCCAATTTAGAAAAAGATAAGTCTTCTCTCCAAAGATCCGTAGAAGATATGAAAAGGATCCAAGAGGAAACGGAAAGAAGGATCGCTGATTATAGAAGTTTATTAGAAAGTTTTAAAGGAATGATCGATTCTGGAAAACTTAAGATCCGGATCGTAGATGGAAGAATGGTGGTAATACTTTCTTCTGATATATTATTCCCTCCTGGCTCCGCAAGTTTATCCTCTAAAGGAACAGATGCGATTAAAGAAGTCACAGGAATTCTGTCTTCTCTTCATGGAAGAAGATTCCAAGTAGAAGGTCACACGGACGATGTGCCAACAGGTATTAAAGGATATTCCAATTGGGAACTTGCATCAGCAAGAGCTTTGACTGTATTACATACGATGGTGAAATCAGGAATGCCTGAAGAAAGGATCAGTGCAGCTTCTATGGGATCTTCTCGTCCTTCTGTCCCGAATACAAGCGTGGAGAATAGAACCGCGAATCGAAGGATAGAAATTGTGATTGTTCCAGACTTATCTAATCTACCAGGTATTGAAGAATTACGTAAATTGAGCGAATAGACCAGGCCTAGGATTCGCTTGGCGAATTACAGCACTCTATAAACTATGGTCCTATCCCCTCTTTTAATAAGATTCCTTCGGTGTTTAGGTAGGTTGTATGATCAGCGTTTCGGGTTTGTCTCTGAATTTCGGAAAGAAAATTCTTTTTGAAAACGTTACTGTTAAGTTTAAGGAAAGCTGCAGATACGGTCTGATCGGAGCCAACGGTTCCGGTAAATCCACTTTTATGAAAATTCTTGCAGGAATGGAACAGGCCGCTGCTGGTTCCGTTGCCATCGATGCAGGAATAAAAGTCGGTTACTTAAAACAGGACCATTACGAATACGAAAACGAGACAGTATTAAATACTGTGATGATGGGGAATAAAGAACTTTGGGAAATTGCCAAAGAAAGAGACGAAATTTATTCTAAACCTGAAATGTCCGACGAGGACGGTATCCGAGTTTCCGAGTTAGAGGAAGCTTTCGGAGAGATGGGCGGTTACGAGGCGGAAAGTGTAGCCGGAGAATTATTAGAAGGTTTAGGAATTCCTACCAACATCCATGGCCAGACACTTTCTTTTTTAACCGGCGGCTTTAAACTTAGAGTACTACTTGCACAGGTACTATTCCAAAAACCAGACGTTCTTCTTTTGGACGAACCTACCAACCACTTGGATATCAAAACGATCCACTGGTTGGAATCATTCCTATTAAATTATAAGGGAGTGGTCATAGTAATTTCTCACGACCGTTACTTCATTAACTCTGTTGCTTCTCATATCTGCGACCTAGACTATCAGACTATGACCGTCTATCCTGGAAATTACGACGAGTACATGGAAGCATCTCAGGCTGCGAGAGAAAGAGCTCAATCGGATAATAAACGAGCAAAAGAAAAAATCGCGGATTTGCAGGAGTTCGTCAGCAGATTCAGTGCTAACGCGGCAAAATCCAAGCAGGCAACTTCACGCCAAAAGATGATCGAGAAGATCAAAGATAATATGGCGGTGATTAGACCATCTTCCAGGCTTTTCCCTTATATAATTTTCAAAATGAAAAGAGTTCTTGGTAAGGATGTAATTCTTGCTGATAATATCTCCAAGGCTTACGAAGACAGAGTTATCTTTAAAGATTTTACAATTAATATCACAAAAGGTGAGAAGATCGCGATCATTGGAACAAACGGTGTGGGAAAAACTACTCTCTTAAAAACTCTGATGAAGCAGATAGAACCTGATTCAGGAACGGTTGCCTTTGGAGATTCCGTAGAAGCTTCTGTCTTCCCACAAGATCATAGAGAAGGGATTGGTGAAGATGCTGATTCCATTATAGAATGGTTATATAGATTTGCTCCTCCTGGCACCGAAATGGAAGAGATCCGAGCAGTTTTGGGAAGAATGTTATTCAGCGGAGACATGGCTAAAAAACCAACTCAGGTTCTTTCCGGAGGAGAAAAATCCAGGATCATTTTAGGAAAGATGATCATGGCTCAAGACAATCTTCTGGCTTTGGATGAGCCTACGAACCACTTGGATTTGGAATCAATCGAATCCCTGAACTATGCATTAACTAAGTTTGAAGGAACTATTTTATTTGTTTCTCACGATAGGGAATTCGTAAGTTCCATTGCAACTCGAGTTCTGGAAGTTACTACAGAAGGGATCAGAGACTTTAAGGGTACCTATGAAGACTTCTTGGAAAGAGAAGGCCAAGAATTCTACAAACGCCTGGCAGGTGGACCTGTTCTTACAGAAGCAGATTGAGACAGAGATATTTAACCAAAAGTTTTACGAATATTTTTTCAGATGTTTGACTAGCTCATCCAATGCTTTCTTGCGATGTGAAACTGAATTTTTTTTCTCATCTGAGACTTGGGAAAAATGAGCGGAGAAGGGCGGGTAATAAAAAATAGGATCGTATCCGAATCCGTTTCCACTGGTATCATAAATATCAGAGATAAGTCCGGGACATTCTCCTTCGAAAGTAAATTCTCCTTCCGGTGTGACTAACGCAATCACGCATACATACTTTGCGTTTCGATTTTTTTCTCCTTTCATTTTTTCCAGGAGAAGTCTGGCTCTTCCTTCGTCGTCTAAACCTTCTCCGCCAAAACGTGCAGAATAGACTCCAGGCTCTCCGCCTAAAGCTTCTACACAAATTCCTGAATCGTCTGCTAAGGAAGGAAGTTTAGAAAGAGAGAATAATTCCCTCGCTTTGAGAAGAGCATTCTCAGTAAAAGTTGTGCCGGTTTCTTCAGGGCCAAAATCGATCCCTAACTCCTTCGGGGTGGATAAGTTAAACCCTAAAGGAGAAAGGATGGCTCGAATTTCGCGAACTTTATGGGAATTGTTAGAAGCTAAAGAAAGGGATTTCAATTTCCCAATTTGAACTCGTCAAAAGCATCTTCAATTGTAGGAAGAACTTTGAACACTTTGTCCAACATTGTGATCTCGAATAGTTGGAGAAGATCGTCGTCGTTTACAACGATTATGATGTCTCCTTCTGCGGAGTTGAACTTTTTTTTGTAGGAGACTAGGATCCCCAACGCAGTTGAGCAAATATGACTCACCTCTGTAAGATCAATTATGATCTTAGGAGAAGGTTCGAAATTATGATCGCTCAGGTTGCGGTCCAGTTCCTCGCTGTCGGATTGCAGAATGGATCCGGAAATTTTGATGATGTGGATGTCGCCTTGAACCGTTATTTCCATGTGGGTAACGAACCTTGTGTGCATATTCGATTTTTTTATAGCAAGCAAAAAACGCCCTTTTGAGAACTTCTTTGCTCCCTTCTTCCGAATAATTTTAGAAAAAGAAGGGAATGTACGTTTTTTCAGGAGAATATCCCGAAAAAACTTCGTTTATGTCCCCATCAGTTGAGCTTTATCAAGTCCTTGCTGTGATATTAGGATTGGGAGACCTTCTGTAATTGCTCGCTGAAAATTTGAGAAGTCATCTTGACTTTGTACTTCGCAATCAATTTATCTTTGAGGATTGCAAACGGTTTTTCAGTGAGCAAATGATAGAAATACGCGAAGAAGAAAACTGTAAGCCCAACAGGGATTGTATAGAGTAAGAATTCGTGCTGTTGCAATTGTTTATCCGCATAAAGTAGTTTTCTTGAAATCGGGGTCATTACCACTATATGAATGATGTAAGCGCAATAAGACAATTTTGCAAATGGAGAGAAACCTTTCCAAGAAAGGAATTTGCCGATCGGGTCTCCTTTTCTCATCGAGAGAATAAAAATCCCAATCCATAATAAAGCAAAACTTGGGTAACGAATGATCTGGTGAAATCCCATTTTAAATTCATTTGCTAATGCAGTGTAAGCCAGAAGTCCAATCCAAAGTCCAGCGTGCAAATAATTTGCCCAAGGTCCTAACTGAAGCGCCTTTTCGACCCATGATTTATGAAAATTGAATATATACGCGAATATAATTCCATATAAAACCGAATCTATATGTCCGTGGAATGGGTAATAGAAATTTGCATTATATAGATCTACACTTTGAGAACCACTGGTCTTTAAGATCACTGTATACATAAAGATTGCGCGATAGATCAAAGGAATTGCAGTAAGAAATATCAGAAAACCTAGTCTAAAACGTTTCGGAACATATCTAAAGATTCCTAATAAGAAGATTGGAAATGCGATATAGAACTGTTCTTCTAACGAGAGAGACCAGCCATGGAACATGGTTCCTTTAAAGTAGTCGGAAATATATAAAAAGTCGAACCAGATCTTACTTTTTGCCGCTTCAATTTGTGGTACAAGTTCCGGCGGTGCGCTCTTAAGCATTGCGGGTATAAATACAAAGTATTGCAAAATTAAGAAAATATAAAATGGAGGAAAAATTCGTAAGGATCGTTTTAGATAGAAGAACTTCCAATTGATTGTGCCTTTCGATTCTAATTCTGCAAACAAAGGGCTAGCGATCAGGAATCCACTTAATGGAAAGAATAGATCAAGACAGACAGAGCCGTTATTTAAGAAATTTCTTAAGTAAGGGTCTATATCCGGAATAAAGATCTGCACCGTGCGATACATATGTCCATAGATTAGCATGAAAAAGCCTAAGGTTCTTGCCCCGTTAAAAGGTGCGATCTCTCTTTCGTCAGGTCTAAAAATTCCCAGGAAATATTCTTTCATTCAGCTATCCTTATTATAGTGGATTTATAGTGAAAAGAGTTCTTGTTTAAGATTTGAAACTTTTCACTTTCTCTTTCTGGTGTTTCTAATGTGATCGTAATTGCAGGTTCCGAATCGGCGCATCGGAAAGATTTTGGGACCAGAAAATGCCATTCTTCATTTAAGCAGGAATTATATCCTTCTCTCGTTAATCTAAGAAGAATTCCTAAACTAAGATCCCCTTGTCCGAAATCTTTAGGATTAGATTCCCAGCGAATTCTGTATTTGTTTTCTTTTTGGGGAGAGATTGCTGTTAAAAATTTTTCAGGCCTATCATCATATTCAAACTCTGTATTTTTACCATAGATTGCAATACAAAGGAATATTATAGAGATAGAATAGATCCGGAACTTTCGTGTATTCGGGAATTCTAATTTAGATAAAATGATCTTCAAGTTCAGATAATAAAGGGCTCCGGCTAAAACATAAGTGAACCAATAGATATGGACGATCTGGCCCCCTTTCATTTTGAATGCGCCGAATAATGTGATGAAGAATGCCCAGATCAGAATTCTGAGTAGAGATCTATCGAATTCTTGTAATTTATCCTTCCAGAAACTCGGAATCCCAAATAGAAAGCCTACAATCAAAAGTGCAGGGATCTGCTTGGGAACATTAAGCGGAGAAACGTAGTAAGAAAGAACATACTGTAATGTAGGAGCTAATTTATGAAAGGTAGAATTCTTAAGAGCTAATCCGATAATTTTACTTAAGTTTCCTGGTGAATTAGTGAATTGTTCAATGAGAGGAGGGATCCAGCAGATCACTGTGAATGTCACTGCAAGAAGAATGTTTAATCCAAACTCCTTTTTTTTATATTGAGAGAGTCCTTTGTTCTTATAAAAATAAAAACATCCAACTGCAAACATAGGAACTATAAATGAGATCCCTACGATCTGGTTTTGCACTATGATATTAGCACAAACTACAAACCAGAAAAAATTTCGGATAGAACCTTGGGAAAAATCAGTTAAGGAAAGGATCAGCACTAAAGTAGGCAAGAGCACTACTCCTGGTCCCCAAATGTTCGAGAATGCATTCGGTAATAGAGGAGTTAAACCTAAAATCAAAGATGCAAATAATAAAACGGTAGATCTATTATCTTCCAATTTCGAATAAAGAATTTTTAAACCGATCAGTAGGAAGAGAAGATTATAAAGAACAATGCCAATTAAATGTGCTCCATGCGGAGATTTGACAAAGAAGAATATTTTTTCTGCAAGCGCTAGATAATAGAATACGATCGGACCTGGATGATTTACTAAAAAGCGAGAGTATGCTCCCAAACTTTCTTCTAATTTTCCAGCTTTCCAGATCTGAAGAGCGTTAGCAGCATAGTCTCCGGTCTCTTGGTATGGTTGGCTGAAAAATCCTGGGTTTGCTAGTAGATACGCGAAACAGAATAAGATCGGAAAAAGTAGATAAAGTGGAAGTTTGTTATTAGGAGATGTTTGCATGAATCGGAGAGAAATGGTTGGCCGATGTTTCCAGTAAGCTTCTGTTTTTCGATTCCTGGGTCAAGTAGATTCCTTTTTAGAACGTGCTTTATGCAAAGAAGTAAAGCTGATAAAGAAGCTTAAATAATTTCTGTTGGAATTCCGACAAATCTAAGAAGTCCAAAGAAATTTTGGAAATAAATTACGCTTGATCCGAGTCGGATCGTTACTCTAAGCTTCCGGGACTACTTTTCTACGCCAATCAATGGATCCGTTATTTTTTAACTTTTACTCTTTCGGTTCGATCTTAATCGTCCTGTATTTCTTTTATGCTGGCTTCTTCTTTCTTACTATCAAGGAAAGAAGTATGGCTGCTTTTCATTTGGGAGTCTGTGCTTTAACCACTGTCTTCCATAATATAGGATACTTTTGGGGCTTCATTTCTTTTGAAGAAGGAACAATTTTTCATAGGGTCATTGCTGTTGCGGGACCTTTGATGAGTTTCACTCAATTAGTAGGATTCTTTATCTATTTTCCCGAACCTAGGAAGAAAGGTATCTTGCCGGGTTTAATATTTTATTGGCTTCTATATCTAGGAGTATTAGTAGTTACAGGTTATTATGTATATGTTAGTTGGGATGCTCCTAGATCCTTTGTTCCAGGAAGTCATTATTGGGATTATGAAGTCCATGTATTTTACAGTTATTTTATATATGTAATTTTATTCTACGAAGTATGTTATCTTGTGATCGGGATCTGGAAGGCGATCATAGAAACCGGAAAAGAGAGAAGGTCCGTAATTTATATTCTTCTTAGCTATGCGGTGATCACTGTGGTTCCGGGGATTTTGAACGCACTTAGTCGGAACGGAACAGTAGCCCGGGCTACATACCAACAATCCTTTAACCTAGGAATGGTTACTGGAATGTTCCTGATCATGATCGTGTATGTAAATGCTACGAAAGAAAGGACTACAATCTTAAATCGAATCATAGGAGTTTCATTAGCTACATTCTTCGTATGTTATCAATTAGTAGGTTATTCTATTCTGAATGGATATGAAAGAACTTATGATGATATGAAAAGAAGGGACAGCTCTATCGCAGTTCTAGAACAAAAAGATCCACAAGGTCTGGCTTATATAGTTTCCTATGATCCTGAGAAGAATGAGTTCCGATCGGAAAAAGGAAATAAAGACTCTAGATTCAAAAAAGAAGATGAGTTAGAGGTTCGTTTTTTTAGAGAAAAACAAAAGATTTCCAATTTAGGAAGTTTATCTGCGAAAGAACGTTTGGAAAAAACAGAGAAAATTTTAGAAACTTCTCCCAACGATTTTAAAGCATACGCTACTGGCATACGTTTCTTTCTAAAATCAAAAGGTAATGAAATAGTAAAAGATTCTGATATGGAGGAATATTTTCGAGGTATTTACGGAAAACTCAATATTATCAGAAATAAATACTCGAGGCTTCCTGATCGCAAAAAACAAAAGTCTATCGAGGGATTACTTGTTTCCAATGACATAGGATTATCTGAAACATTAGCATACGTAAAACAATCAGCGATCCAAGCAATAAACTCGGACAAATCGACCGAACAGATCTCAAAAATTGTACTAAATTCTCTCGCTCCGATACATTTTGCTGGAGAAAGGATCTATCGAGGTACAAGGATTTATTCTCCTTCTGACCCCAAGCCAGTAATGTATCTCTCCTATTATTTTGCTCCGAATCCAAGTGGGAAAATATACGAGGTAGGATTTGAATATAAAGATTATAGAATATTCCATCATGATCCAAGTTTTATTTTAGTAGCTTCCATGGTTCTCACTTTCTTCGTAATCGTGATAGGATTTAGGTTCTTCTTCCAGAATGCAATCGTTGTTCCTGTGGATGAAGTAGTTGTGGGGCTAACCGAAGTAAACTCAGGAAATTTAGAATATAGACTTACTCCTCGCGTTGAGGATGAGATTGGATTTATCGCCAGGTCTTTTAATAAAATGGCGAGAAGTATCCAAGCCGCCCGAAAGAGACTCGAGCAATATGCTGATGAATTAGAGGAAAAGGTAAAGGATAGAACCAAAGAATTAGAAAAAACTTTGGAAGAAGTGAATGAACTCAAACAACAACAGGACGGAGACTATTTCCTTACGTCACTTCTGATCAAACCATTAGGTGCAAACAAAGCAACATCTGAAAATGTAAAAGTCGATTTTTTAATAGAACAGAAGAAAAAATTCAGCTTCCGCCGATTTAACGATGAGATCGGTGGAGATATGAATATCTCTAATCAGATCACACTCAGAGGGCAGCGTTATATAGTATTCTTGAATGCGGATGCAATGGGAAAATCTATGCAAGGAGCAGGTGGGGCATTAGTTTTAGGAGCCGTTTGTGAATCTATCATAGAAAGAACTCGAATCGTGGAATCTATGAAAGAACAGTCCCCGGAAAGATGGCTGAAAAATGCATTTATAGAATTACATAAAGTATTCGAAAGTTTTGAAGGTTCAATGCTCGTTTCTTCTGTGATCGGGCTAATAGATGAAGATTCTGGAACATTATATTATATTAATGCAGAACATCCTTGGACGGCCCTCTATCGAGACGGGAAAGCAGACTTTATCGAGCAAGATCTTATGTTTAGAAAGCTGGGAACAACTGGAATGGATGGAAAAATTTCAGTAAAAACATTCCAGTTATTACCTGGAGATGTGATAATTGCAGGTTCAGACGGAAGAGATGATATTCTTATAGGAAACGATGAAGAAGGCGCAAGGATCATCAATGATAATGAAAAACTTTTCTTAAAGCTGATAGAAGAAGGAAACGGAGAACTTTCTAATATATATGAATCTATAAAGAAAGTAGGTTCATTAACTGACGACCTTTCCTTGGTCAGAATCTCTTTCAAAGAAGAAGGCGGGATCCAAAGGATACAAGAAAAGGAGAAGATCAGGCAACTTCTTCGAAAAGCCAAAGAGAAATCCCAAGATAAGAATATCAAAGAAGCATTATCTTTCCTAGAGGAAGCAGATACATTGGACAATCGTCTACCTGAGGTGAAAAAGGGGTTACTTAAGTATCATATTCGATTAAAGAATTATTCAAAGGCCGCACAATTTGCAGAGGAGTATTTGAATATTCGTCCAGTAGATAAAGAAATACTATTTATTGCTTCTTACGTAGCAAGAAGAGCTAGACAATTCCAAAAAGCTCAAGATTTCGGCGAAAGATTACTCTTAAGAGAACCTGATCATGTTAGAAACTTGATCAATTTGACTAGGATCTCAATCGCTTTAAGAAATTATGAAAGAGCAAAACATCTTTTGAAAGAAGCTCAAAGATTAGAACCTGAAAATTCTCAAGTAATAAAGATCAGGCAAGCGCTAGATAAAATATAAATCTTTCGATCTAATGTGACTTAATCAAGAGGCTAAAAGGCTGTAATTGGTTTAGGAAATTAATTTTGTCCAAACTGTGTAAATATCTTGCAAAATGAGGTCAAAAAAAATAAAATACGTGTATCAAACATGAAACAAAATTAAAAGATTAGAAACTTTTAATCAATGGTTTCCTTATCATGCTTTCATATGATTCTAAACTAAGATTCGGAGTTGTCGGAATAGGTCTTTTGGGCCTATTGATTGGCGTTTCTTCTTGGATTAGTAGCAGGAATCTAACTCAATCCAAAGATTGGGAGTCTCACACTTTCAGCGTAATTTCTAGATTAGAAAGTCTGGCTTCGTCTGTAAAAGAAAGCAGAATCCGATTTTTAATTTTTTTAGCCTCGGGAAGAAAAGAGGATTTAGAATATTATAAAACAGAAAAACAGAATTTGTTCGTTAAATTGGGTGAACTGAAATACATTACAAGAGACAATTCTACGCAGCAAAACAGCCTTATGGAATTGGGAAAGCTACTTAATCAAAAGGACGAACTTGTTCAGAAAATAGAGCATTCCACTTTCAAAAATCATGAAACAAAGGCGGAAAACGCAAAATTCGAGAATGAAATAGATCGTTTAATAGATAAACTGAAAGAAAAAGAACTTTCACTTCTTTCGGAAAGGGCTCACGATTCTATTAGAAAGGAGAAGATTACAGATTGGGTCTTATTCTTTTCCATCTCCTTTAATATATTGATATTAGCTGTACTTTATAGATTTTTAAAAAAGGAATCCGATCGTAGAATAGAAGCCGAAAACATCCTTTTTGAGAAAAATAATCTTTTGGAAAATTCACTTTCCGAAAAAGAAAAATTCTATAAGGAAATATTAATGATTAAATCAGCTTTGGATTGTGCCTCCAGCAATATTATGATTGCAGACAATAATCTGAATGTGGTGTACACTAATCGATCCATAGTGAATATGTTCCAAGCCGCAAGGGAAAGTATTCGTAACGAATATCCTAGATTTTCTCCTGAAGCTTTGATCGGATCTTGTATAGATTCTTTTCATGCAAATCCTGAAAAACAAAGGCAGATACTTTCTACATTTACCAACACTTATAAAAGTTCTATTTCTATCGGTGGAAGACAGTTCAATTTGAGTGCTGACCCTGTTATCGGTTCTTCTGGGGAAAGACTGGGAAGTGTCGTGGAATGGCTGGATGTGACTGAAAGAAATTTGAAAGAATTCCAGATAAATAAACTAAATCAAGATCTCGAAGAGAATATTCGAAAATTAGAATATGCAAATCGAGAATTAGAAGCGTTTAGTTATTCTGTTTCTCACGATTTACGGGCACCTATCCGAGGAATAGACGGATTTACTAAAATTATGTTAGAAGATTATTCTGCCATTTTGGAGCCCGAGCCTTTGAGGATTTTGAATGTGATCGCTACGAATTCAAAATTTATGGGGCAACTGATAGATGATCTATTGGCATTTTATCGCGTATCCAAGCTGGAGCCAAAATCAGATTCTATAAATATGAAACATATGGTATCCGATTCGATAGAGATCATCAATCAGGAATACGGATCCAGAAGTCCTATCGTTGAAATTTCAGAATTACCCCCCGTGAAGGGAGATGCTTCTATGTTAAAACAGGTTTGGTTGAATCTGATCTCAAACGCATACAAGTATTCCTCCAAATCGCAAAACCCATTTGTTGAAATAGGTTTTTTAAATGAGGAGGGAGCCCGAACATTCTTCGTAAAAGATAATGGAGTCGGTTTCGACGATCAATACTCTCATAAACTTTTCAAAGTATTCCAAAGATTACATTCCAGTGAGGAATTCACAGGAACAGGGATCGGACTTGCAATTGTGGATCGGATTGTACAAAGACATGGTGGAAAAGTTTGGGCAGAAGGAAAGATGGGACAAGGTGCCACATTTTATTTTACAATACCGAGCAAGGAATAGAGAAGAATGAATCAATCGGGAAACTATGATATACTTTATGCGGAGGATAATCCAAACGATGCAGAACTTACTTTAAGAGGTTTCAGAAAAAATAATTTAGTAAATCAAGTCTTTCATGTCAAAGACGGAGAGGAAGCTTTAGAATTTTTGTTTTGCAGAGGGAGATTTGAGGGTAGAGAATCCGGTGGAAAACCTTTATTTGTATTATTAGATCTAAAAATGCCAAAAGTGGACGGTCTCGAGGTGCTACGAGAGATTAAGTCTGACGAAAAATTAAGAACAGTTCCTGTAGTAATGTTAACCTCTTCGGCAGAAGAGAAAGATATAGTAGAAAGTTATAAACTAGGCGTAAACAGTTATATAATCAAACCTGTAGAATTTGAAAAGCTGATCATAACAGTATCTGAAATTGGACAATATTGGTGCATATTAAATAAATCGGTGCATTAACATGAGAACACTAAAATTCCTTTTTTTAGAAGATTCTTATACTGATCTAGAGCTTATTCAAAGAGAATTAAAAAGGGGAGGAGTAGAATATATTCCTGTCCATGTTCAAGATAGGGAAGAATATTTAAAGGCAATCGAAGATGAGAAACCTGATTTTATTTTTTCGGATTACTCACTTCCTAATTTTGATGGTTTATCGGCATTAACTATCGCAAAAGAACAATGTCCCGCTACTCCTTTTATTTTCGTTTCCGGAACATACGGCGAGGATGCTGCCATCCAAACTCTGACTAGAGGAGCAACTGATTACGTTCTGAAAGACCGGCTAGTTAAACTTGTACCAGCTTTAAGAAGAGCAATTAGAGAATTAGAAGAACATAAAGCTTTAAGAAGAGCAGAACAAGAGAAGTTCGAAATAGAAGAACAACTCAGGCAAAGCCAGAAAGTAGAAGCTATGGGGTTTTTGGCAGGAGCAATGGCCCACGAGATCAATAATCCTATCATGGCGATCATCGACTATGCCCAATTAATTTCTAAAGGAGAAATGGATATAGATAAGGCTCAAAAGATCGCTTCTAAGATAAAACAAGAAGGGGAAAGAATTTCCATAATGGTAAAGGATCTACTCAGATTCGCCAGACAAGAAAAGGCAGCCTTAGAGCCTGTAAGCGTTTTTGCTTTAATTTCCAAGACGCGTTCTATTGCTGAACAAAGATTAAAGATGAGCCGCATCCAATTGGATATAGATGTGCATACAGATCTTCCCTCTGTAATGTGCAAAGAAGGACAGATACTTCAGGTGCTTTTAAATCTGATCAATAATGGGATCGATGCTTTAAATCAACGTTATCCGGAATATGATGAGAATAAAAGAATGACCATCTCCGCAAAGCCTGAAGAGATCGGTGGTAAACCTTGGGTAAGGATCACAGTAGAAGATTTGGGTTCTGGAATTCCTCAGGAAATTGGTAAGTCCATTTTTAATACATTCTTTACAACCAAGGGAGCGGATAAAGGAACCGGTCTCGGACTTTCTGTCAGTCTTGGCATCGTGAAAGAGCATGGAGGATTTCTTTCGTTTGAAAGCGCAACCAATGAATACACTAGATTTTTCCTAGATTTGCCCGCAGTCTAACAGTGATTTTTGGACCTTCTTTGCGATTTTCTTGTCAAATAATTATCTAAGAATGGTTATACTAGATGATGGAATCGACTGAATATACAAACTTAGTTTCGGAAAAACCTTTTGCCGATCTAGACCTAAGAGTCGGTAAAGTAATCGGTTTCGAATTGGTTCTCGATCACGGAGAAAAAGCTTATAGATTGATCTTGGATTTCGGTGAGAATGTCGGAGTCCGCAAATCAAGCGAACCCATTCTCTCCCTCGGAGAAGAAAAAGATTTCTTGGGTAAACAAACACTTTGTGTGATGGACTATCCTTCTACTCATATAGCAAGAATGAGAGCACAAGCCTTGTTCTTAGGCTTTGTGGAAGAAGAGGAAGAGTTCAGCAAATCCGACGCGATCAGCTTTGTCCAACTAGCTTGTTAATCAAATCTTAAATATTCGGGAGCCTTTACGGGCTTCTGATTATCAGATTTCAACTATCTTTCCCCTTGACGGCCCGCAGTTTTTACGTATAGTGAGGCGGCGCTATCTAATTAAGAATCTAAAATATGCCATACAAACCCACAGAACCCAGCATGAAGCTGGGAAAATTTGCAGTTTCATTCGCAAGAGATACTTCTCTTGGAGTTTTATCCGGAGTTAAGTCCGCGCTTACAGGTTCATTTGAATGGTGCGCAAAAAGTTTATCTCAAATTTCGGAAGCACCTACCGTAAATGGAACTCGCCTCGGAGAATTTTTAAAGGATGCAGGAAAGTCTTTAGGAGAAGCAGGAAATAAAACTGAAGAAGGTCTATCCAGAGCATTCGAATCTACTGCACAAGCAATGCATACTGCTTTGGAAGCGTTGAGTGAAACAGAATCTTTGATACAAAGAAAGGTATTCGAAAATATTTCTGTTTCTAGCGTTGTGGGAGATTCTTTTGCAGGGATGATCACTACTTCAGAGATCCAAGCGTCCTTTCGTTTAGAAGGAAAAGATGTAAGTCCAGAAGATGTATTGGCAGATTGGAAAAAATCTGGATCTAAAAAACCTATTTTATGTGTGCCCGGACTATTTTGCGACGAAGGACTTTGGCTTAAGAATGGAGAACCCTCTTTCTCTGAAATTCTAATAAACGAAAATTATTATCCATTTTATCTTAGATTCAATCCGGGAGCTCATATTTCGGAAAACGGCTCCAAACTTTTAGAATTGGTGAGAAAGATATTAGAAGATCCTGAATTGAAGAAGAAAAAATTTGATGTGGTTACTTATAGCCAGGGCGGACTCGTTCTTAGGAGTGCACTTTATTCTTCTCAAAAAGAAGGAAATCCACTTTCTTCTAATATTCAAAAAGTTTTATTTATCAGTTCTCCTGATGGAGGATCCTATATTGAAAAAGTAGGATTCTGGTTGGGGCTTGGAGCGGAAGCTTTACCTGTGTTTCCAGTGCAGTTAGTCGGCTATATTGGAAATCAAAGAAGTGAAGCAATGAAAGATCTTTCTCATGGAATTATAAGAGAGGAAGATTGGAAAGAGGGAACACACTTAGGTAGATACGGAAAAGATAAATATTTTGGCGAGCTAGATGATATAGATGCTTACCAGATCTATAGTTTCGTTTCCGAAGAAGAAGGAGACTGGTCTTCCTGGATTGGGGACGGAATTGTTGAAAAACCAAGTCTTACTCTTTTCAGCGATTTAGTATTTCGTAAGAAGCCAAATCCAGAAACTAGAGTTAAGATCCTAAAAGGATTATCTCATTATCAGATTATGCCTTCTGCCGAATTGAGAGAATATTTCTTAAAAATCTTTATAGGAAAATAAGAGATTTATTTTACCCAGCCCTTCTTCTTGTAATCTTCGTATCCTAATTTTAGGGCATCTTTGATTTGAGAAAGAAGGACTGGATCCTTCTTCTTTATATAAAAACAACTTTTGCCTTTTAAACATTTCAGAAGTTCCTGTGGGAAAACCTTTTTTAATGCAGGCTCTGAATACACTGGCATAAAATAAAATCCCACATATCCTTTTTGAACGAGTACACCAGCGAAATATACCTCTGGCTTTTTTTTACCTTTTACTTCGATTTCCATTTCGCTGACCAAGCCATATTGCCCTCGTGAATCTCCTCTTTCTTTAATAGTTCCCTTTATATAAGGTTTCATCAGTTTCTTAATCTCATTAAAAATCGGAACTAGTTCTGGTTGTCCCGGGGATTTGTCTTCGTATTTAATCCCTCGTTTAGGGGAAGAACTGCTTTTCACGGACTTCTTCTTAGCTGGCATGTATCGTATTTTGGGACCATTTTAGGATGAAACAAGTTATTTTCGCGTATCGAAACTTAGGAAAAGGGGGATCGCACAAGTATATATTAAGTTATAGGTCGGGGGCTTTTGATAAATATATTAAGTAAATATAATATATGAGTGATTGCTCACTTAACTCTGTTTGTTTGTGGTCCCACTAATTCACTACTGAATTTTAAATAACGATCGTTCTTCATAAAAACACTCATATATAAGCCACTTATAAGAAGAAGCTTGTTACAAGTTAAGCCTTCAGAATATTATGCATCCACAGAAGTAAAAAGGTGAATGGAAATATGAAGAGAAAATTAATCATGCTTACCGTTTTGCTGATAAGCTTGTCTTCGACTAGTTTATTTGCGAGCAGGGGAGCAGTAACTGAAAGCCCGATCGATATATTCGAAAAGTCTGCGGAAGCAAAATCACTCGCTGTGCAAAGACAAGTGCAAGTAGCGGCGAACCTGCCGGTGCACAAGGCTTTATTTTATGGCACACATAATTCTTATAATAGTAAGGCATATGCGGGACCTTTCTTTTCTTATGCTTTTCCTAATCAACAGGTTTCGATTACGGATCAGTTGAGACTGGGAGCTAGGTTTATAGAATTAGATATTCATTATTATCTAAGCACGAATTTCAAAAACGATTTCTTACTTTGCCACGCTCAATCCAACGATTTAGGATGTAACGTATTCGATCGTCCTGCGAGCAAAGGGTTAGAAGAAATTCGTAATTGGATTTCTTCTCCCCAAAACAGAAACGAAGTTCTGGTCCTTTATTTTGAGGATTATCTGGATGGAAGACAAGATGAGTTCTTAGGGATCGTAAGAAGTTACTTAGACCCTTATCTATACAGATACAATAGTGGGTCTTGTGGAGATATTCCGAACGCAGCTAATATGCCTAAACTCAAAGATATGGTTTCTTCTAACAGAAGGATCCTAATGATGAGCAATGGTTGTTACGACGGAGCTTGGAATCAATATTCAAAACGGATTTTCTTCGGAAGTAATACAATTAGCCCGAAAGCTTTCCAAGGTTATCCTAGCTGTAACTGGTCAAGAAATACATACGATAACACTATGACTCGCGTTTTCAATGATAGCACCAACTACTTTGGCGTTTATGATGGCGTGAAAGAAAGTGGAGTATTCACAAACGATAATATAGCTCAGATGTTGGCTTGCGGGATCAGTGTATTCGGGATCGATCAATTCAGCCCTGATTTTGCAAAACAAGGAATTTGGTCTTGGGATAATGCTGAGCCGAACGATTATGGTGGCGCAGAAGATTGCCTACAGATCGTAGGAAGCGGACGTTGGAATGACAATAAGTGCTCCAATAGCTATCGTTATGCTTGCAAAGACGGAAGTGGAAACTGGGCAATCACAGATGCTTCTGGGAATTGGGCGAATGGAAAGAGCGCATGTTCTGCAAGAGGCTGGAACTTCTCCTCTCCTGTAACTCCATATGAAAACAAAAAACTCCAAGAGGCAAAAACAGCTAAGGGAGTTTCAGAAGTATGGGCAAATCTTACCGACCAATACTCGGAAGGATACTGGGAAGCCGGAAGATAATCTAATACACTTTCCGCTCTAAGGTAAAAACGGGATCTTCGAGAATTCGAGGTCCCGTTTTTTTATTTTTGGGCTAAATTCACCAAAATTTTATCGTCGACGGAACATTATAAAAACGGATGATTTACGAAGAATAAAAGTTTTAGCCGGCCCATTGGGCTTTTTGGCACTTAATTAAGGAAAAGTTTCAGATTTATGGTCCAATCTTTCTTTAAAATTTTATTTGCAGAAGATAACGAAAGTTCTGCTGAGTTGCTCATTCATTTTTTGGAAAGGTTCAATTTCGAAGTGGACCATGTCGTCGACGGAATGGCCGCAGAGCTCAAATTAAGAAAAACCAAATATGATTTTATCCTCTTGGATAATATGATGCCTGTACTTTCCGGGGTCCGACTGGCAAATAAGGTCCCCGATCTGAACAAAAATACCCCGATTGTCTTTTTAACTGCAAGTAATGAAAAAGAAGATGTGATGGCCGCAGCTCATAGCAAACAACTTGTGGGCTATATTCTCAAACCATTCGATCCTGAAAAACTTTTACAAAAGATAGTCTCAGTTCTTAAAATCCCCAGTGACATGATCGTGGATAAAAAGAAATTTCCATTCTCTATTGAAAGAGCACAAAATGTCTCTTACGGGAATGGAGTAAAACTTATAGGTTGCCCTTTTCAAAAAAACGCGGAGAAGATTGCCCAAGAGATCGCCTTCGTTCTGAAGGAACTCCCTGGAGTCCGCAAATTCTTCATCGAAGTTGGAGAAGAATTCTACTATCACAAAAAAGCCCAGGAAATCCTGACCTCCCTTGTGACCCGTCTGGCTTCAAAATACGAGATCAAAGAAGAAGATATTCTCATACTTTCATCTTAATTTTTTTGGAACCGACTTTTTAGGCTCCGGTCCCAGGAGCGTAAAGAGGAGAAATGAATGTTTCGCAAAATTACGAAAATAACCGCGATTTTGTTGGTGCTAGGGGTTACCGCCCTATTAACTCAAGGCTGCCATCATAAATGGATGTCTCATGAGAAAAGAGCCAATTATATCGTCAAAAAACTTAAGTCCGAATTGGATTTAACAGAGACACAGGCAGCAGCCCTTGATAAAATTAAAGAGGACGTGCTTGCAAAACGTAAAGAGCTAAAGTTGGGCGGACACTTTCTTCCTAAGGAAGCAGTAGAAGAACTTCGTGCAGATAAATTGAATCCTGAAAAGTGGAACAAACTGGGCGAAGAAAGAGAGAAAAAGATAGCAGCTCTTAGAGTATATTTCACCAAAAAGGCAGTGGAATTCCACGCAGTATTAACTCCCGAACAAAGAGGGAAACTGGCGGATCTAATCCTTAAGTTCCAGAGTAAATTCGATAAGGAAGACGAGGATTAATTTCCAAAGTCTTTCGGAGGTAAAATGGGAGAGGCAGAATTTTCCCGCTTCGTAGAAGAAACCAGGGAGATCGTCTTAGCGGCGATCTCCCGTTACTTGTATGAACGCTTTGCATATGCGATAGACGATGTCGCACAGGAAACATATCTTCGCGCTTATAAGGCATTACAAAAAGGTCAATTCAGAGGAGACTCAAAACTGACTACTTGGTTATATACGATCGCCAGGAATGAATCCATTCGTATGAATGAAAATCTGGTAAGAGAGGAAACCAAGGCGGAGAAGGCTGGAAAAAGATCGGAAGAAGATTCCAGAACTTTCGCTTTTGATAAAGAACTTCCAGAGGATAGAGAAGATCTTCCTACATGGGAAAAAGCAAAACTTTGGATCGGTAATCTACCGGAAGCGTATAGAAGTGTGATTCAATATTATCTTTCTGGATATTCTGAAAAAGAGATCGCCGAAGTCCTGGGAGTTCCAGCTGGAACAGTAAAGTCCAGGGCGGCTAGAGGAAAAGAAATGTTGCGAAGAATGCAGAACTCCGAAAAAAGAGAAGGAGGAGAAGTATGGGGAAAATATTAAAAGATTGTCTACCAATGAAGGAAGAGATCGAAAAAAGAAAATCAGATCCGAACTGGTCTAAAAATTTAGCTTCTTGTGTGATCGACAGATACATAAAAGAAGAAAGTTCTAAAAAACTAGTTCAGTTTCCGATCAGAAATGTATTAGCGGTAGCGGCCGCACTCCTCTTGGGCATTTCTATCGGCTGGTATTCTTTTGCCGGACAAATCAACACAGAAGATGAATATTATCTTGGTGTTTCTTCCATTTTAGAAGGCGAATCTTACCTCTCCACTCTGGAAGAATAGATAGATCGGCCTGAATTTTTGGGTCCGTTATTCTCTCCCTAAAACAAATCTCCCGGAATCAAAATTCCGGGAGATTTCCCGATGAATCCAAAAAAAATCACAAGCATAGTAAACATTCTACTACACGTAGCTCCTATATTCCCCCAGGAGGAGAATGTTTATGAAAAATCTATCACTTACAGTTCTGGATGGTTACCTAACTGCGGACCCGGACTTAAAGAAGACTCAGGCTGGAAAGTCTGTCACAAATTTTACAGTGGCAGTGAACCATAATTATAAAAGAACAGAAGGAGAAGAGTCCGAGGTCTCGTATGTCGACGTGGAAGTTTGGGAAAGGCTCGCTGAAAATTGTTCTGAGTATCTTAAAAAAGGAAAAAAGGTAACAGTAGTCGGACATTTAAAGCAGGATAGATGGAAAAATCAAGAAGGCCAGTCCCGTTCTAAGGTCAAAGTAATAGCAGACGAGGTCCGATTCGACAGCTTCGGAGATAGAAAAGAAAAAGAAGCGGCGTAATATCCTCAATGGGTCGAGGCCTTGAGAGGATTTCCAAGGTCTCACCTTTCTTGACGGTTTGGGTCGGTCCTTGGTTTATGTAGGAAAAGAATGCTTACTATTATTTGGGCCGGGGGGCAACCCGGAAAAATTTCGGAATTAAGAAGAATGACCCAAGAAGAATGGGAATATCTTCGCCAGGATCTTCCGACTAACGTCAAAACTTTTATAGACTGCGACGAAGATACAATCCTAATTTCTCATCCTGATTTTGCGGAAAAGGAATTGGTAGAGATCACCAATATTAACGGGCTAAAATTTTCAGACGGCCTGATACCAGTAATTACTAAAGATGAGAAAGGCCTCTTTTTGATGCAGGCATTCTCCAATCCCGAAAGTCTAGGACTCAGTCTTAAGGAATCCCTTGGAATTTATTTCAGCAGATCTAGGAACCAGCTTTGGAGAAAGGGAGATACTTCCGGACATATCCAAAAACTGAGAAGGATCTTAGCCCCTCAAGATGGAAGTTTTGTTGTGTACGAAGTGGAACAGGAAGGTGCAGCCTGTCACGAAGGGTATTACTCCTGTTTTTTCAGAGAGCAAGATAGAGCTGGGAATAAAAACTTAGTCCCGGAGATTCCTTTTTTAGGGAAGTAGAGGTTCCGTAAAAAGGAATTTTCGCCGATAGAAATACGAGGCAGATGCGGTTATGATTTTTAAAAATACATTTGTGAGAAGATCCATTGTTTTATTAGGCATACTTGTCCTTTTGGGAATTATAGCCTTCTTTGTTGTGGATGATATCAAAGGAGGAGCAGTAGGTGCTGGCCAAGTAAAAGTGGACATCATCGTAGAGCCAGGCGATTCTCCTTCCGAAGTTACTGAAAATCTTTCCAAGAACGGATTATTAAAATCTTCTAAATATTTTCTTTTTCTAATTAAGGCAACCAGGTCTGCAGGAAAGATTAAAGCAGGTCTTTATGAGATCAATGACGGGATGGATTCACGTAAGATCCTACAAGTGATCACCGAAGGAAAAGTAAAACTAGTCACTTTTACAGTTCCGGAAGGGTATAATAATCGGCAGATCGGTGACTTATTAGTTAAGAAAAACTTAATTAAGACCAGAGCCGAATTTTTGAATGCGGCTTCCGGAACAGAATTATTAAGAGAGTTCAAGATCCCTGCAAATAATGCAGAAGGTTATCTGTTCCCGGAGACCTACAGTGTTCCGGTGAACTTTCCAGTGGATAAGATCGCAAGAATGATGATCAAAAGATTTTATGTTAGATTGGAGAAGGTTCCGGGTGCAAAGGAATTAGACCCTAAAAAATTGCATGAGATCGTTGTGCTTGCTTCTGTAGTAGAAAGAGAAGCCAAAAAAAATGAAGAAAGACCTTTGATGGCCGGTGTATTCTTGAATCGCTTAAAGCAAGATATACCTTTGGAGTCTTGTGCTACGATACAGTATCTTTTTGATAAACCTCATCCGCGTATTTTTGAAAAAGATCTGAAGATAGTTTCTCCCTATAATACATATATGAATAAAGGATATCCGCCTGGTCCGATTTCTAATCCAGGACAACCTTCTTTAGAAGCGGCACTTATGCCTACTAAGACTGAGTATTTATTCTTCTTATTAAAACCGGACGGATTTCATTACTTCTCTAAAAGTTTTAAAGAACATGCCGAAGCTAAGAAAAAGTATATCGACGTTCTTTACGAATAGAGGAGTGCAATCATGAGTTCCCCCGTAGAAGAAATCGTTTCGGTAACAGAACAATTAAAAGAGGTCCAGAAAGCTCTGGATCTTTTTAAGGAAAAGCAGCAGAAAAGAGAATCTGCGAGTGATGCTGCAATTGAGTTCGTAGAAAAGGCGAGTTTGGTTTTGGATCGGGCAGAAAAAAAAGAGATCCTTCTGACTGATGACCAAAAGAGAAGGATCAGGAATAATTTATTAAAGATTAGATCCTCTTTGGTTCGTAATCAATAGTAGAATTAAATGCGTCTCTAATAATTTCCCTGCTTTTTTAGAACTTTACATTTAACTCATAACATTCAATTTTTCGCTATGAAAAATATATTTTTAGTGTTGTTGCTAACGGCTAACGTTGCATGCGCCACTGCCACTATCGTTACTGATACTGTAGACGGTAAAACTGATAAGGTAATCGAGCGAATTAATAGGGGCGAGAATTTGGAGTCCAATAACTGCGGAACTCCATTATATCACGCTGCAAAAGCTGGAAACAAGGAACTTGTTCAACTTCTCCTGCAAAAAGGAGCAAATCCAAATTCAAGATCTTCAGAATGTATCATGTCCAATGATTCAGGCGTGATTAAAAAAGTGGGAGATAGAACACCTTTAATTGGTGCGAATGGAAAAGAAATTGCGGATATATTATTAAAAGCCGGAGCGAACATAAATCAGGTCGCTTATTATATAGCGTCTAAAAACTCTCAAGATGAAGATTTGAGTTACGGACTTCCAATTTCTCCATTATTTTCTGCGATCCTTTCTGGTGACTATGGTTTAGCTGAATTTTACTTAAACAAGGGAGCAAAGGTAAATTTATATTTAATAGATGGCGAAAATTTATTTTTAAAATTTCTAAATGAATTATCCAAAACTGATCAAAGAGCAAAAGTTTTAAAGGATAAGTTAATTGCCAAAGGAGCTAAAAGTTTAGATATCTCTGCTGAAGCCCAAAAGAGGATCGAAAAGATAAAGTTATCCGGAACTTTTCATTTGATTGATAACTCTACGACCAAGTTCCCATTGAATATCATCGAAGGTCTTGATCGAGATCCTACTCAATTTGGTTTTTTGACCTACGATAGTGTGGACGGGATATCACATCACGCGGTGGAGTATAACGTTAGTGGAACCCAGCAGAATTTTCATGAATGGCAGATCATAAAAATGATCTCTTTTCGTAATAAAAAATAAAGATTAAGAAATATTCTTTAATTGCATGAAAATGCCGAAATACATTATGGTTTTCGTAATTTAGGTTTAAGAGGTTTTATGAATAAATTGAAATTTTGTATTCTACTGTTGATTACGGTAGGATGTTCGAGTTTTGCAGTTGTTGATCCAGCTAAGAATATTAATGAGCAAGTTCCTCAGGGCAAAACATTGTATTTCTTTAAAGCTAATTTCGATGTGACTCCTGCGAGTATCAATAGCGTGACCTTGAATAATTTCGATCTTACACATAGTCAGATTAGTGGTCATACGATCGAATTGGGAGCAGGTTCTGCAGAAAAGCCGGGGGTTATATCTGCGTGTTATCTGGTTGCCGGTGATGATGTTATTTACGCACTTAATTCAGCGGATATTAATGCTTCAAATGGAAATTTCTCAGTAAAACTTCAAGGTGAGACAATATTCAATCTTATGACAGGCGGTTCTAAAAATCCGATCTTTGGGGGAACTCTTTCTTACACAAATGGAAAATTATCCACATCCGATAATGGTTTCGAAGAATGTAAAAAAGAAATTTCTGCAAAATATCCGAGTTTAAGTGCTAATATTGCAAAATCTGAAGAACTTTCGAAAATTTTCAAAAAAATTAGAGAAGAAAATATTAAGAAGAGAAACGCTAAGAAATAAATCGATTTAAACGTAAAAAAGGAAAAGGCGGATGGAAGAATATTTTAGTTTTCCATTGCCTTCTTCCCTGATTCTGTCTCATTTCTTCCCGAGACTTGGGTTCAAAAACTTAAATGACAGGCCGAAACGGCCCCAGGTTATAGTATTTTGAGTAATATTTCCCAATATCGGTAGGCACAAATGATGGCAACGAAAGCTCCGACGGACTCTTCGGCGGCAAAACAGGCTTTAAGCAAGTCTTCAGCGATAATCGAACAAGTAACCAAGGCCTTAGCGGCTAAATGTAGTTCCAATGGAAAAGTTTCCGTTTCCAAAATGGACCAAAACCAATTCGTACAATACCAAATCGCTTGGTTGACCTCCGAACAAAAGATCGCAGAAAACTTTATTGATTATGCTTGGAACGATTCTCTTGGAACAGGCGAGCTTGAAAAATTGATGGCTCAGGTTTTCGCTGCAGAAGCTGTTTCTCATATCCGTAGTGAATTCAGTTCCAGAGCTTCCGAATACGGTATCTCTACCCAAGAACTAGTTTCGAAATTATTCGATGACGCAACTAACAAGTTTTTAGAAGAATCCAGTGCGATTGAAAATTATAATCATATCGCTGACCTGATCGCTTCTTCAGGAAGTTTCGGAGCTTATGGTCTAAGTGAAGACCACGAAATGTTCCGCCAAACATTCAAACAGTTCGCGGAAGAAGTGGTAGCTCCTAAAGCTGAACATGTTCACCGCCATGATGATATCGTTCCTGAAGAAATCATCCAAGGTTTAAGAGACATGGGATGTTTCGGTCTTTGTATTCCTGAAACTTACGGTGGATTACAACCGAACGATAAGCCGGACAATATCTCGATGCTTGTCGTAACAGAAGAACTTTCCAGAGGATCTTTAGGGATCGCAGGATCGTTGATCACTCGTCCAGAAATCCTTTCTAAAGCTTTATTAAAAGGTGGAACAGTCGCTCAAAAAGAGAAGTGGCTTCCACTGATCGCTTCCGGAGAGAAGATGGGCGGCATCATGGTAACTGAGCCTAATTACGGTTCAGACGTTGCCGGAGTTTCCGTAACCGCTAAAAAAGTGGACGGAGGCTGGTCTATTAACGGTGTAAAAACTTGGTGTACTTTTGCAGGATATGCAAACCTTCTTCTTATACTTGTAAGAACAGAAAGTGATCCTGAGTTGAAACACAAAGGTCTTTCCATCGTACTTGCGGAGAAACCAAGCTTCACAGGTCATGAGTTCGACTATAAACAAGACGGCGGTGGTAGAATTTCCGGTAAAGCGATCGGAACCATCGGATATCGCGGTATGCACTCTTTCGAAGTTTCTTTCGAGGACTATTTCGTCCCTGAAGAAAACCTGATCGGTGGAGAGGCTGGAAGAGGCAAAGGATTCTATTTCCAAATGGAAGGTTTCGCAGGTGGAAGGATCCAAACTGCAGCTCGTGCAAACGGAGTAATGCAAGCGGCTTTAGAGGCAGGTCTTCGTTACGCTCAAGAGAGACAAGTTTTCCAAAAACCTATCTTCGATTATAACCTAACTAAGTATAAGATCGCTCGTATGGCGATGATCGTTCAGGCTTCCCGCCAGTTTACTAATACTGTAGCAAAACTTTTGGATAACCACCAAGGCCAAATGGAAGCAACTTTGATCAAATTCTATGCTTCTAAAGTTGCTGAATGGGTAACAAGAGAAGCTAT
Source organism: Leptospira venezuelensis (assembly GCF_002150035.1). Classification (NCBI taxonomy): domain Bacteria; kingdom Pseudomonadati; phylum Spirochaetota; class Leptospiria; order Leptospirales; family Leptospiraceae; genus Leptospira; species Leptospira venezuelensis. The sequence goes on along the minus strand of NZ_NETS01000010.1, from coordinate 338,743 downwards.
GCAGATTCACGGTGGAATGGGTTACGCGGAAGAGTATGCGGTTTCTCGTTACTTCGTAGATGCTCGAGTATTCTCCATCTTCGAAGGTGCGGAAGAAGTAATGGCACTTAGAGTAATTGCGAAATCTCTAATGGACCAATACTCAGCTTAAGTTTCTTCTCAAAATCTGAAGAATAAAAAAAAGGAAGTCGAAAGACTTCCTTTTTTTTATGAGCGGAACTTCTTCTTGTCCGCGGCCCGTCATAGCGATATCGAACAAACTTTTTTGAGTAGTTTAGCTAGCGAGCTGTTCTACGAAAGCCAGAATATCAGAATTATCCCTTTCTAAGAACTCAAGAGTTCTTTCGACTAGATGATCCAAATAATAGCTTGGATTATGATAATCTCTTAAGAATGATTTTACTTGTTCTATTTTTTCTTCAGGGATCCTATCTTCCAAAACGATTTGCGCTAATGCATAGATTCCAAAGGCTGATTTGAATGGATCGTTTAGAGAAGAAATGGAAATAATCTCATCAATATCAATTTCTTTGAATGTAGGGATTAGATCTCCTATGAGTTCCAGAGCGCCTGTCGGAATAGTCCTGTCCAAGGACTTTACGTAATTGATAAATAATCTATATGATTGAGAATCTCCAATCCGAGAAAGCATATGAAAGATCCCGGAAAGAAGTCTTTTATGAAATCCCCAGGATAATCTGCCCGAATCAGCCTCTCTGATTGCTTGGTATAAAAAGCTCCAAACCAGCTTGTCCCCAGACCTTGCTCTTTCGGACAATTGATCCAACCAAAGATCGAAGTTTGGGTTCTCTGATTCCTTTTTCAGGAAATCCATCAGTTCGGAGGGAGTTTGTACAGAAGGAAGTGTAAGGGCAATTTTCGACATAAGTAGAGGATACTCTCTTTTAAAATCGGTTTCCAGTCTTTTTATAAGACGTCAGTTTTTTATTTTTTTAAGTCCCTTACTAAGGGAATAGTTCTGTCTCATTAAAACCTGATAGGTTTTAATGAGACCAAGAATTTATTGATGTTCTACTTGGCTGACGTCTCTAACAGCCCCGGTATGTGCGGATGTTGTCATTGCAGCGTAAGCTCTAAGAGCAGTGGAAACTGTTCTTTTTCTGGACTTAGGTTTCCAAGCGTCCTTTCCTCTATCGTTCATTTTATCTCTACGATCTGAAAGTTCTGCGTCGCTCACTCTTAAATGAATGGATCTGTCAGGGATATCTATCTCTATGATATCACCTTCTTCTACAAGACCGATAATCCCGCCTGCTGCTGCTTCTGGAGAAACGTGGCCAATCGAAAGCCCGGAAGTTCCTCCGGAAAATCTTCCATCAGTTAGAAGTGCGCATGCTTTTCCTAAACCTTTAGATTTCAAATAAGAAGTAGGGTATAACATTTCCTGCATTCCTGGGCCACCTTTTGGACCTTCATAGCGGATCACAACTACGTCACCTTCTACAACTTCGTTGCCAAGGATTTTGGCCACAGCTTCTTCTTGGCTTTCCATGACTCTTGCTTTGCCTTTGAATTTCCAAATAGACTCGTCTACACCAGCTGTTTTAACAATACAACCTTCTGGAGCAATGTTTCCATAAAGAACTGCAAGTCCTCCATCTTGGGAGTATGCATGTTCTACATCTCGGATACATCCGTTTGCTCTATCTAAATCTAGTTCAGGCCAACGTTTGTCTTGGGAGAATGCTTCTGTTGTTGGAACTCCACCAGGTGCTGCTGAGAATAATGCATATGCTTTTGAGTTTGCATTCTGACGAACGATATCCCATTCTTCCAATGCTTTTCCTAAGGTAGCAGAATGAACAGTAGGCACATCTCTATGAATAAGACCTGCTCGATCCAATTCTGAAAGAATACCGATAACTCCACCGGCTCTATGAACATCTTCCATATGATATTTTTGAGTAGCAGGGGCAACCTTGCAAACACAAGGAACCCTTCTCGAAATTAGATCAATATCATGCATTTTAAAATTAATCCCAGCTTCGTGTGCAGCTGCGAGAATATGCAGAACTGTATTCGTGGATCCTCCCATCGCAACATCTAATGCCATTGCATTTTGAAACGCTTCGTGAGTTGCAATGTTTCTAGGAAGAACAGATTCATCATCTTGTTCATAATACCTTTTTGCAAGATCTACGATCAATCTTCCTGCGGTTAAGAATAGCTGTTTTCTGTCTGCATGTGTAGCTAACGTGGATCCGTTTCCAGGAAGAGAAAGTCCTAATGCTTCTGTAAGACAGTTCATTGAGTTTGCAGTGAACATTCCGGAACAAGATCCGCAGGTTGGACAAGCAGAACGTTCTATTTGCTCTACAAGTTCGTCGGAAACATTTTGGTTAGCTGCTTCTACCATTGCGTCCACTAAATCCAATTTACGAATGTCTCCATTCCAATTTACTTTTCCTGCTTCCATTGGTCCGCCGGACACGAAAACGGTTGGAATGTTTAAACGCAACGCTGCCATGAGCATGCCTGGTGTAATCTTATCACAATTAGATATACAAATAAGTGCATCCGCAGTATGAGCGTTGACCATGTATTCAACTGAGTCGGCGATCAGGTCGCGACTTGGCAAAGAATATAACATTCCGCCATGCCCCATGGCGATACCGTCATCCACTGCGATTGTATTAAATTCTTTTGCGACGGCCCCTGCCTTCTCCACTTCTCTTGCGACCATTTGTCCTAGGTCTTTTAAATGAACATGTCCAGGAACGAACTGAGTAAATGAGTTTGCAATTGCGATGATCGGTTTTCCGAAATCACCTTCTTTCATACCGGTGGCTCTCCAGAGTGCTCTGGCTCCGGCCATATTGCGTCCGTGGGTGGAAGTACGAGATCTTAACTGAGGCATATTGAATGCTCCCTGGTATAAGTTTAGACGTCGAGTTTTTTCCTAGAGAAGAAACGAACTTGGAATGGGTACACTTTTTGCTATTTAAGTCCAGAGATGGAATCAAAAGAAGAATTCAGTCGAACCCTGGGACCTTGGTTACTCTGGGGTTTAGGAGTCGGATACGTAATTTCAGGCATGTATTTCGGTTGGAACCTGGGTCTACCAGTGGGTGGAACCTTGGGTTTGGGAATTGCCACCTTACTGATCATTCTGCTATATGTTTGTTTTTCTTTTAGCTATACGGAACTCGCATGTATGATCCCCAAAGCGGGAGGAGCGTTCGACTATGGTAGAGAAGCTCTTGGAAATGCCTGGGCATACATCGTTGGCACAGCTCAGTTAATAGAATTTTTATTTGCACCTCCTGCAATTGCCGCAGCAATTGGAGCCTACTTCTCCCTGTTCTTGCCAGGAGTTGATCCGATTTGGATCGCAATAGTTGCCTACTTGCTCTTTACAAGTTTGAATATATTGGGAGTAAAATTTGCAGCTTCATTCGAGTTCGGAATTACTATATTAGCAGTTTTTGAATTACTTTTGTTTTCAGGACTTACGCTTCCTAGTTTTTCTTGGGAGAAGTTTTCCTCTAATCCATTGCCTAATGGTTGGACCGGCGCCCTATCTTCCTTACCATTTGCTGTTTGGTTTTTTCTGGCGATAGAAGGAGTTGCAAATGTCGCAGAAGAAACTAAAGATCCCCAAAAGAATATACTGATTGGATTCGGATCTGCATTAGCTACCTTAGTCTTACTTTGTGTGCTCGTATTTTTTTCCTCCATTGGAGTAGGCGGATGGGAGATGATCGTGTATCCGGAACCTGGTGCCTCTGCTTCTGATTATCCTTTGCCTCTTGCATTACGAAAATTATATGGAGAAAGCGGCTGGGCATTCCATCTTTTGATCACCATAGGATTATTCGGGCTGATCGCTTCTTTTCATGGAATTATTTTAGCAGGGGGAAGAGCCAGTTTTGAATTTGGAAGAGCGAACTTTCTTCCTAAATTTTTCGGCAAGATCCATCCAAAGTTTAAAACTCCTGCTAATGCATTGATTGCAAATACCGCATTCGGGATTGCAGCATTATGCACAGGAAAAACGTCAGAGCTGATCACATTATCCGCATTCGGAGCTTTGCTTTTATACTTTTGTTCTATGATCAGTTTTTTCGTGCTTCGAAAAAAACAGCCAGATCGAGAAAGGCCGTTTTTGGTTCCAGGTGGGAGAATTCTGCCGTCCATCGCTCTTGTACTATCTGCAATCGTTTTAGGAGTTTGCGCTTGGCAACATCCAATTTTATTCGGGATATTCGTTTTGATCCTAGGAAGCGGATTGGTCTGGGCCAGGACTTCTATTTTTGCAAAATAGAAAGGCAATTTTCTTGATTTGGCATTTTTCGGAATTAGAGTTAGTCGGATCAAAGATCCTGAATGAGATTTATAGGGAATCAATATGGGTTATAAAACCGTTCTTGGTAGGAAGTCCTATGTATTTCCTGACTTAAAAACTTTGATGGCAAAGGCGAGTCCGCTTCGCTCTGGAGATCAGTTAGCTGGGATTGCTGCTTCTACTCAGGAAGAAAGAGTGGCTGCCCAAATGGCTTTGGCAGATCTACATCTATCAGAATTTTTGAATATAGAATTGATCCCCGGAGAAAAAGACGAGGTCACTCGATTGATTTTCGATTCTCATAACAGGTCTGCATTTTCTAAAATTTCCTCCTTCACCGTAGGAGAATTTCGCGACTTTCTTTTAAGGGAAGATACCGACTCGGAACTGATCTCAGAGATACGGGACGGGCTTACTCCTGAAATGGCTGCTGCTGTTTCTAAATTAATGTCCAACCAGGATCTAATCTTGGTTTCTAAAAAATCTCCTGTGGTGACCAAGTTCCGGAACACGATCGGACTTCCGGGTCGATTGTCTGCACGCTTGCAGCCAAATCATCCTACAGATGACCCTAAAGGAATTGCGGCCAGTATATTGGATGGACTTCTATTGGGAAGTGGGGATGCAGTAATAGGGATTAATCCCGCGACGGATAATGTTCCTACAGTAATTGCACTTCTTCAGATGTTGGATTCTATCATCCAAAAATATTCTATTCCCACTCAATCTTGTATACTTTGCCATGTAACAACTTCTATGAAAGCAATGGAAGAAGGTGCTCCACTAGATTTAGTATTTCAATCCATCGGTGGGAGTGAGGCTTTGAATAAAAGTTTCGGTGTGAACTTAAGTATTTTAGAAGAATCCAGACAGATGGCTTTGGAGTTAAAAAGGGGAACTGTCGGAAATAATGTAATGTATTTCGAAACGGGGCAAGGCAGTGGATTGTCTGCAGGAGCTCATTACGGAGTGGATCAACAAACTTTGGAAGCAAGAGCTTATGCAGTGGCAAAAAAATTCGATCCGCTACTTGTGAATACAGTGGTTGGTTTTATTGGACCCGAATATCTATATAATGGAAAACAAATATTGAGAGCGGGATTGGAAGATCATTTTTGTGGAAAACTTTTGGGTCTTCCTATGGGCGTTGATGTATGTTATACAAATCATGCGGATGCAGATCAGGATGATATGGATACATTGCTTACATTGCTTGGAGCTGCAGGATGTAATTATATAATGGGAGTTCCTGGTGCAGATGATGTGATGCTGTCCTACCAAAGTACATCTTTCCATGATGCATTATATCTGCGTCAAATTTTTGGACTAAGACCCGCGCCCGAATTCGAGAGCTGGCTTTTGGAAAGAGGATTATTCGAATCTACAAAACAATTTCTACCTAAAGAAAATCAGAACAGAGCTTTACTCGAAGAAATTTTAGAGGAAAAGGCCAGATGAATCCAAAAGAGTTTTGGAAAAGTTTAACTTCTGCCAGGATAGGTATTGGAAGATCTGGAGGCTCCATCCCCACTTCAGAATTATTAAAATTTAGATTAGACCATGCAAGAGCAAGAGATGCAGTCTTAGTAGAGCCTGATTTTGATACGCTTAATACCGGACTCGAAAAAATTTTCCAACGATTAGGGATAGAAATTGTTGGAGTAGAAAGTTTGGCAAAAAGCAGAGAAGAATATTTACTGAGACCAGATTTGGGCCGTCGGATCTCGGAACCTTCTCGGTCTAGATTGGAATCTAAAAAAGGAAAGTATGATCTTGTATTAATCGGAGTAGACGGACTTTCTGCAAAGGCGATCGATTCTAATTTGGTACCATTCTTAAAAGTTTTGGTTCCTATCTTATCCGAACAAAAATATAAGATTGCACCTTTCGTTTTAGGAAAGTTAGGAAGGGTTGCAATCGGAGATGAGGTGGGCGAAATTTTAGGAGCAAAGGCAGTTGTATTGCTCATAGGAGAGCGGCCAGGACTTACATCTGCAGATAGTTTAGGGATGTATCTTACCTTTGATCCTAAGTTAGGCAAAACAGATGAGAGCCGAAATTGTATCTCGAATATACGTCCAGATGGCTTAGATTTCCATAAGGCATCCTTAAAAACCGCTTATTTACTTTCTGAATCTCTCAAACGGGGTATTTCTGGCGTGGATCTAAAAGATGAAATGACTCCGGACTTTTTAGAAAATTCGATAAATCTTTCGAATATTACAAATTCGGCTTGAATCCTTATCCTCAAAGGAATAGATTTTATGCAATGAACTAAGTCTTGGAGGATTTATATCCTTCTCGATAGGCGAAAAGGGAAAAGATGTATAAGAATAATATTGAATTCATCATTAATTCTACCAACAAAGACGAGCCAATCTACGGTATTCTTGCTTTGGTTAGTGATACTTTGGAATCCATGAAAGCAGATGTAGCTTCCCAAAGAGTGGATGAAGAACAGAAGAAAGCATTCCGTTCCGCTATGAAAGATATGATCTCTGGTTTGATTAAATTGAACGGGATCGTAGAAGGAATGGGGCAGAAGGTTAGATAAGCTTCTAACTGAGCTTCTTTTTAAAAATTATATTTTAGTTCTGCAAAATATTCAGTATTAGAAGCGGATATTCCCATCGCTCGAGTCTCATAAACTTGGCTATTTGGTTTTATTCTAAAATTAAAATGAACTTTGGATGAAAGTTTATCGTTATCACCAGAAAAGAAAATAGCATCTAATAAACTGACTGCCCAGAGTGCAGCTAATGCTCCCCAGATGTTTCCTCTTTCTATCTTAGCATCGTCCAAATTTTCTTTAGAATGATCTGCTTTCATAATATTATACAAAAATTGAGGCTCATCTAATCTGAATGGAATATAGGGATACGAATTGGCATTAAGTGTTCCCGTTATATATCTACTTTCCACTCTATTTTTATCCAACTGATAATCTCTTCTTTCTGTTCTGATTTGATCATCCTGGTAAATTCCTGCAGCGAGCAAAGAAACTCCTAGGGTAAGAAATGTTATTCCTTTATAAGATTCTTCAGCATAGATTTGTCCCCAACCCGGAAATACTAAACAGCGAGATGCTCTCGAATACCAACTTGTCTTTTTTGGGCTGAATCTTATTGGTTCTCCCGAATAAGTTCCTTCATTCCAAGACGAAGCCATTATACTGGAAGTAACTCCATCAGTTAAAAGTAAAAGTCCTAAAATAGCCTCCCCTAATATTGTATCTTGCGCATTTTGAGAAGAGCCGGTAGCATAAGTGTTTCCTTGGAAAGCGCCTCCATGTAAACCTTCTCTGGAAGAAAGAGAGATCAAATTTGCGGCAGCAGCTACCTCTAAAACTGTAAATGTTCCTGCTCCCCAATAATTTCCCGTTCTATATAGTCCTGAGTATCCTGGGATCAATCCTAAGAAAAAGTTAGATGTCGGAGAAATTTTATCTTCTTCTGCTCTGGGTGTGAATATATTTCCTTTTTCAGATAATTGTTCCACACGATTTCGCTCTTGGATCTCTTCTAAAACGTTAGGAACTCTTTTAGTCCATTGGACTTGTTGCACTTTTAGTAGCTTCCAGGTTCCCTTGGGTAAAAATATTGTCTTTCCATTCTCTAAACTTAGCTCTAGATACTCAGGGCCAATCTTTGCTTTTACGTTTTCTATTTTTTCTTCGGATTTTAAATAAACAGTATCTGCTTGTATGTTGGAATGAGCTGAAATATGGACTATTATGACGACTATGAATAAGTTCTTTATATTCATTAAATGAGCTAATCCTTACCTAAAAACAACCGGATCCCCTTAGCAATCGTCTGCAAGGTTCTCGCCATCAAACCTTCTAATTTGGTTTGAAGGAATAATTCCATAATCAATTTCCTGAGAGCCAGATCGAAAGGAAGATTAAATTCATTCCAGTCTACTCCGAAACGGAAAGGATAAGTTTCGGATTCTTCTTCTTCTCCTAAGCCGGTATGCAATAGGGTTCCTTCGAAGTCTGTATGATGCTCGTCAATGTGTCTAAATTCTAAAGTAAGGTGGACTTGCTTTTTGAATAACGGTAGGGGAATAATTTCGAGTCCGGCAAGTTCCCCCCAAGTAATTCCACTTAATGTAAGATAACCTCTGTCTCCACCTTTGAGTGTTCCTGTTCTGAGTAAACCTTCTCTGCCTAATCTACAAGAACCAATTCTGCTTCTAAAAAGAATTTCTAATGGAGAACCTGCGTCCAAGACTCCGTTTTCTATTTTGATGTCTCTGATCTGTATATTAAATACTGGAGTTAAGGTTTTGTCTTCTATGTCTATGCTGGAATGGGAAACCTTCTCCAATTTGAATTGGATCCTTCCTCTTTTGGGGAGGTATTCTATCTTCTTCCTGGATTCTACTCTGTTTGTGTAATCCATATGGAAGGAGCGTACGTTTACTCCTCTGAATATTAATTTTCCTTTAAATAGATTAGAGAATGAAATCCTAAAATGTACAAAACTTCCTTTTGCATGTATTATATCTGTTCCTAGTTCTCCTGGGAAGAACACTATAAAATGTCTGGCCCAGACCCAAAGACCTGGAAGTATAATTCCTGGGGTTAGCCAACGAAACTTGAATAGTCTAAAGGATATTATATTTACTAGAAGTTGCAGGAAAGGCCCACTAAGCAGGAACTGCAGGCCTATATAGCCGAATAATAGTAATAGGATCGGAAAAGGCATGAGAAGGAAAGCGACTAGAAGTTCACTCTTCGTCGCCGTCCGTATATTTATTATCTATGTTTTTCTTATCCATCGAAGAAATTTCCAGCTCCTTCGCCAGATCTTCTAAAAATTCTTTTTCTCTATCTGTGAATTTGCCATCGCTGGTCACAATGCATACAGCATCTTCATAGAAGTTTACTGCTAAGACAGGATTACCTTCCGCAAAGTCAGTGATCATTTTAACTGGTAGAGGAGATTCGAATACTTCGGATAATTCTTCTATGATCTCAGCTTTTTGATCTTGGTGATGATCGAAGATACAATCTTTATCGAACATAGCTTTTACCATCTGTCCGACTAGATTTCCTTCTTTTCTATGAAAGACTCCGTCTGCATGACAAGAATAAGACCAAAGACTGACTAGTACCTTGGCGTAATTCATCTTGAGTTGAAAAATCTCAGTTTCTCTATCCAGACTTTTCTGAAACTTTTCGTAAAACTCATGACCTGGTAGGACTTTGCTAGCCAAGGATGAAACCCTTTCCATTTTTAATGCCTTCCCTTTAAGGGTGTTCCCGTTTTTCCGATGTATTTTAACCCAACCTGCGGTTTTGCAATGAAAATCCATGTTGATTTTGGGGGAATTTTTCTCAACTTGACTATGTGAGTTCCGAATCAAAACGAAAGATCCTCGTTACTTCCGCTTTGCCTTACGCGAATGGTCCTATCCATTTAGGCCATGTTTTGGAAGCGATCCAGACTGATATTTATGTTCGTTATCAAAAATCTTTAGGCAACGAGTGTTATTTTTTCTGTGCGGACGATACGCACGGCACTCCCATCATGCTTGCCGCAAGAAAAGAAGGGATCACCCCAGAAGAATTGATAGACCGTGTAAGAACGGAACATTACCGGGATCTCTCCGGCTTTTTAGTAGAATACGATAATTATTATACCACTAACTCGGAAGAAAATCGAATCCTTTCCGAGGAAATTTATCTTTCTTTAAAAGGAAAAGGTCATATCGCAGAAAGAGAGATTGAACAGGCTTATTGTGATACTGATAAGATGTTCCTTCCTGATCGTTTTATTAAAGGAACTTGTCCGAATTGCGGAACCCAGGATCAGTATGGAGATAGCTGCGAGAATTGTGGAGCTACATATTCCCCTAAAGATCTAAAAGATTCTCATTGTTCCTTATGTGGTAATCCTCCCGTTAGTCGAAATTCTAAACATATTTTCTTCAAATTGGGAGATTTCGAGAAATATCTTTCCAAATGGGTCGAAAACGATTCACATGTTGCGGAAGGTGTTCGCAAAAAACTGAAAGAATGGTTCGAGGCAGGACTTCAGGATTGGGATATTTCTCGTGACGGACCTTATTTTGGTTTTAAGATCCCAGGTGAGACAGAAAAATATTTTTATGTCTGGCTGGATGCTCCTATCGGCTACATGGCTTCTACTTTAAATTATTTTAAAGGGGATCGTAACAAATTCGATTCCTTCTGGAAAGATGAGAAGACTGAGATTTCCCATTTTATCGGAAAAGATATATTATATTTTCATACTTTATTCTGGCCCGCTACTTTAGAAGGAGGCGGATATCGTTCTCCTACTCAAGTCCATGTTCACGGTTTTATCACTGTAAACGGTGAGAAGATGTCCAAGTCCAGGGATACCTTTATTAAAGCCGAAGGTTATCTCAAACATTTAGATCCGGAACATCTTCGCTTTTATTTAGCGGGAAAACTCGGACCAGGAATGGATGATCTTGACCTTTCTTTCGATGATTATTCCGCCAAAGTGAATTCTGATTTTGTGGGTAATTTCGTGAACCTGGTTTCCAGGGTTGCCACTTCTATATTAGATAAACTTGATAGAACTTTGGGATCTCTGGATACTGAAGGGAAGAAGGTTCTGGACGAACTAAGAAGTTCGGAATCTAAGATCCGAGAATGGTATGAAACCCGAAATTACACCAGAGTAATGAAAGAATGTTCTCGCTTGGGCGATATTGCGAACAAGTATGTGAACGATCTTGCTCCTTGGATCCAAATCAAATCGGATGCGGAGGCAGCTCGTAAAACCGTAACTGTTGCATTAAACGCTGCGAGAATTCTTTCTATTTATTTATATCCTGTGCTTCCTAAATCAGGGGAGAAGGTTTATAAAATTTTAGGCTTAAACAAAAAGCCTGAGTTCGCGGATCTTTCTTCCGATCTGGAAAAAACAAAAGTATCTGCTTATGAAATGATCACCAAACGTGTAGAGGAAAAATCGATTCAAACCATGTTAGAAGAAAACACTTTGGAAACTAAATCCGCTCAACCTGCAACTATTGCTGCTGCTCCTAAAACAGAAGGAGTTTTAGAAATTTCTATCGAGGATCTAACTAAAGTAGATCTTAGAGTTGGCAAAATTATAGAAGCAGGTCCTGTAGAAGGTGCCGACAAACTTGTCCAAGTAAAATTGGATCTGGGTCCTCTTGGAACTAAGAATGTTTTTGCAGGTATTAAAGCTTCTTATCAGCCTCAGGATCTTCTTGGATTGACTATTGTTGCAGTCGCTAACTTGAAACCAAGAAAGATGAAGTTCGGAGTTTCAGAAGCTATGCTTTTGGCTTCGGGAGAAGGCGAGAGTCTCAGCCTTTTTGTGCCTCATAGAGGTGCTAACCCTGGCGATAAATTGAAATAAACTCAGTCTAACTGCTAGTAGGAACTGACCTTGCCTTTAGAATTAGATATCTCCTATAGTTTTCAAAGGCTTTTGGAAAAAAGTAGGGCGGTCTCAGGCCGCTTGGTTGCTCGCCAGCTTACATTCATCATAGATTCTTTTTTAAGGACTAGGTTTGAAAAGTCGTCCGGTATTTTAAAAAAAGGGGAAGAGGTAACAGTAATTGCTTTAGGCGGTTACGGACGTATGGAAATGGCCCCTCATTCGGATGTGGATATATTATATTTACATAATGGAGTTCCGGATTCTAAACTTTCAGAGATCATTTCTTCCATTAATACTTATCTTTACGATTCCGGAAAAGAAGTAGGACATACTTGCAGAACTATTAAGGAATCATTTCGTTATTTGGATGATATGTCCAGCTTTCATGCTGTTCTAGATAGTCGATTCTTAACTGGTTCCAAGGAATTATTCAAAAAATACCAAGAAGAGTTTTTGGCAAAACTTCCTCCTAAGTTTGCAGCTAGATATAACCAAGCGAAAGAGGATCAGCTTTCGGAAAGGTTTCTAAGAGAAGGGCGACCTATTCTTCTTTCGGAACCGAATTTAAAAACAGATCTCTGCGGTTTAAGAGATATTCAGTATTTATATTGGACCGAAAAATCCAGGAGTCCAATCCGTTCTCTTGGAGGACTTGCGGTTCTTCCTGTTTTCCAAAGCGGAGAAGTCCAAGCATTAGAAGAAGCTTATGATTTTTTGATGCGAGTCAGAACTGCACTTCATATTCTTACAGGTAGAAAACATGATCGTTTGGATCTGAATCTGCAACCTGAAGTGGCGGAGTATCTTGGCTTTGGTAAAAAAGAAGAGATGCAAACCATAGAGAAGTTTATGAATACTCTCTATAGCCATCAAAAGAATATATTTTTTATAGTTCGTGTTTACTTGGATTCTTTATTGGCGGCTCAGAAAAAAGGAGAAGCCCAGAATTTCGACTACGAAGGTATTCGCTTCTTAAAGATAGGGAATACGATCTTTCCGCCGAGCGAGGGAAATCTTTTCGCGGATCCTCATACATTATACAAAGATATTTTGCTTATATTCAGAATGATCCAGGAAACGGGTTTCGAGGTTTCCGGTGGTTTGCTGAGCGAGATCAGATTTGCTTCTCACTTTTTGGATGATGACTTCAGATATTCTGCGGAAGTGAACGGTGGGTTTATCAGTATTCTGCAGAACAAAAAAGACAGAGGAAGAATACTGAAACTAATGCATGAATGCCAGGTCCTTGGTGAACTTCTTCCTGAGTTTGGCGCATGTACAAATTTTCCTTTGTTCAGTTATCATCATGAGTTCACTGTGGACGAGCATACTCTTCTTATTCTTCATGAATTGGATCGTTTGGACAAGGGAGAGTTCGAAGACAGAGAAATTTTAGAAGTTTATGGAGAATGTGAGAAGACCGAAATTTTGGCTTTAGCAATTCTTCTGCATGATGCTGGAAAAGTAAAAGAAGGGGACCATTCAGAATACGGTGCAGAACTTGCAGTTTCTGTAGGCTCTCGTTTGGGTTTATCTGAAGAAGATACTGATCTATTTCGTTTCTTAGTAGAAAAACATATTCTGATGTCGGAACTTTCTTCCAAAAGAGATATTTCGGATAAAAAACTTATACGTAATTTTGCAAGAACCGTTTCTAATCCGGAGAGATTGAAACTTTTATACATTCTAACTATCATTGATACCAAGTCGGTAGGCACAAATGTTCTTACGAATTGGAAAAAGGCCATCTTAAACGAACTTTATAAAAACTCTATAGACTTCTTCAGAAATAAAAGAACTGATGCGGAAGATCCTTATGGAGAAGAGGAAAGAATTTCTCTTTCTAAAGATCTTGTAACCTATTTGACCGAAAAAGAAGGGCAAGATCCTAAAATTTCTAAAACGATTGCTTCCTTTGCATATTCTGTTATCCCTGAAAGTTTTTTAAAAACCGTTTCAAACCGAAAAATATTAAAATATTTTAAATCGATTACTTCTCTTAGCCAAGATGCGAACTCAGTCCTTCTCTTGGATTCAGAACAAGATCCTGCTTTTGTAACGGTGGAAGTGGTAAGCCGTAATATACCTGAAATCTTATTAGACTTATGCTGTTCTGTTTCTTCAGAGGGTCTGAGTTTAGTCGGGATGCAAAGTTATACATTTGAAGAATTCCAGATCCACATTCTTCAAGTAACGGATCCACAAGGTAGTGGCAATATTTCTTCAGAAAAACTTTCCAGAATGGAAGGTAAACTTAGATTAATGGCCTCCGGAGAATTACAAAGAGATAGTATTGCTTTTGAAAGGACAGAATGGAATCCACGTAAGACGATACCGGAAAGTATCATCAATCGTTCTGTTCGTTTTTCAAACGAAGATATTACGGATACTACCATCATGGAAGTCAGAATGCCGGATATGGTTGGTTTAGTGTATAGGATCTTAAGAAAAGTATTCGATTTTGGTTTAAAAGTTTCTCATTTAAGGGTCTCAACTTCCGCAGATTATGCTTATGACTCATTCTATCTCCAGACTAAGGACGGGGAACAGGTCAAAGATGCAGAATTGTTAAAATCTCTGGAAGATAAGATCTTAAGAATACAGCCAGTGGAAAGGATGACAGGGGAACTCGTTTTTTGAAAATGGTCCCCAGTATGGATTCGGGTAGTCGTTCCACAGTCACTTCTAAAAGAAAAAAAGAAACCACGACATCGGCTCGGCTGAGTAAAAAGCCTAGCCAATCTCGCAAGACCAAAAAGGTAGATGCGGATTGGTGGAAGAACGCAGTTGTTTATCAGATCTATCCTAGAAGTTTTAACGATGCTAATGACGATGGCATCGGCGATCTAGAAGGTATCATCCAAAAGTTAGATTATCTGAATGATGGGACTCCAAATTCTCTCGGCATTGATGCCATCTGGCTTTCTCCTATTTATCCTTCTCCTATGTATGATTTCGGATACGATATTTCGGATTACGAAAGTATCGATCCTGTATTCGGAAATTTGGATACATTCAAACGTTTATTAAAAGAAGCTCATAAACGTAAGATCAGGATCATCATGGACCTGGTTGCAAATCATACCTCTCATCAACATCCTTGGTTTTTAGAATCTAAATCTTCCAAAGACAATCCTAAGCGAGATTGGTATATTTGGAAAGATCCTGTTAACGGAAAACCTCCGAATAATTGGATGGGAACGTTTGGCGGAAGAGCGTGGACCTTAGATAAAACTACAGATCAGTATTATTATCATTCTTTCTTAGTGGAACAACCTGACTTAAATTGGAGAAATCCGGAAGTTAAAAAAGCAATCTTCTCCATGGTCAAGAACTGGTTGGATCTTGGAGTGGATGGATTTCGTCTGGATGTTGTGAATCTTTTTGTCAAGGATTCAGAGTTAAGAAGTAATCCTCGTAAAAGATGGATCGCGAGACCTTTCGACCAACAAAATCATATCTATGATCGTGATCGTCCTGAGATGCACGATATCCTAAAGGACCTCAGAAAACTTTTGGATTCGTACGGAGATAGAATGTCCGTAGGTGAAGTGATGATGGAGCCTCCCGGTACAAGTGCACTTCCTGCTTCTTATTACGGTGCGAAAGGTGATGAACTTCATCTCGCATTTAACTTTGCTTTCTTTTATACTCCGTGGAAGGCCGAAAAATTCAGGGACGTAATCAAGGAATGGGAGAAGTATCTCCGAGACAAGGGCTGGCCGAATTATACATTAAGTAATCATGATTTCCGTAGACATATCACCAGATATTCTAAAGGAAAAGAGACGACAGCAAGAGCCAAAATCGCAGCCCTAATGCTCTTAACCCTAAGAGGAACTCCATTCTTATATTATGGAGAAGAGCTCGGGATGATGGACGAAAGAGTCCCCAAAAATCGCATCCAAGATCCGGTCGGAATTAGATATTGGCCGGTGTATCCAAGCAGAGACAATTGTAGACTTCCTATGTGTTGGTCCGGAGATGTGAACGGCGGATTCAGCAAAGGAGAACCTTGGCTTCCAGTTTTTTCCAGATACGAATCTGTAAACGTAGAGACTCAATCCAGATCTATTGAAAGTTTATTAAATTTTTATAAAAAACTAATATGGCTTAGAAAAGGTAATGATATCCTGAAAAAAGGAACTCTTGCCTTGGATTATGATTCTCCTCCAGGTGTTCTGCAATATACCAGAGAGTTCGAAAAGAAAAAATGTCTGATCATTTTGAACTTTGAGAATGAATCCAAAAAGATAGTAGCAAACGCGAATCGTACCGCTCAGATACTCATCTCTACTCATAGAAAACCTGAGAAGATGGAGATCCCAGTAGTATTCGAGATAGCACCTTATGAAGGATTGGTTTTAGAATATTAAGAAAAACCTGTTTTTCTGGTTCTATAACCTTTGCTATACTTTTTCTTCCAAACAAACGATGTTCGATGCATAGTGTTCTGAACTAAAAAGTTCTGGCGGTCGAGTTGTATTCGCTTATGATAGTGGTATTCAGGTCGCCGTTCTTTAAAAGGAAATATTATGAATCATCCATTACGTTTAGCCGAGAACCCAGGTTTATCTTCTTATGACTTAACCGGTTATAAAGGAAATAGGGGCAAAAACTTTTACGAAGAGGATAAGATCCTACAGAGAGTAATAGAACGATACTCTTCCGATTACAAACCGGACCATAAAAAAGCAATGTTGGCCCATCTCAGCGGTTACGGGGAATTGGTCGGCGGTATCTTAGACGAACTTACTGAAGCTTCTCATAAAGAAGGTAAATATGGAGACGTTATCAAATACGATAGAACCGGAAACCGTATAGATCATATTGCTTATTCTCACGAACAAAAACTTTCTAGAAAGATCTCTTATGATTATGGAATTGTTAATTTAGATTTTCATGATGAATGGAAGTTTCCTTTTACAGATCTTCACAGGCAGGCTTTAACTTATCTTGCCAACCAAAATGGAGAAGGTGGAGTAACCTGTCCTTTAGCAATGACAGAAGGTATGATCCGAGTTCTTCAGGGAATTGGAACGGATGAACAAAAAAAGAAATATCTTCCTTTAGTAGCAGGAAAGGGTTCCTTCTCTCATTTTATGGCGGGACAATATGTTACCGAAAGAGTGGGTGGAAGTAATGTCGGGGCAAATCGTACAGTAGCTCGTAAGGGCGAAGACGGAAAATGGATCTTAAATGGAGAAAAATGGTTCTGTTCCAATCCGGGGGATCTTTGGGTCACAACGGCTAAGATAGAAGATACAGAAACAGTAGGATTATTCCTGGTCCCTAGGATCAAAGACAATGGAGAATTGAACGGACACCATATCTTAAGAAAAAAAGATATTATAGGTTCAAAAGGAAAACTTACCGTAGAGATCGTATACGAAGACCTGGAAGCTGAGGCTTTAGGAAGACCAGCTCACGGGATCGCAAACCTGATTCGTTACGTGATCCGAACTTCACGAGTCCATGTGGGTCTTGCTGCATCTGGAATGTCCAGAAGAGCATTTATGGAAGCAAGAGAATATTCCAGATATCGAACAGCTTATGGAAAGAAGATCCAGGATTTTCCTGCATATTCCAGAGAACTCGCGGAGATGAGGATTTTGTATGCTGCTCTGGTGATGCCGATTTTCCGCGGGATTGATTGGACCCAAAAAGGGATTTTAGCAGAGCAAATCTCAACTCCTTTGATGAAATATAGATCTTCTTCGCTTTCTTCTCAGATCACTCATAGGGCGATCATGGCTTTGGGTGGTTCCGGAATTATCGGTGATTACACTTGTTTGCCTAGACTTCATAATGATTGTATTATCAATGAAACCTGGGAAGGAACTCATTTGATCATCACGGATCACGCACTTGGTGCTATGAATCGTGCTAAGATCAGAGATTCTTTCGTTTCAGAACTAAAGAAAAATTTTGACTCTGCTAAAAAATACCCTGAGTTAAAGGCTGCCGCAGAATTAGGAGAAAATCTTTTATTGGACTGGAATAAGAATATAGAAGAGAAACCTAGGGAATGGAAGGAAACATACAGAGTTGATCTTTCCGACCAGGCTTACGGTGCGCTTGTACTTTCTGAATTTTTGGAGCAGGCAGTTTTTGATAGAACATCAGGTTCTAAAAAATCTAAATTCGATTCTTTTGCTAAAGGATTTGGAGCCTTCTTATTTAGGACTCTTCCTAAAACCTTTGGGGATTATGATTCTTTCCGTTTGGATCAGGAAGAAGTAGACGAGATTGTGAATTGGTAATTGCGACAGTGATACGCAAGACGCGAAGCGGTCACGGCCGATCTATAATATATTAAGGATATTTAATTGGATATGCCGAGACCGAAGCGAACGCGTAGTCTGGAGTAGCACGGTCCGAGCGAAGCGAGTGAGTCGCCCCAAACGCTTGTCGGATCGTGTGTAAAAAGTTAAGCCAATTTAGGGGCAAAAACTTTCTCCATCTGTGCCTGTGGAATTGCTCCCACCACTTTCTCAGCGATCTCTCCGCCTTTGAATAACATCAGAGTCGGAATAGATTGAACTCCGTATTGTTGAGCCAATTCAGGTTTTTCATCTATATTGACTTTTACTACGGTGACTTGCCCAGGGTGAGCTTGTGCAAATTTTTCCAGCTCAGGGGCTACCATTTTACAAGGACCGCACCATTCGGCCCAGAAATCTACTAGGATGGGTTTATCATGTGTTTTGAGAAGTTCGTTGAATGAACCAGGCATTGTGTTTTCCATACAGAGATTAGACTCATTCTAAATTGGATGGGAAGCCGTTTTTAGAAGTTTGGAAAATTTTTCGAAAAACTTTTATAGTCCGCGAGCAATGCGACTATCCTAGTAAATTTCTAAGAGCAGCTTCTAGATTCGGATATCTGAATTTATAGCCCAGTTCTTGGAGCCTTTTTGGCACCACTCTTTGGCCATGAGTTGCCACGATGGCACCTTCGCCTAATGCAAGTGAGAGTGCAAAAGTAGGAACTCTTGCGAACGAAGGGCGTCCTAAAGTTTTTGCAAGAACCTTGGAGAACTGCTCATTGGAAAGAGGTTCAGGAGATACAAGATTGAATGCTCCTTTCGCTTCTTCTTTTCTGATCAGAAACATGATTGCTGAAAGTTGGTCTTCGATATGGATCCAAGACAGTATTTGGTTTCCACTTCCGATCGGGCCGCCTGCAAATAATTTAAATGCGGGAAGCATTGTTGCGAGTGCTCCACCTTCTGTGGTTAGAACAACTCCAGTTCTTAAGAGGACGGTTCGGATACCTGCTTTTTCTGCTTCGAGTGCTTCTTCTTCCCAGTCTTTGCATAGGCTGCCTAACTCATCGTCTGAAGCAGGACTATCTTCGTCGAATGGTGGAGTTCCTGCATCATAAGATCCATAGATCCCGATTGCAGAAGAGTTGAAGAATGTTTTGGGCGCGAACTCTCCCATGGATACAAGTCTTGCTACAAGGTCTCTCGTAAAGTCTACACGAGAAGAACGGATCCTTTGTTTATATTCTGGCGTCCATCGAACTCCTGCGATTGGTTCACCGGCTAAGTTAATTAGAACGTTTACTCCTTCCAAATCTGCTCGAGTGGGAAGTGAGCCTATCCTAACGTCCCATTCTGAAATTCTTTGGAGTCTGGGCGGCAATTTTCCACTTCTGCTGAAAATTCGGACTCTATGTCCTTCTGCCTTCAAGCGGATCGCCAACATGGATCCTATGAGTCCCGTGCCGCCGGTAATTCCAATAAGCATTTCGCGAACCGCCTTTTGAGAAATTTCTTTCCGGGATCATGATTCGAAATCGGTTTTCTTTCGACAAGAAGAAAGGAAATCCTTCTTGATTCCGGGTTAGGAAATCGACATACTTGAATGAGTGGATTTTTTAAAATTGAACGCCGTTTCAAAAATTTGGGCAGCAGTTTTCGTTGCCGGACTAGTTTTTTCCAATTATTATCTGTATTCTACCACGAATTCCAAGTTAGAATCCTATAAATCGGAACCTCCTTTTTTACGATTCGATTTCACAGATTCTTATCTAGTAGATCGTTCTTCTCAAGCGCCGTATTTAGCAGATGGAAATTTAGATACTGAGTGGAGAAAGTTAAAACCTTCTTCCATGAAAATGGATTTCGATCTGGAGTTAAGACTTTCACATCGCCTCAAGTCTGGGATTTATGTGCCTACAAATTGGAAAGGTCTGAAAGTGATCGCTTGTTCTAGGAATACTCCCCCTCTTTCTCTCAAAGTTTTAGACAGAGAAGCAATCAATGTGGATAAGGAATCTAGGCTTCCAGATGACACGGAATATAGTTCTATTGTTTTGGATTTTTCAGGATCTGAAATTGCTACGATCTATCTGAAGAAGGACGCGGGTCCTGTTCCCCAAAAGGAATATCCGAATGGAATTTGGATTTGGGCCGTGCAAGGTACTTTTGAAAAAATCGGGCCTGATTCTTGTATTAAAGATATCCAACTCTTCGAATAATTTTTTCAGCTATTTGAATGAATTTTTCTAAAACCGACAGAATTGATTTACCTGAATACAAAGCTGACGACCGGGAAAGTTTGTTTATTTTTCTTTCTATTGCGGTTTTCAGCGTTTCAGTTTTTGAAGAAGTTCGGGCCTTATTTGTAGTTCCTGTTCTGCTCTTTCTGTTTCTGCTTATCGGTTTTCAGTTTAAATGGAAATCCTTATTATATTTAAATATCCCGTTATTCGTATTAACTTTTATTAATATATTTCCTTATGCCAAAAACCTTTGGCCTGGGACATTGATTCTTGCCTTATTTTTCTACTTCTTCGCCTTTTTGAAAATTCGTAAAGCTGGGCTATTAAGATGGTGGGCAAAAGGTGAAATTTCTAAACAAGTTTTAGGACTTTCTGTTCTATTTATATTTTCTGCAAGTATTGCTTTGTTCCTTTGGTTTTATCTTTTGGATCCTGATATAAGTGATATCAAAGAGAATTTTCCAAAAGGAGATATTCCAGTCTTGATTGCGGCAGGTATAGGTTTTGCGATTATAAATGCTATTGCAGAAGAATTTTTATTTAGAGGGATCTTATTCGAGGCATTAATGACCGCGAGGTTTTCACTTTTTTGGGCCCTCGCTGTCCAGGCCCTAAGTTTTGGGATCTTACATTTGTATGGGTTCCCGAGAGGTTGGGTGGGTGTAGTACTCGCTGGGATTTACGGTTTAATGACTGGGCTTATTCGGATCTTGAGTAAGGGAATTTATTATCCGGTGTTAGTGCATTTCTTTGCGGATATCACAATAGCTGGGATTGTAATGTTTTTTGCAAAGTAGAACGTTAGTATGTGATATGTGATAAGGAATCTTGCCATTTAGAAATTTATTAGTTGCTAAAAGCAACTAATTGCAATAATATCCCGTTATGAAAGGTTATGTAGATTCTATTCGCGAATTCAATAGGTATTATACTAATGCATTAGGATTACTGAATAATCATTTTTTGGATAGCGAATACTCTTTAACCGAAGCGAGATTATTGTACGAGATCGGACATTCGAAAGAGACTACCGCAGTTCAATTGGTACGTTTACTAAATTTGGATAAAGGCTATTTAAGTCGAACTATTCAACAATTTGAAAAGAAGAAGATACTAAAGAGAACTCCTAATTCAGAGGATTCTCGTATCCTTCATTTGGAACTTACTAAAAAAGGAAAGGATGTCTTAAACAAATTGATTCTTGCTTCTAATTCACAAATTTCGGGTTTAATAGAAGATTGTTCAGATCTTGGTAAGAAAGAACTGGTTTCTTCTATGAATTCAGTAAGAAGAGTGCTCTCAAAAGCAATTTCTCCGGTGATCTATCGAGAAGCAAAGTTGGGAGATTTGGGTTACATGATCCATAGACAAGCAGTCTTGTACCGAGATGAATATAAGTTTAACGATTCATTCGAAGAATATTTGATATATGGAATGTCTGAATATTTAAAACGAAAAACTGAATTTGATAAGGTATGGATCGCAGAATCAAATGGAAAGATCGCGGGAGCGATTGCAATTGTTCATTCCGAAAAAAGACTTTCTCAGATTCGTTGGTTCTATACCGAACCTGAATTTAGAAATTTGGGAATTGGAAAAAAATTACTTACACTTGCAGTTGATTATGCAAAGTCCCAAAACGTTTCCATTTTTCTTTGGACTTTGAATAATTTGGATGCAGCGAGAAATTTATATAAACATTTCGGCTTTGTACTTTCCGAATCTAAGCAAAATCAAATTTGGAAAAAAGGTTTAATAGAAGAGAGATGGGATTTGAAGAGAAAACTGGGGTGAACGACGGGGCTTGCCGTTATGCAGTCTCGCGTCTGCTCGACTTGGCTCCACGGCATCTTTTGCACTTGCTTCGCCGTCCTGGCTCGCAGGGCGTTTACGACGCTCTCTAAGGATCGCTGCAAACGCTTTCGTGCAAAAGCTTCAAGCCAATAGTATTATATTAGTTGATTTTGTTGTTTGGGATTTGGAGAGAAAACTGGGGTGAACGACGGGGCTTGAACCCGCGACAGCCAGAACCACAATCTGGAGCTCTACCAACTGAGCTACGTCCACCATATTTGGTGACCCGAGAGGGATTCGAACCCCCGACCCACTGCTTAGAAGGCAGTTGCTCTATCCAACTGAGCTACCGAGTCTCTTTGAGAAAGAGGAATTCGGGATGACAGGATTTGAACCTGCGACCCTCTGTACCCAAAACAGATGCGCTACCACTGCGCTACATCCCGGATCGAAGTCCATGATTTCGCGGAAGGGCGAGGTGTCAAGTCGCTTGTCTATTTGTTTGAGATAGTTTTTTCAAGTGTTCTAAAATGATATCTTCGGTTGGAGCTTTGGTAATTGCTTTTTCGAAGGCTTTTCTGGCTTCTTCTGGTTTTCCCAATTTGGAAAGTAGAACTCCGAAAGAATCCAAATAGGCTGGATTATCCGGATCCAATTGTAATGCACGTTTGATGTTTTCCATCGCCAGTTTTAATTCTTCCGGATTCGGTTCTTTTCCCTCCAAAAGTAGATAGGCCACCGAATTTAGGCTGTTTTTTTGCTCCGGTCTTAGGCGTAAAATTCTTAGATGAGTTTCTATTGCGGCTTTCGTATCCCCTGATTTCTCTAAAGCGGAAGCTTTTAGCGAAAGGAGAATGATATCATCCAAAGAAAGTTTGAGACGTTCTTCTGTTTTAGCCAGAGCAGTTTTATAATCTCCAGTCCGGATTAGAGAATAGATCATCATTCTGAATGAGTTGTCTCTTTCTGAGAATTTTGGGAATTCTTCTAAAAGTTCTTCGATTACTGAAACGCACTTTTTGTGGTTTCCAGTTCTAGAACAACATATTGCAAAATTATAAAGTAATTCTGGATCTTTTCCAGTTTCGGAAATTTCCCGATCAATCAAGGTGAGCGCGATCGTATAATTCTCTTTTAGAATTTCAGTGAAAATTCTTCTTTTGGCTGGGATTTTTCTAGAAGTTTTCTTTTCCATTTACTTCGATTTAACCCGGATCTTTTTTCTAAATTCCTCCAATTCAATTGGAGAAGTTTGATCTAAACTTAAAGGTGTGATTGGTATTTTCCCACGGAAGAATATATCGAAATCAGTACCTTCTTCAGGAACATGTCCTAGGTCTGAGCCTCCTAAGAAAAAGTCTGAGATTCCTCCTATGATTGGCTTGGCCTCGTAAGTATCCACATAGGTCCTTCTGCCCAACTTTGCCACTTCAATAGAAGAAAGTGAGTTTTCGAATTTTTCGGGAATATTAATATTATAAACTATTCCGGAAATAAATTCATCTATCCATGAATTCAGAACCTCATGGACCAATTCTGCTTCTTTGATATAATCGTAATTCTTGTTCCAGTTCCCAGAACTGACCGCCACACTTTTTCTATTATGAATGGCGCCATGCCTTGCTGCTCCCACCGTTCCGGAGTAATGAACATCATGCCCCATATTGACTCCTCGGTTGATTCCAGAGAGCACCAAATCAATTTTAGGGAAGATGTTTCCGTGAAGTCCGATATTCACACAGTCCACTGGGAATCCATCTACTATATAATGGTTCTCATTCACTCTTTCCACTCTTAAGGAATCATGAATGCTCAGCGCCATCGAAGTTGCGGATCGTTCTTTTAGGGGAGCGATCAAATAAGTATTATGTTCTTTTCCTAGAACTTTTTCCAAAGCAAGGATCCCATTGGAAGAGATACCGTCGTCGTTGGTGATTAGAATATTCATATTATGTAATTTACGGAAGAGAAGGATTAAACGATGTGATCATCGAAGAATACATTGCCAAAGGAAGAAAGAATGTTACTATAAACGTGGTAATGTTGATGCGAATGGAATCCCTAAATTTCAGGTCATAAATATAAGAAGTTCCACGAATTAAAACCGCTATAAACAATCCGTAATGGATAGAATATAAAGTAATTACTCCGAAACCGCCTTTTACTCCTAACTGAGCTAGAAGAATGGCCCAGGCAGCGTTAGAAATGAAAAGAGAAAGAGAAAGATTTACAAATCTAAAAGTGATATTCGCGTTTCCCTTTTTTCCTCTGGACTGAGCAAGTCCGTCCACTATGAATGCAATTGCATAAGGCAAAAGCATGAAGAATAATAAATGAGTTAATGCTGCTATTAGGAATTGTCCGAAACTTCTGCCAGTAAATGGGGGAGTGATGAATACATAACCGGCCCCTGTACTTACTGCTGCAAGCCCCAGGACAAAACCGCCTACTAGTTTGAGCGGATAAGTTCCCCAAGAAGAAATTACATTCTCTACTCGAAATGGTTCGAATAGTACTGCATCTAAAAGATCTATAAATCTGTTGAATAATTCTTTCAACACAGGATTACCATGCCATCGAATGAGGATATAAAACTAAAACAGGAGAACGTTTGAGTTCTTGTAGGAATGCTTTTTCTCCGCTGAAAAATCCTCCTGACTTCGCTTGCATCAGTTGGAAAAATCTTTCCCAAGGATTTACTTCTTCTTCGAATAAAGGGAGAGTTCCATCGTAATTACAAAGTTTGGAAAGTTCTGCTAACGCTTCTCTTCTGCCACCGATATCATCTACCAGTTTGTTTCGGAATGCGTCTTGTCCGGAATAAATCCTTCCTTCTGCCAGAGCCTCTACAAATTTTACGGTTTGATTTCTTCCTTTGGCGACATCTTCTATGAATTCTTCGTAAGTATCGGAGAGCATTTTTTGGATCATTGCATCCTCTTCCGGAGTATTATCACGGAATAGAGAAAGAGAGTCCTTATACTTTCCTTCTTTGAAAGTGCGGACTTTTACTCCGTATCTTTCTAAAAGCCCTTTGATATTTGGTGCGATTGCGATCACTCCGATCGACCCAGTCAAAGTTCCACCCAACGCGAAAATTTTATCTGCAGCAGAGGCTATATAATATCCACCGGAAGCAGCGATATCCTTCATGGACACCACGACCTTCTTGTTCTTATCTTTTCTGAGATACATTAACTCTTTATAGATCTCTTGGGAAGCACCGACGGACCCACCTGGGGAGTTGATCTCTACTAAGATACCTACGATATTGGAATCATCTTCGATCGCTCTAAGTTGTTCCAAAATGGTTTGGGCTCCTGCAGAATCATAGCTGGAATGACCGGAGTGGATTTCTCCTTCTATCTTGATCAGAGCTGCTCCCAGCCTTTCGGTTCCGAATCCGGAACCAGCATCAACTCTAGTTAGTTTGGAAGAAGAAACGTTGGATACTAAATTAATAAGTCCTACGAATAAGGATAGAATGGTGACTACAAAGGTGACTGCTAATGCGATACGATTTCGGTCCACAATTAGAGTGGATCTTGGTACCGATCCGCTGTCAATGAAATAGCGAGCTTCGGTTTTACGAAGAGTAGTGGCTCGTTTCTCTTGACGAGGGGATAAGTTTAATATGTGTATTAATATAGGTATGGGAATGTGAATTTTTTCCGGATTTTAACATTAGTTTCGTTTTTTGTTTTAGCTCTACTTTCTGAGGGTTGTCTGACTTTCGGTTTCAGGTTTGGACAAGTAAATATTATTAAAGATGATATTAAGAATACTCATATCGTAAAAATGAAGCTAATGCTTAAATCAAAGGAGAATGTTTTAGATTATTTTGGAGCGTTATCTTCTTATCATTACTACTTTTATTTCGATTTTACCAGGGAACTTGGTCCAAACGATAAGATCCTTCTTACTTCTGTTAGATTTGTGTATCATGGAAGCCCGAGCGATCCGGCTATCGAAAAAACAGGTTTCTTGAAAATAGGAGAGAAGGTAGTCCCACTTGTGATCGGAAATTCTGCAAACCAGTTAGTTACAAATACTTCCGTTACTACTACAACATCTACCAACTTTGCAAATACTGGCTCCGACAACACAAATGCGATCATGAATGCGAAAGGTGGATTTGTTGATTTCACCAAAGTGCAACCTTCTGGTTCAGGAAGAGGAAATACTCAGACTAGAACTTCCATCAGTTCTCATACGAGTAAAGATCAGACTGGAATGTTTTTGCTAAGAAGAGAAGATGAACAAGCAATCTTGGAAGGAAAACCTTTTAGTATTCGTTTGTATTTGGGAGCTTATCCTTTGACATTCAGTTTCGATGAAGAAAATTCAAAACATCTTGAAAACTTTCTACTTGCTCGACCTGGAATGGAGAAGAAGAAATAAAGTTTACTTTTCGTTCAATAAAAATTTATTAAATCTATTATTGGAGAAACAATTGTTCAGAAAATTATCAATATTACTTTTATTCGCTATATTGGTTGGTTGTACTACTTACGGAAAAGTAATCATTATAAAGGATGATTTTAAAAAATCCCATATAGTCACAATGAAAATGAGACAGATCTCTGAAGAGGGGATCGGAGGTACTTGGGTAAAATACATTACTATTTTTGATTTTTCTAGGGAGATTGGTGAAGCAAAAACAAATTCAACAGTAGCAAGATTTACAGTTATCGCAGCTGAAGATAGTTACCCTTTGGAAAGGAGTGGCTTCTTTAGAATCGGATCTAAGGACTCGACCTTGGTTTTAGGAAACCTCGATGCACGTTCTGTGACAACTTATAATACTAATGTGACGACAACTACGACTACAAAGAATAATTCTTCTGGTCTTTCTAATTCTACTAGCTCTTTTGGAAGAGGTCAATCGGCAGAAACTAAGACTTCCACTAGTACTAGTAGTTCTACTCATAAGGAACTTACTGGTACATTTTTGTTAACGAAAGAACAAGAAGTGGAGTTGCTGGATTCTAAATACTTTGCAATTAGACTTTATTCAGGTGCTTTGCCCATCACTATTCCATTTATAGATAAAGACCTAGAGGCTCTAAAACAATTTCTGAGAGCAAAACCTGGAATTGAACAAGAATGATGTTTTTCTATATTACTAGTTCCGAATGAAGTGTAAATGTCAATATGCCGCTTAGGAAGTAACGTTATCCAAAATGAGAGAACGTACCTAATTCAATTTATTATCGTAATTTTCAAAAATACTCTCTTGACCTGTCGCAAATTTACAAGTGATTGGACTCTATATATAAATTGGAGAATCAACTTGTATAAGAGAATATCCATATTGTCCATTTTGTTATCCGTTATGACTGGATGTATGTTCGGTACGGTAAGGATTAAAAAAGACAATTTTAAAAATACTCATACTGTAAACTTGAAATTAAAACTTAAGGCAGAGGAATCATTCCCAGGTGTTCTGATCGATACATTTCTAACGAAATACATTGTTGAGTTTGATTTTACTCGCGAATTAGGTAAGGAAACATTAGTTCCGACCGTTACGAGAGTCAAGGTTCACGCAACGACTATGAATAATCCGATTGAGCGTAGTGGTTTTCTCAAAATCGGAGAAAAAACTTCTCCTTTAGCTTTTGGAAATGTTTCTGCACAAACAGTAACTACTGTTACATCTAGCACTTCTTCTTCGGCGAATAATACAGGTTTTTCTACCGGTAATACAGGTGCTTCTAGTGCCGGTGGAGCAAAAACCAGCGTGAGCACTCATGCGAGCACTGCAGTATTTCTTAACGCTACTTTTCTTATGAAAAAGGAAGATGAGGAAGCGATACTAAAATCCAACGGGTTCTCTATTCGTTTATACTCAGGCTCAGAACCTATCACCATCCCGATTGTAGAAGCCGACCTGGAAAAATTCAAAGAATATCTGAACGCAAAACCGGAAGCCGGAAATTAAACCTACCTAACGCGGGACGACATTATCAGTCGGTTCCGCATTCTCTTAATATTTTAAAGCACTTCGCTTATTAATTTCTTGCCTAAGAGCATTTTAATTCGTCTCCTAAGATATCTTTTAGGATGAAAGAGGCTTTTATGGAATTTACGATTCGGCCGATCGCAAAGGTCTCAAACTCAAGATCAGAGATCCAGGATGACTACTGGGCGGAAATTGTTTCAGAGATCGAGTTGGAAGATAATATTCCAGCTGAGTCTCTAGATGGGATCGATACATTCTCTCATTTGGAGATCATATATATTTTTCATAAAGCAGTAGGATCTGAACCTGTGTTGGGAAGTGAACATCCTAGAGAAAATAAAAGATGGCCTAAGGTTGGAATTTTTGCCCAAAGAAAGAAAAATCGCCCGAATCATATCGGTTCTACAATTGTAGAACTTTTGAGAAGGGATGGCAAAAAACTTTTGGTCAAATATTTAGATGCAATTGATGGAACTCCGGTGGTAGATATCAAGCCTGTAATGAGGGAATTCCTGCCTATGTCTGGGATCTCTCAACCGGATTGGTCCAAAGAGTTGATGATAAATTATTGGGAATGATTCCCTCGAATTCGATTGACTATACATTAATTTCTCTTAGGTTTTTCGGCCATGGTTTCCATTAGTCGAAAAACATTTTTAAAATACAGTATTAGTTTCGGTGTCTTTCTTTCAACTTCTCAAGTTTTGCAATATTGTAAGAGTTCTTCGAAGGAAAGATATGATTATGAAAGAAAGAATCCATTCGATCCTGAATTTCTTTCCGAAAGTGTTTCTCCGATTTTAAAGGCGATTCGTATTGGGATTACCGCTCCCAATCCTCATAATGTTCAACCCTGGAAATTCAAAATTATAAATGATCTTTCTGCATATTTGTATGTAGATGAGAAACGTTTATTAAAAGATACAGATCCGACCTTTCGGCAAATTCATATCGGCCAAGGCACTTTTCTGGAAAACTTAAGTTTAGGTACTCAGGTTCTTGGATATTCTGCAGAAGTTTCTCTTTTTCCAGACGGAAAATATACGATCGCAGACATAGGCAAGAAACCGATCGCTAAAATCGTTTTGAACAAACAGGATGATCTGATCAAAAATCCTTTATCAGAATTTATTTCTGAAAGAGTAACTCGAAGAAGTGTTTATGAAGGAGAAGATCTAACTCAGGAAGATTTTGAAAAGATCCACAGAGATTCTGCGGTTTTATATTCCGAATTAAAATTTGTTGAGAAAGTAGGTTCGGAGAATTTAAGAAAACAATTAGTAGCTGCGATGCAAATGGAAACAGATACTTATAATACATATGAAGAATCTAGGATCTGGTTCCGTTACAACGACGAAGAGATCGGAAAATTTAAAGACGGACTTTCTTTGAGAGCAAACGGGATTTCCGGTTTGAAATATTATTTTGCTCGAAATTTTTTCTTAAAACATGGTGCGGAAAGTTGGCATTCTTCTGAAAATAAAAAAGCGGGAATGGATATGTTTGCGTCTATGGTGGAAAGTTCAAAAGGATTTATTTTTTTGAAAACGGATCATAACAACGTTATCGATTGGGTCCAATCAGGAAGAGATTATCTACGTTTACATTTGGCTGCGACTAAAAACGGATTTTCTCTTCATCCGATGAGTCAGATATTACAAGAATATCCTGAAATGGATCTCATAAGGAGTGAATTTGAATCTTCCTTAAAACCGGGAGAAAAAATTCAGATGTTGGTTCGTTTGGGAAGAAGTGACTATCATTACTATAGCCCGAGAAGAGACCCGAAAGAGTTTGTCTTGTAATTCGATACAAATAATAACTAAACCCATCTTTGAATGAAAAAGTGGTCACCTTTTTATATTCATCTGAAAATTTGGAATATAATAACGCATTGGCTCTAAAGGAATTTTTGTCAAAATAAATGAATATACTCAAGAAAATTCTATTCTGGTTCGGAGACCTTCTATTTTTACTCATTCCGTTATGCATCATCCTTGCAGAATCGGGGACTTGCACTAAAGGTGACGACAGTATTTATCTTCTATTTACTCAGGCTTCTTTTATAGTTTCCGTATTTTGCCTTTTCTTAATATGGTTCGGGATTCCTGCTGGAGGTTTAGTAGGGCAGGCTCTCGTCGCTTTTCCATTTCTTATCTGTCTGTATTTTTATGTAGCTTATATCCCTGTTTATTTCGTATATTCTACATTACAAAATCAAGATTTATGCGTAGTGATTGATTCCGATCTTACTTTGTATAATACTACGGTTGTGGTCCAAAATGAGGCAATAAGTCTGTTTTCTCGATCCTACGCTATATTGATGTTATTGCCTGTTTTAAGCAGTTTTTTGCCAGTTTATAAATATTGGAAATCTGGGTCCTTATCTAAAAAAGAAAAGAAATAGCGGATTTTATTTCTCGGAAAGTTAACGAAATTTAGCCGGAATTTTTTCAAATTTCTCACGAAGAGAAGGAAGATTCCTTGTGTATTTTCTCGTCAAACAGTGATAACACTAATTTTCCTTTGGAGAAAAGAATGAATCGCAATCCCTTATGGGGCCTTCTAGCAAGTACGCTAGTCTCCAGCGCTATTTTCGCTCAAACTTCGCCGAGTACGACAACTGCTCCGAAATCTACCACACCTAAGACAGAAACTAGTAAGCCGTCCGGAACAGAAAGAGAATCGTCTTCCGGAGAAAAACCTGATTTATACATCAACTCTCAATCATCTTTCGAATTTAACTCTAAGGATGAAGGCTCCACTGTAGATTATATTGAATACAAGATCGGATCTGGAGATTATACTAAATATGTTTCTTCTATCACATTGGTTAGAGAAGGTCTGACTAAGATTACTTACAGAGCGGTGGATAAAGCGGGAAATAAAGAACCAGAAAAACATTTTAACGTTCTTGTGGATAATACACCTCCTTCTACCAAAATTACTCCAAATGCAGCACTTGTAGTTCACGAAAATACAAACTATGCAACTAAAGCTTTAACTTATTCTATTACTGCTCAAGATAATTTGGCCGGAGTTCAAGATATCAAGATTTCTATCAATGGTTCTGAATCTAAAGTGTACGATGGCAGGCCGATACAGTTAGAAAAAGCTGGAGTAAATACTATTAAGTTTTCTGCAACTGATAAGTCTGGAAATACTTCAACCGATTCGGTTTTGGCAGTAACTGTGGATCAAGAGAAGCCGTTGGTTGAACTTTTTGGTTCAGCACTTGTGACCGTAAAAGATAAAATTTTTGTAAAAAGTGGAAATGCATTCACTATTAAGGCCTCCGATACATTATCCGGAATTAAACAGATATTTTACAAATTAGATTCAGGCGAATGGAAATCCTATGCTGATCCTGTTTCTGTAGAAGCGCAAGGGAATCACACGATTGAGGCTAAATCGGTGGACTCAGTAGGTAACGAAAGTGAAGTGAAGCGGATCACTTTTATCGTAGATACCACTCCGCCTGAAACTAAGATCCAAAAAGTGGATAATAAACCAAGCGCTCCTGCTCCGGCGGCTAAACCTGCAAGTTCGGCTGCTACACCAAGCACAGAAAATTAGAATTCACCAGCAAAAAAGGGATCCGGTAATAATACGGGTCCCTCTGCTTTTCTTTTTTATCCGTACAAATGCGGATATTTATAATAATCTAATAAACTATTTTTCTTGAAATTCGGATCCTGTCTTTTGCCAATCCGGTTTTATCGCATTCACTTTAATCTTAAACTCTGCTTGGTTTCCAACTCTATCTGAAGTGTAAACCGTCAGCGTGTGAATTCCAGTATTGAATCCAATTGGAGAATGATAAGGTTGAATGGCACCATTTCCAATCTTGTACTCCAATTTGGAAAGTCCAGATCCCGTACCAGGATCTTCGCATCGAATTGAAATGAGTCCGTTTTCTTTTAGATAATAAATACCGTCTTCTCTGAGTTTGCCTTCTGTTGGAGCGAAAACGCATGCAGGATGTTTTGCATCTATCAACAACGGAATTTCTGATTGGATATAATTTCCTGCTTTGTCGTTTGCTTCCCAACGAAGAATAGAAAGCCCGTCAATACCTAAGGAAGAAATTTTAATGGGTTTTTTGGATTCCTCACCTGAAAGAGTAAGATTCACTTCCGCTCCGCTTCCATCTCTAGCTGCAAGATTGATTGTGATCTCTTCCATACCGGAACCTTCTTCAGTAACTTGTAATGTAAGTTCTGCTCCGGATTTAATCTCTATTAACCCAGATTGTCCTTTTTTTTCTCCAATCAAGCGAACTTGGGGAGCGGTTGTATCTTTAAGATACTTTGTCTTTTTAGGTACTTCTTTATTTCCTAAGATATCTTCTGAATAAAATTCCACCTCATTCCAGCCCTCTTGGGAAAGAGAAATGGAGCCATCATATCTCTGCCATTCTCCTCCATTCACTCTATAATATGTAGAGACAGGGACTTGTTTTTGAGAATTTGGGTATCCGGGGGAATTGGTAGAAGGTCCGTTAGTTTTAGGATCACCCAGTGAGATTCGCAATTCTTCTGAGGAAGCAACAACTGTGGAAGGTCTTTCTACTTTTACCTTGGGTGCTGCTGCAAATTTATCCGCTAAGGAAATTATGGGAGAAGAAACTCCTCGGCCTCCATCCATATTGATCCCGACTACACGGACAAAAAATTTAGAATCTTGCGAATTGAATTCATAACGGAAGTTTTTAGTCTTATAAAAATGGTGAACTCTTAGGAATTCCCTATCTTCTGAAAGTTCAATCAGATAAGATTCAGCGCCTTGGCTGGGTTTCCAGCGAAGGCTTACTCTTTGTTGTTCGGAAAATGCCTCTCCCGAAAGAAGAAGCAGAATAGTTAATAAAAATGAAAATTTATATTTTATAATATTCTGATGCAGAATTCTCACTCTAACTCAACCTTTTCGGGAAGTTTTTCCGGCTTAGAAGGAGCTTGCCCTTTTACCACAGTAGTTCCAAATCCTGCAGGGACCGCCACTGTTTTTCCTTCTGCAGAAACTTCTAATTCCCCTTTATAGCATCCCACTGTAGTGTTTTCAGGATCAGGAGCATTTACGTATAATTCGGTTCCTCTTACTCCCACTACTGCGGTAGGAGTTATTACTGTAAACTTACGAGTATCATCTCCCGGTTTTTTAGGAGGCACTTTGGCTTCTAGATATCCGGACTTAAGTTCTAGAATTCCTCCGTCTTTATTCAGTTTATATTCTGATATAGATTCAGGAGTTGTTTTTACGATCTTAGTTAAGGTTTTCTCTCTTAACTCTACTACCGTTCCGTTTTTGGTGAATATAATTTTTGAAGAAGATCCTTGCCCTGTTTGGACCCAATCATCCATATTCAATAATTGGTCTTTGGACAGTTTGGTCCAACTTGCAGGAAGTCCGGTTGGAGTAAAATCTCTCGAAAATTGAACCTGTCCTCTCTGGAAGTCAGCAACTGCTACAGGACCAGCGTTCGGTTTTATGATTTCTCCTGTTGCAGAGATAGTATCCTTTCTTAAAAAGCCGGGAATGAAAAGAGTAGTGCCTTCGCGAATCAAAGAAGGGTTTGGAATTTCATTATATTTTAATAATTCTTTCCAGTTTCTTGGGTCTTGTAAGAATTCTTTTGCGATCTTAGATAAGGTATCGTTCTTCTTAACCTTGTATTCGAAAACGTCTTCATGTACTCCTTTTTTAGGTTCAGCAAGAAGACCTATTAAAGAAACTGAAATGAGTAGGATTGCAAAAAATTGAAACAGTTTAGATCGGGAGATCGAAAAAGGGAAATTCTGAGAAGCCATGGTTTATCCTGGAAACTAGTTCTAACCTTGTATTAGAAGGGAATCTTAAGGGAATTCCAACAAAATACGGTGCTTAGGCGAAAAAGGATAAGAAAGAATTGGCCATAATTTCGAGGAAAATGATTGCCTTATTTTCTGAAATTCCAATGATTTGGGCCTCATTTTGAGATCGTAATGTCGGCCCATCTTCCACCACTTGTTCCAATAATTTTCGGTTCTACGGTATTTGCTATCTTGGGATATTTTTTCTCACTTGTCCTGGGTTCTAGAAAAAATTGGATCGGTTCTTCTTTGATCCTTTTGGCTTTAGCAGCATGGCTTACGCTACAAGGGGTATTAAGTGGAACTGGATTTTATCTGGTCACTGATTCTTTTCCGCCCAGATTTTTATGTATGGTGGTTCCTCCAATCTTGTTCTTAGTTACACTTTTTATTTTTCCTTCTAGTAGAGCATGGATAGATCAGATTCCTGCGGAAAATTTGACTTACTTACATCTGGCAAGGATACCAGTCGAGCTTGTTTTATACTGGCTGGCAATGTATGGATGGGTCCCAATCAACATGACATTTGCTGGTTGGAATTTTGACATTTTAATTGGTTTAACTGCTCCAATTGCTGCTTATTTTATTTTGAATAAACCGACTTCATCTAAAAATTGGATTTTGTTTTGGAATATAGCGGGCCTTTTATTTTTGTTGAATATAGTAATCTTGGGGATCTTATCAGCTTCCGGACCTTTCCAAAAATTATCTTTTGAAAGACCAAATATTGCAGTATTTCAATTTCCGTACGTATGGTTGCCTTCCTTTATAGTTCCTTCCGTCTTATTTGCTCATCTCGTTTCTATTCGAAGAAGGTTTATTGCAGATTGAATTTAGATTTTTCTTCCGAAACATCGTATTCTAAAATATTTATTTTATTTTTTTGCATATTTTTATTTTCTTTTTGTTTCCCGGACATGGTCCGCAAGAAAAAAACTGAAAATGATTGGTTTAAAATAGAAAAAGTATTTTATAAAACGGAACAGGGGAAGTTTGAGATCTTCCTTAAAGGGATAGTAAAAAATCAATTTTTAACTGGTCTGGAAGGATTTGAATTAACTGATAATTCTTCCGATATCTTATTGTTTCGGCAAGAGAAGTCACTTCAACCTGGTCCTATTCTATTAAAATTTAAGGCAGAAATTCTCAGTAACAAGGATTGGATCCGAAAGATCGGAACTACTCATAAATGGATTCGGATCGAATTAAGAAATGACAATGGGCAGGTTACTCACTTACAATCAGAAGTTTTAATTCATGAATCCGAAAAAAGACAACTTAGAAAAGATCTTTCGATAGAAGCAGAGGGAGAATCCATTCGTTTGGATGGAAGAGAATGGAAATTGGTCTCCGATGTGGATAGAATGGACCAAGTGTTATTACAATATGTTCCTAAGTCCGAGTCTTTAATATTTTGGAATGAAATGCTTTCTATTCATGTTTATAAGGTGAGAGCTTCTTCTCCTTCTGAAATTTATTTATTATTGGAATCAGGTAAGAAGAAGGAATGTCCAAATATTCTTTGGAATCTGGAGTCAGAGAAATCCGGGAAAATTACTTATTCATGGGAAGATTCCGGTTGTGGTAAACAGACCTCTTCTTCCCAAGTTGCTAAGTTATATAGGGGAGAATTCGGAATTTATAATATTCGATATGATAAAAGGAATAAGATAAGTTTTGAAGAGAAAAAACGTTGGTCTGAATTGCTGGACCTTCTTCCTTTGAAGTTAAATTGATTTTAAATTTTGTGTAGGAGTTCCTACATGGATTCGGGGCGGCCCCCGCCCTGCGTTGGGATTGGGGGGAGTGGCCCGTGGGAAAGCTCCCATTCCCTTATCATAAATTCGCATTTTTCACAAACATTTTTTACAGCACTATTTGTAGGAGCTCCTACAATTTACATCCTGCGGATTGTTCGGGGACCTTACTCTGCTTGCATTACGGTTATCTTCGATCCCTATGGGTCGTTCGCGAGGTCGCGGCCGAATTTAAACCTGGCGATTTCTGTTAAAATTCCAACAAGACGGGATACATTTTTTGCCTTGACTGAGTTTCGGAGAAGTCTAATTCCTGTAGTTACACATGTGTAATTACATATATGTAAATGCACAATATTCTCTTTGGAGATTCGTTATGGAATTGACGATTGATAAACCGGTGCTTTCCCCTCATAGTTTTGCAAGGATACGTTTCCAGGATTGTGATCCTTTCGGGCATTTGAACAATGCTAGATATATGGATTATTTTTTGGAGGCTCGTTCTGAGCAGTTGAGGGAAACTGCTAATTTTGATTTTTATGATTATGGTTCGAGTTCTGGTAAATCTTGGGTCGTGAGTAAGGTGGAGACTCAGTATCTGGAACCGGTCAAACAGAATGATGTAGTGAAAATCGTGACTCGTTTGATTAAGCTGACTCCGGCGACAATCCATAATGAATACTTACTTTTAGATAAGGAAGGATCTCGTTTGAAGGCCGTTTTGAGGGCTCAGTTTTCCTTTATCGATCTTCAAAAGGGACGTCCTGTTCGTCATGACCAAGAGATGATGTCCTTTTTAGGAAGTTTCGTGTTCAGTGAGCCAGGTCTTGATGATGGCTCATTCGAAGACCGGGTAAAACAGTTGCGAAAACAAGTATCGGAGGGAAAATATTCCCAAGACTGATGTCTTTTTGATCCTATGTCTAAGAAGTCTCAAAACACTATAGCTCGGAAGTCCGAAAAATTTCCGAGCAAAGCGGATATGCTTAGCGCTGGTTTAAGTTGTGTGAACTTTAATCTACGCAGGGCTTCCCGGGCAGTTACTCAATTTTATGATAGGGAATTGGAGAAGGCTGGTCTTACATCCCAAAGATTCAGTTTATTGCATACTCTTGGTGCGACGGACGGCCTTGGTCTTGCTGAATTAGCAGACCTTCTCGTCTTAGATAGAACTACTTTAATTCGCAACTTGACCCCCTTGGAAGAATTAGGCTATGTTGCTGATGTTCCTTCTGAAAATAAAAGGGCTCGAAAAGTTGTTTTAACTCAAAGAGGTTTGGAGGCTTTGAGGATCGCTTATCCTATTTGGGAAGAAGCCCAGGCTGCAGTGACAGAGGCGATGGGAGAAGACGATCTGAAAAGATTACTGAAAAGATTGAATTCGATCGTTCGTAAAAGAAATTTTAAAGAATATTCCAAATCCGAATCTTGAACCTAAAAATTCATTAGTTTATTTTTTCATAATATGAAATTTTAGTGTTTTTGATCAATTTCTTAAATCTATGAACAAAAACTTTTATCCTATCCTTCTGATCCCTGTTGTTCTATTTTTTGCATATTATTTTTTCTCTCCAAGCTGCGTTTCAGGCGATTGTAAAAATGGTGTTGGGACTAAGGTTCTGTCCGGATCCTATCGTTATGATGGCAGCTTCCAGAATGGTTTAGCTCATGGTAAAGGCACGCTTGTACTTGGTGGTGTAGAATCTTATGACGGCGATTGGAATCGAGGCAATAAAGAAGGTAAAGGTATTTATAAATACGCTGATGGTACTATTTATGAAGGAGAGTGGAAATTGAATAAGAGGAATGGCTATGGCAAATTAACTGACTCGGAAGGAAATCTAATTTTTGAAGGTCAGTGGAAGGATGATGGTCAGGTTTTGGTTAAAAATTTAAAATGAAATATATTATCTTTTTATTAATTGTATTCTCCATTTCCATTCATGCGGAAGAGCCAAAGATTCAGGTTTCAGAGATAAGAAAAAATATCTATGTGCACACTTCTTATAAACTTCTAAAAGAAGGTTACTTTCCTTCTAACGGGCTTGCAATCGATACGACAGAAGGTGTCATTCTAATAGACACTGCTTGGGGAGAAGAGCAAACTTCTCAGCTTTTGGATTGGGTTTCCAATAATCTGAAAAAGCCTGTGATTGCTGTTATTATCACTCATTTTCATGAGGACAGAGCCGGAGGAATAGAAGTATTGAAAAAACTAAATATTCCTTCTTATGCAGGTAAACGAACTATTTCTTTTTTAAAAGAAGAAGGTAAGTCTCTTCCTGAAAAATCCTTAAAAGATAAGGAACTTCTATTGTTTGGTAAAACTAAGATAGAGACTTTCTTCCTTGGAGCAGGTCATTCTAAAGACAATTTGGTTGTATGGCTTCCAGAATCTAAAATTTTATTCGGTGGTTGTTTGGTTAAAAGTATAGAATCAAATGAGATCGGCAACATTAAAGATGCGGATCTTATGGAGTGGCCTAAAACAATTCACAGATTAGAAAGAATATTTCCGAAAATTTCTATTTTAGTTCCGGGTCATCAATCCTGGGGAGGAAAAGAAAGTCTGCAACGGACTTTAGAATTGTTAAAAGTTTCTAAGTAATTTTTTCATTGCGGATCTTCGCTTAACGTTTAAATTCGTGAGATCTTAAATTGAAAGAGACTAAACATGAAGGTTTACGGTACTTCCGTTTCTGGGAATTGTTATAAAATTAAATTATTATTACATATTTTGAAAATTCCTTATGAATGGATTGAAACTGATACCAGGAAAGGTGAGACTAAAACAAAGGAATTTCTTCTTAAGAACCCAGTGGGTAAAGTCCCTCTTTTGGAGCTAGACTCTGGAGAATTTCTTTCGGAATCGAATGCCATCTTATATTTCTTAGCAAAAGAAACTAACTTCTTCCCGAACGACTTGTTGGACCAATCAAGGATTCTACAATGGATGTTTTTTGAACAGTATAGCCATGAGCCTTATATCGCAGTGAATCGTTGGCTGATACATTTTCAAAATAAAAAGGATGATCCTAAAATTCCAAGTAATCATACTAAGGGTCTTGATGCTCTTAAGATTATGGATGACCATCTTGCCAAAAATCGATTCTTCGGTTCTGAAAGACCCAGCATTGCTGATATCTCTCTCTTTGCATATACACATGTGGCGGAAGAAGGTCATTTTCCACTTTCAAATTTTCCAAACCTGAATTCTTGGTTGAGAAGGGTCAGAGAGATCCCAGGTTTTATTCCGATATACTGAGAGGCTTATATCAGAAGGAAATACATTCCGGATTGGAAGAAGCGTGTAAGCATGCTTTTCTAAATTCTCCTTGATTCCTTGCTTTTGGTTTTCATATTCTACCGTTAAGATTCGGCCGATCCGATCCCGGCGAAAAAAATGACGAAATATTCCATTTCCAAAATTTTACTAACGTGCGGTATTGCTGTTATACTTATTGTCTTTGGGATTTCTTTATATTTTTTCTCTCGGACTGGTTCTGAGGATCATGTCTTTACGGATCGTTTTGAATTTAAGGGTCTAACGCAAGCCCAGGCGGAAAAGTTCGGGATCCTGGGAATTCCCAACGGTGTATCAGATTACTTTATAAAACGGTGCGGATTTAGAGAATCTTGGATTGTTTTTTCAAAATACAAGATAGAAGGTTCCGAGTTTAGGAAAACGATTCTGGAAAGATTTAAAAATCATCCAGGTTTAAATCACAGATTCGATTCTTATCCGAGCGATTGGCCGGAAAATTTTGACCAGGGAAATTGTAAGCCGGACTGGTGGGAGCCTTGTTCTAAAGGTTTTTGGGCGGAAATTTCTAAGAATCCTTCTGTTGTAGCTCATAAAGACGGGTTCTATCTTTGCGAAAGTGGCAAAGAACTAAGATGGTTCGTTTTTCATTTTAGAAATACACTATAATTGCTTACAGATGAAGAGTATATTTGAAAAAATTAATATAGAAGAGAAACATTTGGCATATGCTAGTTTGAGCAGAAGAGTTTATGCTTTAATTTTAGATACTTTGATCCTATGTCCTATCTTGCTCCCTCAAATTATGGTTTTCTATTACCATAATAAGATGGTATATGAGCTGCTTCCTTTCTATACGGCCTTACATTCTTTACTTTATGTCGGGTATAGATTCGTAATGCATGCGTTATACGGCAGAACGATAGGAAAGGCATTTGCAGGGATCATCGTTACTGATGCTTCTAAAGGTCGCTTAGGCTGGATCAGATCTTTTGCCAGGACTATACCTGAGCTTACTTTGTCTTTAGTAACGATCATGAGTGCTGTATACGATTCCAGGATATTTATGGAACATCAGGCCGAGATGGAAGGTTTACCTTGGGCCGGCGTTCATAGGATCTTAAATAAATTGAATCCTTTGGATAATTTTACCTTCTGGGATTCTGTTTTATATTATGGGATTTCAGTGCTTTATATCTTCTTTTCTCACAAAAGGACCGCATTACACGATCTTTTTGCAGGGACCAGAGTGCTTCGTTTTAAAGAAGAATAAGCCTTTTTAATACTTTTAAGGAAATTAATTTCTAGCCACAATCTCTTGACTCATATTCCGTAAATGTTATACTACGGAGATGCGGATCTTCGACTGTCATTTTCATATCATAGATCCAAGATTTCCTTTGGTGCCCAATCATGGGTTTTTACCGGAGCCATTTACGGTTTCAGACTATAATAAGCAAGCGGATTGGCTTAGGATCAAAGGAGGTGCTGTTGTCTCCGGATCTTTTCAAGCGTTCGATCAAACTTACTTGCTGGATGCACTTTCCATATTAGGAAAAAATTATGTAGGTGTAACACAACTTCCGGCAAATACGAAAGATTCCGAAATACTTTCCCTTCACGAATCAGGAGTAAGAGCAGTTAGATTTAACGTAAGAAGAGGCGGCTCTGAGGAGATTTCCAAAATTAAGGAAATGGGGGCCAGGGTTTATGATTTAGCGGGTTGGCATACTGAATTGTACATAGATGCCAAGGAGATAGACGAATTTTTAGAAGAAGTGTTATTGTCTCTTCCTAAAGTTTCCATAGATCACTTAGGATTATCAAAAGAAGGTTTTTCCACTATCCTGAGATTAGTGAAGAAAGGAGTAAGAGTAAAAGCGACTGGATTCGGCAGGACAAATATTGATATACGATCTGCTTTGACGGAAATTGCGGATATCAATCCGGATGCATTGATGTTCGGAACAGATCTTCCATCTACACGCTCGCCTGCTCCATTTACTGAAGAAGATCTGCATCTAGTGACAGATACTTTCGAGGGCGAGTTATTGCATAAAATATTATATTCTAACGCTCTTGATTTTTACGGTGTAAACGTAAGGGTATAAATTACTCTTTTTTAAAGATCCGATCTGCTATTTTTTTTACGATCCAGGAAGGGAAAATTTTCGTAGAATAATAATGTGTCTTATTCATAAATCCCGGAACCGATCTTTTGGTTTCATTTTGGATTGCCTTGAATGCAACCTTTGCCACGTCTTTAGGATCCATTGCAATCGAGTAAGCGAGATTTCCTAAGCCACCTTTTTTGTTGTCTTTATGGATTCCTGCCACTGAAAGGAAATTTGTTTTAGTTGTTCCTGGATATAATATCCCAAGTTTAACTCCAAAGGGAGCAAGTTCTGCTGCTAATGCTTCCGAAAAACTGACCACATAAGCTTTGCTTGCAGCATAGGCTGCCATATAAGACAGAGGTTGCAGAGAAGCGGTAGATGCTACATTCAATATAAAACCATTTCTACGTTCTATCATTCTTTTAGAAAATTCATTGGAAAGTCTCGTAACCGCGTTTACATTGAGGTAAAGCATAGAATCCACTTTTTCGGGAGAAAGTTCCCACGACTTTCCCCAAAGGCCGAATCCTGCATTATTAACTAAGACATCAACTTCCAATTTAAGTTTGGAAATCCATTTTAGAATTTTAGGGATATTTTCTGTCTTAGTGAGATCAGCCTCTAAGGTTTCTAATTTTCCCGAAGATTTGATCTCTTTACATTCTTTATGAAGAAGTTTGAATTCTTCTTTGGAAACACTGACTACTAGTACGTTATAACCTTGTTTATATAATAAGATAGAAAGTTCTTTACCTATCCCGGAAGACCCTCCGGTGATTAAAACTGTCTTTGAGGAGTTATCGGTTTTCATTTAGCTTCCTTTTTGATTTCGCAATAGATCCATGAGGATCTGAAATCTGTCAAAGCCTTTCAAAACTTAAAAAATCTAGCTTGCTCCTTTGAAAAAGGAACTTAGTATTTCCGAAATGTCTCCCTTATTCCAACCATTGAAAACATATTTGGATGCGAAACTTTCTTTGATCGATAAGATCCCTAAGGAAAGAAAAGCCATACTTTCTTCATTAGCGGATTTTATTTTACAATCTTTCGAGGCCAAACAAAAAGCGAATTTAGTTTTTATATGTACTCACAATTCGAGAAGGAGCCAGATTGCTCAGGCATTTGCAGCTTGTATCCCTCACTATTTTGATTTTCCAGGAGTTAGATCTTTTTCTGGTGGAACTAGTGTCACCGAGTTACATCCAAATGCTGAAAAGGCTTTGGAGAATTGTGGATTTCGTTTGGAAAACCAAGGACCTCCTCGTAATCCTAAGTATTCAATTTGGTGGGCTGATGGAACCCCTGCATTGATCGCTTATTCCAAAAAATTCCAAGATGCTCCGAATCCTGCCTCTGAGTTTATTGCTGTTTTGGTTTGTTCTCAAGCAGATGAGTCTTGCCCTTATGTTCCTGGAGCAGAAGCAAGAATCTCTCTTCCGTTCGAAGATCCTAAATCTGCAGATGATTCAGAAAATCCTGTGGAGAAGTATTTACAGACCTGCGATCAGATTGCTTCTGAACTTCTTTATACTTTCCGGGAAGTGAAACAGAAACTTTAGATTCTTTCTATTCTCGTTGGAATTCCTATATTTATCGTTTGCCACCTAATTTCTCTCTGTAGAATTAATATATATGACGGTTCGTAATAAAGAAGATCTGGAAGCATTACAAAGGATTGGCAAGATCACTGCTGAAACTTTGGTTAAGATGAGAGAAGCTGCTAAACCAGGGATTAGCACTAGAGAATTGGATCGAATTGCGCATTCTTATTTTTCTAAGTTCGGGGCGAGAAGTGCTCCTCAGCTCATGTATAAATTTCCAGGATACACTTGTATCAGTTTGAATACTGAGATTGCGCACGGAATTCCAAGTGATCGTATCTTAAAAGAAGGCGATCTTCTGAACCTAGATGTTTCTTTAGAGTTAAACGGATATTTTGCGGATACAGGTTTTACCTTGATTGTAGGTAAGGATGATAAAGGATTAAGTAAACTTTTAGATGTTTCTTCCGAAGCATTAAAACTTGCTCTTTCAGGTGTAAAAACAGGAGAAAAACTGAATTCAATTGGTAGAACAATTGAGAACACAGCCAAGAAAAATGGATACAAAGTGATCCGAACCTTATGTGGACATGGAGTCGGAAAATCTCTCCACGAAGAACCATTCGATATTTGTAATTATTATGAACCAAGAGATAAGCGAATTTTAAAATCTGGACAGGTCATTGCAGTGGAAACTTTTGTTTCGACTGGAGCAGAAGACTTTGTGGAACAATCGGATGGATGGACTTTAAAAACTCCTGACGGTTCTTACACTGCTCAGTTCGAGCATTCTGTAGTAGTTACTGAGCTTGGACCGATTATTTTAACAGCGGCATAAAAACAAAGATGATCACTATTATTTTAAACTTACTACCGATCCTAATTTTCATTCTAGTATTTGTTGTTTCTTTATGGGACAGAAAACATAAGGAAACTTTTTCAAAAAAATATTTTGGCTCCTTCTTCCCTGCTATTTTATCTGGAGAATTAAAATCGGATATCAACTCTGCTTCTTCTCAATTTGAAAAAGCAGGATATGCAGTTCAAAAGGAAGGGGACAAACTTCTTTTCCAAAATGCCTCACAACTGGCAAAACATAGAAACTGGTTATGGTCTTTTGGCTACGCGAAGAAGACAGAGAACGGATCAATTCAGTATAAATTATTCATTAATATAGGCTCTGTGCTCACTGTTCCTGCCGCATTGCTCGTAGTAGCATTTTATGGGATGTTAGTACAGGGTAATATCCCTAAAGATCAAGTATCTATCGCGCCGTATTTTTTCCTTGGGTTTGCATTTTTCTTTGCGATTTCAAGTTTTATTTCTCAAACGATCAAAGAGAGAAGTTTTCTTAAAAAAAGTCTTTCTTAAAATTAGAAAATGTTAATACGGATCGTTCTCATTCTTCTTTCCCTTTCCTCTATGTATGGTTTGGGGTTGAGGATAGAAAAAAAGGAATTGGGCGCTTGGTCCAAGTTTATTCCGATCTTAGTATTCGCTTTCTTTTGGAATTTTGGGATACTGCCTATTTCGGTATTCTTTACAGGAAAACTTTTAGGAGTACCTGAACTTGCTTTTGCTGCAATTTTTCTTTGTGCTGCTTCTCCCGGGGGAGCCTCGGGAGGGTTATTTGTATT
The DNA here is from genome assembly GCF_002150035.1 of Leptospira venezuelensis. Lineage (NCBI taxonomy): Bacteria > Pseudomonadati > Spirochaetota > Leptospiria > Leptospirales > Leptospiraceae > Leptospira > Leptospira venezuelensis. The sequence goes on along the minus strand of NZ_NETS01000010.1, from coordinate 294,592 downwards.
AAGAGCAAAAGGGAATCCTGCGTTAGGCGGAATGCTGATCGCATTATTGAATGGCGCGAATACAATTTTGACCCCTTTAATATTTTCAATCTACCAAGGCGGTTCAGGCTTTAATTTTGATCTTTTCTTAAAACTTTTTTTGATCGGCACCTTCTTGCAAGGTTTACCATTGCTACTTGGACTTCTTAGTAAATATTTCTTTCCTAAATTCTCTGATTCAATTGCTTCTTGGGTAGAGAAATTCAGCACAATTTGTTTGGTATTATCGATCTTACTTTTAATCGTTCAGTATGGAGAATATGCGCTGAGTTTAGGATGGATCGTTTGGATTGGCGCTGCTATTGCGGTGGGACTTTCTCTTCTTCCCGGAATCTTTTTGTTTAGTTCCACTCAGGAAGTTAGAGCTTCCTTATCTATGGTTTCAGGGATCAGAAGTTTGTCCTTAGCGCTACTTCTTGCAGAACTGCATCTCAAACAAAGTGAAACGTTGCTTACTGTTCTTATGTACGGGACAGTAATGTATTTAATTAGCGCCATGGCCGCAGAATTTTGGAACGGTAAGAAGAAGATCCAAACATGAATTTCTATTTGAATACATACTCTAAATCTAATTTCATAATAGATGTTTTAGTCATTTTCACATTTATATTATTCTTGCTCCTGTTTTCGGGAAACAAGAGGAAGTCGATCTTCTCAAACGAATGGGATCTTTCCTTTTATAAAAGAATTCTAATTCTTGTGTTAATCTATCTGATTCTTGCATCTACTATCCCATTCTTTTTGGATGTAAGTTCTTTTATTCGAGTTAGGATCGCCTGGACTGTTTTAACAGTTGCTCTTCCAATCTTTGGCATAGTTCATTTTGTATTTTCGAAAAGAATTATATTCTTGTTTGCTTCTATTTTTCTGGTTTGTATCAAATTTTACTCCGAGGTCTGGGAGCCGAACTATCTGGATGTAGAACGTATACAAATCAAATCTGATAAGATAGTTTCTCCGATTAAAATTGTACATATTTCTGATCTTCAAACGGATGATATTAGAAGTTTACACTTAGAAGTTAGAGAAGAGTCGAATCGTTTCCAACCGGATCTGATATTGTTCACTGGAGATGTAATGAATCATGTCTCCTTATATCCGATTGTAACTTCATACTTGAAAGAATTTAAATATAATAATGGATTCTATTTTGTTACCGGTGATGTGGATCATATATTACGTTATACTGATTTTTCTGCTAAGACTGGATCGATTCTTTGGGATCGAAAATCAAAGGTAATCCGGATAGGGGAAAATAAGATCGGTTTGATCGGACTCGGCTTACCTGATTACAGGAACAAAACTTTGATCTGGAGTTTGAGAAGGGAAATCCCAGAGGATATCTATTCTATCCTGATTAGCCATTACCCTGATTCTGTTATGCACCAACCGAATGAAAAAGTGGATTTGATCTTGGCAGGACATACTCATGGTGGACAGGTTCAGGTTCCTTTTCTGGGCCCAATCTTAACTCTTTCTAGAGTTCCTCGTCTTATTGCTGCCGGGGGATTGAACGCTTACGAAAATACTGATATAATAGTAAGTAGAGGTTTAGGGGCAGAAGGTCATGTGGCGCCTCGAATTCGATTCGGAGCAAGACCTCATTTGATTTTGTTGGAGCTACTGCCCGCGAATTCGACAAAAGAAACCGTAAAAAACGGGATCTAAAATTTAAGTAGAAAGGGTCCGATCGGATATGCGATTCACGTTAGTCTTTTTATTCTGCTTACTTTCAGTCTTTGTGACCTGCCAATCAGTAACGGTAGAATATCCTATGTACCCTCCTACAAAAGAGGGAAGAGACTTAAAACAATTCTTAAATGGTGTAAAGACAGTCGCATTCGTTCTGGAACCAATGAATTCAGAAATATGGAAACATGAAAGTAATCGATCTTTCGTATTACTAGCGCCTGCAAAAATTTATGAAAGTTTTTCTCAAGATTCTTACTTTAAAATTTTGGATCTGAAAGATAGAGCAGATGTTCTTGAAACAAAAGATCTTTCTTTAGAAGGGATACAAAAGAACAGAAAGAAGATTGGAGAAATACTAGATGCAGACGCAGTTTTATACGTTTCCGTTAAACAACCAGAGTCTCAATGTTATGTAGAACCTAAAATGGATTATCTTGCTCTTGGGGTGGCAGTGCTCAAAGTAGTTGCTGCTGGGAAGGATCGGAATAGGCAGTATAGTAAAGCGGCGTCTTCTCTTGTAAGTGATCCGATTGTAAAGCCGACGGGCGTTCGAAAAGTTTATATTCCTATAGAAGCAAATTTGATCCGGATAGATTCTGGAGAAATGATGAAGGCCGTTTTAAGTAAGCCCTCTATCATTTATAATGGAGTAGGGGACGTTAGTTGTCCTAGTATGCTCCCTTCTCTTTCCACCGCATTAGATGAGTCCATCTCTGAAATACAAAGAAGACTTTCTCCTAAAGTTGAATCAGAAGATATTTCTATTTTTACGGAAGATGAAAATCCAGAAGTAGAAGCTCTCCTTTTAGAAGGATACGAAGAAGTCACTGGAGAAAATCCGAATTTTAACAGAGCTAAAATTTCCTGGGAGAAGGCGGATCTAAAAGCGAAGGGGAAATCTTGGGCGGCTAAAGCAAATTTAGCCACTTATTATTTTTCAGAAGGTGATTACCAAAAAGCGATCGAGTTTTATGATGAAGCAATCCGTTTAGGCGGCCCAGAAGATGATTATTTGAAAGAGCTCAAGGAATTGATGGCGCCTCCTCCGGTAGAAGAAGAGGCATCTCAAGAAAAGTAAATTAACCTCTCCCTTTTTCACTCCTTCTTAAGAAAGCCGGAATATCGTAATCCTCTTTCATATTCCCAGAAGGATTTTTGGATTTGAGGGCTCTGTATGCTTCCGGGTCATTGCTAATTCTTTCCGGTTCCGTTTTGAAAGTATGACGAGGTTCTTCCATTTCTGGAAGTCCCACCACTTTTCTTTGGGGTTGGGATTGTAATTTAGGAACAGATCCGATACCTGCGGATCTTTTGTTAAATCCGGTTGCAATCACAGTGATACGGATTCTTTTTTCCAAATCTGCATCTTCAGTTAAACCAATGATGATGTTTGCGTTAGGATCTACTTGAGAAGTAATAATTTGAGATACTTCGTTCCAATCTGAAATAGTAAGATCAGTTCCGCCAGTAACATTAATCAAAAGAGAAGTGGCTCCTGCAATAGAACGAGAATCCAATAGAGCATTATCGATCGCAAAGTTTACAGCTTCGGAGACTTTGTTTTCTCCGTAACCTTCTCCAACTCCCATGACTGCGTCACCGGTATCTCTCATGATCGCTTTTACATCTGCGAAATCCACATTGATGATACCAGGATTGTTTACGATATCGCTTATCCCTCTGACTGCATTCAAAAGAATATCATCGATTACTCTGAAAGCTTGGTCGATCGGAGTATCCCTTTCTACAACTTGGAAGATGGATTCATTATTAACTAAAATTAATGTATCAACATAAGAACGAAGTTGTTCTATACCTCTTTTAGCGAGCTCCATTCTTCTTTTTCCTTCAAAAGAGAATGGAATAGTGACCACTCCGACTACTAAACATTTCTGTTCTTTAGCAATCTTAGCTACGATAGGCGCAGCGCCTGTTCCGGTTCCGCCACCCATACCCGCAGTTACGAAGACCATATCTGCACCATGAATGACGGATGCGATTTTCTCTCTGTCTTCTTCTGCTGCTCTTGCGCCTAATTCAGGATCTCCTCCAGCACCCATTCCTCTGGTAGTTTTGGAACCTAATGCAATTTTACTTTCTATCTCGGAACGTTTTAATACCTGCTCATCGGTATTCATAATAACGTATTCCACACCTCTTAGGCTGGAATTCGCCATTCTTGCGACTGCGTTCATTCCGCCGCCGCCGATCCCTAAAACTTTAATAATAGCAGGGTTTGATTTTTCTTCTTCTTCGAATCGTAACATGATCACTCCCTTAGAGGTTTTCCTCTATCCATCTCCGAATTTTTTTGCCCCAGGTTTCGCTTCTGTCCTGGGATTTTCTTTCCATGTCCCCTAATCTGGAGGCGTATTTGATAAGCCCAACTGCGGTAGCGAATTCAGGAGAAGATACTCTATCCGAAAGCCCGGAGAGTCCTGCAGGTCTTGCACGAGTTACCGTTAGACGAAATACATCTTCTGCCAGACTTTCGATTCCTTCTAAAAGGCTTCCTCCTCCTGTAAGGATGACCCCCCCAGCTAAGAAGGATTTTTTTCCAGATTTGATAAGTTCTGCGTCCACCATTTCGAAAATTTCCCTCATACGAGGTTCGATCACATGAACTAGTTCTTCTCTAAGAACAGTTCTGGAAGGTCTTCCGCTGATTGGTGGGATCTCAACGGTCTCAGTGGGATCTATTTCTTCTAATGAACAATGGCCGAATCTTTTTTTAACAAGTTCCGCAGTTTCAATAGTAGTCTTTAAACCGATGGAAAGATCGGAAGTAACATTATAACCGCCGAATGGGATCACGGAAGAATAAGCAATCCCTCCGTCCACATAAACGATCAGATCACAAATTCCTGCACCTATGTCCAGAACTGCTGTGCCTAGATCTTTTTCTCCGGAAGTTAATACTGCATCTGAAGATGCGAGACTTGAAAGAACTCTTGTCTCTTCTGCCAAACCAGCTGCTTCAATACATTTTTCTAAATTATGAAGTGCTGTTAGACCTGCCGTAACTATATGAACTTCTGCTTCTAGACGAACTCCCGTCATCCCTATCGGATCTTTGATAGAAGTTTGATCGTCTACGGAGAATTCTTTAGAAAGAACATGTAAAATTTCTTGGTCAGCAGGGACTCGAACTGCTTGTGCGGCTTCTATTACTCTAACTATATCAGGTTCGGTTACTACTCTATCTCTATTCGTGATAGCAACAACTCCTTTGGAATTGTCTGCACGAACAGATTTGCCGGTTACATTCACCACAACATAACCGATCTCTTGGCCGCACATGAGTTCTGCCTCGCTCACAGCTTCTATGATGGAACGAGTGGTAGCTTCTATATTGATAATGGATCCGTTTTTGATCCCTGAAGAAGGAAACATTCCTGTTCCGATAATTTCAGTTTCGTATTCGGAGATAGGACGACCTACCACCACCTTTGTAAGTGCTGATCCGAGATCCAGAGAGACTATGATTCTTTCAGAAGATTCCATATTCTTAATGGTAGACCGCGTCTTCTCCTCGTATGTCCACGAGTTTCGGGCGGACTTTTTCTTTTTCAAGATATGCTAATACAGCATATAACTTTCTGACCTGTTCCGTTTGGAATAAGGTCCCAACTTGGATGCGAACTGGTAGAGGAGTGTCAGCGTAGACAAAAATTTCTCCGTCTTCATGCAAGGACACTTCGGAGATTCGGGTCTTTAATGCTGGATAGGAACGAAATGCATTCTCCACGGAAGTATGAAGATCTTTGAATGCAGCGCCGACTACTTCTCCTTTTTCTCTTGGAAAAGTTCCAGAAAGAACCGTAAGTCCTTTGCTCCTAACATCATCCATAGAAATTATTTTAAGCTCAGGATCTATTTCGAAAAGGTGGCCGTCGGAGTTCACAAGATAATTCGGTTTTCTTTCGGTGATCTCTACCAGCAACTGGTCGTCCGTTTTCTTTTCCAAATGAGCGGATTTGATTCTGGGATGTGAGGTTAGTCGGTGTTCCATTTGGCCGAGGTCGTAATTTTCGAAAGAGGTTCCCGGTTGGATACCCATGATCTGAACTATTTCTTCCGTTCTAAGAGTTTCGTGTCCTGTCAGTATGAGTTTATTCAACTCCTGGGGAAGGGTCCCTTTCCTATATCCCCAGCCTAGAGTGCTTGCCAATAGAAAGAGGAAGGCCAGAAGCCACCAACTCGTTCTTTTTTGAACGGATTCTTTCAAAAAGTCAATTATATTATGTCTCATAGGCGTTTTGAGCAGGTTTTTTCTTCCTTTCCCTTAGAATTATCGGGAAATTCTCTAAAATTTCGCCCATCTATTTTTGATTTAGAAGGATTTAGTTGATCCGAATCCGGAGCCGAAGTTTCTAATAGAAGAAAGTATGAAATTTCCGATCCCTTCTCCCATACATATAGGTTTCGTTTTCTTTTGTGCTTTTTTCGTACTCTTATACCAAGCAGTGATAGAACGATCAGGTTCCGAAGAAGATTATCCTTATACTTTAAAAATTTATTATCCAAAGTCTCAAGGTATACGCCCGGGAACTCCAGTCAGTATTTTAGGATTGGAGAGAGGGATCGTTAGAGATGTAGATGTGGTCGGGATAGAAGAAGTTCCTGACAAAAGATTTTTGGATAAGAACAGGACAAAGGCAGTAGAGATAACCATACGCCTTGCAGAACCTATCACATTGTATTCAAACTATGATATTAGTTTTAGGACAGCAACTGTTCTTTCTGGAAGGACCATAGATATTAATCCCGGGAGTGCGGAAGAAGATTCCAAGCAGGCATTCTTCAAACCAACATATAAGGAAGAAGAGGACTTTCGTCCAGACTTTGCTCCTTCTGCCAGATACTATGATGACTTTTTTGCGGCATCAACCGGTGTGATCCGAGAGAATAAAGAAGATATCAATCTGATGTTCGCGAACATGGAAGAGATCTCATACAAACTTAAAAGTAGTAATGGTTCTATTCCTAGGTTCATAAACGATCCGGATACCTATGATAATTTGGCTGAGACTTTGACCGATATGAGAATTTTAGGAGATGATGCCAGAAGATACGTCGAAGGATACCGCAAGATAGAAAGAAGCGCTCCCATTCCTTTCTCTATCAATTTGTATCGTAGGACTACCATCATCGGTGGGATTTCCAGCGATTTCTATCTGAACAAACTATAAGTCCGGCAGAACCGCTTCGAAAAGGCGGGGACAAACTAAGCTACCCTGCCGATCCTAGTACCTATGAAAGTCGCAGTGATCCATGATTGGCTGAATGGAATGAGGGGAGGAGAGATTGTACTCGATTCTATCCTAAAAGTATTTCCAGATGCAGATCTATTTACCCTTTTTTATGAAAAAGGAAAGTTAAACGAAAGAATAGAAAATAGAAAGATCGTAACCGCTTTCACTGATAATCTTCCTTTCAAATCCAAATATCGCTGGTATCTTCCATTATTTCCAACTGCGATAGAGTCTTTGGATCTAAGAGGATATGATCTGATCCTATCTTCTTCTCATTGTGTTGCAAAAGGTGTGATCCCTGATCCTGACGCCATCCATATCAGTTATGTACATTCTCCCATGAGATATGTTTGGGACTTGTATTATGATTATTTTCCTGCGAGAAGCGGTTTAAAATTTTTCGCATTCGAACTTGTTTCTAATTATCTTCGTACTTGGGATTCTGTTTCTTCCAATAGAGTGGACTCATTCTTATGCAACTCGGAGTTCGTTGCGAGAAGGATCCAAAAGTTTTATAGAAGGGATTCCAAGGTAGTTTATCCCCCTTGTTTGCCTAAAGGTTTTAAGGTCAAAGCGGGAAAGAAAGAAAACTTCGATCTGATCGTGTCCGCATTCGCTCCTTATAAACGGATCGACTTGGCAATAGAAGCTTACCGAAAGAATGGGAGGCCGCTTAAAATTTTAGGAAGCGGCCAAGAATATAAGAAACTTATAAAAGATCTTCCCCCGAATGTGGAGATCTTACCTCATAGGCCAAGAAATGAAGTGCAAGAGTATATGGCCAAGGCAAAGACATTCATTTTTCCTGGGATGGAAGATTTCGGGATCGCACCCGTTGAGGCCCAGGGGTATTGTACTCCTGTTCTGGCTTATGCGAAAGGTGGAGCCTTGGAAACAGTGGTCTCCGGAAAGACTGGGCTATTCTTCAGAGAGCAAACAGTAGAGGCGTTGAACTCAGCAATCGAGGAATCCGACCGGAAAGAATGGAAACCTAAGGACTTTCAGGCCTCGGTAAACCGTTTTACAGAGGAAAAATTCATCATCCAAATCCAAAAGACGGTCGAGACTATAAACAAGAACTCTGGAAAAAGGAGGGGCGTGTGATTACTTTACATAGATTAAAAGGAAATGAATTCGTTCTGAACGCCTCTCATATTGAATGTATCGAAGCTAATCCGGATACTACGATCACTTTGTCTAATGATAGAAAATATGTGGTCCTGGAAAGTATACCCGAAGTGATCGAGAAAATTTTGGAGTTCAAAAAACGAGTGCTGGTGTTTCCTTTGGGTTCCGCGCCGGATCAATTTAAGAGGGCAGATTAAACTACAATGGATATAGCTACAATCATAGGCTTCGGCGCCGCGATAACCGTATTTATTTTCGGGATTCTCTCTGCCGGTTTGAATCCGATCGATATCGTGGACATTCCTTCGATCCTAATTACATTCGGAGGGGCAACTGCTTGTACGGTTATGGCTGTACCTTGGCAAAATACTTTGGAATTAGGCAAGGTAACTCGTAAGGCTTTTAGAGAAGAAAAAAGCGATTTGATCGGACTCATTAAAACATTAGTTTCCTTCTCCGAAAAAGCAAGGAGAGAAGGTCTACTCGCATTAGAAGATGATGTGAACGAACTTCCTGAAGAATTTTTAAGAAAGGGAATTACCCTTGTAGTGGATGGAACCGATCCTGAACTCGTTCGGAATATTATGGAAACCGAAATGAGTAATATTGCCTCGAGACACGGTGCTGGAAAAGCCTGGTGGGAAAACTGGGGAGCGCTTGCACCTGCATTCGGGATGATCGGAACTCTTATCGGACTCGTTCAGATGTTAAAGAACCTTGGATCCGGAGACGCGAGTGCGATCGGAACAGGGATGGCGGCTGCTTTGATCACCACATTGTACGGATCTATGGGGGCGAATATGGTCGCGATCCCCATCATGAAAAAACTCATACGTAAATCCGAAGACGAATTATTAGTAAGACAGATCATGATAGAAGGTACACTCTCCATTCAGTCAGGAGATAACCCACGTATCGTGAAAGATAAGCTCGCAAGTTATCTGCCACCTGGCGAACGCGGCGTATTAAAAGACGAAAACGATTAAGATTTATTTCGGAAGAAGAATATGGCAAAACAGAAATGTCCAGAATGTATCCAGAATATTCCAGAGTACATGCTTACTTATGGAGACATGGTTACACTTCTTCTTTGCTTCTTCATTATGTTATACCGTACAGGTAAGACAAACGCGATCGAGATGCAGATCATTCTATCCGCGTTCAAGACCACTACAGGATTTTTTGACGGCGGCCAAACTCTTTCCAAAGGAAAATTGGAAGAGATGGGTATGAATATAGAAAGTCTTCCTTCCATGACTACTGGAAAGGCGCTTTCTAAATCTAAGAAGACCGCTACAGAATTATTCAAACCTGAGATAGAAGCAGGAAAAGTACGAGTAACGGAAGATGAAAGAGGTCTTGTGATCAGTTTAGTAGGAGCTGATTATTTTAATCCAGGCTCCGCAATCTTACAGGAACCGATTAAAAATACGCTCAAAAAAGCCAGCGGACTCATCAAGGGATTAGAAAGATTCGTAAGGGTAGAAGGTCACTGTGACGCAGACGCAGTATTGCCCGGCGCTAATCCGAGCAGGGAAGAAAGAACTTATTTAAACAACTGGGATCTCGCAGGAGCGAGAGCAATAAACTCCACTGACTATATAGTTGGAGTTGGAAAGTTGGATCCGAGTTGGTTCCAAGCTGTGAGTTTCGGATCTTATAGACCTTTGGTTGTCGAGAACCAAGGAAGTCCAGAAGCAAAAGCATTCAATAGAAGAATTGATATCGTAATCTTAACGGAAAAATCCACCAAACGAAGTGAATACGAATCTAACTTTGGCCTGCCTAAGAGCCGAGTTCCTGGTTCGGAAACTTCTACCGAAAGTGGATTATAGTAGAGTAAAAGGAGAATACCCATGGGCGATCCCGAAATAGACGAGGAAGAAGGCGGTTTACCCGCGGCGGATGCCGGCGCCGGCTCGTCTCCGCTCATCAAATGGCTGATCTATATTGCCGGTGCTGTATTTGGAATTATCATAGTTGTACTTGTTTCCATGTTTGTTGCGAAACAGGCTGCGACTAGCACTTTCCGTGAAATGAAAAACGTGGCCTTAGTAAAACCACCTCCGCCATTAATGACCTTCCAATTCCAGGAAGAGTTCAGAATTAACACTGCGGATAAAGGTGAAACTCACTTCGTAAAGATGAAATTATCTTTTGGAGTTGCGAGAGACGATGCTAAGATCACTGCAGAACTTGCGGAAAGGATCGCTCAGATGAGAGACTTGGTAAACCTAATTATAGGAAGAAAGACCAAGGATGACCTGATCGATGTAGAGGATCAATTGGATTTGAGAGAAGAGATCAAGGCTCAGATCAATCATATTCTCTCTGACGGAAAGATCCAAGAAGTTTACTTCACAGAATTTATCGTCAACTGATGACAAAACCGAAAATCCTCGGGGTCATACCCGCAAGATACGGAAGTTCCCGATTTCCTGGCAAACCATTAGCCAAGATCGGGGACCTTCCTATGATCGCCTGGACATATAAGAATTCTCTAAAGTCTTCTCTTTTACATGATGTAGTAGTCGCTACCGACGACGAAAGGATCTTACAGATTGTATCGGATAATGGTGGTAAGGCGGTAATGACATCTCCAGATCACCCTTCAGGAACAGATAGGATCAGAGAAGTTGCACTTAAATATCCTGACTCAGGCATTATCATCAATATACAAGGCGACGAACCTGGAATAGAATCGGAACTCATAGACGGAGTTGCAAAACTCAAACTGGAAAGACCGGATTGGGCGATGAGCACTTCAGCTGTTCTATTAGAAGAAAATGAGATCCAAGATCCGAACAGGGTCAAAGTAGTAATTGATAAGAATAGAAAGGCGCTCTACTTCTCCCGTTCCGCAATCCCTAGCCAATTTAAAAAAACTGTGCCTGCTTATAGACATCTGGGGATCTATGGATACGATCGGGACTTCTTACTTGGATATCCTGATCTTCCCCCAAGCGCGTTAGAGGAATCAGAATCACTCGAACAATTAAGAGCAATGGAAGCAGGACATTCTATCGGAGTGTATATAGCAAGCCGCGCAGCATTGAGCGTGGACACGCCCGAAGATTTGGAACTAGTAGTAGAGGATTTTAAGAAGAAGGGACTGATCCCTTAACTAAGAGCTTCTTGCAGAGTGTTGTGGATTAAGACGAAATCCGTAAGACCGACTATATCCATTACTTTTCTGAAATGATCGTTTAAACCGGCAAATTCAATTTTGGAAGAAGATTCACTTGCTTTGGTTATCAAACTGATCAATGTCGCAAGTCCCGCCGAATTGATGTAAGACGTTCCATGGAAATTCAAAATCACCCTGGTCCTACGTTGTTCGGGAATGGATTGGTATTTTCCTAAAATTTCGTCATCCGCCTCGGAGGTAATTTCTCCAGAGATATGGATTACCGGGACATTAGGTTCAAGATCCACGTTTATTTTGAATTCGTCAGACATCTGCCTTATTTAGCACAAAAGACCTTTCCTCTCGAAGACAGTCAATCCCGTTTCCTGGGAAAAACCGACCGCCTACTGAAAGTAATCCGTTAAACGTAGTGCTCTAGTTCCTCCGGAGAAAGTCTGTCGAAAATCTGGCCGCATTGGGAACATTGAAAAGAAACAGTAGTAGGTTTGGAAGAAATCCCGAAAAGGATCAAAAACCAGGCCCAGTTACCATAAGTTTTCACCTCTCTCGAAAGAGGGGATTTTCTGTCCGTTCCGCAACTGTCGCAATGTGGTAAAGAAGAGGATTGGCTCACAATGCTAGGTTGAAATGGGGGTGGAAAACTTCCAGAAGAAAAGTGAGAAAAAATCAAGATGGGAGCCCTTTTGGACTCCCGAAGAATTTGAATTAATTTTGGTTTAGGTAGATTACGTACTTAGAAATCTTTTTAAGTTTTTCGTCACCTAAGAACTTGTAGGAAGTCATCACAGGGTTGCTTGGAATTCCGTTATTCAAAGTTTTCAGAATTCCCGCTTCTGTAGGACCATTTTTCCACTCGTTAGCAGGTGCTTTGTAATTTCTAGGTTTTGGATTTAAGCTAGCCGCAGCTGCTCCGTCTCCAGCACCGGTATCTCCGTGACATGCGTTACATCCGTTCTCAAGAAAAAGTTTTTTACCTTCTTCTACTTCTGGACTTAAAGTTGCTGCGCTTGCTACAGGTGCAGCTTCTTCTTTCGGCTTTTCTTTATCTCCGCAGTTCAATAGGAAGATGAGGGAGAGAATGGAAACAAAAAGGGAAATCAGGATTGCCCGAGTCTTCATGGATTACTCCTTTATATTGGTTCCAAGTTTCTTTTTTAGAAAGAGAAAGCAAAGAACTTTTTGTCACGGTATTGTCGGAGCGATATCTGCAAAGGATTCGAGTAATATGAAGAAGGATCCGAAAATTGACTTTTGTCAAAATATCGGGAGATGATTCTTAATATCGATTTCTAAGAATGGAAAAGAATCGGACTTATTGGTTTTTTGTAAAACAAAAGCGGGGTAAGTCCCACCCCGCTTTCCTTTTTAGATCATGCGGGTTTAAAAATAAATCCCGTAGAAGTTTCCGTTCTATCGAAAAGAACCGGCATATCTATCGCAATAGATTCGGTGACAGGTTTCCCTTGGTATTCTCCTTCGATAATACTCATGGTTTTTGCACCTTCTTCCAGTTCGATGACTGCAAGAACGTAAGGCGCTCTTGGAGCCAAATGACCGAAACCAACGTGAACCACAGTGTAAGTGTAAACTTTTCCTTTTCCTGAAAAAGTCTTAGCTTCTACATCTTCCGATCCGCAGCTTGTGCAGGAAACTACAGGATCAGTAGCTTCAAATCCACAAGATTTACATTTTTTTCCGGTTAAAGAATGAGCTTCCATAATCTCCGCCATTATTCCCCCCTCTGCAGAATATGCACTATACTAACTGCACCTGGGCCACCAAGTACGTGAGTTAATGCGGTGCGAGCATTGGCAACTTGTCGTTTTTCGGATTGATCTCTGAGTTGGTAGGTCATTTCTACAACTTGGCCAACGCCTGTAGCTCCAACGGGATGACCTTTTGCTTTTAAACCGCCGGAAGTGTTTACTGGAAGTTTTCCACCTAATCGAGTGTGGCCATCTTTAGTGAACTGGCCACCTTTTCCTTTTTCCACGAATCCGAGATCTTCTATATTGATGATCTCAGTGATTGTGAAGCAGTCATGGCATTCCAGAACATCGATGTCCTTTCTTTCCACACCTGCCATTTTAAATGCCTCAGTGGCTGCTTGCACAGATGCGGGGAAGCTAACGGAATCTTTCTTAAGAGCTACATTGAAGTAGTCTCCACCAATTCCGGAACCCTTTACTAAAACATAGTCTTTACGAACGGATTTTGCTTTTTCTTTCGTAGTGATCACAACTGCTGCAGAAGCGTCCGTAACCAAGGAAACATCATGAAAACCGAATGGAGTTGTTACCATTCTTGCTCTCATAATATTATTGAAAGAAATTTCTTTTTGTTTATGAGCGAATGGATTCAAACTACCGTGAAAGTAATTTTTTTCTGCAACGGTCGCGAGCATTTCTTTCGTAGTTCCGAACTCATGCATGTGACGGATTGCGTTTAATGCAAAACCAGAAGGTCCTGAAATACAATATCCGCCTTCTACATCTTGGTCTTGACCTCTTGCTACGATTTCCATCGTAGTTTCCGGATCTAAACCATTCATTTTTTCCACGCCCAGAACTAATACTGTGTCATATAGGCCGGATGCAACAGCAAGAACACCTTGTCTCATTGCGATTCCGCCAGAAGCACAAGCTCCTTCCGTCCTGATCGCAGGACGATCACCTAATCCAAGTAAGTTGGCCGCATAAGAACCCATTGTATTTTGAGCGTTAAACTCATTACCTGCATAGTTCCCAACATAAACAGCTTGGATTTCCTTTCTGTCTATGCCTGAATCTTTGATTGCTCCATTACCCGCTTCAGTAACTAAATCTCTAAGAGTTCTGTCTTTATGATTACCGTGGACCGTTTCATAGGCCCCGATGATTGCTACTTCTCTCATGATTGACTCCTTACATTCCGATACCGGCGCCACCGTCTACACGGAGGAAAACACCAGTGATATAGGATGCTTTATCGGAAAGGAAGAATTCTACAGCGTTAGCGATCTCTTGTTGAGTACCAGGTCTCTTTAGAGGAATGAACATAGGATCGGTAAGTTTTTTCTGAACTTCTTCAGGAAGAGAAGCAGTCATATCCGTTTGTACGTAACCAGGGCAAACCGCATTTACTAGAACGTTTCTACCAGAAAATTCTCTCGCAGCAACTTTAGTAAGAGCGATCACAGCAGCTTTTGAAGAAGAATAGTTCGCTTGACCAGGTTGGCCAGAAAGACCTGAAAGAGAAGAGATGTTCACAATTCTACCGGAAGGAGCTTTTAAAAGAAGTTTAGAAGCATACTTAGTCATTAAGAATACACCTTTTGCGTTCACATCCATTACGAAATCATACTCTTGTTCGCTCATTCTGATAAAAAGATTATCTTTCAGAACGCCTGCGTTGTTTACTAAGAAGTCCAGTTTACCGAATTTTTCTTTAACAGCGTTGATAGCAGCGTCGCAATCTTCAGGCTTAGTAACGTTTACTGGAATACCTAATGTTTTAACGCCGAATTCTTTAGCGATATCCGCAGCAGCTTGCTCGATATGCTCCTTATTCAAGTCTACTACGACTACATCTCCACCATCTCTTGCGATAGTATTAGCGATAGCGCGACCTAAACCTCTGGGAGATGCGGCTCCCGTAACTAATGCAACTTTACCTTCGAATTGTTTTGCCATTTGGATCCCTCTGATGTCCTCGGATAACGAATTTTTGAACTTGCGGATCAACAGATAGAATTCTATCCGTTTGAAGTAGAACGATTGTTCTGGTAAAAGATGGATTGTACGGGGATTCCCGACAAGAAAAATTCATCGGAATAAAAGTCTTTGAAACAGTGTTCGTTTTTGTTGAACATTTGTTCGCAAGCTGTGGGGGCGGCAAGGTTCAGGCTGCAAGAAAGCGGTGGGTGTGGATATGTCTCATTTTAAGAGATAAGTTTTATACTCAATCGAAATGGTGGGACGAGTAAGTATTATGAATATTTAATATAAAATTGTGAGAGAAGTGTTTTGGTGGAAGGGGGTATGTGGGTTGAATTTTTTATAATAAAATCGATCTTTATATGATGAAAGTATGTAAGTTCATTTCTGAATTCTGAGCAAAATATCCGTTACCCTAAATGGAGTTCGAATCGCTGCTCTAAATGAAGATGGAGTCACCGAGTATTTCTTAACTGACCAAGTAGATTCTGTCGCTCACGTATTAGATGAGGGTGCTCATACTCTCTCGAGGATGCAGTACGAGCCATACGGAGAGACTCTTGTCCAAAGAGGAACTCTTGACTTTGCTCCTAAGTATAACTCTCAGGAGTTAGATAGAGAGACGAATTTCTATTTTTATAATGCGAGATATTATGATCCGCAGATCGCAAGGTTTACGAGTGGGGATAGTGTAATAGATGGGGCGAGGAGTACGCAAGGTTGGAATAGATTCTCGTATGTTGCTGGGAATCCGATTCGTTATAAGGATCCTACTGGGCACCTTATAAATAATATGCCAGATCTAATCTTGAAAGGGATTGAGACTGGTTCGAAGGCTGTTCAGGGAGTTGCTGCGGAGGCGGCAAAAGCTGTCGAAGGAGCGGCAACGCAAGCTTCTAAGGCGCTTCCGAAAGTCGCTTCTAATACATTAAAAGTCCTCGGAACGCTCGGAACCCTTGTAACGCCAAGTGGCCCAATTGGGGATGCAAGTGATGAAATAACTGGCCCTCGGGTGTTTGAATATGAAAAAAATAAAGTTAAAAACCGAGAGGAGGGTTGGGCATCTGTTAAATTTCAGCTCCAGCAAGGTAAAAATGATTATTTTTGGGATACGGTTCGAGTTAATCCAGAACGACCTGGAGTATTAAAAAGACAAGGATTCAATGCGTTAGATCAATTGGAATATGATGTTAAAAATAAGCATAACCTCCACAAGCCTCTTCCAAAGGGATTTCATAAATCAGAAAAATTCAAGCAAGCTATTGAGAAAATGCGTGGTAAGATTAGTAGAAGCCCGATGCCGAAGAGTGTAAATAAGACAAATCTCCAAGAGACATTTGATTTTAAAGGCAAGGAATATCGTATTGACGTTGAAAATCTATCTGGTCAAAATAATTTCGTGAACTATTAAGTATGCGTTATACTATTGAAACATTTAAATTACACTATCGAAAGTCATCTGTAGACGAAAAATATATCCACTTGGAAAGGATAACACTTTATGTTGAGCTTTGGGCTTGGAAAATGCATAATATACAAGCAACTATTTATCCGTCTCTGTATAATACAGAATATTCGGAAATAATAAAGACTCAATCCGATTTCGATGAATTAGTCGATTTCTTTTATAAAGAATGTCTTACGGAGGAAAATGATGCTTTACAAAGTAGGCAATTGTTGCTTCTGAGAAAGACATTGTCTGACGAGATTGGAAAGAGATTATATGTTGATTTCGGAGAAAAATTTTATTCAAAATTGTTACTTATCCAGCAGTTTCTCTTTGTAATGGAAAATATGGAAATTAAATTTGAAAAAGACTTTTTGGGGTTCTTCCGACATGCATTGGATGAAATGGTTGAAACCGTTTCATTTATGAAGGAAGAATAATTTGTACAGAGATAGTATTCACCTTACACTTCTCCTGAACGCTTGTTCTAATTTTCCATTTGGTCGACCTCCAATTCTTTTGTCTTAATGCCCTCGATGAAGACTTGGAATGGAGTTCTTCCATTCATGTTTCTTCCTTGGTAAGCTCTCTTGTAATTGTATTCTTCAAAAAAGATTTCCAAATCGATCTGCATCTATTCGATCGATTCGTAGAATTTAGTTTTACCTGCGATCCTGAAATGTACATAGAGTAAAGTTCTGTGAATACGTTCAACATATCCGTTACTTTGAGGTCTCCGAACTTTAGTAATGTAAGGGAGTAATTAACCGAATGTATAAGAATTGCAGTTAGTCATTTGAGTAGAATGGAAATTCGGTTCCGTCTGGGCTTGTAAGGTAAATTCCCACCCTTCTGGGTGGGGGATGGTGGCGGATTCTAGTAGTTGTTCAAAGAAAATCCTCTATCACAAATTTCTAATTTTACAATCAATTTTTCTAATACTCCTCATGTAGGAGCTCCTACAAGTGAAGAGGTTTGTTATTTGTGGGCGGCTTTGCGAATCTTCGCCCATGCACGCGTAACTACTTTCTTCTACCCTTTCTGTGAACTCGGTGATATTCGTATGAAGCCTAAAAAATTACACAGAGAAATATATAGTGATAAGTTCTCCGTGCATTCGCGACTCTGCGTGAGAATAAAAAAAACTGAATTATAACGAATCCGGTCCGGGGTTCGGAGACTGCGGATTCCCGGAGATATCGAATTAATCCAAGTACAGCTTGTTTCATTAAACATTTGACTTCACTTCGTTCAGTCACCCTTCGGGAATCTTGCTCCCTATGGGTCGCTCGCTTGGGTAAAGAAAGACGCGTGCAACGCGGCTGGAGCGAGGGGGAGACATCCCCCAAAACTGTCTTGAGTCTGCTGGACCCAGAAGTATTCTGAGGCTCGCAAAAATAAAAGTTACGGATGATTTTCGTTAACTTGAAAGACAGATCATACTAAGGTTTCTAAGTTGATGGCACCTGAGTTCGGAGAACAAACTATGAGCGAACTCATAAATGGACCAACGGAAAACTATTTACGTCTATTAAGTATCGCCTCAATATGCTTAAATGCGTTTCGAATGGGATGTTGAAAAGGAAAGGATTAATATCCAAAAACATAACCTTTCCTTTGGAGAAGCCTCTTTAGTTTTTGCTGACCCTAAAGCAATCTATTTGCCGGATCCGGATCATTCAGTAGAAGAATTGAGAGAAATTGCTTTAGGAAAAATTGAAAATATTACGATCGCAGTCGTTATTTTTGTTGATAGATCGAAAAACGGGGAAGAGATTATAAGAATAGTATCTGCGAGAAAAGCAACTAAATCAGAAGAAATTCAATATTATTCAAACGATATTAACTGATATGAGAGACGAATACGATTTTTCAAAAGGCAAACGTGGGACTTATTCACGAGATCTTAAGGACCTTCATTTTCCGATTTATTTGGATCCTCAATTAGAAGAGTATTATAAAAAAATAGCTCTTAAAAAGAGCAAAGACCTTAGTTCAATTATTAATACAATTTTACAGAAAGAAATGGAACTTCATAATTCTTTAATATAATGGTTTTATATATTACTTATGGCTGAATCTCACAAAAGTTACAACCACTAAATGAATTCCAAATAAACTCAAACAGCAATCATCCTCCGGGCCTTTGTGTGAGAATAAAGTAATAGACCCTAACCTTTCTCCACCTATTCTTTCCAAAAGTAATTTCATTCGGACTATTACATGCTCTCGTTCTTCTCTTTTGTTTTATTTCTTATTCTCGCATTTTTATTTTACTATTATCTTGAGGTGTTAGAAAAACCTGTTCTTCGGTTCAGTGAAGGCGAGTTTGTGAGAAGGGTAATTGCAAATTGTCCTCGTTTAACTAGGAAATATTTTCCTACGTTCTGGTGTTTTAATAATCATCTAATGCTGGCTCTCTTACTTTTTAGAGAATATCGTTCCGACTTTTTTCGCTACGATAAGTTGGAATATCTTAAAATGAAGGATGGTGGAGTCACTGGACTTGCCTGGTCCAATATTGATGGAAAGAAAAAAACGGATTCCGACCCAATTGCGATTGTCTTTCATACAATCAGCGGGGATGAGCAAGACGTTAAGTCTATTGTAAAAGGAATCGGAACTCAATTGGGATGGGCTTCTGTGGTTTGTATTAGGAGAGGACATGGGAATCTTCCTCTTCCTAAGCCGCAGATAAACACAATGGGTTCTAGTTCGGATTTAAAAGAACAACTCTTGTACATTAAGAAAAAATTTCCGAATAGTCCTTTGTTTGGTGTGGGGATTTCTGCTGGCTCCGGATTGCTCGCTAGATACTTGGGAGAATCCGGAAAGAAAAGTTTATTGGATGCAGCAGTAGCAATTTCTCCCGCATATGATATCGAAAAAGCATTTCATAGGGTTCATCCGGTTTATAGTAAGATCATGGGCCAAAGACTCATTAATTATTTTTTGAAACGCCATTATGAAACTTTATCTTCCGTAGGAGGATTTCAGAAGGTGATGGAATCCAAAACTTTGGGCGAATTCCAGGATCGTTTACACAGTCTCTCCGGTTTTGACGATAAGGAAGAATATTACAGGCATTCGAACCCTGCGGTTGTAATGAAAAATATCCGAACTCCGATTATGATTTTAAATGCAAAGGATGATCCCATCTGCGTAAATCAGAATGTTTTAGAAAATTTGCATTGGTTGGAAAACCTTCCGAATTCGATCCATGTTTATACAAAAAGGGGAAGCCATATCGCATATTTTGAAGGATGGAAAGCGATATCTTGGTCGGATCATCTTGTCTGCGAATATTTTAAAGCAGTTCAAGACCAATTGCCTAAAGTTAAGAAGAAGCCAAAACGTAAGATTGCAAAAAAGCGTTAGTTGTTTTTGGGTCTTTTTATGAGCTGCAGCTTCCCCACTTTTTAAATTCTTTTTCGAATCGATATTCTGAGCCTGGTGCGCAATCTAACTCTTTTGGTGATGCTTCTCGGGTTAGAGTTCCAGCAAGCAGGAGTTGGGGTCTTGCAGTAATGCTGGCTTTACGGACCTTCGCCCATGCGGCACGAGATCAAAAAAATACTTTCATATTTCACTAAGAAGAAATCAGTTTAAAATTATAAGGAAATCAACGGAAACTATGGTGGGAAAAAAAACATTAACAGTATTCATGCTTTGTGGCAGCTCCATGCTATTCAATTGTGTAACGGCAATGACGAGAACTAATACTGTGAATACAAACGCTCCTTTGAAGGGGAATTATTCGATTCAATATCAAAGTACTGATCCACAACAGGGTATAATTGCAAAAATGTTATCGGTAAAACTGAAAAAGATCGGGCTTATTGAAAATAAGGAAAATGCAGATTATCACTTTAACATGACTGCATCAATAACGCTTAAAGGAAGTGTGAAACACGGTTTGGCAAATGCAGTCGGCACAAATATGGCAACAGTGCATGTTTCGTCGGTTCCTCTTTATAGTAAATCATTGAGTATAACGATTAATGATAAAAAACAGAGTGTCCTTTGGACTGGAAATGTTCAACAAGAAGCCGATCAATGCAGTATTCTAGGAGTGACGATGCCGGAATTGATTACTGCTATGTTTGAAAATTATCCATCAGACTTAATGAACAGACCGCGCAAATTTTATCTTGGAAATTCTGAAGTAGGCGAAATAAAGGAACAGTTTCCGAATATGGACTGGTCTTGTTATTGATCTATAAGATCTTTATTGATAAAAACTTCAGTGTTAATCTAATACTGAAGTTTCATCCAATATAATCTAAATAAAGATGGCTTACTTTCTATATTAAAAAACGCGCTTTTACAAGCTCGAAACTGGAAAGATTGCCCGATTATAGATCCTCACTTCGTCAATACCTCCCTCAAAAAGTTGAGAAGAAAGATCGGATCGGCCTAATTGAAAAGTGCTATTTGTAGCCCAGGGACGATTTACTCCGAAGGTTCCGGAGCCGACTAAGACGTTATTCACGTACAAAGAACCGGTGAGTGTTCGGATATCCCAAGTAAAGACCATATGATACCAAAGATTTTCCGGATATATTCCGCAATCAGTACCTACATCTACATCTCCTGAGCCTCCATTGTTTGTGAAAGCCCTGATTCTCCCGTTGCAAGAACTTGGCGAAAAAGCATATAACTGGAGACCTAACCCGGCTCCTTGGCTTAAGAAGATAAATTCGCTGCCGTTATTCCCGGGAGGAAATTTTCCCTTTACCCAAGCGCTTACAGTAAATGAGGAAACTGTTCCATCAAAGAAAAGAGGACCTTGAGCTATGGATTCGTGATAGCCTCCGCCTCCATCATAATAATAAGCTCTTCCCGGAATTCCAAATCGATCTGCAGTAATTATTGGAGTCGTCCCGCCGACAGCGGTCAGATCTAAGCCTCCTACTTTGTCTTTCAGGTCTCCGTCTAACGGCCAATAATGGACGAGCCCAATGGAAGAATCGAGTAATGTCAGTGTAACGAAATTTTGGAACGCTGTTTGATCATTCTCTGCTTGGTTTTCTAAGAGAAGATAGGTCCCACAGTTTGTGTTAGAGATAAGGAGTAATAGGCTAAGAATTAACGTTCGCATTTAGGTTATTTTAATAAACCGGTCAGATATTTCACTTGGGTCAGTGGATTTCGAAAGTTTGAGAAAGGAAAACTCTTTTTGGAGCTTCTGATTGGAATTTCTAAGGCAAAATAGGCCAAATCTTACTGTTCCCCTTAGAAAACTAAGGGTCTATTCTCGGTCGATTTGAGGTAAGTTAAGCTCTATTTCTCTTCCTATCGTGCATATCCCGCTTAGGGTAATCTATATTCCAATTGAGATATAGCATACATTATTTATTTATAAATTACTTAGATTTTTAATAATTTCATGGAATATTTTGTCCTTATTAGTTTCGGCATAGTTACCTTTGTTAACGGTCTTCTTCGAAATGGGATAGAGCGTATAACGTAAGCAAAAGAGGAAAATTGATGAAAAAACTTATTATATTAGGGTTCGTATCTATCTTGTCGTTCTCAAACTGTTTGGCAATGGATTCTTTAGGTTTATCCGATAGTGTTAAAGGTTCTGAAGCAAGGTCTCAGATCAAAGAAGCCGCTCTGACTTCCGATATTTTATTCTACGGATCAGTAGATCCTGCTAATGCGGGGGCAATCACCGTTCTGGATCTATTTCTGACAGATCTATATTTAAAGATAGATGATAATAAATATTATAAAAAAGCAGATGTGGACAAATGTGTAAAAGACGTTCAAGTTATAGGACTTTTAATCACAGATCCTAGTACAACTGTAGCTACTAGTAATAATTGTAAAGGATTGCAGGCGAACGGAGAGATTATCTAATCTATTTGTAGAGGACCTTCTCCTTTTGAAGGTCCTCCTTTAAACCCAAAATCAATTCTAGCGGAAAACCTGTTAGAGCTCGATTGTATTCTAATTATAACATTGCCAATTCGTTTAGGTTTCCTTACAAGGAAATCATGTATGATATCCCACTCGTCCAAATAGGTCCCGTTAAAGCTGCCCGCATTCCAGGTGATCCACAAGGTGCTTATGTTATTTTTCTACATGGTTACGGAGCGAATGCGTTCGACCTTCTTCCTTTGTATTCGTATATGGACGTTCCTGAGGGTACGAATTTCATCTTTCCGGATGGGATTTTAGAAGTTCCGATTGCGCCGGGTTATAACGGTAAAGCCTGGTTCCCTATTGATATGGAAGCTTTACAAAGAGCAATGGTCGCCGGAGGTTCTAGAGAACTTTTTGAACGTTATCCAGCCGGTCTGGCAGAGGCAAAACAAAAGATAGAAGAAATGATCCAGGCATTAGATGTACCAATGGATCGAATTATCTTAGGAGGTTTTTCACAAGGTTCAATGCTTGCTACGGAGATTACTCTTAAGGCTGAGAAAAAACCCAAAGGTCTTGTCATTCTGTCGGGGACTTTGCTGGACGAGACTCATTGGACACAGTACGCAAAACAAACTCCGGGCTATAAATTTTTTCAAAGTCATGGTAGAATGGACCCTGTGCTCGGTTATCCTGCTGCGAAAAGATTAGAATCAGTCTTAAAAGACGCAGGATGGGTAGGTGAGTTGCTGGCATTTCCGGGTGGACATGAAATCCCGGAGATAGTATTACACGGTATGAACCGCTATTTGCGAGAACTGTTCGAATGACCTATCTAATAGAAAAATACGTAGCCCTTAAAAACAAATACCGCAACTACGATACTAAAGAAGCTTTGAGAAGAATGCAGGCTTGCCGCATTGCCTTAAAGGAATTAGAAGATAAAGGTTTTCGTACAGGCGTTGAAATTTTAGGTTCGATCAATTTTGGTATCGTAGAACCTTCTTCCGACATCGATTGTATTCTATTACATTATTGCGATTTACATAAAGACCAAGAATGTCCGGAATATTGTCCTAATTTTTTATACGAGTCCGAAGAGATCAAGGCGAGTCTTCGCAGAAGATTGAAAAATGAAAATCTAAAAATAGAATTTTTGGACTGTATCAATCTTAGGATGGTGGAAAGAGCACTCGAAACAGGTAATTGGAAGGATCACGAAGTACTTCGCAGGCTTTTATTTTATAGGACTATTGGCCGTCCAGTGAATAGACCTCTTTTTATTCCTTATGCGGAGAAGTTAGAAGAAAACGAAGAATATATCCGAGACATTTTAGAATGGGGCTCCGAAGCTTTGAGTGTTTATCTTGGAACTTCTAGGCATAGATTCTCTTTTAGTAAATACAACGAAAGGATAGAAAGTTCAGGACTCCAACTTCCTCACGGCCTAAAAGAAGAATTAGAAAGTTATTTAGAACAGGGAGAAGGTTTCGAATCCAATAATGGTGCAGAGTCTTCTCGCTTTAAGGATCCGGTTTAAGATTTTTATGTGTACCGAGCGGGTTTCTTTATTCTTTGTGATCTGCCTTTCGGTTTTTTTGCTCGCCTGCGCTATTAAATCCGAAAATTCCGGGGACCCAAACACGAAAGAATATTACGAAAATGCAATTATCAGCTGTCTAATTAACGGGTGTGATAAGGAGCTTATTATTACTGGAGGAAATTCTTTGCCAGAGGGAGGATCCTTGGTTTTGTCTATTTCCCTGGCGCATAAGCCGGATTCGTCTTCCGTAACTTATAATTTTTCAACAAGCAATTCTACAATCGCTCCTATTTCCCCAGGCTTGATGATGTTTACTCCTTCTGATTATAATGTTCCTCAAACTTTGACTATCACTGGTGTGTCGGACGATTCTGATTCTACCAATAATTCTATCGTAATCTCCATTCTTACTCCTGATTCGGAGACCATTCCCTATCCGATATTACAAAAAGATAATGATAAATTCGTATTTTCTACACCCGTTTCTTATGCAGGAAATTTCGGCTCCGGCGGTTTTGCGGACTTTGTTTGTCAGAATGAGGCGAATAACTTATTTGGGATTGGACTTCCTTCGGGAACTTATAAAACTTTTGCGGTGGCTGGAACCTGGAGAAGAGCAATGCCTTCTAAGATCGACTGGGTCTTAAAACCCAACAAAGATTATATAGATTTTGCTGGCGGCGCTTTTGTGAAAGCTTTTTCAACGGACGCAAATGCTTTGTTTGCATTCGGAACTGGAAATGGGATAAGTGCAACTGCCGCAGGATACTGGACTGGATTGCAAACTGATTGGTCTACCGCAAATACTTGCCAAGGTTGGACTTCCAATTTGAATACGGATCAGGGCAATTTCGGAGGTAATTCCGATCCGAATGTTGGTGGAATATCTACAGGAACACCCGACTTTTGTAACGTGACAAAGTCTTTAGTTTGCGTTCAGCAATAATTCTATTTTTATAATATAGATTAAGAAATTTTTGTTTTTTCGGTTACCTGGACTGGGTCGGAAAGATGGCGTATGTCCATTCCTGTATTTAAGCGAACTAACTCTTCTGCGATATTCACCGCATAGTCTCCCGCTCTTTCAATTCCTAAGATAATTCTGTATAAATCTGCAAATTGATTTTTATCCAGTCTTGGGTCCAATACGAACTTTAAGAATGCTGCATGGCATAGATTGTTTAGTTCTTCCTCTACAGTGTGCACTGAACCGTAAAATCTGTTTTTTTCTTCCACCAAAGATTCTACAGCCATTCCAACAAGAGTGACTACTCTAGAGAGCATCTTGTCTAAAATTTCCTCTTGTCTGAAAAATCCTTTTGGTAGGAGTCCTCTTCTATAGCAGGTGGCGCAGTTTACGATCTGGTCTCCCATTCTTTCTAAACTTCTGTTGATACGAATGGAAGAAAGTGCAAATCGAAGCGGATCTTTTTTGAGTACAACTTCTCCATCAATTTGGTCCATGCCGAGTAAGTTTCGGTTTGCGATAGCTTCTAAGATTGCATTTTGGGAGAGGTTATCGTTTTGTTTCTCTAAACTATCGATCAGATCGTCCCTTTCGATCACTTGTTTTGCAAGGTCAGGATTTTCTTGTTCGATAGCGTCATCCAAGATCAGGATTTGCTCTAAACATAGCTCCGCCATCGCATATAGATTTTTACGGAGATAATCGAATTTGGAAGCCATGTATCCCCGAAGGTTAACCTCGAATGTACACAACGGTCAAGAGGTTTTTTATTTACACATCGCTATCGTGTTATACCGGGAAGTCTCCTTCCCGGTATATTTTAGATTAAAGAATGGAACGTACTAATATCACTAACATTGCAGTGAAACAAATATATTGGATGATAAATCCTGTAAATCTTACATTCACGTTCCAGACGCCACCACCACTTAAATGAGCACTTGTTTGTAGGATTCTTGCTCCGAATACAATCCAAGCAAGAAGATCAAAAGTATCATTTTGATAACCTGAAAGTATAAAGGTCAAAACCAGAACTGCAAATACGGGAAGACCTTCTACACAATTTAAGTGAGCGCGGTGGATCCTCCAATATAGATCAGAACCGTGTTGTATCCATGCAGGGAACTCGTTGGATTTTTTGGAGCCGGCTAATACCTGCACTGTTCTAAAAGATACAACGATGAGTACCAGTAGAATGGTCCAAGCAGTAAAAGCGATTAATGGAAATAGAGAACTAAACATAGTCCGATAGAGAAAAGTCTAACGGAAAGATTGGCAAGACAAATTTGGTAAATTAAGAGAGAATACTAATATATATCGTTTTTATCTCAAACAATACATATTAGTATTTTATAAAAGGATCAGTCCCCGTCGTTGGAAGAAGGAAGATTAGGAACTCCTAGAACTGAGAACGCATCAATGGTCATTAGGTTCTTTAAAATTTTTGCCTGATCCCAGATTGGTTTTACATTCGCAATGACACTTGTTCCATTCATAGTGGTGCCATCTGCATCAATCTCCGCGTATAAGTCTGCAGTAGCACTGATTTTTGCATCGATCATATTCTTAAAGTTTATGATTTCAGCCTGGATATCATCATCTAAAGAAGAGTTTTGTGCTCTTACTAATTTTGACATAGAGCTGATCTTAGGATCGGCAGGATCCCCTAAATAAGCGAATTCAATTCCTAATAGGTTATCTCTCAGATCTTTATACGCAACTCTGGAATAGATCGCTTCCAAGAAAACTGAATCTGGCTCTTGTCTTTTTCCTGCTCCGGAGCAAGAGACACTTAAACAAGCGGCGTTTCCGAGTTTATTGTCCTGGATCTGGTTTACTAAATTTCCGAGAGATTGGATATAGGTATCGAAAGCTTCTCCCTGAGAACGGAATTGGATCCCTGTTCCTGTAGTGTATTCCCTTAAGAAGTTTCCTCCACTCGGGAGCCATTTATTATATAAATCTAATGCATCTTGATTGATTACCTGAGCAAGAGCTAAGATATAATCTGTTCTTTTAGTGTTGCCAGTGTTTGCAGTATTGATGCTCGCATTTGAATCAATTGTAGTTCTGCTTAGATCCGCGTCAAAAAGTAGAATTTCAAGAGATTCAATACCTTTGTATTTAGGTGGGCAAACGGTTAGGTTTGTTTTGTTTACAGTGGTATTCACAGCAGTGCAAACAGGGGTAGTGCCAGATATAATCTGATTTACAAAGTTGGCACTTGGTCTTGCTCCGGATTTGATAAATCCGTCCATTTTAGTATAATACTCAGTCGGATTAGTAGCTGGTCCGAAATAATACGGTTCTACTTTCTTTAAAGAAACTCTTACTTGGTCCCAAGCAGTTTGCAAGGCAGCAAGATTTGTAACATTCGTGCTGCCGGAAGTAGTGTAAGTAATTGCTGCTGCTTCTAAGGCTGCTGTATCCGTAGTCAATTGTTCCAAACTTGGGATGATTACGAAATTACCAGTATGTTCTAAAAATGCAGAACTTCCTGGTCCGGCTGCCAATAGGAACAAAGGATCTTTCCCGCCACCGCCGCCGCAGGAAACAAAGGAAGATATTAAAATAAAGTATAATGTTTTTCTAAATAAAGAATTAGATAATATGGATCTCATCGCCGATTCTCCTATAAAGATTCCAAAAATTTGATCAGCTTTTGCCTGTCTGTGAGAGATAGATTTTGGAAACCGTTCCTTGCGGTGTCCGCCTCTCCTCCATGCCATAGGATTGCTTCTTCGATCCCATTAGCTCTTCCATCATGCATAAGTCTTAAATGTCCATTTACTTCTTGGATCAGACCGAGTCCCCAAAGAGGAGGCGTTCTCCATTCTTGTCCGTCTGCATCAAAGTCCGGTCTTCCATCGGCAAGGTCAGGACCCATATCATGAAGAAGTAGATCTGTATAAGGTTTGATATATTGGAAAGAAAGTTCAGGAAGTCCTGGGACATTCCCTGTGAGAACAAATGGTTTATGACATGCATCACACTTGATAGAAGAGAATATTGCCTTTCCATCAATTACATCTTGGTCAGATAAGTTTCTTCTGGCAGGAACAGCGACTAATCTGGTATAAAAATTCACAGAATCGGCAATGGATGCAGTGATCTCAGGATCGGCAGTTCCGGATGCAGCAGCTAAACATTGGGTCTGAGTGCTTGGGCAATTGTCTGTCGAAAATAATGGACTTGTGATTCCTATATCTCCTAAAAAAGCACCTTGGTTTTGTTGGAATAAACTTGGCTCGTTTGCTTTCCAACCGAAACGCCCCATAACTTTTTTATGATTTTTGGCGTCCCAAACCATATTCACTTTTCCTGATATTCCATCACCATCGGAATCGGTTGGATCTGCCCAGCCTAAGATTGTGGATTCAGGAATTGCTTCTAATAAACCTAAACCTGGGATCATAGGAGCAGTTCTCGGAGAAAGATTAAAGGAAGAAGGTGCTCCTCCGAAGTTCACATTCCAACTAATCGAATATACTGGAGTGTTTAAGGTTACTGTTCCACCTGAAGTGTAATTTCTTACAACAGGCGTACCTGTATAAGATACTGAAGCTGTACCTTCTGGTGGAGTAAAATTCGCACCAGTTGTACCGTTACAGTCGAAATTGGAATCGTAAGTGAATGGACTAGTGCATCCAATTCCTTTATGATTCAATTGAAGTCCGAAAGAATCTAAACCTACAGGTCCACCGGTAGTAGGATCTGAAACTCCAACCTTAGAAAGTCGTATCAAAATCCCAACGGAGCTAAATAAGGTCCCTCCGCCACTAGGTGGGGCTCCTCTTCCATCACTTGCATGGCAGTTTTGGCAAGAACTTGTATTAAAGGTTGGCCCTAAGCCAGAGGAGGCACTATTGCCTTCTGCTACCCAAGCTCTATTGAAAAAGTTATTCCCTGTATTAAATTTAATTCCATCGGAACTCAAGTTTACAAAAGGAGTATCGAAAGAAGTTGGGTTGGAGATAAATCGCGTGCCATATCCTCCGGAGAAAGCTTCTCCCGGGTCCGGTGCAATACTTGTTTGGTTCGCGATTATTGCAGCTATTCCAAGAGGATCTGTTCCTTCTTTTCCACCGCAGTAAAAAAAGTTTAGAAGAATAGATACTAAGATCGGGATCGTTTTGTTGAAACGTCTCCGAGATGGATTCGGTTCCGGAGTTTTTCCCGAACCGAAGTTTAAGTTTTTATCACAGTTCATATTTTTATATTTTTCGGAGGTTTTCACAGGAACCGAACCTGCTAATTCATTTTAAAGACCTTTCATTCCGGAACTACCGAGAACCCGATAGCCGCAGCAGCTGCTACGAAATCCCTATTCAATGTTGACCCGATCAATCTTTGCACATTCACTAAAATTCCATGTTGGCTATCTGCAGAAGAAATTGCTTGGTCGAACCTATGAGTTAAACTTCCTGCAGGGCAACTGGTCCTAAAGTTAGGATCTTGGGACTCTGTGTCAGCAAGATTGATGCAGAAAAGATTTCTAGATTTTTCGATCTCAGCTTGGATGGAACCTTGTTGCTTAAAGCTTAATATAGCAGAGAGCCCAGGCCCTGTGCTAACATTCACACCTTTTTGGATGCTATAATTTCCAGTCCAGATATTCAATACGCCTTGTGCATCATAGTAGAAGTCTGCTTTAGTTGTATCACTGAAACAAGAATGTTCTTCTTCTTGGGTTTCGCCGATCACTCCGGTAAGACGTTCTCCACCCCATTCTCCCGCCATGAAGGAACCTAATCCTTGGAAAATATTTCCAACGGATGTATTTACATTTGCGGAATCTAAGAAAGTTTCTCTAAAGTTTCCAGTATTAGCAGGATCCCAATGGTCTTTTATCAAACCAAGGTGAACAACTAATCTGTCAGTAATAGTTTTTAAATAATGTCTGCGTCTTGCACCGTTTCCAGTTGCATCAGCAAAATAGCTGGAAAGTCTATCTCCTGCGCCCGTATTGCTTGTATCTTTTCCCCATAGTAAGTATTCAATAGGATGATATCCAGTTAATACGATCTTATCTTCTTGAGGTTCTGCTTCTCCACCTAAGTTAGTATCTCCGATTTCGCCATAGATCGAAGAGAAAGTGGTAACACTATTCCCACCGTTATTGATGTAAGCATCTACTGCGTCCTCATCTAATGGCCATGCATTTAGAAGACCTTCACAATCGTGAGGTTGTGATGCGGTTCCAGTAGGTTCACAATCAAGCACAGTATCAGTATCGATTGGACCGCCGCTGAAACGGAATCCTTCAGTGATCAAATAACTCGCTCGAGCTTTGACCCAAAGATTTCGAAGGTTGGTCAGATCGGAAGCGCTAGGTGTTGCAGTAGAATCAAAAGTAGCAACTGCGGCTGCTAAGTTTGACGCGTCCAATTCTGCTTGGGTATAGGACTCGAAAGCAAGTTCCGCATATCGGTTTAAAAATTGAGGCTTACTTGCGCTAGCAGGAATATCCAAACCTAAAAGCGCTGCTGCGGCACTATTATCACTGCTCGGGCCCTCACAAGAAATCAGGGAACCAAATAGAGTAACGCTGAATAGAATTGAAAAAATTTTTGTTTGGATGTTCCGCATGGAAATCTCCTTAAAATTTGGGAAAAATCCCCGGTCCGGATAAAATCCGGCCGGGGCCAGAGATGAACTGTGGGGATGACTCCCTCCGGCTCCTGGGACAGGGACCGGCTTGATTTTGCAAGTGAGAATAAGTCTCAAGAGAAGTCAATAAGGATTTTTCCTCACACTGCAATCCATCTCAGGCCACCTCGGGAAATTTTTATCTAAAATCCCGTTTCGCTTCAATATATCTGAAAGAGGTAATCCCTTTGGATTAAAAGAAACTGAGGCTGACTCTCAAAATTTTCTACAATGGGAACCTGGTCAATCCGAAAAAGGTCTGGAATAAAAGATTGTTAAATTTCCGTCAATAAGCCATGAGAAGTATCTTCAGTAAGTATTTCGAATGCTGCACTTCTGGCAGATCTCAAACGAAGTGGGGAAGTTTCTCCTTTTCTTTGGACCAGAACCTCTGCTCGAGCTATCTTGCTATTCAGGCAAAATTTCCAACCGCCCGGAGGATTTGCATAACGTAGGCAGGCGAAGTCTTTTTTATCTGCGTGAATTCTTCCTTCTATTCTAATCTCAGGAGAAGTAGCATGAAATTTCCAATCGAAATACTGATAGCTTGCTCTTCCGAATGAGGAAAACAATTTGTTCAGATTATATTCTTGTCCGTGCAAACGTAAAACAATTGGAGTGATTGCTGGAGTCCAGAAGGGACCAATTTTGATCTTTGCAGTTGCCAATTCAAGGAAGGAACCTTCTTCCCCGTCAAAACCTGCAACTTGACCCCATGCATATTGATCTGTATGTTTTGAACCCCAGTTATGATTCTGGCTTCCTCTCCAATCCTTCAGATCTATTTTATCATTTTCTAATTTTACAAATCCATTAAGTAGTAGAGAAGGCTTTCCGACGAGGACTTTTGCCTTCGGAAAACCGCCCGAATATAGATTTTTAGGGAATAAAAAAAGAGGGTTGTCTCCTCCGGAAAAGTTTAGGTCCCATTCAATATTTGTAGAACCTTGCTTATTTCCTGAATTTCCCTTAAGTCCTTTATGATCTTGGATAGAAGAGCCGATTCGAACTTTAAATGGATCTCCAGAAAATTCACATTCTGAGATAGGATATTCAGATTTGGAAACATAATGTTTGCCATTTTCTCCGTCGAAATAGATTGCCCATAATTCTCCTATAGAATCTTGGGGTGAATTTTTCGGCGAAAAAATAGTATAACGAATCCAGATTGCGAGTGGACGAGAGGGATGATTTCCTCTTACGAACCAACTTTCATAATGACCTGCATTCGAGTCGGAACGGAATCTGGGAAAATCATAATCTTCGTCAATATTCATGGAGGAAATATTTGATCTTTCTCAACAAGGAGCAACTATAATCTGCAATCGAGCTAAGATCCTGCTTAAATTTCTTCTTAAAAAATAACCCGAAAAGATTTATAGTGTCGACGAGTTTGGAGAGAGTAAGAAAGATTTGAATATGGAAATTCCATCCTATTCACCTTCCACTTGGAGAGACACAGTTGCCAAGTATGCTGAGGAAATTCTTCGCATTGGTCACGATAAGTCCCCGTTTTGGATCGCTCTTCGCACATTTATTTCTGCAGCATGCGAGACCGACGATCCGGAACCTTTCTATGATGATCTTGACTCAGGTTTCAAAAGGGAGTTAACAGAAGAGGATGAGGCACGTTTGGACGAGGCGTTGTCTTCTTTTTGGGACCAAGCAACTGCAGTGCTGATTGCAATTTCAGAAGCTTATAGCGAAGAAGACGAGGATCGAAGTGAAGAAATCACTGACGAGGCGATTTCAGGCCTATTATCCGGATTGAACGATGCCGGTGTTAAAACAATGTCAGATGCAGAACTTCTGGAAATAGCAGTTCTGGTCCTGAACAGTAGATTAAATTTTCATAATGTTCCTGTTGAGGCGAATTTTTCTATCAAAAGTTTGAATTCTATTCCGGATTTGGAGGAGAGAAGGATCTTAGAACCTTTTGTTACCTTCTTGATCGAAGATTTCAAATCGGTAGAAGATAGAGAAGAAAGGTTCGCACTTCTTATGCAGATCTTATTTGATACTTTATGGGCTTTGTTTTATCTTAGTCTAGAAGAAGACGAAGAATAGATCATTCTCCGGTCTTTTCTCCCACTCTTAGTTTTTCCTTTCTAAAAGAAATAATTGCGATCCCTAAACTTAGGATCGCAAGAAAGGAACTCACTATAAATGGTGCTCCAGGGAAGTACGGTTGTATACCTTCTCTCGTAAAATAAGAAAAAACAAAACTCATAAGTAATGGGCCTAAAATAGAACTTAGGCTCATCATACTTCCCATAATTCCTTGGAACTCTCCTTGTTGCGTGGGAGAAACGTGATTGGAAATATAACCTTGGATTGCGGGAGTTGCAATAAAACAAAACGAGAAGGGCACAAGCAGTGCATAAAGCATCCATTCCTCCCAAGCGAAAGCGAATAACGCACTCATAACCACTCTTGCAAATATCCCCAAATAAGCAGAATTTTTTTGTCCTAACTTAGGAATAATAATCCTAAGTAATCCTCCTTGAACAACTGCAAGAGATGCACCCACTACAGCAAGAGAGAAGCCGATCTTAGTAGCGGTCCATTGGAATTTGTTCATCGTGAAGTAAGACCAACTAGTTTCCATACAATGGTTCGCTACGAATATTAGAAATAATGAAAGTACTAAACCGCTCAAAGGTCCGGGGTAGCGGAAAAAGGCTACAACTGATCCGAATGGATTTGCCATAACCCAATTGAATTTTCTTCTGTTCTCTTCTATAAGAGTTTCGGGTAATACAAAATATCCATATACCCAATTCAAAAGGGAAAGAGAAGAGGCCACCCAGAATGGAGCTCTCGGACCGAATTCTGAAAATAAACCTCCGATGATTGGGCCTATGATGAATCCCATACCAAAAGCCATTCCTACTAAA
This sequence comes from Leptospira venezuelensis, assembly GCF_002150035.1. Classification (NCBI taxonomy): domain Bacteria; kingdom Pseudomonadati; phylum Spirochaetota; class Leptospiria; order Leptospirales; family Leptospiraceae; genus Leptospira; species Leptospira venezuelensis. The sequence continues at coordinate 261,261 of NZ_NETS01000010.1, read as the reverse complement.
CCTAAGTTTTGAGATCTTTTTTCAGGAGGACTTATATCTGCGATGATTGCACCTGCGACCCCATAGCTCGCTCCTGTGATCCCTGCGATAATCCTTCCTACAAATAACCAAAATACATTCGGTGCTAAAGCTAAGAACGCGTAATCAATTCCTAATCCAAATAAGGAAGCGAGCAATACCGGTCTTCTTCCGAATCGATCACTTAAGCCGCCGATGATAGGAGCGCAGAAAAATTGAGTAATCGCATATGTAAAGGACAGGAGTCCTCCGTAAACTGCTGCAGTGCTTAAGTTTCCCTGCAGCATATCTTTTAGAAGATTAGGAACCACCGGGATAATGATCCCGAATCCAATAAAATCGATGAGTAATGTAAAAAGTAAAAATTGAAGCGCGGATTTTTTTGGGACTGTCATATTGAGTGTTACGAAAAGTTGATTTAGACCCGTTCTATAGCGATTAAACTGATATCATCTTGCGGTTGGGAATATCCCAGCCATTTATCTAAATCTTTCATTACCATATCAGGGATATTTTCGATCGGTTCTTCTGAAAGTTCGGAGATCCTCTTTCTGAGCCTGGATTCTCCCCAGGCTTCTCTTTTTGAATTGAATTGTTCGAATACTCCGTCTGAAAAAAGGAACATCCTATCCCCATTTAAAAAATCCAATTCCTGGTTCTCATAACTTTTTTTGTGTTTTAATCCTATGATGGCACCTGTCCTTCTTAAATTCATAAGATGAGAAGAATGTACTAAGATCTGATCTGGATGGCCCGCAGATGCATAAACTAATCTGTTTTCTCTCGCGTAAATATCTACGATGATAGAAGAGAATATTGTCCCTAAAGAAGAGAATTTTCTCTGGAACTTATCATCCAATAAATCCAAACAGAATCCTGGATCTTTTGCTCCGAATTTGATCCCTTCATATTCTGCCTTGATCGCCATAGTGACTAACGCAGCTTGGACTCCGTGACCAGTTGCATCTGCAAGAAAGATTCGGTACACTCCGGGGGAAATTTCGAAAATATCGTAAAAGTCTCCACCGACTTCATCTCTTGGAAGATATTTAACTGCGTATTTTAATTCTTTGTAAGATTCCACATTTTCAGGAAAAAGTTTTTTCTGAATTCTTTGAGCAACAAGTAGATCTTTCCGTATTCTTTCTAAAGAGTGATTTAATTCGGAAGTTTTTTCGAGGACAAGAACTTCTAAATTATCTTTTAAGATGTTCAATGCGCTATTTGTGATCCTTAAATTTTCGCTGAGTATTTCAGATTTTCTAAATGCTCTTGCGATTCTTCTGGAAAGCACTAAGGATTGAGAGAGAGTAAATACTAAAAGTCCATAAGGAGAAAGATTTATCCCTCTCAAATTCAATTTGTCCCAAAGTAGATCTATTCCTACTGTAATGCCGAATGCAAAAAATCCTGTGAGAAATAGGAGAGAATCTTCCCTTTTTTTCCAAACTCCTAAACAGACTGTGAATAGAACATATAGTAAGCCGATTCCAGTTACTATCTGAAATGGCCCTACGATATTTGTAAAAAATCCGATCGGAAATAATAGAGTTATATCATAAGCGATGGCTAACACCCAAGCAACCGCCGGCACCCAAGAGAATGTATCCTCAGGAAACAAGGAACGATGGAACATCAAAAAGATCGGAACTGCAGTATAGAAGGAGAAAAATTCTAATCTAAAAACAGATTCCCAAGGAAAGTCTGGAAAAATTTCCAGGACTAGCCTATTACCGATCAAGGCAACTCTCAAAGTTAATAAAAACGTAAATAACGCAAAATAGAATGCGGACTTTTCCTTTCTTCTGAACAGAAAAAGGCCTGTGTGATAAAGACCGATAAGAAGAAGTCCACCAAATAGAAAAGATTCTCTGGATTGAGTGATTAACTTTTCTCTATAAATTGCTTCCAAGGTTCCTAATTTTGGGACCTGCCAAAATCCGCCGAAATTATTGATCCAGTTGGATCCCTGTATTAAAATTTCAGTATTCGTTTTTTCTACTCTTAAAGGCAGATATACGGATTTGATCTTAGGAATTTCAGAAGAAGGTTCCAAACTAGGAGTGCCGGAAGAATAGACTAATCTTCCGTTATAATATAATTTATAGGCGGATGCAAAATCAGGCATCATGAGCCCAATTTCTTTTTTCAGATCTTCTTCGGAGAAGATGATGGATAAACGAAAACTTGCGGCTCCTTCTCTTGGAAGTACTTGATCTCCTTTTTTAGTGTCCTGCCAAGAATGAGGAACAGATAACATGTCCCATTGAGCAGCTTTGCTTTTTTCAGGAGAAACAAATTCTCCGTATAAAAATTGCCAATTCCCATTTAATGGAATGAGCTCGGAGTGTTCGGCAAGATCCTGAGAGGAAATTTGCAACACTCCGTCTTGGATCGGTGATGCTTCTAAAGAGAAACAAAACCAGAATATAGAAAGAAGTATAAGAGACCGCTTCACTTACCGTTAGGATAAGCAGAAGTAAAAGCGTGTCTAATGTTTTTTGAGAACAGAATTCAATCGATCTGGATAATCTGTAATAATTCCATCTACGCCTGTTTTAATTAATCTTTCCATTTCCCCTATATCATTTACGGTCCAAGGAATCACTTTAATTCCTAAAGAATGAGCCTTGGAAACAAATTCATCAGTTACGTACAAGAAATAAGGAGAAATAATATCCGCCTTTAACTCTTTTGTTTGATTTAAAACAAGTTCTCTTCTGAAATTACCGAGCCCGAATTTCATTGCAGCCCCTTGGGGATAGGTGAGTGAGAATAACGCAGAAGTTTTGATCTTAGGGTTTTTTTTCTTAACGAGCGAGAGTGCAGGAAGATAGAAAGATTGGATAGTAGTTCGATCTGTAACCTTAGCAGTTTCGATTGCTTTGATTAAAAGACTTACATGAGTTTCGAAAATTTCATTGGAAACCTGTGACTCAGAGTCATTTGGGAATTTTGTTTCTATATTAAACTTAGGAACAACTTTTCTTTTTCCTGTTCTTTCCCAAGTTTGAACTTTTTCAAAAAATTCTTGGATAGTCAAAAGTTCTGTTCCTGGAACAGAAACCTGTTCTGGAAATTTAGGATTTTTTTTGGTCCCACAATCCAGTTCTTTTAATTCTGCAAGAGTCAGTTCATAGATGGATTTAGAAATAATTTCTGATCCATCTTTCTTAGAACATAGTGCTGGATTCGACTCAGAATCGTGATGTATTATAATTTTCTGATCTTTAGTCAGGACGGTATCAAGTTCAATCGTTGTCATTCCTTGAGAAAGCGCTTCTTCGAATGCTGGCCAAGTGTTTTCCGGCTTTAGACCTCTGGCTCCTCTATGGCCTTGTAGATCTAAATTTCCTTCAATAGGAGTATTTCGAATTTGTTCTCCGCTGCAAGATACATATAGCAGAAAGAATAATAAGAATGTTTGTTTGATACTGAATGATTTCATGCTTCCGATCATAATATAATTTTTAAAAATATTCCAGCAAATGCTCCGCCGACTAAAGGTGCAAGGATTGGAAGCCATGCATATTTCCAGCCGGAGTTCCCTTTGTTCGCAATCGGAAGAATATAATGTGCCAACCTTGGTCCTAAATCTCTTGCAGGATTGATCGCATATCCTGTGGTCCCTCCCATAGAAAGTCCGATCACCCAGACAAGAAGACCCACATATCCAACTCCAATGGGAGTTGTTACATCTGCGATCTGAGGGGAGAATATGGAATAGATCCCTAAGATCAATAAAAAGGTACCTAAGAATTCGCTAATAAAATTAGAAGGAGGATTAGAGATCGCAGGATCTGTAGAGAACACTGCTAAAATTTTTCCAGAATCCTTTGTTTCTTTCCAATGGGGAAGATAATGTAGATAGACCGCGACGGCTCCTAAAAATGCTCCCAATAATTGTGCAGGAAGGTATATTGGAATTTTTGAATATTCTCCCGATTGGACAGCAAATGCTAAAGTGACTGCAGGGTTTAAATGAGCATCCGTACTTCCGAATGCCTTTGCCGTAAAAACCCCCAGTATTACAGCGAATGCCCAAGCAGCAGTGATCACGATCCAGCCGGAATCTTTTGCTTTAGATTTTTCTAATAAAACTCCGGCTACTACTCCGTCTCCTAAAAGTATGAGCACAAATGTACCTAAGAATTCTCCAAAAAAAGGGGACGTCATCTATATATTACCTCATTTTTCCCATTAATTTAACTGTAGCTTTTCTTCCGATCAGCTTAGAAACTTTTACTAAAACTTTATTCGGAAGTCCTGAAACAACGGTAGGGGAACTTCTTTTTTTCAAAGCCGCCAAAGCGTATTCAACTAAGGTTTCTGCAGATTGAGCGATAGCTTTTGGAAAATCTTTTGGATCTCCTCCAGCCCTTTCAAAAAAGTTAGAAACTGTCACACCAGGACAAAGTCCCATAACATAGACTCCTCTCTTTCTCTGCTCATACCATAAAGACTCGCTGAAAGAAGTTACGAACGCCTTAGTCGCAGAATAAACCCCGGAAGAAGGCATAGGTACCAGACCCAATGTAGAGGAGATATTCATTAGAGAATCCCCAGACTGAGATTTTTTTAAGAAAGAGTAAGATAAAGAAACAAGAGAATCTATATTAAGACGGGTCATCGCCTGTAGTCTGGAAAGATCTGCCTTAGCAAACGGTCCATATACTCCGAACCCAGCATTATTTATTAATAAATCATAATGATTCTCTTCTAATTCTTTTTGGATCTTTGCTGTTGATTTTGGATCTGATAAGTCTGCGACAATAAATGTGTGGCCTTTGCCAAGTTCATCTACCAGTTGTTTGAGTCTTACTTCGTTTCTTGCTACTGCAGTGATCTTATAACCTTTTGCTGCAAGTTGTTTGGCGAATTCTCTTCCGATACCTTCGCTTGCTCCGGTGACTAAAGCTTTCATCCTTTCCTCCCCTAAACATTCCGAAAAAGTCCAGAATTCATTTAGTTCTAAAAGTTTTCGCAGAATTGTTCCGCAAGATCGGCTAGTTGAGCAAGCTTAAAAATGTAAACAAATGGTAGAATCCTTCTAAAAGAATTATGAATTCGGTCGGTTCTGCAGAAGTTTTTCTCTTTCTTCTTCCATAACCCGAATCGATTTACGGGTAAAATCCAAAATGATCTTTAATTCTTCGGCGGTATAACCAGACAGTTGTTCCCAAACTGATTTTGCCAAACCTTCGAATAAGCTTCCTATTTTCTGCATAGCTGCCATATCTTGGGTCAGAAAAATTCTCACCTTTCTTCTATCATTTGGATCATTCTTACGTTCAACCAATCCCTTTTTCTCTAAACGATCAATGAGAGAAGTTACAGCACCGGTGCTTAGGCCCATATTTTTAGAAATTTCTCCAGCAGTTTGGGGGCCTTGTGTGAATAAAAAGTCCACACATTTGTGATCGGTAATATGTAGCCCGAGTCGATCTGCGATGGTTTGGTGAAACAAAATGGATACTGTGCTCAGGTTCTTGGAATCGGCCATAATGGATTCCATCAATTCGGGCTTAGTTTTTGGGATTTTTTTGTCTTGCAATTATCTTGACCATCAAATATCTCGATAATTAAGATAATTAATCATCGAGTTAATTCGATTTAAGGAGAACAAACATGGTAGAAAATAGCAAGAACGAAATTCCGGATTACCCTTGGTATTCTTGGGGATCTCCAATCGGTTTAGGAATTTGGATGGTTTCCGCTTCTAGTTCCTTCTCGGTTTTCGTATATTTTTTAGCTCAGGCTTATACAGTAGTGAAGGCAAGTTTTGGCAGTTGAACAAAAGAAGAAGGTCCAGTAAAAACCGGACCTTCTGTTTATTCCCTGCTTGGAAGCCGGGAGACTCGAATATTAATAAACTTTATTAGAGTTTATTAATAAGATTTTTTCCAGAGTTGATTGCTAGTATTTTTGAATTCCCATTGGCTCACTAAAGATCCACTGGAAGTTCCATTTGCATCAACCGCATACAATGAGTTGATTCTATTTCGGATACTATCTCCCACAAAATCGAATCTCATATTGTTCATGTCCTTACAATCCCAGAGAGCGATCTTTCCTCCGTTACGGGCTTCGCCACCGTTATCCATACATTTATTTGGATTCAATTTACTTCTGAGGAAGCTGTTTCCGGCATCGTAATACCATTTTTGAGCGTCTGTACCGTTACAATTGTAAACCTGGATCCTTGCTCCATTATCAGTGCTGCTCTTATTTACATCTAAGCAAAGATTAGAAGCCTGGTTGACCAGAGCAAAGTAAGGAGTTTCATAATTTTTCTCCCAACGTTGGTTGTTTCCACCATGCCAAGTCCATTGACTTACTAAAGAACCACTTGTAGAACCGTTTGCATCCACAGCGATAGATTCGTTTTGTCTAACTCTCATAGAATCGTCGTAAAAATCGAATCTCATATTATCTATATTGTCTCTACAATCCCAGAGGACTATCTTTCCTCCGTTCCAATTCTCCGCGCCATTATCCAAACATTTATCATTATTCAGTTTGCTTCTTAGATGACTTGTTGAATGTTCATAGAACCATTTTTGCGCGTTAGTGTTATTACAGTTCCAAACTTGGACACGAGTACCATTATCGGTTCCGCTATTGCTTACATCTAAACATAGATTGGATTGTTTACTTTTTAAAGTGAAGTATCTTGGTTCAAGATCATTCACATCCATACATGCTTCGAATGCATATTGAGAGAAACGAGGTCCCGCAAAGTCTACCATAGCAATATTGATACGTTGTCCTGATTTTTTAGCTTCTCTATCTAAGTCGTAAACAAAACTTGCATGATCCAATTTATCATTAGTAAGATCTTCGATACTTCCCCAATAAGGCGGAAAGATAATCTGAGCAGCATTTGGAGTTAGGATCATTTGAGCTACGTAAAATCTACCTTCTCTATTGTCCTTGATGCGAGCTCTAAGTGCGTTAATCAAATCTCCTTCGCTTCCTGTGTTTTGCCAGTCGCTCTTCATTGTCTGGCCTTGGTTCCAATAAAGTTGAGATAAGTCTGCGTAATTTCCACCACCCCAGATCAGGATTACGTTTTTGTCCAGATCCCAAAGTTGACCGAAATTTACAGAGTTCCCTAAATTGCGAGGGGCCATTCTAGAACCTAAATAAGGAAGAACCAATTGGTCTTTCAGCTCGTAATGTTCTGCATCGCTCATGCTGTCCACATTCTGGATATGAACGAATACGATCTCTTTTTTACGATTGTTCACGAAGCTGGAGATATGTTGGAACACTTCCTGAGCTGAAACAGAGACACTGGATCCATGGTGGATCTTAAATTGACCGTCTATCTTTTTGATCCTTAGATCGAAGTAGCGATATCCAAGAGACAATTGTTCTCCCACGGTGTATTCTTGAGTTTGGGAAATATTTTCGTCGATTCCCTGGATTCCATAAGTTCCAGAGTCATGTGTTCCCGGAATACAAATGTTTCTAAGCTGAGTATTGGATCTGGATTGAAATCCGCTGCTCATCCAAGATTGCGGGTCTATCTGTAATTTAGGGGCATAAACAGGAATTGGACTTCTTCCGTTTTTACCCTTAGTTCCACCTCCTTCGAACGGGATCCCGCTTGGTTGATCCAGAGGAGAAGGAGCCAGATATTCTGCTTTATAATTTATGTCTGCGCCGAGAGAACCACCGGATTTGCCGTTGGATTGCACTAAAAATAACAAAGAATCGTAGTTTGAGGAGGAATCTTTGCATCCGGCTCCAATCAGGGACAAAGCGCAAATAAATGCGGCACCCACGATTCGGGAGGAAAACACCTTGGAACTTTTCATTTTTTCACCATTCGGGATCTATTTTTCTGCATTATAAAAATTTAATGCTTATCTCCGGTAGACGGAGTAGAAAAAGAAATACTGGGAAGTTTTTCCCTGTCAACGTCCTTTCAAATATTTTTAAAAAGTTAACATAACGATCGTTTTCTAAAGAATAAAAAGGTTCTAGATTTGTTATCTTAATATAACCGGAATATAAGTGGAGGTTTTAGGGAATGAGTAGAGAGGAAATCGCCTTGCATGCAAGAGTTCTGATTCCACTCTGACAGCAAAGAATCCATTATGAAATTATTTACTAGCGATAAAAAAGAATCTCTATCTTCTTGGTGGTTACGTTTTCGTTTGAACCATTGGCCTTGTTTATGGTGCACAGGTGGAAAAATAGAATTCATCTCTTCTGATCTGAGAGAGCTTCATGTAAGTCTAAAGAAAAATCTTCGCACATTGAATCGAGTAGGTACAATTTACGGAGGAAGTATCTATAGTTCCGTGGATCCGTATTATATGTTAATGATGATGTGGATATTAGGACCTGACTATGTGGTCTGGGACAAAGCAGCAAAAGTGAAATTTGTTCGACCGATCCTCGACAAAGTTAAAATCAGATTTTTAATTACAGAAGAATTGATCGAAAAAACAAAACAAAATATATTAGAAAAAGGTGAAATCGTTTTCGATCTTCCTGCAAAATACGAAGACGAAGAAGGTGCGGTATATGCGACCTTCGAAAAAACAATCTATGCTGCTTCTAAAGAGTTTTATGAAAAGAAATTGGCCGCTAAAAACATGACTTCTTCATTTAAACCGAGTAAACGAAGCTAAAAACGAATTTCATATGTTTATTATTTAATAGCGATCCATCCACCCACGTGGAGAGATCTGAATTTTTGAGAACTTACTGAAAATCCAGCTTCTTTCAAGAGTTCAGTGTATCTTGTTCCTGGAATACGATGCAGTTCGAATACCCTTTTTAGATAGATTTCGACTGCTTCTTTTTCCCAGCCTTGGAAGTTAATTAAATAGGATTTTATATTTTTAAATAAGATCTCCGGTCCATTAGGTTCGGAATCGAATAGATCAAAAAGGATCAAACTTCCTCCTTTTTTTAACCTTGTGTAAATCTCTTTCAAGATAGAAAGTTTGTCTCCTGTATCCGGAAGAAAATGTAAAACAAAAAGTAAGGTGGCAGAATCGTATTCTTCCTCATTGGGAAGTTCTCCGACTGTTCCGCAGATAAATTTCAATTGAGGAAATTTTTTCTGAGCCTGTTCGATCATTTCAGGAGAAGGATCTAAACCGGTAATTGAAAACCGATCCGGAGAGATTTTTAGTAATTTAGAAAAGTCAGCGCCGGTTCCACAACCAACGGAAAGTATCTTTCCATTTTCAGGAGTGTTCTCTAAAAGATAGGTTGCTACTAATTCCATGATCCCTGAATAGAACGGGATCATTTTACCTATCCTTCTCTCGTATACTTGTGCTCTTTCGCCTTCGAACTTTTCTACGTGGGCCATTTAATTTCCTGTTTGGACTTTTTGCAGAAGAATATCGTATGTAGAACCGTCTTCGGGATACATTGCGACTCCTAAGGATACAGTGATTTTCACTTCTCCCCAAGAGCCCTTGGAACTGGATTCCGAAAATAATCTTTTGATCTTCTCCGCTCTTTCCAAAACAATATTCTTGTGAGCTCCAGGAAGAAGAAGCAGGAATTTTTCCCCTCCGATCCGTGAAGAGATATCGCTCCTTCTGGAATTTTCCAAAAGTATCCTTCCCATTTCTTTGAGAAGAAGGTCTCCTGCGCTATTCCCGAATAATTCGTTGATCTCTGTTAAACCATCTATATGCAGATAAACCACACCAATCGTGGTTCCACCTCTTTCCGCTCTGTAAAGTTCTGCCTGAAAGGATTCGATCGTGTATTCTCTATTGAAAAGTCCTGTGAGTTTATCACGGATCTCCAATTCTTTAATTTTGTTTTCCCTTCTTCTGAAGAGTGTTTCGTATCTTCTCGCCTTTGCTTCAGTAAAAGTTTTTTCAGTAATGTCTCTAAAATAGAATGCTTTTGCAGGTTCTTTTTCATCTAGTAAGATTGGAATCGTCCTGCAAATGAATCTTTTTTTGCCTGAGGAGAGATGTAGTGTTATATGAGAATGATCTTTTGAATCTGCTTTTGAAAGTTCGGAATACCAAGTAGAATGTTTTATATCATTCTTTTCGGGAACGAGTCCAAGCTCTTTTGCTTGTGAATTCGAATCCAAAAGTTTTCCTTTATTGTCAGAAATGAGAATAGCATCTTCTTGGTTTTCCAGGAAGTGCAGGTTTCGGATCCAATAGTTTTTAGGAGAAGACGGCATGAGTTCTATTCGAAAAATTATCTCGAATCTGACGGGAAAATCAATCTTCTTCTGACTATTTAAAAATTCGATCTATAAGAAGTTTTTATTCGTAAATTTTTAGGATTTGTTTGGCCTTATGTCGAATTGCTTCTTGCAACTCCAGGGGTTCTAAAACGAAAACAGAATCACAATATTGGAGCATACTGCCTAACGCCCATTCTTTGGTTTCCATATCGATTACCATTTCAGTAAAACCTTTTGCCATCGGTTTTTCGCTTAGGCATTTCATATAGGGGATACTTTTGATATGTTCTGCAGTGGCGTCAGTGACCTTAACTTTGATCAAATATTTAGGAACTCGCGATTTGAATTCTTTGATCCATTCTTCCCAATATTTGCTGAGATCGAATTTTTTAGGTCTTTCAAATCTTTCTGTAGTCATCTCAGCTTCTTTAATCCGTGAGATACGATATACTCTCATTTCTTTTCCACGTTTGGCAACTACGTACCAGATAGTGTCCTTTGCTACAAGTCCATAGGGTTCAATCGTTCTTGGTTCAGGCTTTCCACCTTCTCTTTCATAGATGATTTTTACTTTTTTCTCTTCCCAAACTGCATCTTGCAATATCGGAAGAAGTGGAAGTTCTCTGATCGCTCGGCCCCAACCAAGTCCATCTATATGAATTCTTTGTCTGGCAGTTTCTGCATCCTTTCTATATGCAGGAGGAAGCGAGGCCATAAGTTTTACGAAAGCAGAATCGAAGTCCTTCTTCTTTCCCAAATCCTCCAAGACCCGAGAAGAATGAACCAATAAGAGTGAGATGACTTCTTCTTTTTTAAAACCGGTAAGGTTTGTCCTATAACCTTCGCTTAAGCTCCAACCTCCGCCAATCCCTCTCTCTGCGTAGATTGGAATTCCTGCAGAGGATAGAGCTTCCATATCCCTATGAACTGTTCGCTCAGAAATTTCTAACTTTTTGGAAAGTTCCTTAGCGGTTGTCCTTCCTTTTGCCTGTAAATGTAGAAGAATATTTAGAAGCCTATCAGCTCTCATAAATTTAGTATAAACTTCTAAATATGACAGAACTTGTCATGTATATTCTACTATACTTGTTTTTATGATTACTTTAGCAACTTCCGTTTTTGGCATTGTTCTTTGTAAAGGTGAAATTATTAAAACCTCCGTCCATGGTCCTACTGGAAAAATTTCCTATAAAGACGAGGGATTCGGTGGGATGCCAGTCGTATTCATCCATTCTTTCGGTGGGAATGTTTCTCATTGGGAAGAGATTAAGGAGACTCTCGTTCCGAACAGAAGAGTAGTTCGGATAGAGCTAAGAGGGCACGGTGATTCAGAATTTCCTAAAGATGGAGATTATAGAATCTCTTCCATGGCTCAGGATCTAGCCACAGTTGTAAATCTTTTGGGACTTCAAAGATTTGTTCTAGTGGGGCATAGTATGGGGGGAAGTGTAGCATTACAATATGCAGGAGAGAATCCAAGTAGAGTTGCAGGACTCGTCCTCGTAGATTCAAATGGAGATCCTAAAAAATTGCCTGAGTCTGTTCGGGACCAAATCAAGAGGGCATTGCTCTCAGATATGTATGTGCAAACATCTGAGGCGTATTGGGAGCAGTTATTGGCGAATTCTAAACCGGAAGTAAAAGAAAGACTGATGGAAGAATTAACTAGAGTTCCGAAAGATACGGTGATCAAGATCACTTCTGAGTTATTGGATTATGATCCGAACCATTCTTTAAAAAGATATGTGGGCCCAAAACTTGCAATAGTCACGCCTGAGAACGACGACCAATTTGCATTGCATAGACTACATTTAGGATTTCCTCATACTGTAGTTGCAAATGCGGGTCATTGGTTGCAATTGGACCAGCCGGAAGAATTTCGTAATATCCTGGAAACCTTCTTACAAAAATTCTAAAATACAAAACTCCCGGGGCTTTATCCGGGAGAACTCAAATGATTTTCATCGAACGAAAGTTATAGATTCTTATTTGGAAAAATTTTTCAAAAATCCCTTGGAATTTCTAAATTTCTGATTTAATTGATTTCGGAATTTTATTAGTATTGCTCCCGCTTTCCGTAGAAGGCCGGGAAATTCATCTTCCGATCCGAGGAAAACAGGGGCGTTATTCGTCCAATTTCAAATCGATATCACATGAAATCTCTTAAAGTTTTTCCACTCATATTGGTTCTGGTCCTGACGTTATTCTCCTGTCGAAACAAAACTTCCCCTAAAATTTCTCCCCTTGCAGAAAATGGGGTTTTGGATCTAAGAGATTGGAACTTTGGGGAAGATGGGATCGTAAAATTAGATGGTGAGTGGAAATTCCAATGGATGAAGTTGGCGGTAAGCAGACCGGATCTTGGACATAAAGATGCTCAAACTCATATAGTCAATATTCCCGGTAACTGGAACCAAATTCCCAAGCTGGAAGGTATGAATCCTTTAATGGCTTTTGGATACGGGACTTATACTTTAAAAATTATTCCTGGTCAAAATCAGGGAAGGTTAATGATGCATTTCCAAGGAGCAGGAACTGCAGCTTCTATCTATTTGGATGGGAAGAAGATCATGGGGAATGGTGTTGTAGGTCCAGATGCAAACTCATCTCGTCCTCAGTATCTTCCTCTATATGTTTCGATTGGACAACCAAACAAAGAAATGTTACTCCAAGTAGAGATTTCGAACTTTGATCATTATAAGGGGGGACTTTGGGAATCTCTTAGGATGGGCACGGAAGCTGATCTTCTGAACTTCAGGGATAATAGCTCCTTCAGTGAGATGTTCTTGTTTGGAAGTATCATCATCATGGCTTTATACCATTTCGGTTTGTATTCTTTAAGAAGAAGGGACATGACCGGTTTGTTTTTCGGAGCATTTTGCGCGAGTATCTGTTTGCGCATATTTGTGACCGGAGAAAGATTCCTGATTTTAAAATTTCCCCATCTACCTTGGGAATTTTTTAATAAGTTGGAATATATTTCCTTCTACTTGGCCGTTCCTTTCTTCGTTTATTATCTTGATGCATTGTATCCTAATTCATTCTCTGCTAAGTTAAGAAAATTCTTCATCGGATTTAACCTGGTAGTATCTGCTATTGTGGTGGTTACTCCCGCAAGTATTTATACTCATACTCTAATTCCATTCCAAGTATGTTTAATTTTCGTAATATTATGGATCTTCTTCGTATTAGTCCGTTTGGTTAGAAACAAGGCAGAAGGATCATTAATGGCGTTAGGAGGAGTAATCGCCCTAACTGCGGCTGCTATTAATGATAGTTTATACTCTCAAGCCGTGATCAATACAGGATATTATCTTCCATTAGGATTATTCGTTTTCATATTTGTACAGTCTTACCTGCTCTCTTTCCGCTTTTCCCAGGCATTCTTATACATAGAACGTTTATCAGATAACTTGTTAGAAGTGAACAAGGCCTATAGTAGATTTGTTCCATTAGCATTCTTGAAATTTTTGAATAAGAGTGATATCACAGAGATCGGTTTGGGAGATCAGGTCCAAAGAGAAATGACAATCCTATTTTCAGATATCAGATCCTTTACTAAACTTTCAGAGAAGATGACTCCTAAAGACAATTTCGACTTCTTGAATTCTTATATGAGAAAAATGGGGCCTATTATCCGAAAACACGGCGGTTTCATAGATAAGTATTTAGGAGACGGGATCATGGCGCTCTTTCCAAGTTTGCCAGATCATGCTTTGGACGCTGCAATGGAAATGCTCCGAGAGCTAGAAAGTTTAAACCAATCCAGAGCGGATCGACATTATGAACCGATACAGATAGGTATCGGACTGCATACTGGAACATTGATGCTTGGGACGATCGGAGAAGAAGAAAGAATGGACGGGACAGTCATCTCTGATGCGGTCAATCTTGCTTCTAGGATCGAAGGATTGACTAAAGAGTTTCATGCGAACCTTCTACTTAGCGAAAATACATACCGCAAGTTGAAGAATCGCAGAAAGTATTCCTTTAAAAAATTAGGCAAAGTCAAAGTAAAAGGAAAATCCAAGTCCAGCGAAGTATACGAGGTCTTGGGCTGATCTTACTTTTTAGGGAACTTCTGTTTATAAAAATCTAATGCTCTGAGGATTAGCTCTTTTGCTACCTCGGGGCCTTCCGGTTCTTCTACTCTAACTTCTTTTTTTTCTAATTGTTTATATACGGAGAAGAAGTGGGTCAGCTCTGCTCTAAAGGAGTTAGGAAGCTGCGAGACATGTTCTATCCCGTCAAAACTTCTATCTCCAGAGGCGACAGCCAGGATCTTCTCGTCTCCTTCCCCTCTATCTATCATTCTCATGACCCCGACCACTCTTGCGGGCACCAAACAAAGTGGAGGAACTTCCTCAGAACAGAGAACTAAAATATCCAAAGGATCCTTATCATCTCCCAAGGTCTGAGGTATAAAACCATAATGAGCAGGATAATGAGCGGAAGCGAAAAGCACTCGGTCCAGTTTGATGAGTCCAGATTCCTTATCCACTTCGAATTTTGCCTTACTTCCGGAAGGAATTTCTACAAGTGCATGAATTTCGTGAGGAGGATTTGGGCCAGGGCTGGCCTCGTGCCAAGGATGTTGTATCATGGGCCATATTTTTGGCTGAAGCCGGGCCCGAGCAAGGAGTTTCGTAGGATAAGATGGAAGTAGAAAATCTGATTCATACTTTAAAAATATGTTGACCGGTCTATTTTTATTTGATCTAAAGGTTTTATGGGTCAGAAGGGAGAAATTGCTAAGGAAAAGATGGTTCGTGCCATGGCAGAACGATTGGAAATCGGGGGATATGCGGGAACTGGGCTAAACGATATCGTAGAAGACGCAAAAGCCCCCAAAGGATCCATTTATTTCCATTTTCCAGGCGGGAAGGAAGAATTGGCTTCCTTAGCTCTTCTGGTATCTGGCAACGAATTGGCCAAGGAATTGAAGGCGGTTTTGGATTCTGCCAAATCTGTTCCGGCCGGGATCCAAAGGATATTTTCTGCCTTGGAATATAGGCTCGTATCTTCCGGTTTTTCCAAGGGTTGCCCGATCATGACAACTGCTTCCGAGACAGCCTCGGAACCTTCTTTAGTTAACTCTACTTGCGCTGCTGTTTTCCAAGATTGGATCTCCATATTGGATTCGTTTTTCCGGAAGAACGGATTCGAGGAGAGCAAGTCTTCAGAACTCGCAATAGGCATCCTTTCCTTATTGGAAGGTGCCATTTTGATCTCTAGGACAAGCCGAAATACGAATGCGATACGATCTGCTTCTAAAACGGCAAAACTTCTCGTTTCGGAGAAATAATTATGAAACTTAAAATTACATTTTTGGCGATATTCGCTCTTTTACTTTTAGTATTTTGTACTGCATTAGGAATTCCTAAATTAGCAGTTTCAGAAATTCCTGAGTTGGAAAAAATATCCAAGGATACTCGACTAGAAAACCCTTCCAGTTTGACCAAACTCAAATTTACGATCTTTAAAACTGGGGAGAAGAAGGCGTCTTCTGCATTCATATTCGAGGGCGGTCCTTTATTTCACAGAAAACAGATCTATCATAGTGTTGTTCTTGTGGAGCATCCAAAAGGTACTTTTTTATTCGATTCGGGTCTCGGAACTCAAATCCAAGAACAATATAAGGACCATAGATTTTATGTAAAACCTATGGTGACTTATCAAAATCCGAATCCTTTAGTCTCACAGTTAAAGGCAAATGGAATCAATGCAGAGAAGATCGGAGACATCATTCTTTCACATCTCCATTGGGACCATGCAGGTGGAGTCGAAGATTTTCCCAAAGCAAGGATCTGGTCCACGGAAGATGGTAGAAAACATCTGCAAGAATTTGGGGTGGAGAAGGGATACTTACCCAAACAATTAGATTCGGAAAATATAATATGGAAAAATCTGGGTTTTTCCTCTAAAGCGTATGAGAACTATTCTAAAAGTTTAGATTGGTTCGATGATGGATCGGTTGTTTTCGTTCCGATGGAAGGTCATACTGCCGGAGATGTAGGGATGTTCTTGAACTTGCCATCCGGAAAACGATTCTTTTTTACGGGCGATATTACCTGGGCAAAAGAAGGCTTTGAAATTCCTTCTCATCGGACCAGATTGCTTAGATCTATTGTCGATAGAGACCAAGAGCTAGTTGGAAAGGAAATATATAGAGTGCATTCTCTTTTGAAAGCCTATCCGAATCTGGAAGTCGTTCCTGCTCACGATGGAGAAGTCATAGATCGTTTGGGATTATATCCACACTGGACTGAATAAACTTTTTCATACAAAATCGAATCTATTCTTTAAAATTTAAGAATGGATTCGTATATGTTTTAAAGCAGGAATTTTCTTACGGACCTTCTGCACTTCTTCTAGATCTATTTCTGTTAAAAGGATTTTCTCTCCTTCTCCCGCATCTCCAAGGATCTGGCCCCATGGATCTACTACAAGAGAATGCCCATAAGTTTCTCTTCCTTTTAAGTGAATTCCGGTTTGAGCAGGCGCAAATATAAAACATTGGTTCTCGATTGCTCTTGCCCTTAACAAAATTTCCCAATGAGCCTGTCCGGTGATCTTAGTAAATGCAGAAGGAACAAAGATTATATCCGCATCCTTCTTCACAATTTCCCGAAATAATTCTGGAAAGCGTAGGTCGTAGCAGATTACTGAAGATATATTTCCAAGCTCCGGACTTTTGTATGTCTCCGGAACAACGTGACCGGATTCAACGGTTCTGGATTCTCTATATTCAATCCCGTCTCCAGGATCAGTATCGAATAAATGGATTTTATGATATTCGAATTTTTCCTTTCCGTCTGGTCCGAATATGATAGAAGTATTAAAAACCTTTCCGTTCGGAGCGGGATTTGGGAACCCGCCTGCAAGGATCGTTATATTCAATTTATTTGATATATCAGAAAGAAGATTAACCGTTTTAGTTTTGATCTCTTCTGCTCTTTCTAACTTCTCCTTTTCAGATCCTAAGAAGGGAAAATTTTCAGGAAGGCCGATCAGCTTTGCACCTTCGGACGCAGCTTCACGAATAAAGGTTTCGCATTTTCGTAGATTTAAGTCTACGTCGGTTCCACTGTTTAATTGGATCAGACCTAAAAGAAAACGGTGCATAGACTCAGTATTTCAGATCCTTGGACAAAATGCAAAATGATATTCTTTACATTCTGCTTGTCTAAGCGACTTCCCGGCAAAATTTAGGAGAAGTATGGCATTCGCCCTGAAAGAATTCAAATCTATCCAAAACTTCTACTCCGGAAAAAAACATAAAGAGAATGTTTGGGCCCTCGTTTATTTGCTGCTCAGATATTTAAGCAGCGGAGAAGGGGCCATCCAAGCAGTCCAAACTTCCTGGCTACAAGGCCTTCCGGAAAATCTGTCGGAAGAAGACAAAAAAGAAGCTTCTGAAAAAGTTTTGGAACTTGCGGACCTTCTTCTGGAAGCATTACGTTCTTGGAGAGATTTAGCAGATGAAGAAGGTTCCGAGTCAGTAATGGAAGATGTCTTGGAGCTTGGGCAATCGGTTTTGATCGAAACCAAAGAAATGGGAGAATTTTCGGAACTGGTCCGAGAAGAATCCTTGGATATTATTTCGGACTTATGTTTGGTATGCGGAGTAGAGATCCCAAAAGCGGGTTATAAAAAAATAGATCTTTCTGCATTCGATGATTCCGATATCGCAGAAGAAGTAGAAGAATGGATGATCGCACTTTCTTCTTTTGAAAAAGCAGAAGAAGCTTCCGACTTAGAGGATGGATTTCTTGTACTTTTCGTGAAGGTATTTTTATTTTATATTTTCTTTAAGTAGAATGTTCCAAGGGTAGTTGAAATCTTCCTTCTAAAATTCCTTGAACAGTTAGGTCTTCGTCCAAGCTTTCCCACCGGAGAGCACGTCCTTTTAATTCTAATTTAACTTCTTGGAGTTGGGAGTCGGAGGCAGCTTTGAGCAGTTTGAATCTGTCAGCAGGAAATCCTAAAATTCTGCCATCGTTCAATTCTAAATAGATCATACGATTTTCTACCCAGACCTTGATAGCAGGCACATTTGAAACTAGATTATTTCCAGTTGTGGAACTCATGGTAGGCCTCTAAAAATCGTTCTCTATATTCGAATACAAGCCTTTCGACCTCTCGAACTTCGTGGTTTCGAAATCCTTTGTTCTCTGCTAATAATACAGTATTTAACCAGAATTTGCATTCCGAATTTTCTTTTCGGCAATGAATATGTGGAGGTTCATTGCCTTCATTCGAATAGAAATGAAAACGATATCCGAATATTTTTAAAACTGTCGGCATCGGGTTTCGCCATTAGTTTTAAAAACTTTGGCAAAACCAATTGAATAATAGAATGAAAGCCGGAATATTGATTCCGGACGATTTCTCGAACTTTTACAGATTTGTAAAAATATCTTTTATTGCAGTAACAACATCTTCAATATCTGCATCGGTCATTCCTGCAAATAGAGGAAGAGAAAGAGTTCTCTTATACATCGCGTCTGCATTCGGATAATCCTTTCTTTCGTATCCGAATCTTTGGTAAAAAGGATGCTCATACAAAGGAATAAAATGAAGGCTGGAGCCTATATTTCGTTTTTGTAATTCAGAACATAGAATATCTCTGTTGATCTTTCCTGGAACAGTATCTACTTCTACCCTGAATAGATGCCAAGAATGTTCTCCCTCAATCGCAGGTAGAGGAACATGTAAGAAAGGTAGGTCTGCAAATTCGGAACGGTAGATTTCAGCGATTTGAATTCTTCTTTTCCAGAGATCCTCTGCCTCTGCAAGCTGCACAAGTCCAATCGCTGCAGCGATATCATTCATATTATATTTAAAACCTGGAGAGACTACTTCGTAATACCAGCCAGGACGTCCGTAAGTTTCTCTGTTAATTCCGTGAAGTCTCATCAGTTTCATTCTTTCAGCGAAGTGAGCATGACGAGTGGTGACCATTCCACCTTCTCCGGTAGTGATCCCTTTAGTAGCATAAAAACTGAATACTGTAAAATCGCCGTGGGTTCCGATCTTCTCTCCCTTATGAACCGCAGGGAAGGCATGAGCGGAATCTTCAATTACATAAAGATGATATTCTTTTGCGAGTGAATTGATTGAATCCATATCGCAGACTGCACCCGCAAGATGTACAGGCATTACCGCACGCACGGTTTTTCCTGTCTTTTTATGAACCAGATTACCTTTGGAGAATACACATTCTTTTTGGATAGTTTCCTTTAAGGTAGCCTCAGTCATCAGATTGAAGATTGGGTCAACGTCGGTAAGAATTGGCTCTGCTCCAAAATAACAAACTGTCTCTGCCGTTGCGGTAAATGTTACTGCAGGAACAAGTACAGCATCTTCGGAACAAAGTCCGATGGATTCAAGAGCAAGGTGAAGTCCAGCGGTCGCCGAATTCATTGCCAGGGCAAATTCTGCTCCCGTGTATTTTGCAAACTCTTCTTCGAATTCTTTTACCTTCGGACCTTGGGTGATCCAGCCGGAGCGTAGTACCGCCGCCACTTCTTCGATTGCTCTTTCGGAAATCGAGGGGAGTGCGAAAGGTAAAAACGTTTTTCTTGCTGTGATCATGAGACAAAATCCTCCGGCGCTTCTTTTAGGATCGGAAGATTTCCGGAAAAGATAAGGGGAAAACCTTCAGAATCTTTTTCTGAATTGAAATCCGACGGGGTTTTACTTACCCTGCTCCCGTGGGCGTGACCTTCTCAGAAATTTTGGAAAGAATCCGGATCTTAGACCGGGATGTCTCCGAATTGAACCGTCTGAAGAGCCGACTCCCAGCCGACAGGCCTTATTCTTCTTCTCTCCAAATTTCTTTCGACAAACAGATCAATAATCTACTGAACGAAAGGATCCGACTTCTAGATCTGGAAATTTCAGATCCACCTCGTTGGCTTTTAGGAGATACAGACGCTTACGATTCAGGCCAAAGAACAGCTTCTGCATTTTTAGAACCTGCTGATCTTTCTTCCAAAAAATTACAAGATCAGGATGTTATCAACCTGATCAGAGAATTACCTAAGACGGAGATCCATCTTCACTTGGAAGCCTGCGTCAATAAGGACACCATGAAAAAACTCATGGTCAAAAACGGGATACAACTCAGCGACGAAGAGTTCGAAGCTAAGTTTAATTTTAAAGACCTAAACGGTTTTATCCAAGTATTCTTCTTTATCCAGAGTTTGGTGAAAGAACCTGCCGACCTTTATTATTTTGTGGGAAGTCTCGCAGAATATATGAGAGCAAACAGGATCCTTTACACCGAAGTTTTCTTTGCTCCTTCTAAATTTATACAAAACGGTTTGGACTTCGACGAAATGGTAAGCCAACTTGTGGAAGGTATTAGAGAAGAGAAGGAGAAGGATGGACTTGAGATCCGACTTCTTGTCGATGTTTCCAGATCATTTGGTCCTGAAAATGCGATGAACAACTTAAATAGAGTTCTAAAGCTCAAACATAAGGAAGTTATCGGGATCGGTTTGGGTGGTGCAGAGCTTATGGGGCCTGCTCGAGATTACGCAGAAGTATTCAAAAAAGCTAAAGAAGCAGGACTCAGAACAGTTGCTCACTCTGGGGAAGATGATGGTCCTTGGGCAATTTGGGAAGCAGTAGAACTTTGTAAGGCGGAGCGTATCGGCCACGGAACTTCTGCCATTCAAGATCCTGAGCTGGTAAATTATCTAAGAGAAAACAAGATCCCTATAGAGATTTGTGTTACGTCTAACGTGTTTACTGGGAAATATGTTCGTAAGGAACAGAACCACCCGGTTCGTTACTATTACGATCAAGGTCTTCCGCTTTGTATCAATACCGATGACCCCGAAATATTTAATGTCAATCTAACTTACGAATATTTCAAACTTTGGAGATTTTTAGACTTCTCCTTGGATGAGATCGTAGATTTGATCCGACAAGGTGTATATGCCACCTTCCATCCTCAAAAAGAAACACTTTGGAAGGATATGGAAGCCCAAATTAAGAAAGTAAAAGAGAAATACGGTCTTTTAGAGCCTAGCCTGAAATAGATCTTACTTTCTTGCCTTTAATCAAGTCCATGCGGACTTAATTCGATTAAATCTTTCTTGAAATCATCAAAGTATTTGGTTTAGAATTCCCTTCCGGAGTTTATAATGAAGTTGAAAGTTTTTTTAGGCGTTATTCTTGCCTTAATTATTTCTGGGATCGGTTATTTTTACTATCTAGGTGCATTCGATACCGTTCTGGTAAAGGAAGAAACATTAGGACCGTTCTATGTTCTTTCGCATGATAGAATGGGAAATTATAGGAATGTAGGAGAAACTTACGAGGTTATCCAAAAAGAATTTCCGGAGAAGGGACTCAAAAATTACAAACTATTTGGGATCTATAAGGATAATCCGAATACGGTTCCCGAAGAAAAATTAAGATGTGAAGTAGGGGCTTTGTTTTCGGAGCCAATTACGGAAGTTCCTTTGGGGTTTTCTTTACCTTTAAAATATAAGGTGATCGAAAAGAAAAGATACTTAACTGCTGACTTTCCGCTGAAAAGTTTCGTTTCTATCTTTCTTGGGATTTTCAAAGTTTATCCGGAACTCACAAAAGCCTGTATTGAAAAAGGTTGTGACATGAATGGAAAAGTGTCGATCGAGATTTATGAGCCGATCGACGTTAAAAAAACGAAATATATGTTCCCATTGGATTAATGCCGGAGCGATTCGAAAGATGGGATTTTATTCTAAACTCAAAGAAATCTTAAAAGTTTCGATCCCGATAGATCGTAAAAGATTTTTTATATTAGGAACTATACTTTTCTTCATTAAATACGGAATAGACCGATCCTTATCCTATTTCGTATTTAACAGAGAATGGTGGGCGCTCGATTATATTAAAAATCCGACAGCGTTGTTCACTTTGGATCCTTCTTCGGAGGATTTTGTTTTCTATATTACCTTAATAGGATTTTCTCTTCCGTTCCTATATTTGGGGACGGTTCTTTGTTTGAAAAGACTGAGAAGCATCGGCTTAAGTCCTTTTTGGGTGATTTTGTTTTTCGTACCGGCTTTAAACTTTCTCATGTTCTTCCTACTAAGTCTGCTGCCGGAAAACTTGTACAACTTAAGCGGATCGGAGTCTTCCGCAGAATTCGTCCCGAAATCCAAACTTATCGTTTCCATATGGTCGATCCTCATCACCGCGAGTATCACTCTTCTTTTCAGTCTTTTTTCAACGGACATATTAAAGACATATGGAGCTAGTTTATTCATCGGTGGACCGTTTATTATCGGATTCACTTCCGTGGCGTTGTATTCCAGAACGGAATTCGTAAATTTTAAACAGGCATTATTGATCTCAGCAAGTTCTATTTCTCTGGCTGGGTTTTTGACATTTATAATCGCGATGGAAGGGGTCATCTGTCTTATGATGGCTGCGCCATTGGCTTACTTTTTAGGATTTATAGGAGGAGGTATCGCTTATCTCCTACAGGCAAAATCCAAATTTGTATCCTCCATTTTACCGTTCTTATTTTTAATCTTGCCTTCTGTCGCTTATCTAGAAGCGAATATGGATCAAGGATCGGACTGGTACATGGTGGAAACCACTTTAAAAATTTCCGCATCCAAAGAAAAGGTCTGGAGAGGTTTATTTGAATTTTCTGATATACCGGAACCGAAAGAACTCATCTTTAACGCAGGAGTTTCTTATCCAGTCCGAGCTAGGGTAGAAGGAAAAGGGATTGGGGCTATTCGATACTGCGAGTTTAATAACGGCGTATTTATAGAAGAGATCACTAAGTGGGACGAGAACAATTCATTGGAGTTCGACGTGGTTCGCCAACCGGATGCAATGAAAGAGTTAAGTCCTTATAAGAATATCAGACCTACACATCTGGACGGATACTTTGCTTCCAAAAAAGGAAGTTTCCAACTGGTTCCATTGAGTAAGAACGAGACACTTTTAATCGGCAGGACCTGGTTCTCAAATAAATTTGCTCCCACTACGTATTGGAATGTTTGGATCCATTGGATTTTGCATAAGATCCATTATAGGGT
Source organism: Leptospira venezuelensis (assembly GCF_002150035.1). NCBI lineage: Bacteria > Pseudomonadati > Spirochaetota > Leptospiria > Leptospirales > Leptospiraceae > Leptospira > Leptospira venezuelensis. The sequence continues at coordinate 238,002 of NZ_NETS01000010.1, read as the reverse complement.
TTTGGATCATATCCGAAAAACCGTCGAAGTCTCTTCTTAGAATACCGAATGTTCGCCGTTTTAGAATTTTGCTACATCGGATAAATAAGTATTTCCAACTACGGAAAATCCCGACGAAATAGTCGCCTATGAGCGTTTTCAAAACCTTGTTCGAATATTGCCGGGTGCCGGAAAGGATCTGGAAAAAATTATTATCGATCGGAGTAGAAGACGCACCCGGAGCCAGATATATAGTCGCTACTAATGCAGTGGTATTGATCACTGCAATATTTACATTAGTTTACTATATTGTATTCACTTCTTTTGGATTAGTGTTTCCGATCTGGCTATATTTACTTTGGACTGTAAATGTATTTGGATATGCATTCGTATTATTCTTTAATTTTATACGTTCCCATAAGGCAGCGCGACTATTACTCGCAGCTGTAGGGACAATGCAGCTTTTGATGATCTCCAGGATCTTGCCGCAAGAAGCAGGATTAGATCTTTATATTATCGCAAGTTTTGCATTTCCATTTTATATCTTCCCTCCTGAAGAAAAAAAATATATCTATATGATGGAAACAGCACTTGCGCTGCTGTTTGTTGCAGTTCATATCATACCATATTTTTTCGATCCTATACTTAGCTTAGAACCTAAATATAGAAGTTACTTTTACTTCACTAGCTTGATCTTAGTTGTTGCATGGTTTTCCTTTATAGGCAAAGAATTGGCACAAGCAGCTTGGGATGCGGATCGCTCTCTCAAAGAAGAAAAAGCGAAAACAGAATTACTTTTATTAAATATACTTCCTAGGGAGACAGCAGAAGAACTCAAGAAGACTGGAAGCTCCGAACCAAGGCTGATCTCTCAGGCCACGGTCCTATTCACAGACTTTTACGGATTCACCTCCATCGCAGAAAAACTCACCCCAAATGATCTTGTAAAAGAATTAGATTTTTGTTTTAGGCATTTTGACTCAGTGACCGAAACACATAGATTAGAAAAATTGAAAACGATCGGGGACGCCTACATGTGTGTGGCAGGTGTTCCTTCTTACAGATCTTCTCACGCAGTAGATAGTTTACTCGCTGCGTTAGAAATGCTCGAACGTCTAGAAGAATTATCTAAATTAAAAAAAGGTCCCAACTGGAAGGCAAGGATAGGTATCCACTCTGGACCCTTGGTTGCAGGAGTTATAGGCGCACGAAAATTCTCCTATGATGTCTGGGGAGACACGGTCAATCTTGCAAGCCGAATGGAATCCAATAGCGAACCCGGTAAAGTAAACGTGACTCAATCTATTGTCGATTTAACAGATGAGTATTTCCAGTTCAAGTCACGCGGAAAACTTCCAGTGAAAAATAAAGAAAAGACCGCGATGTATTTTTTATTAGGATTAAAACCGGAATTCAGAGATCGAAAAAATCCTCGAAACCCAAACGGAAAATTTTGGGAAGAATACGGCAAACAATTCGGAAGAAGAGAACCAATCGTTTCTTTTTAAAGATATTTTGGCCGCGTCCTGCGGACCGAGCTCTCACCTCCGGTCAAAAAATCGCATTCGCGATTTTTCTGACCCCGGCTCGATCTCTCGCGGGTTCTAAGAAGTGAAGATCGCTCCTTACGTAGGTAAATTAATTCATGTTGGAATTCCAACATGAATTAGAGATCGCCCCCACCCTGCATTGGGATTGGGGGGAGTGGCTTGTGGGAGAGCTGCCATTCGCATATCAGAAAATTTTAATTCTGGCAAACAAATTTTTCATCTCTTGTAGGAGCTCCTACATTAAGATTTTACTTGAACTTTATATTCTTGTTTTAGTAACAGCGGCAGCGATGCGAAGATCTTTAGTCCGGACACATTGTGTCCGGATGAGCGTAAGCGAAATCGAAGCAGCGCGACCCGAAGGGGGCCGCCCAAATCTTTCCCGCCAGTTATCTTATTCTTTGGAAGATTTTAAGCTTTTTCAGCTTCCAGTTTTCTCCAAGTAGTATAAGAAACAGCAACCAAAACTAAGAAAATAAATGGAGTCGCATAATTTGGATCTTTTGCAAGAAGATGAGAAAGTCCAGCACCTAACACGTTAAAGGTGACTCCTGCGTAAGCCCACTCTTTCAGCCTTGGAAATTTAGGATAAAGAAGTGCAATCGCGCTTAAGCCCTTTGCAGGCCCTAAAATTAACGCTAAGTATCCAGGATATCCTAGATGAGCGAGTCCTTCTAAAACCTGCGGGCTTTGACTTGTGTATGCATAAGCTCCAAATAAATTTCCAACAGCGATAAGACCTGTGGTCGCCCAATATAAAACTTTAATAACTGTTTTGTTCATATAGATCCTCTGAATTCGAGATTCGATATAGTTATAAATTCATGCTGAGTTGTAAATATAAATCAAAGTGGTACGGCTGATTGGTCATCGATTGTAGGAACTCCTATACTGCATGCTAATACTACTAAGATTTTCGAGATAGAATATTACTGCCAAAATGACATTTATTAATGTAAACTAAAATGCAATAAAATAGTTTACTGTTCAAACACGTTTCGTCCTAGTAATATCAGGACAAGGTTATGAAAATTTCTCTTCCATTTGCTCGTTGGATCCTTCAATTCAAGGACAGACCTAAACTTCTTGTTTGGGGCTTTCTCCCTATATTCTTACTTCTTATACTTTTTGTTTGGAAGGGTCGGAATTCCGACAAGGATGTTTCAGAAATTATCCAAGGCTCTATTATAGAATCAGTATACGGTCTTGCGACAGTAAGTTCCTCGGAAGTTTATCATCTAAGGGTTGCGATACCTTCTGCCATTCGAAGGATTTATGTAGAAGAAGGGGACCAGGTCCAAGAAGGAACCCCTCTAGTAGAGTTTGATAGTTTTGGTACCATGCGGTCCCCTTTTTCTGGAGTGGTGACTAACGTTGCGTATGAAACCAAAGAAACTGTCGTTCCTCAGACTCCGGTTGTGACTGTAATGGATCTTAAGAAAAGATACCTAATAGTATCTTTGGAAGAGAAGGGTGCAGTAAGAGTCAAAAAAGGACAGAAGGTTCGGGTCCGCTTTGAAGCATTAGGGGATAAAAACTTTGAAGGAGAAGTAAAGTCTGTATATCCCGCTGACGGACAGTTCCAAGTACATATTACTCCGATCGGAATTCCTTCCGAGATACTTCCTGGGATGACTGCCGATGTCGCGATAGAGACTTCGAGTAAAGAAAACGTTATTTTAGTTCCGATCAAAGGGATCCAATCTGGAAAAATTAAAGTATTAGAAAATGGTAAAGTTCTCGTTAGAAAGATAGAAACTGGTCTTACGAATGGGGAATATGCCGAACTTGTTTCCGGAGATGTGCGTTTAGGAGATAAGGTGCTTGTCCAGGAGGATAAATAAATGTTGTTTATCGCTCTTAGGCAGATGTCCGCCCGTAAAAAACAAACTATCCTTACTTTACTCGGGATTATTTTAGGAGCGACTGCTTATATAGTGATCTCAGGGATCATGTTGGGCTTAAGAGAATATCTAATCGACCAACTTGTGAATAATGATGCTCATATTAGGATCTCTTCTCAGGTGAAAATTATCGGAGAGAAGGATTTAGATCAGGTGCTTTTTCATTCTAAGGAAATTCCTTTTTGGTCAGTTCCTCCTTCTGGAAGAAGGGACACTGAACAGATTGAGAACCAAGCAGGATGGCAAAAGAAGGTTTCTTCAGATCCAGAAGTAGAAGCAAGTTCTTCACAACTTCAGATAAAAGTAATATATAGAAGAGGAAAGATTGCAGAGGCAGGACGACTCATCGGGGTGAAGCCGGAGTTTCAAGCCAAAGTCGCTAGGATTAATGAAAATATCATTCAAGGTGATTTTTTAGAAATTAAAGAAAGCGGCAATAAATTAGTGATCGGTGAAGGTTTGAGGCTGTTATTGGGCGCTAGGATATCCGACACCATTTATATTAGTACAGGAAAGTCGGAGCCGATTCCTTTTAAGATAGCAGCCTCTTTTCAAATGGGAAATAAGGCAATCGATGAGACTACTGCATTCGCAAATTTAGGAGATGTCCAAAGTTTAAACCAGACTCCGAATCGTATCAGCGATATTGCGGTTCGTCTTAAGGATGTCTCTAAGGCTACTCTTAAGGCGAGAGAATGGGCAGAATCTGGCGACGTAAAAGTGCAAAGCTGGGAAGATGTAAATGCCACATTTATTTCCTTATTTAAAATGCAAGATGCGATCCGTTACGCCTTAGTAGGAACAATATTACTCGTAGCAGGATTCGGAATTTATAATATTCTAAACATTGTGATCGGGCAAAAGCGAAGAGAGATCGCGATTCTTAGATCCATAGGATACGAAGCAAATGACATTCTGAAAATATTCCTGATCCAAGGTTTAATACTAGGAGTGGCCGGAGGAGTTTTAGGAATGTTTCTCGGCAATCTAATCTGTAGAAGACTGGAGCATGTATCTTTTTCTAATCCTCTTATGCAGACCAAATCTGGAATGATGATGGTTTCATTTGCTCCTTCTATCTATTTTCAAGCATTCTTACTCGCATTTATTGCAACTTTGATTGCGAGTATTTTTCCGGCAAGATCTGCCAGTAAACTTTCTCCAATAGAGATCATTCGGGGGGAATAATGGGAATCATATTAGAAAACGTTAAAAAGAGTTTTGGAAAACCTCCTACGGATATCATTAAAGGGATTAGCCTGGAGATAAAAGAAAATGAATTCGTTTCTTTAACTGGAAAATCGGGATCTGGAAAAAGTACACTTTTATATTTGATTAGTAGCTTAGATGATCCTTCCGAGGGAAAGATAAGTATAGATGGAAGGGTTATCGACTCTTTGCCCCAGGCCGATCTGCATTCATTCAGAAATGTTCATATGGGATTTGTATTCCAATTTCACTATCTTCTTCCTGAGTTTACTGCTCTTGAAAATGTTCTTATGCCTGCTCTAAAAGCGGGAAAACTGAAAGAAAAGAAAGAAGATGCGATTCGTCTTTTGAAACGATTCGATCTGGGGGACAAGTTGGATCATATTCCTTCTAAACTTTCTGGAGGACAGATGCAAAGGGTTTCCATTGCAAGAGCACTGGTAATGAAACCCAGATATCTTTTTGCAGATGAGCCCACGGGCGCATTAGATTCAGCGAATGCAAAGATTGTTATGGATATCTTTAAAGATATCAACAAAACTGAAGGAACTACGGTGATTATGGTCACCCACGACCCTGATTTTGCAAAATCCGCCAAAAGGCAGATCAAACTTGTAGATGGTATGATTTCAAATGGGAAGGAGGAGAAATGATAGATAGAATTTTGGAAAGAACCTTTCTTCTTTTTTTATCCTCCGGTTTTGCCAAAACGAATACAGATCAAATCGCAAAACATATAGGTATCAGCAAAAGAACATTATATAAATATTATGATACCAAGGATAAGCTAATCGATTCTGTTTTCGAATTAATGAGATCGAAGGTCCAGGCAAAGTTCGATAAAGTTTTGCAGGATAAGGCAAAAGATCCAATCGATCGTCTGAAGGAGATCTTATTCTTCATTTCGGATTTAGGATCTAAGATGTCCAAAACATTTGCTAAAGATATAGAGATGGTTCGTCCTGATTTGTTTATTACTATGAGGGATTTTCGGAAGCAAAGGATATTGAGTTTAGCGGACCTTCTCCGGGAAGGACAAAAAGCAGGACAGATACGCAAAGATGTTACACCGGAGTTGACGATCGATATTTTATTAGCTGCAGTGGATGGGATCTTAAATCCGACATACCTATTTCAAAGTCCATATTCTAATACGATGGCATTCGATGCAATCGTTACCATCTTCTTAGAAGGAGTTCAGGAGAAATATTAAAGAGTCTTTAAGTAAGCCATGATGAACGGTTCTATATCTCCGTCCATGACTGCCTGCACGTTTCCAGTTTCCTGATCTGTACGGTGATCTTTCACCATATTATAAGGATGGAATACGTAAGAGCGGATTTGACTTCCCCAAGAGATGTCTTTTTTCTCTCCGGATTTTTTTTCTAAATCGTCTTTTAATCTTTCTTGTTCCAATTCATAAAGTCTTGCTTTTAACATTTTAAAAGCAGTGTCTCTATTTTTGATCTGGGATCTTTCGTTTTGGCAAGCAACAACGATCCCACTTGGAATATGAGTGATACGAACTGCAGAGTCGGTGGTGTTAACGTGCTGTCCACCCGCTCCGGAAGAACGGTATACATCCACTCGGATATCTTTATCTTCTATCTTGATATCAATATCGTCGTCCAACTCTGGGCTTACGTGAACGGAAACGAAAGATGTATGTCTACGTTTGTTTGCATCAAACGGAGAGATTCTCACCAAACGATGCACTCCATTTTCACATTTCATAAATCCATAAGCAAAATCGCCGATCACATGTATGGTGGCGTTTTTGATACCGGCACCGTCTCCTTCTTGGAAGTCTACAACGCTGTACTGGTATCCTTTTTTATCGAAATATTTTAGATACATCCTGAAAAGCATCTCTGCCCAGTCTTGGCTTTCTGTTCCACCAGCACCCGGATGGATATTCAAGAATGCAGGCTTCATATCTTCTGGTTCGTTTAGAGCGCCTAAAAGTTCCAGTCTTTCGAATTCAGATTTTAGTCTTTGGTACTCAGAGCTGAGTTCATCGACTCCATCCTCTCCCTTTTCGTCGAAAGTGAGTTCGACTAAATCAGGAAAATCTAATATATCTCGGCGTATATTGACCCAAGGTTCCAGCTTTCTTTCTAATTCAGTCTTTCTTTGGCTGATCGATTTTGCTTGGTCAGGGTTATCCCAGAAAGTGGGCTCCGCAATACGATCATTATATGATTTGAGCTGGTCTTGGTCCTTATCCAGATTCAAAAGTTTCCAGCGATTTAAAAAGTTCTCTTGAAGTTCTTTAGAAAGGCGCTTCAGTTCCTTGGCGTTCTTAACTTCCATTTCGGTCCAATAAAATATATAATATTAATCTGTTGCAAATTTACGGCTGCAGTCGAGATCCTAGTGTAAAGGAGAGAGAGTATTTATCGGAAGAGGAAATCTTCGCTTTCTTCTCTGGCTTCTTCCCAGCTAAATACTGTATCTCTGAGTTGAGGAGTGTTTCCTTCGACTGTTGAGACAAGCTGGTATTCTTCCTTTCTGCCAAATTCTTCCGGGAGGCGTTTTAGGACAAGTTTTCCGGAGCGGATCAGATCTAAAACATGCAGAAGAAATGGGTCTCTTTCGGAACGTTGTAGTTCTTTCATGGAAGAATAAAAAGGCATAATCCCTTTATAGAACCAATCCACGGTCTCGTTTTTGCCTGGAGCCCAAAGTTGGTCCAGTCGGATGGATTCCTCTTGGACTAAACTTTTACCTTGGAAAGGTTTTTGCAGATGTCTGCACTGAAAATATAGTTCGTGATTTATCTCGCGAGGGAAGGTTCTGCCATAACCTGCACCGATCCATTCTAACCATGCTTTCTTCTCTTTGCTTGGAAGTGCAGGTATCAATGCAAATAGGTAGTTTTGATTTCGGAACACTCTAGATTGTGCTAAAAAATCCAAAACTTCGTATGGGATCATATAATGACCAGCCTGCCATTCAATTACGACAGGAACATTTTCCACATCCAAATACTCGTCAGGAGTTTCCTTTTGGACTACGTCACCGAATTGAGTGAGTATATAAATAAAAGATAATAGTTCTCTTCTTGTCATGGAGCGGATAAGAGTATCCGAATCTAGTTTTTGTTTTAAAGAAGCGCGAATTAGATTATATTGTTCTAATGGATACTGATGAGGGGATAGAATAATCCCTAAATGTTTTTCTAATTTGCGAAGGTTCGTCCTTTCGACTAAATCGATATTTCCGGAAACTAGAAAAGGCATAAAATTAAAGAGCTTTACTCGCGATATCTTTACGGAAGAAGGTTTTGGAAATTTTGAAACCGCTTAAATAAGAATAAACCTTATCTACAGATTCTTTTAGATCCTTACCGTAAGAAGAGATTCCTAGAATTCTTCCACCTGTCGATATTAAGTTTCCATCCTTTTTTGAAGTGCCCGCATGAAAAACTACAAGATCTTTACTATTTGTTTCAGGTAAATTTAAAGGAATATTCTTTTCATAAGAATCGGGGTAACCTTCCGCGGCCAAAACGACTACGGTGGATGCTCCGGGTTTCAAACCTATTTTTACATCTCCAAGTGCCCCTTTGGCAGACGCTTGGAAGATTTCGAGTAAGTCACCTTCTAACATCGGTAACACACATTGTGTCTCAGGGTCACCAAATCTACAATTGAACTCTACAACTCTCGGATTTCCTTTGCCATCTATCATTAACCCGGCATACAAAAGGCCTTTATACGGATTTCCTTTCTTGCGGAAGATCTCGAATACAGGTTGGAAGACGAGTGTATTCACTTTTTCTAATGTTTCTTTAGTGACGATCGGGGCAGGACAGTATGCGCCCATGCCGCCTGTATTAGGGCCTTGATCCCCATCATACGCTCTTTTATGATCTTGAGCAGCAGGAAGAGTGAAATATGTATTTCCATCGCTGATTGCAAAGATAGAGGCTTCTTGTCCGTCCATGAACTCTTCTATAACAACTTTAGATCCGCTTTTTCCGAATTTATTATCTAAAAAGATCTCTTTTAGCGCATGTGTCGCTTGAGAGAGCTCAGTGCAGACTGTTACACCTTTACCTGCAGCAAGACCATCAGCCTTGATTACAATAGGTGCTCCTTCTTTTTGAACATACGAATATGCAGATTCATAATTTTCGAAAGAAGCATACTTAGCAGTAGGGACTCCGGCTTCTATCATTAATGCTTTTGCAAATTCTTTAGAGCCTTCTATCTGGGCACAATAGGCAGAAGGTCCGAAAACTGGGACTCCTATCTCTGCTAACCAGTCTCCGATCCCATCTACTAATGGATCTTCTGGACCAATTACTACTAAATCATATTCATTTTTTTGAATGAAGCTTTGAACGGACGATTTACTTTTCAGATCGAAAGAATTTGGGGCTAAAATCTCAGAATCAGGAAAGCCTCCGTTTCCCGGAAAAACATGTAATTGGCTTAGCTTAGGGGACTGGCGAAGTTTATAAGCAATAGCGCTCTCACGACCCCCGGAGCCGATTAAAAGGATTTTAGACATAATATTTCACCACGATTTAGTCTGAAAAATTAACCTAGTTTTTCCAAACCTTTTTGGAGAACTTCTTTTTTATCACGGACAGTTTTGAGTTTTTCTTTTTCTTTTTCGATCACATCCGGATTCGCTTTTGCGATGAAGTTCTCATTTCCTAATTTAGAAGCGAGTTTCTCTTCTTCTTGGATCAATTTCTGCAATTCTTTGTCTATACGTGCTCTTTCTTTTTCGAAGTCTATCATTCCTGCCAAAGGAAGAATTACTTCTCCGAAACGGAACGCGCCAACTGAGTCCGTTTTTTCTCCAGTATAGTTCGCATTCACTTCTATACTTTCTAAACGAGCTAATTGTAAGATAGAGAACTCAAAGTCTTTTACTGCAGAAGCGACCAAAGGTTCCGAAGACTTTAAGATCACCTTACATTTTTTATCTAATGGAACACCATTTTCCGCTCTTTGAACACGGATCTGGGTGACTACATCTTGTAGAATAATTGTTTTCTGAACGCCTTCATCACCGGCGGAAACATTATAAGAAGTCGGGAAAGGAGTTTGGATTAAAAAATCTCCCTCACTAAATACTTCGTAAATCTCTTCCGTTAAGAATGGCATAAAAGGATGAAGAAGTCCTAACGCCTTAATTAGAATACTTGCAAGTACTTGTTTTGCGATCTCTTGGGATTCTTCTCCCAGCTTTCCGTAAATTCGCGGTTTAACTAACTCGATATACCAGTCGCAGAAGTCTCCCCAAACAAAATCATAGATCTGAGAAGCCATTTCGAAAAACAGAAATTTGGAATATGCTTTTTCATAATTGGCAAGAGTTTCGTTGAACTTATGAAGTATCCATTTGTCCATCGGTTCTAATTTCGAACCGTACTTTGATTCAAGATCTTCTAATTTCCAATCTGCATCTAAGTTCATTAGGATGAAACGGCTGGAGTTCCAGATCTTATTGCAGAAAGAACGATAGCCGTCTAATCTGCTTTCATCAAAAAGAACGTCTTTTGCTTCAGGTAAAGTAGCAGCTAAGAAGAAACGGAAAGAATCGGTTCCGTACTTATTCATCATGTCCAAAGGATCGATAACGTTTCCTATAGACTTGGAGAACTTCTTACCTTCTTTATCTCTTACTAATCCGTGAATGATCACTTTTTGAAAAGGAGCCTTTCCTAAGAACTTCTTTCCCATCATGATCATTCTAGCTACCCAGAAGAATATGATATCGAATCCGGTAACAAGCACCGAAGTAGGATAGAATTTTTTAAGATCTTCGGTATTCTCGGGCCAGCCCAGAGTAGAGAACGGCCAAAGTTGAGAAGAGAACCAAGTATCTAAAACATCTGTGTCTTGTTCCACTTCTGTGGAATTACATTTAGGACAATTAATAATATTTGTTTCGGAAACTTCTATATGTTTACAATTTTTGCAATGATATGCAGGGATACGATGTCCCCACCATAATTGTCGGGAGATACACCAATCTCTAATATTGTTCATCCACTCGTAGAAAGTTTTTTCCCAAAGTTTAGGAACAAATTCAGTTTCTCCCGATTGAACTGCTTGGACCGCAAGTTCAGCCAAAGGTTTCATTTTGCAGAACCACTGAGTAGATAAGTAAGGTTCTATTATTTCTCCGCCTCTGGAGTTATGACCAATAGAATGAGTGTGTTCTTCTATCTTTTCTACTAGGCCGAGAGCTTGTAGATCATCGATTACTTTTTTACGAGCTACGAATCTTTCTAATCCAGCGTATTTACCTGCATTCTCATTTAGAGTCGCATTAGGATTCATCACTAGTAAAGGTTTAAGTCCTAATCTTTGTCCTGCTTCAAAGTCATTCGGATCATGAGCAGGAGTGATCTTCACTAAACCGGATCCGAATTCTTTATCTACGAAAGAATCGAATAAAAGTGGGATCTTTCTATCAGTAAGTGGGAGTTCCAACTCCGCACCTTTTAAAGATTTATATCTTTCGTCATCAGGATGAGCTGCAACTGCAACGTCCCCAAACATAGTTTCAGGTCTTGTAGTCGCAACGATCAGATATTTACCCGGTTGTCCAACAATCGGATAACGTAAATGGTAGAGTTTACCTTTCACTTCCCTATGTTCTACTTCCAGATCTGAAATAGCTGTTAGAGTTTTGGGACACCAGTTGATGATCCTTTCGCCTCTGTATATTAAACCTTCGTCATATAATGTTTTGAAAACTTTGAAGACCGCTTTGGACAATCCTTCGTCCATAGTAAATCTGGAACGGGACCAATCTACGGATTCTCCCAAAAGCCTTTGTTGGTTTTGGATCATTCCACCTGAGTGTTCTTTCCATTCCCAAACTTTCTTTTCGAATTCTTCTCTAGTGAAGTCCGTTCTTTTTTTGCCTTCTTTAGCGAGTTCTCTTTCTACAACTACTTGAGTTGCGATCCCTGCATGGTCTGTGCCCGGAACCCAAAGAGCAGATTTCCCTTTTTTGCGTTCAATACGAGTTAAAATATCTTGGATAGTATGATTGAGTGCGTGGCCGATATGAAGGCTTCCGGTCACGTTAGGAGGAGGAAGAACGATGGTAAAAGATTCCCTTGCTTTGAGGTTGGGCTCAAAACTTTTTTCTTTCTCCCAGAGAGAGATCCATTTCGGTTCTACGCTGGTAGGTTCGTAGCGATCGCTGATTTGTTTCTTCATAGCCTTCGTTCGGATAGAATTTTCCGTCGGAGGGTGAGGTCAAGTCGTACTAACCTTGTAATTAAGTGGGAATATTATAAAAAAAGCCCCAGAGTGTTATTCCGGGGCCTTAAGAACTAAAGATCTGTTTATAACGAGATAATTAGAGAGATATCTTTCCTTATTGTAAGGTCTTTTTGAGCAAAGTTTTGAGATAAGAAGAAGGGAACTTCTCCTTATCCTTAATCAATATGCAGTTCTTGCCATTTTCCGATTTTGGAAACTTAGCACGAAATGCCCTCACAAAAGACTCTTCGCAGAAATAAATAGAAAGATGGCTTTTATGGTTCGAGAATGCGACCCATCGCCCATTCCTTTCGAAAGTAGGCATACCATATTTCAGGCTTTCTCTAAGATCGGAAAATTCTTCCCGAATCGAATCCACCAAATCCTGTAATTTTTCACTCCTAACGGAAGGAGTTCTTTCTAAATAGTCCTCCACATCTGGATTTGAATTTGAATCCAATCTAGGGAGTGTGGGAACTAATGCATAAAGTAGCATATATTTGTCCTAGGGGCAGGACCCTGTTCACTTAACCTGCGTTCGCAACCAATGGTAAAGGTTCCAAGCTTGGAGTAGAAACCGCACCACCTTTGAAAAGTTGAGCGAGCTCGCTCCAATCTTCTCTGCTAAAATAATCTAATCCGCCATCTGGGCAGCCGAGAAGATCTTCTATCGTTTTGTGATAAGAAAGCATCAAGTCGTATAGATCGGCCTCGGATTCTTTACTTCTTCCTAAAAGATAGAAAGCAACTTTTTCACCCAAAGCATCACTTAGGTCAAAAATTATGGAAGTCAGGTGGTCTGCTCTCAATTCACTCTTGAGTGACGCGTCCTGCTGGCCTTCTACTATCAAAGAAGCAAATAACGGAAAACTTAAATCTACCGATTTGCGTCGTATCTTATCTCTCAATTGAAGATTGCTGGCTGAGAAAAGGGATTCTAGAAGGAAGCGAACTTCTTCTGATTTACCTTTTTTCCAATTTCTTGCAACAATGAGTGCTCTGCGGAGTTTATCCAGGCCGGTGCCTTCTGATCCCAAATCTCCAATCTCTACTTGCATGGCCGCATGTGCTTCTTTTGCGAATTGCACTGCGATCTCTTCTAAAAGTTCTTCTTTGGATTGAAAATGGTGGTAAAAGGTTCCTTTAGCTATATCTAAAGCGGATAGAATATCCTGAATGGATGTGGTTTCGTACCCTTTTTCGAAGAATAGCCTTCTGGATTCGTTGAGAATTCTTTCTTTTGTGGAGATTTTCGCTGGGATCATGGTGGTTCCTCCTGCTAAACCGACGGTCGGTATAGACCGTTAGTCGGTTTTGACAATACATCCGACTATGCGTCGGTCAAACATATTTCAAAACAACGGGCAAAAAAATCAACAAAGGAAACAAATAAAATGAAAAATGTTTCCTGACTTTCTGGCGGAAAATCCGACGGTCGGTCGAGTCGGTGTTGGAACGTGGGTTTGTGTAGGCGGAATGTGGAATCCAAATTCCGCACTGTCTCAAAATATAATGCCGCCCTGGTACGGGCACGTTAGTTGCCTCTGCGGCTCCGCGTCTCTGCGTGGTAATTTTTTATTTTTTAATTTCACGCAGAGGCGCAAAGTCGCGGAGGTTTTTTGGTTTTTATAAAGAATCTATTTTATCGAGAAGAAGTTTATATCCATCCTCACCGATTGACTTTATCCCTAAGGAAAACTCTGTCTCTCCGTTTAAGTCTGTGAATGGAATTTTATATTTTTCTAAAATAGAAGAAAGTTCTCTATGAATAGGCGAAATAGAGAACGTTACAGAAGGTATTTTTAAATATAAGGCCTCGAATACACTTTGGCCGAAGTATCCTAGAAAGGTTTCAGAAGACCTGAGTGTTTGCAGATACTGAACTCGCGAAAGTCTAGGAAAATATTCTATCCCATTCGTATTAGGAACAGTTCCTCCGATCCTAATTCTTTTTTTAGAAGAATTTTGGATCAGGAATCTATCTAGATTTTCGGATTCTTCTTTTCCTAAGTTTCCAGCGTAACAAAAAATTCCGTATTCTTTATCCGGATTTTTTTCTTCACTCATTGCAGAAGAAATTAGATTTGGTGGAATTAAGATTTGGCTCCAATCAAAGTTCGGATCATTTTGTGGATGAGGAAGAAGATCCCAAAAATCGTATTTCTTTTTGTCATCACCGAAATGATCTAGGAGTAGGACTTTTGTTTTTTGGTAAGTGATCGGAATATCGATATCTCTATAATCTATTAGAAGAATATCATATTCTCCATCTTTTGGAAATGTAGAAAGCCATTCTGGTTCCCAACCTCTAAAGGGTAAAAAAGAATACAAAAGTGAAGTTCTGGAAAAATGTCCGGAACCGAATTCTTTTGCGGGCGCGACCAATACGCCAATCTTTCCTTTGATCGTTTGGTTTGGAGAAGGTAGATTAAATTTTACCTGAGGGACATCCAAATTTTTTTGGAATAGAGAAGGTTCTTTCTTCTCCCATTCTAAAAATTCTTTTGTATTAAAATTGCCGATCGACTCGAATGATTTTTGGGTCAGTAGATTAGAGATCGTTTCAAAATCTTCCGTTGTGTCCACGGTCAGTCTGAAATTTGCTAATCTGGAACCTTCTTCTTTTGTTAGCAGACTTGGGATTGCGGTGATTTTGTATTTTGTAGGATCTTCTTTAATATGAATGCTTACATGTTCTCTATGTCTTTCCTCCTGTTCTGAGTCAGAAAGATTTTGAAGTGCAGAAGTTCTGAAAACCTCTCCTCCTGTTCCAAGAGGTAACCCTTTAAAATAAGCTAAATCCGAATCGGATTCTATAAATGTTTGGAGAAGTAGATCCAAATGAGTTGTATCGTAAAAAGGATTGTCTCCAGTTAATCTAAGAATTGCATCCGCGCCGAATTTTTTTGCAGCAAGAATATATCTTAGGCGAACATCTTCCAATGGTCCAGAGAAGTGATTCATTCCTTTCTTTTCCAAAAAAGATTCTAGTTCAGTATCTCCATCTGGGATCAGATAAATGATCCTGGAATTCGGTAGGATCTTTAAGATTCGAGAATGAATATGATCTAAGATCGTTTTATCCGAATGAGAAGGGATCGGACGGATTACTTTTTTAGGGAATCTTGTAGATCCGGTCCTCGCCTGAATAAAAGCGAATAGAGAGCGGATCTTAGGTTTAGGCGTTAAAAGTATACCACTCATCGCAGGAAAGGCAAGGGGCAGGGATGGATTCGTGTGCTCCTTTCGCGGAAGAAGTGAAGAATGGATTTCCTTTTGCCCAAATTTGCTCTAAGGAATCCTGATTTAGATTTCCTAAAGAATGTTTTTTAGAGCCAGGAGTTTGTTTGCAAATAGAAACTTCTCCGGTGGCATTCAAATAAATATCTCTAGAAATATGCCAACAAAAATCGCGACCTAAAGGTGTAAGATCTGAGGCTCTACGCTGAGGAAGAGTATCCGAATAAGAATTATATTTTTGTAAAATGATTTCATACCCTTCTTTTTGGGCTTGTTCATACCAGGAATCTAATTCCGCATCCACCTCTTGGATTTTCAGGAATTGAAGATGGATCGAAGACTTAGGTAAAACATTAGAAACTGCTGCCAGATTTTGTAATACTTGATCTAGATTGTCTTTTCCATAAAGTCGAGAATACGATTTTTTATCTCTGGTGGTCAGGTTTACGATCAAGCTGACCTTCTTCTTTTCTTCTTCTTTTAAGGAGGAAAGTAATTTGATAAAACCAGAAAGGTCGCCGTATAAGGCGGACTCTATAAATAATTCCTTTAGATTGAAAGAAGCTAAAGTTTTTTGAACAAGCTCAGGAAACTTTGGATGAAGTGTTGGTTCTCCTAATCCGCCAAAACATACACTATAAGGAAGTCCCTGGTCTTCTGCTTGAGATAAAAGTTTATCTAAAACCTGGGGGTCTAAGGCAAGATTATCTTCTTCTGGTTTTAGATTTTGTCTTGGGCAGAAATTGCATTCGTATTCGCAACCTCTGTATAATTCCACTTCGTAGTAGCTAGGAGCTGAACGAAATATTTCAGGGCGGGAAATCAGGAAAGATTGGATCTCGTCATACTTCCAGTTTTCCTTTTCTTTTAAAAAAGAAGATAATAATCTGAAAGATCTTGGATTATTCGCTGAGAAGTCTAATCTCCATTGTCTGAGATCAGGAGAAGTATAAAAAATTTCAGTATCGAATTGATTGATGTTTTTCGCTAGAAAGTCTTGGGTTCCACCTGTATATCCCGCAGGCAAACTTCTCACAAATTCTCTGGAAAGAATCCTAGGAACAATTCCCGCAGGAAGATTTTCAGAATAAGAATACTGGGCCAGATACTTTTCGTGACGAAGGATCAATTCTTGCGTAAGATTGGGATCCAATATAGGTGCAAACCCATCAAAAACTAAAAAGCAAGTCTCGTCCCATTCTGCATCTCCTGTTCTGGAAGAGGGAAGTGAGTCACATATCTCAGAAAAAAATCCTGCTTCTGTATTGGATTGGATCATTATAAAATCAGAATATCCTAATTGATTGATTATCTTTTTGGATTCTTCTCCTGATCCGAGCTTACGATTGGAATAAACTGGAATTCCTTTTAATACAGAAGATAATTTTTTAAGAGTAAATTCTAAATAATGAAGCTGACTTTCCTGATCTATATTTCCTTTTACAGATATAAGATCTTCTTTTAGATAAAATACGATAGCTTGGGGGGGAAATTTCATATTCAAATGGATCTGTTTAGCTGGAGATTTCCGAACTTAATCCAGGGTAAATGTTTCTTGTTGGTCCGGGATCTTGTTCTCTTTTTTATAAATGTCGTCGAAGATCTGTATCGGCACAGTGGTCCTGGATTCTCTTACCCATTTTATAAAATTTTCGTCTTCTTTTTCGCGACTTAGAAGATTTACAATACCTTGGCGAACGTTTTCTAAAGGAGTGGGTCTTTTCCCTTCTACCTTAACGATACAATAACGTTTTCTTTCATCTCTGAATACTTCTGATACTGAGCCAACGGGTATAGTAGATAATGCCACTGCAACTGAGCGATTTGTTTTATATAATTCGAAAGAAGAGACCCAATCCATAAGTCCTTTTCTGGCTCTTAAGTTTGCGTCTGTGTTTCTAGGAGAAGCAGCGATTAAACCAAAGGACGCAGGATCAGATAGAACATTTTTTTTGATCTCGCTCGCCTCTTTATGGATCCTAGATTCTTCTGTGATAGAATCATTATTAGGAGAGATGGCAATCTGTCTGTATTGGACTTCGAATCCTACCTTCTCTCTATTCTGAGCATACCATGCACGAATATCTTTATCAGAGGGTGGGTGGTTCGGCACCTTGTATTGCATAAGCTGAGTCTTTTTGATTTGATATGGAAGTTCCGTATACCAGAGTTCGTAAGACATTCCGGAGCTGGATTCGACTGCTTTTTCGAATTGTTTACGAGAAGTAACTCCCATAAACTCCATTCTCTTTTCGATCTCGCTTTCTAACCTTTTTTCATTCACTTGGATGGATTCATCTTCCGCTATAGAATCCACAACGGCTCTATCTATCAAAAAGTCTATGATACGAGTCCGAAGAGATTTTCTCATGTCCTCGTTTTTGAGATATTTGGTAAGTTTCTGGTACTTATCTTGAGCATCGTCGAAATCCAATTCACTGATGGATTGATTTCCCACGGTTGCGATAATCCTATTTAAGGATTCAGCAGGTCGGATCTCCGAAGTGAGTACACTTAGAGAAACTATACCTGTGAATAAGGCGAGTTTGCGCGAAAATGAAGCTGAGGATCCGGGAAAAATTCCTAACACAGGGAAAAGGATGCTCCCGATCCTCTCTTGTTCAACCGTTTTTCGAAAGCCCGAAGGTCTCGTGGATCTTGTTTACGGCAGTTTCTGCATGAATTCTTGGGATCACACAGGAGATTTTGATCTCTGAAGTGGAGATCATTTCGATATTGATCTCTTTTTCCGCCAAAGCTTTGAACATTTGAGCGGCCACGCCCACATGGGATTTCATTCCAATCCCTACTGCAGAAACAATAGAGATCTCTTCATTGATCTCAGGCTTTTTAGCTCCTTGAGAATTACAGAAGGATTCCAAAATAGGAAGAGCCTGAACCAGGTCTTTTTTAGGTATTGTGAAGGAGATTGTATTTCTTCCATTATAAGGAGAAGATTGAACGATCACATCAACAAGAATATCCTTGGAACTTAAGTCTCCAAAAAGAACTGCTGCAAGCCCTGGTTTGTCCGGAACATCTGCGATTGTAATTCTGACTTGGTCGTTCTTTGCGGTAACACCGCTTACTTTCAATTTTTCCATAATTTTGTCCTCGTTTACAACCAGAGTCCCCGGATTATTATTAAAGCTGGAACGTACATGGATCACCACATCGTAGTTCATTCCTAACTCAACACTTCTGGAATGAAGAACGCCTGCACCTAGGCTCGCGAGCTCCAACATTTCTTCGTAAGTGATCTGGGAATGTTTAGTGGCTTGGGGAACCACTCTTGGGTCCGCTGTATACACCCCGTCCACATCAGTATAAATTTCACATTCTTTTGCGCCAAGCACGGCAGCTAACGCTACCGCAGAAGTATCCGATCCACCTCTGCCTAACGTAGTGATGTTTTCATCTAGGTCTATTCCTTGAAATCCTGCTACGATCACAACGTTTCCTGAATTTAACGCTGCATCAATTCTGGAACGATCCACTCCTTGGATCTTTGCATTGGAGAAGTTCCCGTCAGTGATCATTTTGATCTGAGAACCTGTGAATGATTTTGCAGGAACTCCTACATCCCAAAGAGCCATCGCGAGAAGAGAAATTGAAACTTGTTCTCCTGTGGACAATAGCATATCCATCTCTCTCTTAGGAGGATTTTTAGTGATCTTATCAGCAAGATCCACCAGCTCATCCGTCGTATGGCCCATTGCTGAAACGACTACGACAACATGGTTGCCTTCTTCATGATAACGTTTGATTCTACCGGCTACATTCCGGATGCGATCGGGAGATCCTACTGAAGTTCCCCCGTACTTTTGGACGATTATGTTTGCCATCGCTGCCTACCATCTTTTTGGGCTCGGAGAGGGGATCAAGATAAATCAAATCTGGAAGTCGGGAAAGAATCCTTGTTTTCAAGGAAAGTCGGCCGATCTTTATGGAGAGTTCTCCCTGCTTTGGGAGAAGGGGGCCCCCATTTTTTCTCCTATCGATTGGTATCTAATCTTAGCTTATATCATTTTCGCTTTTTCGGTCGGGGTTCTTCTTTCCTCTAAGGCTGGAGAAAGTTTGAGTTCCTACTTTGTGGCGGATAGAAAACTTCCTTGGTGGTGGCTCGGAACTTCTATGGTTGCGACTACATTTGCCGCGGACACTCCCTTAGTTATCACAGGAATGGTTGCCTTGGATGGGGTAAGTGGAAACTGGCTTTGGTGGAGCTGGGCAATCGGTTATCTGATCATTACAGTTTTCTTTGCAGCTTCTTGGAGAAAGGCAGAAGTTCTTACTGATGTAGAATTTGTAGAATTACGATACTCCGGAACAGGCGCAGTAATCCTAAGAGCGGCAAAAGCGTTTTTCTTAAGTATTTTATTTAACTCCATCATATTGGGCTGGGTTTTCAAGGCAATGTCCAAGATCACTGCTCCATTCTTAGATTGGAATGTATTGCTTGGCGCAGAAGTATTTAGATCCATCTCTGATGCTTGGCCAAGCTTCTTAATATTAGGAGATTTGAATACTACCCTTACTGTTCTTATTCTTTTCTCCGTTGTAGTTTTTTACAGTAGTATGGGCGGGATCCAAGGTGTGATCCTAACTGATTTATTCCAGTTTGCTTTGGGGATAGGTGGTGCAATCTTATTTGCGATTTTTGCAATCCAATACGTAGGTGGTTTAGAAGGCCTTTATTCTAAATTAGAGACACTGTATCCGGGCAAATCAGAATCCATCGTTTCTTTTTGGCCAAGGATAGGAGAAGAAGAGCATGGGCTTCCTCTTCAAGTTTTCCTAATATTCATAGGAGTTCAATGGTGGATTCAATACCATTCAGATGGATCTGGATATTTAGCACAACGATTACATACTGCAAAAACTCCTAAGGATGCGGAACTCGGGTCTCTTTGGTTCAATATTGCTAATTTTATTTTACGCACATGGCCTTGGGTTTTAACGGGACTTGTATGCTTAGTAGTGTTCCCTTTACATGATGCTGACTTATTTCAACCTGCAGGCGTAGTCGTTCAGTCTGATAGAGAGATCGCGTACCCAATGCTAATGAAGATCGTTTTGCCTGCTGGGTGTTTGGGATTCGTATTCGTAAGTTTAATGGCAGCATTCATGTCTACTGCAGACACTCATATCAACTGGGGTGCCAGTTATCTAGTGAATGATCTATATCTGAGATTTATAAAACCAGATGCTAAAAATAAAGAAACAGTCATCGCAGGAAGGATAGCTGTAGTTGTGATGGCGGGCATTGCGATCTTGGTTGCAACCCAGATGAATTCGATCGCATCCGCTTGGAAATTTTTCTTAGCAATGGCATCTGGTTTAGGTCTACCTCAAATATTAAGATGGATTTGGTGGAGAACAAATGCTTGGACGGAATTATCCGGGATGGGAACTGCTTTAGTTCTTTCACTCATTTTATATAAAGTATATCCGGATGTAAATGCAGATTATCTTTTATTCTTCACAGCTTTAGGAAGTGTGATCGTTTCCATTATAGTAACCTTTATGACCGCTCCCGTTCCGGACAAAGTATTAGATGCATTTGCAGCCAAGTTGCAACCTTTCGGCTTCTGGGGAAAATGGGGAGGAGTTTCCGCTCGCAAAAAATTCTATTCCAGAATTCGGATCTGGTTATTGGCGATATTCTCCTTATATGCGTGGCTCTTCGGAATAGGATATATTCTACAATTGAAATATACATTAGGTTTTATCTTCCTTGTGTTTGCGATACTTTCAGGGCTTATAGTTTTGAAGTTATGGGAAAAGAAGGATTCAGTTTCCTAATATAAATTGTTTTTTTGACAATAGCAATTTTCTGGCCACTCGGATCTAAAATTTCTATAAAATAGATCCGGGTCGTTTTCCTTTTGTTTTTGCATTCTTCTTTGATCGCATTTATGTCCTCAGAAGAGATTTCTATTTCTGATATCAGGTCTTGGTTGCTTGCTTTTAGAAAATCGATCTCTGCTTTTGTATCTAATACAAGATATTCAGGACCTAAATTTTCAGAAAGTGAGAATACGTATAGAGGGTCTACAAATGCGTAGATTGCCCCGCCGAAATGAAGCCCATTATAACCTTTGGTTTTATTATTAAAAGGAAATCTGACTTTTAGTTTTAAAAGATCTCTAGATGCAAATTCGAATCTTGGACCAAGCCTATGATAAACAGGCCAATTTTTTTGGATCATTCTGTTAAATCTAAGTAGTTTCCATTTTTCTAATGCTCTTTGTAAAAATTCGGATTCCAAAACGGAGAATGATAATGTGTACATTCTTTCCTCCATGTGTGAGAATGTCCTTTTCTTAATTGATTTAGTTTTATGTCAAACTAATGCAAGTTGTTTGGATTCAGAACTTTCTGGACTATAAAAATGGTGGATTGGGTTCTTTTGACGATTCGATGAAAAATATAGGTTTTTTGGATTAGAAACTCGTTCGGACCCGGGAGAAAAAAAGCTTTTCACATCAGGGCTTTCCGGTCAGTAAGATACGTTTTCGGAAAGAAAATCCGAGATTCTTCTCGGAGATAAAAATAATAAAACAGGTGTTATGTTAAGGAGAGAATCATGCAATTAGGTGCAGTCGAAAAAGGACTACTTCCGGCTCTTTTGGCAATCGTAATGCTCGGAATGGGTTTCGGGCTGGCAATCGGGGACTTCAAAAGGATTTTTACAACTCCTCTCCAAACCTTGGTCGGTACCTTGGGCCATTTCGTGATCATGCCTTTGGCTGCTTACGCAGTTGTATTGATCTTAGGTTTGGAATACGAACTCGCGTTAGGCGTCATTCTTGTGGGATCTTGTCCAAGCGGGACCACATCAAATTTGATCAATTATTTAGCAAAGGGTGATGTTGCCCTTGCAGTTGTTATCACTGCTCTTTCTACACTTCTTTGTCCGCTGCTTACTCCTGTGATTGTTACTTTTTTCGGTTCTTTATTGGATCCAACTGGTTCAAGTGTGATGCAGATTTCATTTTTCGAAATGTTGAAAACTGTGATCGCGATCATAGTAGTTCCGATTTCTATAGGAATGGCAGTAAAACATAAATTTCCAAACTTTGCTAAAAAGATAGAAAGTCCTTATAAAATTTTCTCCATTGCGTTTTTGGTTTTTGTGGTTGCATTCGTGACTTACAAAAACAGAGAGAATTTTATAGATATGGTCCTTTTAGTTGGACTTGCTGTTATTCTTCATAATACTTTCGGATTTGTAGCCGGATATTTTGTTCCGAAACTTCTAGGAATTGCAGAAAGACAAAGCAGAACTATCTCTATCGAAGTTGCGATCCAGAACACTACTCTGGGTATGACTCTTGCTATCCAATTTTTTGGACCTAAGGTGGCTTTACCTTCTGCGATCTTTAGTATTTGGATGTACATTGCAGGAATTGCTATGGCTCTTTTCTGGGGTTATGTAGTTCCATTGAAAGAAGAAAAAGTGGCTTAACATTAGAATGAAAAAAGAAGGCGGTGAATTCCACCGCCTTCCCCGAGAGATCATAGTAGAAGATTAACTAACGCGAACCAGAAATTCGTTACGTTTGCATCATTAGGATTCACACTTTCAAAGAAACTTCTGAAAGTGGAGCTTCCAAGTAGATAATCATTAATGAAGGTACCGAGTGTAATTCCGGTGTTTTCTATTTCTGTTCCAGTAAATTCCACAATAGAAGTGCAATGACTTTCATTTATACTTCTGTAATACGGAATAAAGTATTCCAGATTTGGATATCTATCGTATTGAGCCTTCAAATTCTCAATGTCCTGAGCCCAAAGAGTGGAAATGATGTATTCCTTATCCGCAGGATTGTTCTCGTCCAATCCATAGAATCTTGCATAAGAATACATAGAATAATTAGCATCCCTTCTGAATAGAGTGATTGCTAATTTGTCGTTCGGATATTTTTGAGCCAATGCTTCGCTGATCTTTCCATAATCCGCACGAATATCTACGGAAGGAAAGTCAGGTTGTGCCTTGCTGATAAAATACTCTGTGTTCCAAGCATCTTTAATCTTTTGGTGCAAAGGCCATTGGTTCCCAAATCCGGGAGCGGGAAAGATAGGTCCTGAATCATTCAATAGATAACTTTTAGAAGGACTTAAAGCTTTTCTAATGAAATGATAATTGATCAAAGAGCCAGCTCCACCTGCACTACATCCGGAAACGAGCATCTCTTTCGGCTTATTGAAATTATTCTTCAGCCAATTGATGACCAGTTCCATATTTTTGGCGCCTACGTGACGATAAGTAATCGGAGGATTTTGTCCGGTTGGATCCGAATAAGTTACGACCTTATTTCCTGCATACACATCTCCAGTGCAATAAGGAAGGAAAACTTTATTCCAATTAGAAGTTTTAACGTTTTGTCCAGTAGGATGGTTTTTTAATATAATCGGTGAGATTACAGCGTTTGGACTTCCTCCAGGAACATTTGGATCTATAAACGCTCCAAAGTTCATATGATTGTCAGGAACACCATTCGGATTCGCAGCTCCTCTAATGCCTGTTTGTCCAGTACAACTTTCGTAATCCCAGCAAGCTCCTCCCGGCTCCATATAAACCAGAAGTCTACTCGAATATCCTAAAATCCAATCCAAGATCCCGTCTGCACGATCCACGAATATTTTGTAAGGTGTTCCGTTACTGCAAACTGCACCAGGAATATACACCACATCGTAAGATCCATAGACAACGCTCGTTAGATCGTCCAAAATATTTTGGGCCTTTGGATCCGTGTTATCTAATCCTGCCAGATTACCTGCTCCTTTTTCGGAAGTTTCTAAAAGTCCTCCTAATAAAGCTAGGTCCTGCGTATTGTTCGTATTTTGGTCAGGGCTACAGAAAAATGACGTTACGGATAACGCTAGTACTATTCCCCCAAGCCAAATTCTCTTCACATCTTTCATTTTAATTTGCCTCCAGTTCTTAACTCCCTATTTCGCTTTTGATTGCGGAAATTCTAATATCACCTGGGCTCCTCCGAGGGTTTCTGAGTTACCTAAGCGGATACGAATTCCCATTCTATCCAATAGTTTCTTAGCCAATGCGAGTCCGATCCCACTAGAGGATTCAGAGCCGGTTGGTTTTGCGGAAAGAATGGAGAATTCCCTAAACATGTCTTTTTCGTCTTCGGGTTGGAATCCTGGTCCTGAATCTTCTATTTTGATAATTAGAATTTTCTCATATGTTTCCGAGATGAGTTGGCTTTTGAGAGAAATCTCTGAATTTTCAGGAGAGAATTTGGCGGCGTTACTTAATAAATTATCGAATACTCTATATAAAATCTGCGGATTCGCCTGGAAGTAGAAATTATACTCTGAGAGTCTATCTTCTACCCTTATGTTCTTCGAGGAGAATAAGAAGTTGAGGTTGCAGGCAACTGATTTTAGAAGTAGTTCTGGATTTAATTTTTGGGTTTGGTTATCGATCGTTTCTGCATCTCCGGAACTTGCGAGGTATAAAATGTCTTCGATAGATTCTAAAATTTTTCGGGATGTTCTATCTATATGATCCAAAATTTCAGGAGGATCTGCATAAGAAGAATCTATCCGATTTGTAGAAATATGACTTGGTTCTCTTGTATAAAGTCCTACTAAACTTAAGATCCCTGTGACAGGGCTTTTAAGATCATGGATTGCTATCCTTAAAATTTCAGATTTTTTTATAGATTCCATTACCAGTTTTCGGTTCAGATCACGGATGGATTGTTCTTTATGAAAAGAATTCACCTTGGTTAAAAAACTGATCAGATCTAATAGAATGGTCATGACCATAGTGAAGAAAAAATTTTGGATCAAAAATGATGAGTTCTTTCCCAACCAGAACATGGCCGCGAAGAATACTGCGTAATTTGTGAAATAGATAACCTTCTTCGTTTTATCAGGATAACGGAGAAGAACTGCGATCCCAAGTTGGGTAAATGCAAATAAAGAGATATCAGTTCCGAATTGGAAGATAAGCAGGTTCATCGCTGTACCCGCAGAAGTAAGGAATAATGTTCCGGCTATAGTGATCCATCTTCTGCTTTTTTCGCTTTTAAGGATTGGAAAATTCAGTAAAGCCGTAAAAAGAAAACAACCTGGAATAAAAATAGAATTATAAATTAAGAGCGGAAAGTATCCAGAGTTTTTAAGAAAGTCAGTCCAGTCGAGAACTGCGAATGGAATATAAACTACAAATAAAAAAGGAAAAAGATATCTGAGTATCAAATATACTTCGAAGTAAGCAGATCGAATGAATTCTTCGTTTCTTCTGACTTCGTTTAAGATCTGAAAATGTTTCTTTATAGATAATATAAAGTTTTTAGTTCTAAATCGAATGGCAACGTAGAAATGTTTCACGGCAGACCTAAAACCTTATGATTTGAATTTTTGAATAATGACAGAAGCTTGCTTCCCTGAGATCGACTAACAGGAATGTTATGATCTGTATGAAGTAGAAGTCTATAAGTAGTGGGTGTTTTGAATAAGATCTTTTTGACTTCTTCCAAGCGGACCAGATAACTTCTGTGCGCCCTGAAAAATCCGTGGGCTTCCAGATCTTTCTGGAGTTGATCTAAAGTTTTTCTGACTTTCTCCACATTTCCGTCTTTGGTAAATAGTCTGGCATAATTTCTTTCAGATCTTGCGAAGATTATATTCTCAGGTTCGATCAGATTGACCCCTTCTTCTTTTTTGAGAGGAATTACTTTTGGAGAAAATAAATTTGGATGAGAGGAAAGATATCTTTGGATGGAAATTCCGAATCTTTCCCTTGTGATTGGTTTCGGTAGGAAATCCAACACCGAAAATTCGAAAGCTTTTACTGCATTGTCTCTTTCAGAAGATACAATAATCGTTTGAAAGAAACTTCTGCTTTCGATTTCCAAAAGTTTAAAGCCGGTTTCTCCTTTTAGATTTATATCTAAGAATAGTAAATCCAAGGAATTTTTTCGTATAAATTCCGCTGCAGATTCCGGATCGGAAACTGTATGGATACTTTGTATCTTTTCATCCAAAAATTCTTTCGCTAAAATTTCTAAACAGCGAGAGGACAATACATCATCTTCTACGATTAGGATTCGCATACGCGGGAGTTTACTCCAGGTTTTGAAACTAGTCAATTTATTAGGGACAAAGAGATCGCATCTGGGGACGAATGGATTGTTTTATGTAAAACGAATGTTATTAATAACGCTTGAGTTTTTTGTACAAATTTGAGCTACAAGTTGTTATACGTTATGCGAAACATGAGTGAATCAGAGAAGGTTGAGAATTTGATTTGCAAGTAGAAAATATGTTGGAATTCCAACATAGATCGGAGTGAAGAAATCGTTTGATTTTTATTTAAGATTATGATACGGGCATTGAATATGCACGGGATTAAGGGTACCACCAGACCGGCCCCCACCCAAAGCAGGGTGGGGCGATCTTTTTTCATAAAAGGGTCCTCTTACACGGTAAATCTTTTTCTTAGAATTCGCGGCAGCGATGCGCAGGGCTTTAATCCGGGTTTCCTCGGAGGAGAATTTTTGTGTTTTGTGTTGATGAAAGCAATAGTGTCCGATGAAGATTTTCCTGGGGAAATTTAAGAATTTATAATATTCTTTTAATTTTTACTGACTTTAGTTCGGCAGGGATTTAGGAACTTTTGTTAGGTCGGTGGGCTTGGAGTCCGTAGGAGGAAATCGGTTTCGGGCTTGTATTTCTTCGCGAAATAAGGGAGGCCAAAAAGGATAGACAGACTGGAAAAATCGGGTTTTGTTGAAAAAGTGGGACCGGTTTTGGCCGATTTTCCTACTTCTGATCTTTATATATTTTTTAAACCGATCTATTCTTAAATATAAGGGGATATCTGATGTCCGGGCATAGTAAGTGGGCAACGATTAAACGCAAAAAAGACGCTATCGATTCTAAAAGAGGGGCGATTTTCACTAAGGTGGTCAAGGAGATCACCGTTGCGGCGCGTATGGGCGGAGGAGATATTAACACTAATCCAAGACTTCGACTCGCAGTATTGAAGGCTAAAGCCAGCAACATGCCTAAAGATAATATCGATAGGGCCATAAAAAAGGGAACTGGAGAACTGGAAGGCGTTGTATATGAAGAATGCCTTTATGAATGTTTTGGGCCTGGCGGAACAGCAATCATGGTGGAAGCTGTAACGGATAAAAAAACAAGAACTACTCCTGAGATTAAAAGTATCCTGACTAAGTTGGGTGGTTCTTTAGCTACGACAGGTAGCGTTAGCCGTCTTTTTGAAAGAAAGGGTATTATCGTAATTCCTTCTGACCAAATTTCTGAAGAAGAATTATTTGAATTAGCAGTTGGCGCTGGTGCAGAGGATGTTCAGAATGAGGGAGAGGTTTTCAGAGTAGTAACTTCTCCGGATGATTATGAATCAGTTCAAACTGCTTTGAATGATAAAGGGATTAAATCAGAAGAATCTGAAATTAAATTCGTTGCCTTAGTGGGTGCAGAAGTTTCCGACAAAGAAATTGCAGAAAAAGTAATGAAGCTTATCGACAATTTAGAAGGACACGATGACGTTCAAGGTGTGAACTCCAACTTCGAACTTTCTCCTGAATTAGAAAAAGAATTCGGCTAAGACTTTTAGAAGTAGTAAGAATTTTTCTTCGGCTTCTTCTTTTCTAAAATCT
This sequence comes from Leptospira venezuelensis, assembly GCF_002150035.1. Classification (NCBI taxonomy): domain Bacteria; kingdom Pseudomonadati; phylum Spirochaetota; class Leptospiria; order Leptospirales; family Leptospiraceae; genus Leptospira; species Leptospira venezuelensis. Next base: position 210,217 of record NZ_NETS01000010.1, on the reverse strand, counting down.
GTGATCTCCTGAGTTTTGTTGGAATTCCAACAAGATTTCGAGAGCGGAAATGGGGTTGTCAGTTTAAAGGATTTATGATAGAGGGGAATGTGCTCTCCCACGGGCCACTCCCCCCACCCGAAGCCGGGCGGGGGCGCCCCTTTGCTCATGTAGGAACTCCTACAATAAGATTTAATTATTAACTCAAGGAGTCTTTTTGGTGAAAATTTTAGGAATAGACCCTGGTTCCCATCGTCTCGGTTATTCCGTTCTTCAAAAAGATAAGTCTGTAATTCACGTTCTCACTTACGGAACGATAGAAGTTCCAAGTGGAACAAAAAGTCCTGTCAATTTGATTGCTATTCGTAGGCAGTTGGATGCGATCTTGGATGAGTATCATCCGGATCTTGCTTCTGTGGAAGAATTATTTTTCGCTAAGAATAGAACGACTGCTGCAAGAGTTTATGAGGCAAGAGGTGTTGTTCTTCTAACATTAGGAGAACATAATGTTCCCTTAGTCGAGCCGACCGCTTCTCAGATCAAAAAGGGGACCACAGGCAGTGGAACAGCGGATAAAAAGGATATTAAAGCGGCCTTAAAACTTCTCTTAGGCCTGGAAAATTTGACTGGGCATGACGATTCTTGGGATGCTATTGCGTCTGCTTATGTAGGTTTCGCGATGAGCGGCTCTTTTAGAAATAAATGATATATTGGAGAATCTATGGATCGAAAAATTTACCTCTATCTGACTTTGGCTATTTTGCCTCTGTTTGCTTTCTGCTCTAAAAAAATGCAGTTAACTGCTTTCGAAGAAAATGGCGTCTATGGTTATAAGGATCAAAACGGAAAAGTCCAGATATCTCCTCAGTATTCCATCTCTTATGATTTTAATGAGAATGGGGTAGGCTTTGCTTTTGGCAAGGAAGGGTGGGTTTGTTTAGATCTTCAAAACAAGATTTTATTAAATGTTTTTGCTTTCGATAACGGCCCGGATGAATTTTCAGAAGGTTTAGCTCGATTCGTAGAAAATTCTAAATTTGGATTTTTTGATTCTTCTTGTAAGAAGGTTATTGAGGCAAATTACGATTTCGCTTTTCAGATTCAGCAAGGTTTTTCCAAAGTTTGTAACGATTGTAAGTCCGTTAGTGATGGAGAGCATTCACGTATCGAAGGTGGGAAGTATGGTCTGATCGATAGGACAGGTAAAATTGTGGTGCCGATTGAATATGATTCTCTTTCTGAGATCGATCCGGAAACTAAAACCTTAAAGGGTTCTAAAGGTGGTATTAAAAAAGAGATCCGCCTACCTTAAGAGAAATCTTTTTACTTACTCAAGTAGATACCTAAAAGCACGGCAGTTATACATACTGTCGTGCTTAACAATATGTATGCAAAAAAACTAAAATAGTTCCCTGATTGGAGTAGTTTTAGGTTTTCTAAAGCGAAAGTGGAGAAGGTTGTGAATCCTCCGCAGAAACCCACTGTTGCGAACAGCCGCACTTCTTCCGAAATTTTTCCCTGAGATAATCCGTAAAATATTCCAATTAGCAGAGAGCCTAGTATATTTACTGTAAATGTGGAAAGAGGAAATGGGCCGGATTCTTTCGGGATCGTTTGAGATATCATATATCTACAAATTGATCCTAAAAATCCTCCTAACCCTACGATCAAAAAATTCATTTAGCATTATCTTCGTATAATATTTGTAGTCCTCTTAAAGTAAGCAGAGGTTCTATCTTATCGAAAATTTTAGGATTTGCTGCGTGGATCGTAGTCACAAGTCCGCCGGTACCGATCACTCTATAATCGTTTCCGTGAGCCGCTCTAACTTCTTTGATAATACCTTCTAAAAGACCTATCCATCCGAAAAAGAATCCTGCCTGAATGGATTCTATAGTAGAATCTCCTAATATTTTAGAAGGAGCTTGGAATACGATCGGAGGAAGTTGTGCGGTATTTCTAGTCAAAGCATCCATGGAACCTTTAAGCCCTGGAGCGATCACTCCTCCCAAATAATCAGGAGTATCATCTACTACGCAGAATGTGGTGGCTGTTCCCAAATCAATGATGATCGATTTTCCCGGATGATCCTTTACTGCGGCAGCAGCGTTCACCAATCTGTCTGCGCCTATCTCGAAAGGACGAGGATACTTGATCCCGAATGGCAGCTTCATCTGATACTGAACTCTGATCGGTTCAATCTGGAACCAATCATGGATCATTCTTTCTATGATCGGATTCAACTGAGGAACCACGGAAGAATAGATCCCGCCGACAATTTGGCTGCTGTCTATTTCGAATTCTCGGAGGAAACCTTTGAGATAAAGTCCCATTTCGTCGGAAGTTCTATCTCTTCGAGTAACTGTTCTTCTATGGAAAATCGGCTCTTTGGAACCGTTCTTATAAATACCGAAGACCGTGTTGGTATTCCCAACGTCGATTACTAGGATCATTCTATCCCAAGGACCTAAAATCCTCGGGGCTGTCAATGAATTCGACCATGTTTCCGACCGAGGTCCGGGCTAATAATTTTCCTTCTTCATTTACTCCCAATAGAGTTGCGGTTTTTTGTTCTCCACTTTCCGTCCAGGCAATGGTTTCTCCCTTCCAGAGAAGTTTTTCATTGATGAATTCTATCCTTTTTTCTCCATCCGAGATCGCTAATACTGCATCGTTCAGAAGAGGAAGTAATGTTTCTAAAAATCGGTTCCTTCTTCCTTTTTCGTTTTGATCATCAGTAACGAACCCTGCATCACTCAGATATTCCGGAATTTCAGTGCCGTAAAGATTGGCCCCGATCCCAAGGATCCAGTCCCAAACTTCTCCTTCTTTTTCCGTTTCGATCAGTATACCGCAGACTTTTTTTCCGTTTAAATAGATATCGTTCGGCCATTTAATCCTAAGATCTTTTTTACTGGCAGAAGGATATACGGACAAAATCGCCTTTGCTACTGCGACCCCGACATATAAGGAGAACAGCCCCGGAGAGGATAGGTTAGAATTAGAGGAAAATTTACCCGAAAAAATAAAAGGCTCTTCTCCCAATATACTCCAGGTTTTGCCCTTTCTTCCCCTTCCGGAAGATTGAAAATCCGCTAGGATCCAGGACCCTGGTGGGAATTCCTTTCCTTTTAAGATGGTATTCGTGGAACCTGCTTCTGAGAGAAATATTCCTTTTTCGGGATCCAATAATTGAAACGACATGAGTTCTGTTTAGTACACTTTTCCGGTCCTTCGGACAAGAAAAAATCTGGCACTTGCCCGAAAAAGGCAGGTCCTATAACTAAACAAAAATCCCTCCCTACAAATATAGATAGAAAGAGGTTCCTTTGAAGCTTTCCGAGGTTTCTATTCGCAATCCAATTTTCGCATGGATGATGATGGCTGCTATCATCCTGCTGGGAAGTATCGGCTTCTCCCGTATGGGTCTTTCTCAGATGCCAGACGTGGACTTCCCGATCGTGAACGTTACTCTCAACTTGACCGGAGCAAACGCTCAAGTTATGGAGACTGACGTAGTCGATCCTATCGAAGAAGTTCTAATGACTGTCCAAGGTGTGGTAGAAGTCCGTTCCGTTTCCACCGACGGTTCCGCTACGATCACTGTGGAATTGGAGCTCAAACGGGACGTGGACGTCGCGGTACAAGAGATCCAAACTAAGATCGCTCAGGTAAGTAATAAACTTCCGGATGATCTGGATCCTGCGATCATCATGAAATCCAATCCGGATGACCAACCGATTATCTGGGTCGCATTAACCGCTCCGAATAGAACCGATCAGGAGAAGATGGTTTTCGTTAAGACCAGGCTCAAAGATAAGTTCCAGGAAATTCCAGGAGTAGGTGAGATCATACTCGGCGGTTATGTAGATCGCACGATCAACGTCTTCTTGGATCCGATCCGACTTTTGAGAGCGGAACTTACGGTAAATGATATCATCAATACATTAACGGAACAGAATATAGAAGTTCCTTCCGGAAGAGTACAAAATAAACTTTCCGAAGTTTCTTTAAGAGCAGTGGGAGACGTTCCAACTGTAGAACAATTTTCTAATATATATATCAACTCCAGAAGTGGTGCCGCGATGTTCCGTCCGGTACGCTTGAGAGAAGTTTCTAAGATAGAAGATGGACTGGATGAGATCAGAAGGATTTCCAGATTTAACGGAGTTTCTGCCGTTGGTCTCGGGATCAAAAAGATCAAAGGTGCAAACGCCGTAGAAGTAGGAGACTTGGTAAAGGAGAAGTTAGAAGATCTGAGACCCACTCTTCCTCCCGGATTCGAACTGAATGTCTCCAATGATAATACTACTTTTATCAGGGATTCGGTCCATGAATTAGTTTTTACTCTAATCCTTTCTGCGGTGCTTACGGGAATCGTATGTAGATTGTTCTTAGGGAATTGGAGCAGCACTTGGAACGTTCTTCTTGCGATCCCTACTTCCGTTATGGGAACTTTTTTGATCCTGTACTTTGCCGGATTTACATTAAATACATTCACTTTGCTTGGTCTTTCTTTAGCGACTGGTATAGTCGTGGATGATGCGATCATGGTGCTGGAGAATATCAGCAGGCATAGAGAATCCGGTAAAACCTGGTTCCAAGCTTCGTTGGATGGAGCGTCAGAGATCAGATTTGCTGCGTTAGCCGCGACACTCGCGATTATTGCGATCTTTCTTCCGGTTGCATTTATGTCCGGGATCATCGGCCGTTACTTTTTGGAATTCGGAGTTACCGTTTCAGTAGCGGTCGCACTTTCTCTTTTTGAAGCATTAAGTTTTACTCCAATGAGAGCTTCTCGTTATCGAGAAAGCAAAGAAGCTCAGAAAAAACAAAAATCTAAATCCCCCTTTACCTTACCTGCAGATACGTTCTTTTCTAAACTTAAGAATGCCGCAGATCGTTTTTCTTTTTTCAAAAGAATGGATCCTGTCATAGAGAATTTTCTGCAATTCTCGGAACGAGTGTATGGAAAAGTCTTGGAATTCGTAATTCGTAAACCTGGAACTGTGATTGTTTCTTCTGTTCTGTTTTTTGCATTTTCACTTATTTTTTTGTTCTTACTGAAGAAGGAGTTCATTCCTCCTCAGGACATGGGAAGATTTATCGTTCGAGCAAAAATGCCCATCGGTTCTTCTATCATCCGCACTGATGAAGCAATGAAGAAGGTAGAGAATTATCTCAGCTCTCGTCCTATCGTAGAAAAATATATGAGCAATATCGGGGGAATGGGTGGTACTGAATCCAATACAGGTATGTTCTTCGTTACGATGAAGGAAATGGGAAATCGTCCTAAGAGTAAAAAAACAGGAAGAGAGATCACTCAATCGGAAGTCTTCATGGAATTCAGAAAAGATCTGAAAGAACTTGTGCCTGAAGCAAAATTTTCCGTCCAAGATCTTTCTCAAAGAGGTTTCAGTGCGGGAAGAGGTTATCCTGTTGAACTAGTTCTGACCGGACCTGATTGGGCTACACTCGCGAAACTTTCTGACTCTATCAGAGAAAAATTAGATTCTTCTAAAACGATTTTGGATATAGATACTGACTACGTTTCCGGACAACCGGAAGTTAAAATTCTACCAAACAGAGAAGCTGCTGCAGTTCGCGGTGTGAGTATGGCGAATATTGGAAATACAATCGGACCTTTGATGGGAGGACGTAACGTAAGTCGTTTTACGGAGAATGGTAGAAGTTTTGACGTTAGAGTTAAGATAGACAAAGACAAAGGTGAAAGCACTGATATCATTCCAAATATTGGTGTTCGAAATACTTATGGGGAGATTGTTCGTTTAAAAGATGTTTTGGTTCTTCAAGCCACAAACACTCTTAAAAATATCACAAGAGTGAATCGTGATAGATCGATTAAAATTTTTGGAAATCCTCCTAAGGAAAAAGGTCAGACCTGGGCTACTAACGAAGCAATTCGTATCGCAAGAGAGATGCTTCCTGAAGGTTATCATGTAGAAGTTACCGGTTCTGCAAAAACCGCTTCTGAGTCACAGTCCAGTTTGTCGGGGGCTTTGATCTTGGGGATCATAATGTCTTTTATGATATTAGCGAGCCAGTTCAATAGTTTAAAGCAGCCCTTCTACATTCTTCTTTCCATGCCTTTTAGTTTTTCTGGTGCGTTAATCGCTCTTTTTATCGCAGGACAATCCTTCAATATGTATAGCTTTATAGGATTAATTCTACTCTTAGGACTTGTGAAGAAGAACTCAATACTTCTGGTGGAATTTGTAAATCATGTCAGAAGTGAAGGGAAGAATATTGCAGATGCAATCCGGATCGGCTGCCCCGTTCGTTTAAGGCCGGTGCTTATGACAACATTCTCTTCGATTGCGGCCGCAATTCCTCCTGCTTTGGCCTTGGGGCCGGGGGCGGAAACTAGGATCCCGATGGCGATTACCATCTTAGGCGGTTTGATCGTTTCCACATTGATCACTTTGGTGGTTGTCCCTGCCGCTTATTATCTTATGGAAAATGAGAAAGATGAAGTACGTAGATACTCTTAATAATTATAAAAAAATAATATTCTCTCTCCTTGCTTGTTCCATTCTTTGGGAGTGCGCTTCCAGTCCGGAAGTAAAAGTTGCAGATGGAGTTGTAGAGGAAAGTTTAAAGAATATTACCGGGATCACAACTCAGGATGTGGAGAAGACGGTCGCGAAAGATACATTTGGTTTGGACGATCTTTATATTCTCGCGGTAGAAAGAACGGAAAGGATTGCGTTAAAGAATGAGGCAACAGAGCAGGCATTAGCACAAAAGGACAAAGCATTCGCAGGTTTTATGCCTACTCTTTCTTATGTGTTCAACAAATTCTATTCAGTTCCCGGTCATACACAACAACCTTCGATCGTAGATAATTATAAAACATATAAGGCAATCCAAAGTGGAGATCCACTTTCTTTATTACCTTCTTCCAGTTCTGGCAGTAATCTTCCTCCTACAGTGGGAGCGGGTTCTCGTTTATTGCTAAGTATTCCTATATCTGCTGGGCTTGCTTCTTACCAAGATTACAGAGCCTCTAAAAGTTTGGCGGAACAAAGAAGGCTGGAAGCTAAACATGAAGCAGGCAGAATGTATTTGGAGATCGCACAGGCTTACTTCAACTTTTTACAATTAGAGGAAAGTGTTAAAATTTCTCAGGAAGCTTACGAATTGAACCAAGACTCTTTGCAGGAAAGAAAAAGAATGTATTCAGTCGGAAGGATCATGAGATCCGACCTTCTGAATTCAGAAACAAGTCTTTCCAATGCGGAAGCGGTTCTTGCAGATGCAAAATTCCAATTGGAGCAGGTGCGCATTACATTGGCGACCATGGTGGGTTATGAAAAGCCTATCTCCGTAGCAGGGTTCAAACTAGAATTGGAACCGATCCCTACAGGTATGGAACCGGAAGAATATTTAGCTAAAAGGTATGATGTTCTTTCTGCATTCCAAAGTGTTAAGGTGGCGGAAGCACAAAAAGACAAGGCTTGGGTGGGTTTTGCTCCAACCATTGCATTAAATAATTATTATTCTTTTCCTTATCCTGGGCAAACTCATTCTAAAGATGTCACTGCTCAATTGCAGATCACTATGCCTTTGACCCCATTCTCTCAAATGGCGGATTTAAAAGCAGCAGACTCCGCAAAAAAACAAGCAAAGCTTACTGCTTCTCAAACTAGAAGAACTGCTACTCAAGAAATTAGAAATGCTTTCGAAAGTTTCAAAAATTCTCAAAAGATATTGGCCATTTACCAGAAGGCATTTGTATCCGCTCAAGAAACTTCTCAAAGCCAGGCAAGCGGTTATCGTTCCGGTAGAAATTCTAGGATAGAAGCCATAGCCTCCAGGATCGGGATGTTAAATGCGGAGATTACGTATCGTAAGATGTTGCATCAACATTCTTTGAATCGTATTGCTCTTGGAGTTGCGATCGGAGAGATTCCTCATCTCCCTGGAGAAAAAAAGGAAGAATAAGGGCGAGGCCCTTGAAGCCCGAAATTGTGCGCCAATAGATAACCTAAGTTTTGGGACGGACTATAAAAAAACGGCCGACGATTGCCGGCCGTTTGGACTTTTAAACTGCTGCAGCTTGTCTGTTTGCTCTTTCTAAACGTAATAGATTTCCTTCTGCAATTGCTAAAGAATCTATATTATAATCCTGTGAATGTTTAGATCTCTCTTTTTTCAGATCGCTATTCACTTGGCCTAAAGATTTTTCTAAAAGCATTCCAGCTACAAATCTTGCCGCAATCTCTACAGTTTCGAATGCGAGTTCGTCTTTTGTAAAACTATCTCCTATCGATTTGTAAGAATGAACTGCTTGTTCTAATTTTTCCCAAAGAGATCTGAGGTCTGTAGAAGGAGAAAATTTGGACATTTCTTCTTCTACGTACGCTCTTAGATGCCCGCTAGCCGCCATTCCGGAAACCACTCCTCCGATTGCTGCCACGATCTGCAATTGGGTAGTACCTTCATAGATTGTAGTGATCCTACTGTCTCTATAGATCCTTGCTACATCATAATCTTCGGTGTATCCACTTCCTCCGTGGATTTGGATCGCGTCAGATGCAAGAGCAACACAACCTTCGGAAGCGTAATATTTACTCATAGGAGTGAATAAGTCTGCGAGTTTTTCCCAACGACGGATTGTTTCGTCTTGGTTTACATCTCTCTCGCTTTTACCTTCTTCTTTAAGCATTCTTTCTTTTCTCCAATGATAGAGATCGATCGCCCTTCCTGTTTCTGAAACAAGGCATCTTGTGGCTAAAATTTCTCTTTCCATCTTGTCCAAAATTTTCCGGACTGCAGGGATCTTCTCTATTGGTTTGCCGAATTGTATTCTTTCGGAAGCATATTTTTTTGCTTCAAAATATGCGGCGGTTCCAATTCCTAAAGATTGAGTTGCGATTGTAAGTCTTGCCGCATTCATCATCCCCATAGAATATTTCACGAGGCCATAACCAGTTTTTCCGATCAAAATTCCTGGAGAATTTTCAAAAACAACTTCACAGGTAGGGGAACAATGTAATCCCATTTTATGTTCTATTCCTGCAACATGAACATCTTTACCTTGTACCAAGAAGAAGGAAAGGCCTCTCGCTCCACTTTCAGGACTTCCTGTTCTAGCTAACGTAAGAATTACAGAAGGAGAATCCACATAACCGCAGGCATGAGTAATAAAACGTTTAGCTCCATTGATTTTCCAAGTTCCATCGGGGGCTTGAGTCGCTTTAGTCTGCACGTTAGGTAGATCGGAGCCGTAGTTAGGTTCTGTTAATGCCATGGCTGCACTAAATTTTCCTGCAGCGATCTGAGGTAACCATTCATTGCACATTTCTTCGGAAGCGAATCTTTCCATGATCTCGACTATATTAATATTTCCGTATGCTAGACAGAATGCTGCATCTGCCCTGGCGGCTATTTCGCACATCATGGATTGAACAGTCGCTGGTAAGCCTAGACCTCCATATTGTCTGGAGATAGAGATGGGCATCAGTCCTGCATCCCTTAAGGTTTTGTAACATTCTTCTTGTGCCTTTGGGAAAGTAACTTTGCCGTTCTCATATTTTAAACCGGTTTGGTCCATTTCCTTGCTACGGGGAGCCACGAAGTCCCCCATAATTTCTCCCAAGGAATCCACAGTGGATTTATAATAATCTATCGCTTCCTGCAATGTAGAAGGTGCATATGCAAATCTATCATCATTAGTCTGCTTGTATTTTGCCGCATCATGGAAATCGCCTTCGTATGCTGCTACGATCTCCTTCCAATCTATAAGATTATCAAAATGAGTTTGTAAGTCTGTATTATCCTGGAAATAGTTTCCTTGAATCATTTGTATGCTCCCTGTCGCTTAAGGCTTTTAGGTGTACTGCTTTATTAAGCTTGTGTCAAGTATTACCTACACTAAGGTTTTAGAATGATAACTTTGGTTTGTAATACGAACAAAGAAGAAGGAACCGAACAGGTGTTTGGAAGAATGTTTGAGCTTTACAATCCGAACAACACAATAGTAAACTCGAAAAGACCACGGTTTAAAAGTAACCTTTTCGGGTAGAAACCGAAGTATCCGGCGAGGAATAAAACCATGAATAAAATCGGGCTAGTTATCGGTTTTGTATATTTATTAGGAATCGTTTTGTCAGGATGTTCCGAATCTATAGGAGCTCCAAAAGAAAAGAAAGGAGGTAAGATGAAATACGAAGTCCAGAAGTCAGAAGAAGAATGGAAAAAAGTCCTAAGTTCCGACCAATACCGGATCATTAGAGAGAAGGGAACCGAAAGAGCATTTACCGGTGAATATTATTATAATAAGGAAAAAGGAAAATACCTTTGCGCTGCTTGTGGTGCTGAGTTATTCAGCTCGGATACTAAATATGAATCCGGAAGCGGCTGGCCTTCTTTTTATAAACCTGCAGCAGAAAAGTCCGTTCAATCGGAAACAGATACAAGTCATGGAATGACCCGCACAGAAGTTCTATGTGCAAGATGCGGAGGACATTTAGGACATGTATTCCCTGATGGACCTGAACCTACCGGGCTTAGATATTGTATCAATTCAGCTTCTTTAAAATTTAAAAAAGATTAATATTCAAAGGAAAGAATGACTTCTGCGCAAAATAGATTAGGCGAAATATTCCGAAATCTACATTCTAAAGATATCTTTGTGATGCCTAATGCGTGGGATGCGGGAAGCGCTCGTATGTTGGCAGGTGCCGGATATTCTGCGATTGGAACTACGAGTGCTGGTATTGCTTTTGCAGCTGGGCTGCCGGATCACCAGATCATGAGTAAAGAAGATATGCTTTCCGAAATAAAATCTATCGTGGATTCCGTAGGAATTCCAATTAGCGCCGATCTGGAAGGTGGCTACGGAATCCAACCTTCTCAAGTTGCAGAAACCGTAAAACAAGCGATTGGGATCGGAGTAGTTGGTTGTAATATAGAAGATCTGAGTGGAGATCCTTCTTCTCCTTTATTAGATATCAAACTCGCTACCGAAAGAATACATGCAATCAGAAAGATGGCGGATCAAAGTGGTATTCCATTTACACTTACTGCAAGAACGGACGCATTCTTAACAAATCATCCGAATGCAATGGAAGAAGCAATTACCCGTTGCAATTCTTATAAAGAGGCAGGAGCGGATTGTCTTTTTATACCTGGGATCGGAGATCCTAAAACGATAGGAACATTAGTAAATTCTATCAATGGTCCGTTAAATGTGGTCATGGGTTTAAGTCATAACCAACTTACTGTTGAAGAGTTAAGATCGCTTGGGGTCCGAAGAATTAGTATTGGCGGAAGTCTTGCTAGAGCTTGTTTTCATTTGATCCGACAAGCGGCGTTCGAAATAAAAAACTCGGGTACGTTTACCTACGCGGATCATCAGTATTCTCATAAAGAATTATGCGATTTTTTTGCAGAATATGAGGCCAAAACAAAATGACATTCTTCTATATCTTGAAGAGTAGAAGGGCATAAAATTCTGTTTGCGCCTCGGGGCTGAGAATGGATTCTACCGTAGGGCGGGATATTCGCCCGCGGCAGAAACCGAATGAAGAGAGACCATCTTACTTACCTTCCCGAAAAAGGGAATATCCGTCCTGTAATCGTACAACATCTAGCTGAGATCTATCACCATATATATTATTTTTTCTGTCATATCTTGGGGATCTTTATAGAACTTCCGGATCATACTGAGGGATATAAACGCCCTATCGTATGCGTTTCCGGATTTTTAGGAAGAGGTCTGACTTGGACTGCGATGCGCAAACATCTGATCTCTCTTGGACATCCTGTATATGTAGTTCCGCTTGGATTCCAAACCGGGAATATTCGTAAAAAAAGTAAGATACTTGAGAATTTCCTAATAGAGAAGAATATCAAAGACTGCTATCTGATTTGTCACTCCATGGGAGGGCTTATCGCCGCAGGTTTAAGTTATAAAGGAAGAGACAGGGTCCGAAAAATTTTCGTGGTAGGATCTCCTATGCACGGAACTTATATGGCTTATCTTGCTCCAATCTTTCCTTGTACTTGGCAAATGATGCCGGGATCTAAATTAGTGAAGGAAGTTGTAGAAACTTATTCAAAATTTCATAATGTACAAGCAGTATTTACAAAGGGAGAAGGTATCGTTCGCCCATGGGAAAGCGCAACTCTAGGACATTTTGATGATGTCGAGATCCCAGAATACGGACATTTAAATTTATACCTAGGACCACTAGGAATAGAATGTCTTGGCTCTTTAGTAACTTCTGAAGAGAAGAAGGATCCACTTCCAATTAAACAAAAACCTGTTGTTAAAGAAGAAGCGAAGAAGGAGACGGTTGTTTCTGCTCCTTCCAAAAAAGTTTCTTCTAAAACAGCTGCTACTAAGAAAGTAAGCACTAAAAAGAAAACGGCTAAGCCTGCGCCTAAAAAAGCAAAACCTAAGAAGAAACGTTAAACTAAGCTTGGTCTTCGGACAAAACGATCAAAGAGTCGGATTCGTGTAAGGTAAAATATTCCAGCTTATCTGGGATTAAATATACGCCGTAACCTTTGGATTCATCCGTTTCTTCTGAAACGATCCTAACTCCAAAGCAAGTTTCCTTCCTTTGTTGTGCAGCTAACATGCAGTCAGCAAAATTTACACGTTTTGGAAAATCTTCGAAATACAGGAATGCTGGTTTAAGATAGATCTCGCTTCCATTCGGATCAAATAAGCTGTCATAAACTCTCATTACATCAGGTTCTTGAGAAACTTGAGCCATCATTTTAGAAACAAATTGATTCGAGATCAAAAAGTCTTTCACTCCCGTTTCTAAAACCAATTCCGTATTTTCTGAATTCATAATTTCTGTGATCAGTTGGGTCTCTGCCTTTTTGCCGCCTGCCTGTCGTTTTTTCTTAAAGTATTGGCGGAATCTTAATAAAAGAGAAATGGTTCTTGCATCTACTTCTTCAATATTCTCCTTCTCCTCGGCTAAGAATATTACGGAATCATACTGTTCTGGTGAAAGTTTTTCCAAAATACCTTCTTGGGAAAGATTTGCAATCAAGGATCTAAGTTTGATCTGAGGATATTTTGACTTAAGTTTTGCGAGAGCAGTTTTGATCTCTTCATTAGATTCATTTATCAAAAGGTCAATTTGAGAATCAGGAGATGAGAATTTTGCATACTCATCTACAATGATCTTGCTTTTGGAATTCCAGCCAATGATCAATTGTTTGTCGATCGGTCTTGATAGAGTCGTATTAGGATAAGAAAGTGCGGCGTTCACAATTACTGGTTTCTCATCGAATTTTATCTTAGAATCATCCTCTGCAAGAATGATTGCATCTTCTTCATTTTCAGGTGAATACTCAGGGTCCGGATTTAAAATAATCTCTCCGTTAATTTTTCTGAAACCTAATGGGACTGATTCCTTGAATCTAAATGAAATTTCTGAATAATTTAAACCTCTCCAGCCATTCTTAGGTTTATAAAAATAGATCTCATTTCCTTCAAATCCAACCAGATTAGAATACACGATCGCAAGACCGGAAGTCCTAGAGGTTTGTACAAGTAATTTAGAAAGAATACTTCTTTCATCCATGACTTGAACTGATTCGGAAAGATCCGAGGCAATATTTCGATTTTCGAATCCATGAAGTTCAGCAACAATAGGAGGAAGTCCAGATTCTCCATTTAATGCAACAAGTGCCATGATGGACTTTAAAACTTTTGCATCTCCAATTGATTTACCTTCTTCTGATTCTTCAGAACTGGAAGGATTGAGTATAATGATACTTCTTGCCTTGGAAGCATTTACTTTTTTTAGAGAATTAAGATGAGAAGGTAACCCTGACCTTGTGATAATTTTTGTGGTCTTAGTATCTTCCAGATTTTCGGAAAGAAAATCATCCATTTCTTCCTTATCTTGGTCTGCAAGTATAACAACCGCTTTTCCTGATTCAGAAGAGTTTGCTTCTATCAATTCCCTTAATATTTCTATCGTGCGAATCCCAAATCCTAAGATCAATGAATGCTCAGATTCTAAAACTTCGCTCTTTCCCTTTCTGAGTTCTTGGATTTTTTGATCAAATTGATTCGTAATAAATGCTACTAAGCTGGAGAATAAAACTAAACCTGAAAAGACGCTTAAGATACCAATTACTTTATTAAACCAGTTGGATTCTCCATCTTCTGCAACTGCTCCCGCGTCAGAGATTTGCAAAAAAACTCTCCATAAAAAATCACCCGATTCCTTAATGGATTCATCCGGAAAGATGAATGTCCCAAGTATCCGCACTAGTGATAAGAATAAAAAGGCTCCTAAGAATAGGGTCATTAGTGCTGCGAATACCGAACCTCCTCCCCTAGACATAAAATTATCAAAATGGTAACGGAGCTTTTTAAAAATGCCAGGTTTATCTTTCATGCGGGGAGAAGATTAGTTATAGAATCCTTTAGTTCAAATCTAAAATCCTTAAGTAGGAAATTTATTTTTGAACAATCATCCGATCTCTGGATCCAAGAGTTCGGAATACTTTTATAATCAATCTAAATCTGAATATTTATAGAACTGGATCTAAGATTTTGACCGACAGAATTCGAGGAATATGAAATACTCGCTCGATTACATATGGCTCGCACTTCATTATTTTTTCTTAGCAGTTTATTCATTCTATTCTCCTGCAATTCTCCCCAAGTGACTGCCTACCAGGAGCATAGTGATCACCACGAATTTATCGGAAGTTGTTTGGATTTTTTAGCAGGAAGCGATTCTTTTGTTCCTTTAACGGATGCAGTTGCTTTGGACGAACTAAGACATTCAGCCGAGGAACATGCATCCAATAGTGTGATCATCGGAGAGTTGTATTACGATTTGAACCAGAAAGAAGGAAAACATTTCTATCTAGAGAATGATGACTCTATTATATATCATCGTCCCAAATCGGTAGTGCTTGGGGGCTGGGAAATGATCCAACATCTATGCGCTCGTCACATCCGACACGAAATAGAAAGGGGATTTGCTAGGTCTTCTTCCGTAGCAAGAAAGGGCCAGGCTTCTATTAGAGAGGCCGAATCTCTTGCTGAAAAAAATCTGATCATCTATTTGAAATTTGCTGAGGCTACTAAAGGGAAACCCAGCCATATCAGAAATTTTCTTTTTATTCCTGTTTCGAGATTTTTGAAGAAGGGAGGAGCGATTTATTTTCCTTCCTGCAATTTGATGGAAAAGATGAAAGATCCTATTCTTTCTGGATTACAGAGTGCAAAAAGAAGTCCGGAAACGATGACCGCTTGGACTCAAATGATGTTAGCAGTTACAAATTTTTCCGCAACTCATACACAGGATTGTAAGGTTAATGCAGAAAGTCCTTTAAAACTTTTACATGTCGAAAAAACAGAATTAAAAGATGTAATAGAGGAGCCTCAAAAAATTAAATCGGCCTCTAAGATTAAATTCGGGACTAAGACTCGGAGGTGATCCGATTTACTTAGCAGTATATTCGTCGAAGATCTCTCTAAGGCTATCTTCCATTTCTCGAATATAGCGTAGATCTTTAGTCATTCTCCAAAGTGTGATGGAACCGTGATATGCCATCAACACTCTTCTTGATACATATTGGATATCCATTGTTCTTGAAAATTGGCCGGAAGCAACTGCTCTACTAAGATAATCTCGGATCATCTTAGTCCACTTCTCCGCGATACCTTTTAGAAATTCTGTATACTCCGGATCGGCATCCATGACTTGATTTGCAAAACCCGCAAATGGATCTCCGAAAAATTCATGATGACGAATCTGTCTTTCTTTCAAGATGACCCAAGCTCTTAGAAATTCTTGGACCTCTGGATATCTTTCCATAAGAGACGCAAGATCCGAAAGAGTCTTTTCTTCCTGACGGGCGAGGTAAGCGATTCCAAGTTCTTTTTTAGAAGGAAAATGATCGTAAAGACTAGCAGCAACTGAACCGGATTCTTGGATAATCTGTCTCATTCCGGTATTGGAAAATCCCTGTTTATAGAAAAGATCAGTCGCAGTATCTAGAATTCTTTCTCGGACACTGGCCCCGGAATCTCTTTTTTTTCTCTGAGCGGTCATGTGCTTAAATACGTTATTTTTTCAGTATTGCCCTAAAAACCTCGTTTCGTCAATAGAATTTGGGTTTAGCGTATAAAAAACCAGAACGAACGTTCTGTATTTTTTTATTGCTCCGATTTCCCAGGGGTCTAAGCTAGTGTCAGGACGGTTCAAAATGTCTGTAACGGAAAAAGAACAAGTCAGAACCAGATTTTCGGATCTAGATACACAAAGACATACCACTAGCAGGACATACGAAGACTCTTGTCTAGGGGATAGATATCGTATCTTAGAAGAAGCGGGCTATTCTTGGAAAAGAATGATCGAAGAATCGGTTCGATTACAAACCGTCGGGGCAGATATACGATTTCTTGCCCAACAAATGGAAAACACAGATTTATCCGTACGCACTAATTATCGCTCCGGTCAAGACGGCCTATTGACCTTCTCTCAAGAAGTTTTGGATCCAAACGGAAAAGTTGCCGCTGAGATCAGAACATTAGCAAGAACAGAGAAGGATGGAAAACCTTTTCAGCTTATCGCAGCTCAAGATCCTTCCGAAGAATTAGTTTCTTCATTCGAATCTATTCCTTCTTTTTCGGGATCTTGTGAGCGCACACTTGCAGCAAGAGATCTATTTTTTTGTGAAAGAAATCCATTCGGAGACTACAATCCTTCTCATTATTGGAGACTATTGGAAGAAGGTCGCTGGAATTTCACTGCTGAATGTGGACTTAGTCTGGAAGATCTGGTCGCGATGGATACCACACTTTTTTATATGGGTGGAAAGATCCGTTATCATAAGCCTCTTGCTGCGGGAAGAAGAGCAAAGATACAAACTTGGATTCATAGTTTTGATAAAATTTGGAGCCGTATGAGACAAGAGGTCAGCGACTCTGAGACTGGAGAAATCCTGGCAGAATCCATGGATGATCTACTTGTAGTATCAGTAAGTAAATCTAGACCTAAAAAACCTGGAGAGGATCTACTGAAAGTATTTGCAAGGGTCACCGAATTCCCTGAGGGGGCCTCCAAATGAAATATTATCTTATTCTAATGAACGTACCAAATAAAAGGTCTGGAGAAAGACAATGAAACTCGATCAAAAATTGGCGATTTGTACGCCAAGAAGAACTCCCTTCGCTCAAATTGCGAAAGCTTTAGGACCCTATCCTGGCCATCACCTAGGTCGTATAGTGGCTGAAGACATTATCGCAAAGAGTGGAGTTAAAAAAGATCAAATCGACGGAATCGTAGTTGGAGAAGGTTTCTCTAACGCTCCGAACTCCGCGAGAGTGATCGCTAACCTAATCGGACTCAGAGACGAAGTTCCTTCGATCACTGTTTCTAATAACTGTGTATCCGGAATCGAAGCTCTTTCCGAAGCAGCTCGCCGAATTATTCTTGGAGAAGGTGAACTTTTCCTAGTAATCGGAGAAGAATCCCAAACTTCTATGCCTTTCGTTGTTAAAAACGCAAGATTGAACAAGAAAGCAGGATCTTTGGATAAACTGAAAAAACTTCTTCCTGACAATCTTCCAGAAGGTGTTGAACTTAGAGACACTCTTGAGGACGGACTTGGTGACGGAGAAACTTCTTACGGAATGCAAGTAACTGCTGAGATCCTTGCTCAGAACTACGAACTTTCTCGCGAGATCACTGACAAATTAGCTTTCGAATCTTTCAAAAGAGCATTAGAAGCTTCTAAAGCAGGAAAATACGCTCCATTCATTATCCCTATGAAAGACGAAGACGGAACTGAACTTACAATCGATGAGGCAGTTGGACTTCGTGAAGGACTTGTTGAAAACCCAAGCCGTATGGGAAGAGCAATGCTTCTTTTCGATAACCCTCAAATGAAATTTGATGAGTTCAAAACTAAGTATTCCAAATATCTTAAAAAATCTCACGGACCAACCGTTTCTATCTTTAACGCGAGCCCTCGTTCTGATGGAGCAGCTGGTGTTATCTTAACTACTGTTGAAAAAGCAAAAGCTCTTGGATTAAAAATCGAAGCAGTTCTTTCCGGATGGAAAATGTATGGTGTAGATCCTAACTTAATGGGGATCGGACAAGCTTATGCTACCGAATCACTTCTTAAAGACACCGGAGTTAAGATCGAAGACGTAGACTACGTTGAGATCCACGAAGCATTTGCAGCTACTGCAGTTGCAGCTCTTGTTCAAATCGAGAAAGATACCGGTTGGAAATGGGAGCAAAAATTCGACGAGAAGAAGATCAACCCTAACGGTGGATCTATCGCAATCGGTCACCCATTCGGAGCTACTGGTATCCGTTTGGTGAACAACGCGATCATGGACCTTCAAGAAGACCCTAAGGCTAAAAAAGTAGTTCTTACTGCTTGTGCTCACGGTGGAATTGCAGGAGCAATGCTCATCGAAAGATTCGAAGGTTAATTCTTAACTTCTCGAATTGAATAAGACCCTGGGGAAGGAAACTTCTTCAGGGTTTTTTATACCTTCTTCTTTATCTGTTTTTAGCTTTCTTGTTTTGAATCATTCTTTTTGAGGCAGTTGAAATATTTTGCTTTTAATGTTCTCAATTTCGTGGTCTAAATAGTGTATATGCACCAATGAAAAAATTTCGAAACTGAATCGGGAGAAAAACGATGAAACTCGAAACTAAACTAGCAATTTGCACACCACTTAGAACTCCGTTCGCACAGATCGCAAAAGGATTAGGAGCTTATCCGGCTCATCATTTAGGAAAGATCGTTGCAGAGAGTATTATCCAAAAGAGTGGGATAAACAAAGAAGATATAGACGGTATCGTAGTTGGAGAAGGTTTCCCAAGTTCTCCAAATCCAGCTCGTGTAATCGCAAATCTAATAGGGCTTAGAGACAAAATTCCTTCGATAACTTTATCCAATAACTGCGTATCTGGGATCGAAGCGATCTCAGAAGCAGCAAGAAGGATTATATTGGGAGAAGGAGAAGTATTCCTTGTAATCGGAGAAGAATCTCAAACCGACATGCCTTTTATCGTAAAAAATGCCCGCTTGAATAAAAAAACAGGATCATTAGAAAAACTGAATAAACTTCTTCCTGATAATCTTCCGGAAGGAGTCGAGCTTAGGGATACTCTTGAAGACGGTTTAGATGATGGGGAAAATTCTTACGGAATGCAGGTGACTGCGGAGATTCTTGCTCAGAATTACGAATTGTCTCGTGAAATCACTGACAAGGTAGCATTCGAATCATTTAAACGAACTTACGATGCTTCAATGGAAGGAAGATACGAACCATTTATCATTCCTGTAAAAGACCAAGAAGGCAATTTGCTGAAAATTGACGAGGCAGTTGAACTCAGAAAAGGTCTCGTGGAAAATCCAAGTCGAATGGGGAGAGCCATGCTTCTTTTTGAGAATCCTCAAAGTAAGTTTGAAGATTTTAAGAAAAAATACGGCAAGGATCTTAAGAAGACGCATGGACCTACTGTTTCCATCTTCAACGCAAGCCCTCGTTCAGACGGAGCCGCCGGCGTGATCATCACCACTGTAGAGAAGGCAAATGCTCTGGGCTTAAAGATAGAAGGGTTACTTTCCGGATGGAGAATGAAAGGAGTTCATCCTAATCTGATGGGACTTGGACAAGCAGTTGCCACTGAAGGTCTGTTGGAAGATCTACAGTTGAAATTAGAAGATATGGATTACGTTGAGATCCATGAAGCGTATGCTTCAACAGCGGTTGCAGCAATGGAACAGTTGAGAATGGATACCGGCTGGGATTGGGAGAAAAAATTCGATGAGAAGAAGATCAATCCAAATGGAGGCTCCATTGCGATCGGTCACCCATTTGGAGCTACAGGGGTTCGCTTGGTGAATAATGCTATCATGGATCTGCAAGAAGATCCAAAAGCAAATAGAGTATTACTCACAGCATGTGCTCATGGAGGAATTGCAGGTTCCATGTTGATCGAAAGATATAAAGCTTAATTCCAAAGGTTCGTTTTACAAACGAACCTAAGAATAAATCGATATTTAGTATTCTTTTTCGGTTTGATATAAGAGGAACGAAATTTCTAACTATGTATATGACAGAGAAATTCGACGTTTTATCCATACCATTCAACGTACATATCCAGCTTTCCAGGCCTAAACAAGGAGAGGATGCTCTCTTGGTCATGGAAGATAAACCAATCTATAAAAATCATGTAGGCTCCGGACATGCTGCGGCGTTATTCGCTCTTGCGGAGGGAAGTGGAGGAGAGTATTTGCTGTCCAGAGTTGCTTCTCTTCCTTTTGAAATTATTCCTGTAGTGCGTAAGTCCGAAGTAAAATACAAGAAACCTGCACAAGGAAGAGTAGTGTCCAAGGGAGTGATCGACGAGCAGGAATGGTCTGCATTTATGGCCCAACTCGAAAAGAAAGGGAGAGCGGGGCTTACTGTTGGAGTAGAACTTTTTGACGAGACACAAGCGAATGTAGCAAGTTTTAGTTTTGATTGGTTCATTGCTAAAAAATAAAATTCATTATAATAAAATCTAAAAGGCAGCCCGAGCATGGAATACGAAAGAATATTTCTGCTTGGGCCTTTTTATAACAAACCAGCCAATCTCGCATCCTCACTTACATTAACGTACCGATCACTTATATTTTAATTATAAAATTATCCAGTGAGTGGTACAAATACGTTCGAAATAAATTAAGAACTTATAATGTTTTTTTCGAACGTAAGTGCATACTTACATTTGCTTTAAAAATCGTTTGACCTTTCTTGAATTTCGGTTAACCCACTTCGTGAACTGTGGAGGCAAGGAAATGAAAAACATATATTCGAAATTTTTTACCTTGGCATTGGCTTTGATCTTCAGCTTAACAGGTTGTGATCAGAAATCAGACGACGATAAACTATTGGAACTGGCCGTTTCTTCTAATGGAGTAAAAGAATCCGGCTCTAATCCCATTCTCAACACTCTTGCGTTACCTACATCTACACCTGCGGACGTGTTTTTGGTAGGGGCTGGAAAGGTCGATATTACTGGGCCCTTTGTGCAATCGAGTACCGGATATAATAGTCCAGGTGACGAGATGTCAGGTCTGGCCATGAGGCTTTATTCTAGAGCATTCGTGATCGAACGTCCTGGTGGAGCTAAGGTAGCGATCGTTACCAACGATATGATCCACATGTATCAAAGCGTAAAGATAGGTGTCGTTAAAAAGTTACAAGCCGACGGTTATGGATCTGCGTTTAATAATGATAATGTGCTTCTGTTTGCGACCCATACACATTCTGCTCCTTCTAATATTTCTTGGTACACATTATTCAATCTATTCAACGGAGTGATCGGTTTTGATAAGGTTCATTATAATATAGTGGTGAACGGTATCGCAGATTCTATTAAGGCAGCTTATAATAATAGAAGAGAAGCAAGGATCAAATTTGTAGCAGGGAATCTTTCCAATTTTGCAAATAACAGATCTTCTGCTGCTTATGCTTGGAACTTGGACAAATCAAATTATTCATCTAATGTAAACGAAACAATGAGTCTGCTTCGTTTTGAAGGCACTGACGGTTCTCCGATAGGATTGCTGAACTGGTTTGCTGTCCACGGAACTTCTCTCGGAATTACAAATCGTAGGGCGCACGGAGACAATAAAGGATACGCTTCTTACCTTGTGGAAAACACTTTTGGTGGGAATTTTGTGGCAGCATTTCCTCAGGGTCCAATGGGGGATGTTAGTCCGAATACTCCCGATCCTACAGATATAACAAAACCTTTCTTAAGACCGAATGATATAGATCCTAGTCTGGATGCTTTGGAAAATCCTATTGTTCATGGAACGAAGCAAGGAAGTAAAGCATTAGAATTATATAATGCAGCAACTACAACTCTTACTGGAAATATCGGTTATAGACATTCTCATGTAGTTTGGAATAATAAAGTTTCGGTAGATCCCTCGTATATAGGTGCATTTACTATGCCATGGGATACTGGCACTGGAAATACAACATGTGTTGCCACAATCGGTGGCGGGTTTTTGGCAGGTGATGAAGAAGGTGCTCCTGTAGAATTTGCGAAGGAAGGAGAGATCCGTAACAATTTTGTATTCGAGAACGGTGCCTGGGTTAAAAAGAATTATTCTTTAACGAACTTGAGCGGTGCCGCTCAGATTCTTGGATATCTTTGGCCTCTCGCTCAATTAGCTTTGAGTTCCACAAAGTATGAGGCATGTGATAAAGAAAAATTCACTCTTCTTCCAGTGGGAGAAGTGGATAGTTTCTGGTTCCCAAATCCTCAGGTGCCATTCGTTCCTGTAGTTCTTCCTTTGCAAGTGATCACTATAGGTAATACTGCGATTGTAGCTTCTCCTTTTGAAGTGACTACGAATGCAGGAAGAAGATTGAAAGCAAAGTTGACTACAACTCTTGCTCCGGTAGGAATCTCCAACGTGGTTGTGGGGGCGATGGCAAACGCTTATGCTCAATATCTAACTACTCGTGAGGAATATTCAGCCCAAAACTTCGAAGGTGGATTTACCGCTTATGGCCCTTGGGCAAACGCAGCATTGATACAGGAATTCGATAGGATCGCTAAGGATATAGTAGCGAATCGTTCTACAACTGCAGGTCCAAATCCTCCAGATCTTTCTAACCAACAGTTTATACAAACTTGGTTATCCCAAAACGGTATAGTGAACGATGGAGGAGATTTCGGAAAAGTTCTAACTGATTCGAATTCTTCCTATAATAGGACCAAAGATACTGTGATGGTAAAATTCCAGGGATCACATCCGAGAGTGGTTCAGGATAAAAAACTGGATGGATCTCTTTCTTCTTATTATGATCCGAATACATATACGTATTTGGAGATCCAGAAGAAAAACGGAAGTTCTTGGACTACTGGTGCCAACGATAATAATCCGTATACGGCTTATGATTGGGCTAGAACAGGTGGGGATCTTTCGGCTACATCCGAAGTTACGATCACTTGGTTGATACGGAACCAACAAGCTGGTACGTATAGAGTTGTATACAACGGTTTGGCGAAACAGTTCTGGGGAATTTTCTGGACTTACAAAAAATTCACCGGAACTTCCAAGGAGTTCGTTTTGCAATAAAACGATCTTTACTTAAAAAACCTGTTTAAGATCGAAAGAATATCCCGGAAACGGATGGACCTGTTTCCGGGATTCGGATATGATTCCACTATGGCTCTCAAATCTGTTTTGATCTTTCTTTCCTTAATGATTGTTTCCTCTTCTTTATTCGCAGCTCCAAAAGCGGTTTATGATTTTACTGTAAAGGATATCAAAGGAAAGGATATAGCACTTTCTAAATACAAAGGAAAAACATTACTTATCGTAAACGTTGCTTCTAAATGTGGATATACCTACCAATACGAAAACTTGGAAAAGGTTTATAAAAAATATAAGGAGAAGGGCTTCGAGATCGTCGGTTTTCCCGCGAATAATTTTCTCTCCCAAGAACCTGGTAGCGATGCAGAGATAGAACAATTCTGTAGAGTGAAAAAAGGCGCTACGTTTGATATGATGTCCAAGATCTCAGTCAAGGGAGAAGATCAACATCCTCTCTATACCTATCTAACTTCTTCATCTCCGGACCCAGGTGATGTGAAATGGAATTTCGAAAAGTTCTTAATCTCTCCTGCTGGCAAGATCGTAGCAAGATTTCGTTCTGGAACAGAACCGGATAGCAAAGAAGTTACAGACCAAATTGAGAAAAATTTGAAATAAGGGCGTGTGTAGGAGTTCCAACATCGATTTTAGATTGTAGTGTAGGAATTCCAACATCCGTTTTAAAATTTTAAATCTATAATGTAGGAGTTCGAACGAACAGAGCTCCTACAGATATTCTTTCAAAAAAGCTAATGTGATTGCCCAAGCCTGAGCGGCAGAAGTTTTATGGTAGGCAGCTCTTGCATCACAGAAGAATCCATGCTCTGCTTCCGAAAAAACCAACTCCACATAATTTTTTCCCGAACTCTTTAGTAATTCAGAGATCGCAGCTATATGAGTTTGTTTTACACTTCTATCCTTACCTGCCCAAACCAAGAGTAAAGGTGCGTTTTGTTTGGGAGAATATTCTTCCGAGGTTTGGACTATTCTGGATCCATAATACGAAATCGCTGCCTTGAATGTATAAAGTGAGTTTGCCAAAAAGGAAACCCACCCACCCAAACAATAACCTATACTTGCGATCCGATCGGGAATACTTTTAGGATTTATTTTTATCCAATCTAATACCGCATTCAAATCCGATTGTAAATTCTCAGGAGTCAATTGGCTAAAATGAGGTTTTAACGCCATGAAGTCTTCGTAACTTCCCGCAAATCCAGGAGGTGCAGTTCTATAATAAAGTTCAGGAGCAACTGCAAGATAACCTTCTTTTGCGAATCGGATCGCAACATCTTTGATATGATCGTTTACTCCAAAAGCTTCTTGTAATACTAAAATACAGGGAGAAGGAGAAGAATCCGGATAAGCCACGAACGTTTGCATTTCCCCATGAGCTGTTTTGATAGTAACAGTTTCAGTATTCATCTTCACCTCTTCAAAAGTGGTAGAATGATCCGACCATCCAGATCTTTGTCGATAGATTTACAACCTTCTAATGCCTATTTAAGTTCTTTTCTTTTTTCTTTCGATTTCCAAACTAAGTTTCATGCTGGTTCGTATTATTCTGCTCCTTCTTTTCCCTTCTTTCTTATTCTCCCAAACTTTTAAACCTGAAGTTTATGATTCAAAAAGTAAATCCAAGGTAGAAATTTCATCTATCATCGAGAAGGCGAAAGATACGGATGTTATTATTTTTGGGGAAGAACATAATGATAAGGTGGGACATGTTTGGAAATTGGAGGCTTTAAAAAAATTGGCATCTGCATATCCGACACTTCTTTCCTTGGAGATGTTGGAGAAGGATCAGCAAAGATCAGTGGACGAATTCTGCAAAGGAGAAATTACCGAAAAAGGTTTTCTGAATTCAGGAAAATTTTGGCCAAATTACCAAACGGATTATCATCCTATGGTTTCTTTTGCAAAAGAAAATAATCTTCCAGTTCTTGCGGCTAACGCTCCTCGAAAATATGTAAACCTTGTATCTCACCAAGGTTTGGATTCTTTATATAAGATCAGATCTCCCTTTCTTCCTCCTCGATATACATATAATTTATTCAGACAAAAAGAATATGAAGAACTTCTGTCCGCGATGA
Organism: Leptospira venezuelensis; assembly: GCF_002150035.1. NCBI lineage: Bacteria > Pseudomonadati > Spirochaetota > Leptospiria > Leptospirales > Leptospiraceae > Leptospira > Leptospira venezuelensis. Next base: position 184,997 of record NZ_NETS01000010.1, on the reverse strand, counting down.
TCGCGGAACATTCTCCTACAGGGTTTTCTCCTGATAAACAAAAGTTTATAGACGCTCAATATGTTTGGGATGCTTCCATGGCGGATTCTATTGCAGAGGCATTCTTTTTATTAAAAAGAAAAGTAGTTCATGTGAACGGGAGATTCCATTCTGATCGAAGTTTAGGACTGACATATAGGCTCAGACAGATGGGACTGAATGTCTTGACAGTCAGCATTTTTCCTTCGGAAGAAGGTAAAAGTTTTCAAGAAGAAGATTGGAAATTGGCAGATTTCCTAGTAATCACCGAAAGAAAACCAGTGCCATAAACACTTTCTTGCTTGTAGGGTTAGCGGATCTCTCCGACATTAATAGAGATGTTGGAAACTAAGGTCCGCACTCTTACAGAATCAAAGTTTGAATGCCTTTCTTGCGGAACCATTTCCAGGCTGCCGGAAGGAGTTCCGACTGGGACTGTTTTTAAACTTACCTGTTATCGCTGCGGCCAGAAGGCATTGGTCAAGTATGTATCTTCTCCAAATGAAACTCTAGAGGAAAAGCCATCTCTCAAAGAGGAGATTCCAGCACAGACACCACCTGTTGGAACTCCAACATATCATCAAGAGAAAGAAAGACCTGTTATTCGTCCTATTCCAAAAGAAGTCCCCAAAGAATCTCCGATCACGGTTCTCCTAGAAAGTTTACAGACCAAATGGGAGAATTGGAAAGAGTCCTGGTCTAAAAATTCTTCCGAAGACCGTCCCTGGTTTCAAAAAGTTAGAACCGAAACCGAATCACCTACGGCTTTTCATCGTCCGATCAAAACTTTGTCGGAAAGATTATTGGAGAAGGGAAGAAAATTCCAGTTTCCAAAATTCCGACCGAATATCTGGCTCGTTCTGATCCCTTTACCTTTGGTATTAGTGTTCTTGATATTTTTCTGGATGGGAGTTATCCAAAGAGAAGCAGAAGTCCCAGGTCTATTAAGTATTTTTTATATTCATCAGCCCACTGTTATCTATGATAGAGATGGTAGAAAGGTCTCTGAAATTTTTGGCAAGAAGACAAGCAATTTAGAATGGGAAGCATATCCTGAAAATCTAAAAAGAATGGTGCTTCTTGTAGAAGACCGCAGTTTCTTTACTCATGGAGGAATTCATTATTCTTCTGTTTTGCGTGCGTTCTTCGTAAACGTAATCAGTTTTAGATTTAAGCAGGGTGCTTCTACAATTACTCAGCAATTGGCTCGTATCCTTCTGAATGATCGTGAAAAAAGTTTAGGGAGAAAGTTAAAAGAAGCTCAACTTGCTTATGCCTTGGAATCTTCCTTAGATAAAGAAAAGATCCTATTACATTATATGAATAATGTGTATTTGGGTCATGGTGCTTTTGGTTTTGCAAGTGCTTCTGAGTTCTATTTTGGGAAAAAGCCTAAAGACTTGAATGTATCTGAGATGATCGTCCTTGCCTCTTTGGCTTCTGCTCCTAATCGTTTTTCTCCATTAAAAAATCCTGATCTATCTTCCGGAAGAGTAGAGGCAATTTTGCGATCTCTGGAAAATGACGGCGCATTAAAAGAAGATTTAAGACCTGCGATCCAAGACATCTATCAAACATTTAATACACGTTCCCCAGGAGAGACAGTGTATGGAAATCGTAAGGATGATTCTCCTTATGTAACCGAACATGTTAGAAAATTCCTCCAGACAATGTATCCGGACACAAATATATATGAAAGCGGAGGATTTTCCGTTTATACCACAATCTCTCAACCGGTTCAGGCGGAATTGCAGAAGGTGGTCAAAACTCATGTAGAGAATCTTTTGAAGGGAGGACAAGTTAGGCGAAATCGTCTTACGGAGAATGGTAAAAATTCTGATGTTACTCCATTCCGAAATTTAGTCGCTGAACTTTCTCCTGCATTGGAATTATTTATAGATACGGACAGGTTCGTAACTGGTGGAGACAGCGGATTACAAGCTGCAGTTGTAGCAGTAGATCCTCAAACAGGAGATGTTCTTCTTTTACACGGAGGAACTGAATTCAAATCGGATAATCAATTTCCAAGGGCCACCGGAATGTATAGACAAACAGGATCTACTATCAAGCCGATCCTGTATTCGGAAGCGATCGATTCTGGGATCGCAAATCCAGCGACACATATCTTAGATGCACCTCTGATCTATAAAAATTCTGTCTCGAATTGGATGCCCGAAAATATAGGGAACCAATACGACGGAGATATTTCTTTAAGAGTTGCGCTTGCAAAATCTAAAAACACTGCAGCAGTCCAGATCGCCGAAAAACTCGGGTTAGGCGAGATTTCCGCTGCTTTCGAAAGATTTTTCTTTCCTGAAGAAAAAGTTTTGAAAAATAGATTTAGACGAGATCTTTCTTTGGCATTAGGATCTTTAGAACTTTCTCCTTTAGAGATGGCTTCTGCCTACTCTGCATTTGCAAACGATGGGAATATAGTTAGACCTCATCTGATCGAAAAAGTGGTAGATAGAGCGGGTAACGTTGTTTACCAAAGAAAAGACCAGGACGAATTTAATTTGAAATGGCCTCAGACCAGAAAAGCGATCTCACCTCCAACTGCTGAGATTATGGTGGACCTGCTACATGGAAGTGCAAACCATGCGGGAGTTCGAAATACAGGTTATCGTGGAGAAGTCGCCGGGAAAACGGGAACTACGAATGATCATAGAGATGCTTGGTTCGTAGGAGTAAGACCGGGAATTTCTATGGCTGTTTGGTTGGGTTACGATTCTCCTAGCTTTGGAATGGGAAGTTCTGCGTTAGGCGGAACAATTGCCGCTCCTTTATGGGGAACCATCGCTAAACTATTTGATTCTGCAGAATCAGGCGATAAGGAAGAAAGAAAAAAATACCAATATTCCCAAAGAGCGGTAACTATGGAAATCTGTCCTGAATCCGGAAAACTTCCTGGGCCGGATTGTCCGAAAAAGACTAGTGAAATATTTCATCCATCTCATCTTCCTACGGAAACCTGTCCTCTGACCCATAAGTCGGATGCAAAACAGGAGTTATTGAAGAATGTTTTCTAAAAGAAAGATTCCGATTCTTTTATTTTTCGCATTTTCTTTTTTCCCCAATTTAAGTTTTGCTGTTTCTTATGAAGAAGCTTACGAATTGGAAAAACTTTCTCCAATATTTGCAATCCCATTATACGAAGAGGTTGTTCGTTCCTCTGGAACGGGAGACTTTAAAAAAACTGCATCTTCTCGGCTCTACTTTTTATACGAAAAATTTAATAAATACATTCCAGCTATCCAATACCAAACAAAAGTCGGAAGTTTAAAAAATAAAAAGGGAGAATGGTCCTCTCTCGTAAAAACGCTTTCCGATGGATTGGGAGTTACACCATTTTCTTTATTAGCCGTTATAAATTCTTGCTCTAAAGAAACTCCCGTTTGGGAACCTCCTGAGCCAACTGTTCATCCAGAAACAGGAGAATTGATACAACCTTCTCCTCCAGATCCTTACAGAGTATTGTCTAAAAAAGAAAATCATTCCTTGATCCGTCTTTGTTATTCTCTCAAAATGAAACAAAGAGATTTCGAGGGATGGGATAATGTATTCTTTTATCTTTTCTCCAAGGATGTTCTTACAAAAGACGAAGCTCTTCCACTTTGGGTGGGATCTTCCATACAATCAGGAAAGGGAACTCCATACAAAAGAGTATTCCTTTCTGGAAGATTCAAAGAACTGAGCAATGAATCAAAATCGGATCTTTTGTTCTTATACGCTAAGTTTCTCAGGCATAACGGAAAATTTGAATCCAGTACCAGATATTTTCTGGCAAGTAGTACTTATGCTTCTTCTAAAAGAGGAAAATGGGAGACTGCAAAAAACCTGCTGATCATGGATAGAAAGAAAGAAGCCTGCACAATGATAGGAGATTCTTTCAACGCAGGTGACGAATCTGAAATTCTGATGAAGAAGATTTGCCAATCTGGGAATTGGGATTGGATACAGACCTATTTACCTGCTCTTAAAATTTTGATGAGAGAAAATCCAGATCCAGTATTTGCTTATGCACTCGAAGGTGGAGGCAGAGAAGCGATAGATCTATTTATAAAACAAGTAGGATCTAAGACTACAGACAAAGACGATGATTCTGAAGAAGATTCTGAATCAGCAGACATCCTAAATAAACTTATTCCTCCGGATGGCAGAAATAAATTTCCTTTTTGGGATGCGCGAGACAAAGAAGCGGACCTTGTAGTTCCAGACAGAGCAAAATATTTATGTAAGGTAATACGTAGGCCATTTTTCGGAACTCCATCCATCCAACCTCAATTCTGCAAAGAAGTTTCTCCGGGAAGTTTGGAAACATTACTTTCCATAGTAGCGGAAGAAGAGGAAGAGGCGAGTTTTGCATTTGCCGATCCTGCTTATCTTCCTCTTTCCATAAAATGGATTTGGAAAAACGGATCAGAATCCGAATCAAATGGAGAGCCGGCACCTACGAAAGTTTTGGGTCCTTCTTCCGAGCCCGGTCCTTGGAATTTGGAATTTATAGTATATCGTAAAATTCTAAATCGCGCTTATGCAGAGATCCGTATGAAGGATAAATACTTTGTTGTTTCAGTAAAACCTTCTTACGTGGTTTGGAGTAAGAATTAAGAGTTCTGCTATAATCATTGTTGAACTCCTGCGCGCCAAACTGTACGAATAGATAAGGTATCCGAAATATTTTGAAGTGGATCTCCATCCACTAAAAATAAGTCTGCTCTCGCTCCCGGAAAAATCCTACCACGATCGTTTAAATTAAATCTTCGCGCAGGAACAGAGGTAGCAGCACGTAAAGCCTCAATAGGTTTGAATCCAGCAGCTACTAATAATTGCAATTCGTGATGAAGGCTCGCGCCGTGAACAAGTCCTCCAAGATCTGCAATAGGCTCAGATACATCACTTCCTGCTAATATATCTACTCCGGCTCTATGAAGGGACATTACACTTTCGAAAGCATCTTCTAATTTTCCTTTGGGATAAACATTCATAGTTTTAGAAAGAGCCTCTAACCATTCTTTACTCAACTTCGAACTAACACGTTTATCTGAGATTAATACATGCGGACTATTTCCAAAAGCTGTGGAGAGTGTAGTCAATGTGGGTACAATGAAAGCTCCCGAAGACTTAATTTTCGCTATTAGTTCTTTGTCAGGTTTTTCATCAAAGAACATATGAGCCAATCCATCAACGCCTGCAGAAATTGCTCTGCGTCCTCCTGCAACAGAAGTAACATGTGCGATTGCCATCTTGTCCCGACGATGAGATGCCTTCACAGAGGCAACTAGAGTCGCCTCATCAATTACAGGAAGTCCCGGTGTGCCTACTGTGTCTCCATCTTCAATAATGATCTTAATGAAGTCGGAACCTGCTTCCACTTGTTTGTCTACGAACTTGATTGCCTCTTCTGGAGTGGAAACAAATGGATAACGATAGAATGTTTTTAAGAACCAGTTGCTACTCAACTGCATGTATTGTGTAGGATGTCCACCAGGAGGAGTGATCCCCATACCTGCGGAACGCATGTCGGCAATATCATTTCGATAGGAAAGTTGCCAGCGTTCCCAAAACATCCATTGGCCAGTCATCTCGAGTTCTGTGGTCACTCCGAATAGAAGCGCATCACGCAAACCATCTATATCTGTATGAACATGTGAATCTATTAAGCCTGGCAGCAACGTCCCACCATTTGCATCTATAATCGTTGCGTCTGCGGGAATATCTCCTCCTATGGAATGAATATGATTCCCTTTGATGATTAAAGTATGATCTTTAATCAGTTCTTCTCCATCGAAAATTTTTGCATTGATGATCGCAGTTGTTCGATCTTCCAGAGCTGCAAATTTTTTGCAGTCAATCAAAAAGCAAATCGCTGCTACAACAAACAATATAATGTTTATCTTTAGAATATAAAAATTAGAAGTTATAATCGATCTGTTAAAGTTCATATCTCAACTCACTTCAAAATTAATTCTTTTTTGAGTTTCATGAATAGCTCTCTTGTTCTTCATGAGACCTTGATTGGTGTGTAGGTTCCATTAATTACGATTTGGGCGACTCTCTCGCTTCGCGCGAGAGCGCGCTGCTTCGGGTTCGCGCATTCGCGCTCATCCGGGCAAACCCGGACTAAAGCCCTGCGCATCGCTGTCGCGGTGTTGGTGGAGATTGAGGGATTTCCGGTAAATATCATTTCTATTGAATAGAAAAATGAAAAATCATAAGAGCAAAATGTTGTTTTTTCAAAAAAATGATAAATATTTAATCAAATGAAAGATTTCTTTTCTGTTTTTTTAGAAAGATTTAAACATCCCATCTTGTATTCAGTCGTAACGGCTCTTGTACTTTGGAATTTTGATTACATCTATCTTTTAATTGTTTCAGCATTCTATTACCCGGAAATGAATCCTGAAAAATTAATGATGAGCTTTGTTGAAACACTTCGTAGCTACAGGTGCGAAAGAGTTTGGTTTCCAATAATAAAGGGAACACTCGTGGGATTATTTATTCCCCCATTAATAGATATAGTATATTCAACTGTGGTTGCATTAGCTATGAGTATCAAAGAGAAGGGAATTAATTTTGGAGATAGATTTTCTTGGTCATTTAAAATTCGTGATGCCAGAGATATAAGCTTAAGCTTAGCTAAAAATTGGGAAGACATACAATACTGGAGTAGCACAGGAAGATTAAACTTACATTCTCGGATTCTTATATTTAAAGCAGCTTCGTACATTGAAAAAAATCGCGTTGTTATGTATAATTCGAAGACTAACCAGTTAGAATACCCATCTGATAAAAATGATAAAATATTAGGGGTCGTATACGATTTATTTCCTTATAATTTGGCTTTGGTTGTAACTGGCGGATCAATTTTGGATGATTCTATTTCCACCCATTTCGTCGGACCCGAGGCAGGAGATTGGTTGTTAAAGTTAACCGAAGAAGGAAAACTCGTGGTAATGGAAGAAAGTGAAAAAAATGCGAATATTCCGGCATATGCTTCTATTCGCAGCGCAGGTGGAGATTTTAGTAAGCAGAATCGAATTTTTATAATTCTGAATTCAAGTAATGATTCTAAGGCTTTAAATCTTTCCCTTAGTTATAGATTATTTGGGGAAGATTGATTAATAAATTATATATCAGAAAAAGGATTCGCCTCTACGCAGTCTCACTTCGTGTTCGACTGGGCTCCGAGGCGTCTTTCTCGCGCTCTTCGCCATCCATGGCTCGAGTCGCATTCATTTACGCTCCCTACGGGTCGCTATGAATGCTTTCACTCGAAAGCTTCGAATCCTTCCAAGGATTTTTCAGTATATTAGGATTTTGTTTTAAGGGGAAAGGAAGAAACTTTTGGGCAGGGAAGGATTCGAACCTTCGAAGGCTGGGCCAGCAGATTTACAGTCTGCCCTCGTTGACCGCTTGAGTACCTACCCGTTGTTGAAAGCCATTATTTTTGCTTAGGGTGGCTGGTCAATCTTATTCGGAAAATGAACGAGCTGCCTATAGGAATCGAACCCACAACCGTCTGATTACAAATCAGATGCTCTACCAATTGAGCTAAGGCAGCGTTCAAGAGACAGTTTTCGAAATCATTTTGTCGGGTCAATCGATTAAAAAGGATTTTCTCCTAGTTTCAAATATTGTCTTTTGGACAGATGTCTCTTTTTCTGATCAATACTGGAATGACTCTCTCAATCCTATTTTTTTATACAGGGTATTGGTTTCGTTTTCGGAATAACCGATTACATAGGATCTTTAACTTAGGAGGGATCCTTTTTAATTTGAGCACAGCGGTTTATTTGCTCGGCTTAAAATATTTGGGGCCAGGGATAGAGCAGTCAGGACTAATCGCCACTGTCGATAAACTGTATATAGACATTCATAGAGCGATTGCTGCTATTACACTTATTCTGATGTTACTCATGGGTTGGTCAGGGCTGACTAGAAAAAAAGAATTCCATAGGAAGCTTCATTTTATTTTTCTACCATTATACACACTCGTTTATCTATCGGGACTGTTTTTGTTCCGCTCGAATTAATACCGGAGCGCCTACGTGGAAGACACCAAAGAAATCAAAATATTCGCTAATAATATCCGCAAAAACGTGATCAAAATGGTTACTGCGGCTAAATCCGGTCACCCGGGCGGCCCGCTCGGATTAGCAGATATCTACGCAGTATTATACAAAAAGGTCTTAAATCATAAACCTTCTGATCCAGATTGGGAAGATAGAGATAGGCTTATCCTTTCCAACGGTCACGTATGCGCAGTACGTTATGCTGCTATGGCTCAGGCAGGATTTTTCCCAGAGTCCGAACTTCTTACTTTTAGGAACATAAACTCTAAATTACAAGGGCATCCTTCTACCCGTTATTTAAAAGGAATCGAAAGTTCTTCCGGATCTTTAGGCCAAGGACTTTCTGTTGCAGTAGGAATCGCTTTAGGTGCAAGACTTTCTAAAAAAGACTACAAAGTATATGCATGTATCTCTGACGGAGAATGTGGAGAAGGTATGACTTGGGAAGCAGCACAATCCGCTGCTCACTATAAGACCGACAATCTGATTGCGTTTATGGATAAAAACGGGATCCAGATCGACGGATTCACCAAAGATGTGATGAATCTGGAACCTCTTAACAAAAAGTTTGCTGCATTCGGATGGAATGTATTAGAAGCAGATGGTCATAATGTTGAATCCATTATCTCCGCTTTCGAAAAGGCAAAAGCTCATAAAGGTTCCCCTACAATTATTCTTTTCGAAACTGTTCTTGGAAAAGGTGTCTCCTTCATGGAAAATAACCCAGGTTGGCATGGAACTCCTCCAAATGCAGAGCAAGAAAAGAAAGCACTCGAAGAATTAGAACAAGTAATCGCTTAATCCCCTAGGGTTAGAGAAAGAAATTTTTCTAACCCAAATATTTTTCTTAACATAACAAAAGTCTCATTCATCTTTTCCGATCGCTTGAACAAGTGTGTTCGAAAAAGATGGAAGACATAGTTATCTTATTGTACTCATCCTTTTTTTGTTCATATCTTTCAGATCCGAATTGACTTTCGTTTTTGAAATCAGATTTTATATATATGCAATTTTCCGATTCTTTCTTCGGCACAGTTCCTTTTCCCCCGGACAAGATCGAGGACAAGTTTTATCAGTTGGAGTTTTCTTCTCTTCAAGATAAATCTAGGATCATAAAAGAGATCGCTAGCATGATCCCTTGGCAAGTTAGAGTTCAGGAGATTGCAGACGAACTAAAAGATCCGACTCTTAGAGTTTTTGCACGTTCAGTGAGTGCAGAAGTTCATTCAGAAAGAATCAGCTATCGTTATTCTATCTTAGCAGAAAAGGGCCATCCAAATCATTACGATGATCTGGAAGAAGGTGTATTTCTTCTTTCATCCGTGATTGATTCAGATCTTTCTTATTTGGAGTTCAGAACTTATCTGGACAAGATTGCAATTCGTGTCGAGGAACTCGTGGACTTGAACGAAGACCTCGCGTCAGACGAAGTCAAAGTGCATTTTTTAACTCGAGTTCTTTCTCAGGAAGAGGGTTTTGGCGGAAACCACGACCAATACGAGGACCCGAATAATTCCTACCTGCATAAGGTATTCTCTTCTAAAAAGGGAATACCTATCTCACTTTCCGTTATCTATCTCTTAGTGGCTCATAGATTGCAACTCCCCTTATATGGGGTGAATATGCCTTTGCACTTTCTATTACATTTTGAATCTTCTGAATTCCAGACTTACATCGATTCTTATCATGGCGGCGTAATGTTGGATCGTTCTACCTGCATTCGTTTTCTAAAAGCCAACGGATTTCAAGCCCATGAAAGATACTTCACTCATGCGAGCAGCTTGACAATTCTCAAAAGAATGTTCAGAAATCTAATTCATATCTATCGTAAAAAAGAGGACAGAGATATGGAAAAGGTCCTTTCTCGTCATCTTCTCGCCTTGGACAATAAGTGGAAACCTTGACCAGAAATTGGTTAGGAACTTCACTCCTTTCGCCCTTTACTGCTTGAGCCGAAAATTCATTTCTAAATACTGTCGTAACAGGAAACCCGCGTGAAAGCAAAAGGATTGAAAGATCTCTTAGTCCGTAAGTTCGATAAAAAACTAAAAGATATCATAGACGAAGATCTGCGCATTCTGGCCGAGATCAAAGAATATACGATTCGGTCGGGTGGAAAAAGAATACGTCCTATTCTGCATTATTGCCTTTGTAAGATCCTTGGCTATAAGGGAGATAAATATTCCGACGTTGGTGCTATCGCGGAACTCATCCATGCTGCTAGCCTTCTTCATGATGATGTAGTAGATGAGGCCCAGACCAGAAGAGGAATGCCAAGTGTTCCTTCTAAATTCGGAAACAAAACTTCTATCTTAGCAGGGGATTATCTTCTTGCATGCGGAATAGACCATCTAAACAGTTTGGGTTCTCCGGATTTGATGGATCTTTTTACAACTGTGATCAAAGATCTTTCCGTGAGCGAACTTATTCAAATGGAATGGGAGAAAAATCCCAAAATTACATTAGATATCTATAATAAAGTGGTCTACGGAAAAACTGCATCCCTATTCGGAGCTGTATCAGAAGCAGCAGGTATATTAACAGAAGTTCCTAAGAAAACCAGAAAAAAATTACATGAGTTCGGGATCCGCTTGGGTTCTTTATTTCAGAAACAGGATGATGCGATCGATTATTTCCAAGCAGGAGATCAAACTGGAAAGATCCCTCTAAAAGATTTCCGTAATGGTTTGTATACCTATCCGGTCTTAAAGCTATTAGAAGTTGCAGATAAAAACGATAAAAAGTTAGCTCATTCTTTGTTTGCTAAGGAAGAAAGAAATTCAGATGACGATCTTGTCATTCTATCCTTATTGAACCGATATAATATTCGGAAAAGTTTAAACAAAGAATTTGTCGCCGACGTAGAGGGATTATTAACCTTCTTAAAATCGTATCCGGAATCTAACGAGGGTAATCTTGTTAAAGAACAATTCCGCAAATTGATGGAAGTCTGATTCTTTGAATGGGAGAGAAGGAAGGCGAAAGAATTTCTCTCGCCTTCTGTAGCACGTAAATAGTTATTTTTTGCCTGGAACTTTTACTTGCACTTTGGAAACTTCTTCCAAGAACTTTTTGATATTCGCTCTTGCTGAATTTTCATTTGCTAGTCTTAATCTTCTTACTCCAAATATAGCATCGCCAATAGTTGCTTCGCCGGATTCGTCGACTAAAAGTTCAGAAATTACCTGAGTTCCTTTGGATAATGTGTATTTGATCTTCGTTTTTACTGTAAAAGTGGTTCCGAAGTAAGGTCGATCCACATCTACGATCTCGATTTTAAGGTGCCAATTGTTCCCGAATTGTTCTTCGAGAGTTTCGAAAAGGCCTGCTGCTGCTACGGATTCTTTTACTGCTGCAGTGAATTCTTCGTCAGAAATTTTGGAAATCCAAAATGGCAAAGTAATACTTCCGCCCACAGATTCGTTGATATAGATCTTATCTCCGACTTTTTTGGGAGCTTTAAAGTCTGTAACTCTCATTCCTTCTCTCGTAGAAGGGAAAGCACAGTTGAACATTACTAACGCAGAAGCGATCAGGAAAATAGTCTTACGATTCATTTTTGTCCTTTTGGGATTGATTTAGAGTAGTATGATTTTCTAAAGTGCGTAACGGTCAAATATTTTAGATACAAGGGAGAATCACTTTATAATAATATGAATATTCCTCTATCCCAAATGAGGTACCTAAAGTAAGGGATGGGCATAAAAAAAGCCGCGGATGAACCCACGGCTTTTTAGCTATTTAATCTAAATGTTTATTACTGGCTGGTTGTCGATGAACCGGAAGGGATCGCGTTACTTGTACAGTTAATATCACCCTTGATGGAAACAGTAGGACCGCTTGCGGTATTCGTATTATAACATTTTAAACCATCTTGCGTATAACACATACTGGAAGAAGTAGCAGAAGTACAGTTGATAAAGTCTGTAGTATAACATTGGGTCAAGGCGAGACCTGCAGATCCTGTTGTTACTTTATTTCCCACTAAATCCAAAGTAACTGTTAGATAGGAGAGCGCTTGTGTGCTAGAAGTTCCAGTGTCCACAGGTACTCCACTTCCGCCCCAGAAAATTTTTCCGTAGTTTGCTACCACAGGTGAAACTCCTAATGCAGGGAGGCCGGAGAAGGAAAACCCTTGCTGAGCATCAACTGTTCCTTGGTTTTGAGTCGCATCGTAAACGAATTTTAAAGTCACGAATGCACCTGTAGTAAAATACATCCTGGAATTGATTGTAAATAAATTCGTAGTGGATCCTGTTCCTCCGGTCGTCGTTCCTGTGGTTGTTCCACCGCTGGAGCTAGAGTAAGGAGTAGCTGTTCCACAGTTGGAAGTTTTATCCTTATCAACTTCTCCCTGGATAGGGAAGGTGGAACCATCCGTTCCAGTTACAGTAAGATCTACTTTATTAGTATCACCAGTATTGCAAGACACGAGCACCGCGGCCGTGGCGATTAGGCCGATAAATGCAGGGAATAATTTGGAAATAAACGATTTGGAGAACGCCATAATTCTAATATCTATCTTCGGAAAATCATGGTCAAGAATGAAATCTTGGGAACGAAAACTCGACCTGTTGGGCCTTAGACCCGGAAAACTCCTAGAAAGGTTCCGCCATTGAGTTGACTTGCCTTCTATTTTAGTTTCCGATCGTCCTCCTGATGACTGTAAGGGCCGAATCTTATTCAGATTATAAACCAGGTGTTTTGGAAAAATGGGGGATTAAAATTCTCCGGAATTATGTCGATGCGGAGAAGGAGGAAGAAAAAGGTCTTGGACCAAGCACTGACTTCTTCCCCAAAAGTACTTGGATAATACGTTGGGCATCTTTCTTAGGATTGCAGATCGGATTTTGGACCACTTATTTTATTATCTTAGTAGAAAAACTTTTTCCTGAATCACCAGAAACATTTTCTCCCGCTTTTATCGAAAAATGGAGTTATGCAGGAGCGGCTCTCGCAATCGGAACCATAGTGGAATTTTATCTGCTTTATAAATTAGGATTATGGGCCGCATATAAACTCACAAAACTTTCAGGAATCCGGTTGGAAGAAGATCCAGACCTTGTCACCGGAAACGCAAATTTACTCTCCAGAATGGCATTGGAAATTCCCGATCCTGATCTAAAACTTTTAGGGATAGATCCATTAAGACTCACTGACAAAAGAAGTTTACTCATCAGAACATTCTTCTATAAGACAAAAGTTTTACTTTCTAATTTGATCGCAAAGATCTTTCTCCGAAAAATTTTAGCAAGAAACTCATTGAGAGTGTATGCTGATTATGTGGCCGCTCCTATTACTGCGATCTGGGACGGAGTGGTCATGTATCTGATTTTAAAAGAACTTAGGATCAGATTATTGTCCAGGATCATAGCTAGAGAAGTTACGGACGAAATATTACAAAATAAGGATAAACTCAGCAAAGAGGGACAGATTGCATTCTTGGCTGCCGTAGGGAACTCAGTAGTATTCACGCAAATATTCCATCCTAATTTAGAATATATGCTGATCAAAATGCATAAAGGATTTGGTTTAAATTCACACGATGGCTCTTTGGACGACCTAGATACATTCGGAAGTTTGGTTTCCCAATTATCTAAGGAAGAAAAGAAAGCTTGTTTGAAATTATTATGTATCGCGTGCTCCTTCGATGGGAAACTATCAGCGTTCGAAACAAAACATATTAAACGAATTCTGGGAGAAGACGCAAAAGAGAATTTAGACTCAATTAGAATTCTTTCTGAGTATATCCGAAAAGGAAATTTAGAAGCTTGCAGAGAAAGGAGTCGCTTATTTTCCTAGAAGACGTGCTAGGTAGATTGACTTAGTAAAGGGAGAATTCGAGTTTGAAAATATATCACTATGACTCAATTCCAGATGTAAAAGAAATCGGGGACGGAATTTTTAAAACGGAGATCCCTCAGCCGTTTTATGCTCCCAATAATATTTATATTCTTCCAGACGGAGAACCTGCACTGATTGATTCGGGTTATCTTGCAAATTTGGGAATGCTCCAAAGAGCACTTCGAAAGATCGGACTTAGTTTAGGTAAGATCAAACATATCTTTTATACTCATAATCATTTGGATCATCTAAGTGCCGTTCTTACTATTCGTTATTATACAGATGCGAAACTATATGCAATGAAGGGAATGGCATCTGGTATCGGGAATTATCTGGAGCATGTAGAAATGTTTAACAGAGCTTCCAAACGATTGGTGTATAAAGGCCATAGAGTTCCGGAAGATCGTAAAAGGGAATTATCAAGGATAGAAGAAGGAAATCTAAACTTAAGAAATACATTAAGTAGAGGAACTCGAATTGATCCTATCTTAAAATTTGATATAGAATTAGAAGAAGGAGATGTGATCCATGCCGGCGGAAGAGATATCGGATTTTTACACACCCCTGGTCATAATCTTTGGCATCTCACTCCTTATATCTTAGAAGAGAATATATTTTTCACAGGAGACCTGGTCTTACAAAATATCTCTTCTATTTACGCAGAGATAGACGGTAATCTAGAGGATTATTATCGCTCTTTAGAAAGGATTTCTAAGATGAGCATTCGTAGATTATTGCCTGCTCATGGGCCAGAACCTGAATCTCCTCAAAAGGCGATCAAACTTCTTCATAAAACATTGCAGATCTTGGAAAGAGGCGTGATCCGCAGGCTTAAGGAAAAGGAATACGACCTTTCTTCCTTAACTTTGGAAGCAATGGGAGAGAAGGTCGCTAATTCGGGATATTATAATACAGCGATGGCAATATTACATTCTATGGTCCGTAAGTTTATAGACAAGGGCTGGGTGGAAATAATCGAAACGGAACCGCCTTACGAAACTTATCGTTGGATCGCTGAACCGGAGCCGCAGAGTTAGGAGAGGCGCGGGATTTGGCACGCAGAGGCGCTAAGACGCAGAGAGTTTTTAAAAACGATTTATAAGAACTTCTCTCAGCGACTCTGCGTCTCGGCGTGAGAAATAAAACGCTGTGGCTCTGCTCCCTCTGCGCCTCAAACCTCGGGGATGACTTCTCCGAAAAATCGTGTCTCTTTGATCTTCAAGTTGTAGGCTTTAATAAACAAAAGTTCTAGGTTGACTACATCTTCTTTATTATATTTTAAAAGAAGATCTAATGCGTCTTGGTCATCGTACTGAACATATTGCCACCATAATCGAACAGCATCTGCACCATTGACTTCGTAAGGAAGATCTCTTTTAATACCTAAGGCTTTCTCACATCCTTTCAGGCCACCCTTGATCCCAAGGCTGCGAAGAATATACATTAGATCTAAATGACGGTTCTTGAATTTTTTACCGAATTCTCTTTCTAAGAAAGGAACATCGAACGCAGCGCCATTATAAGTCACAAAAACATGAGAAGATAAAAGTTCTTCCGGAAAATCGTCCATATTCCTTCCTCTCAGATACGTTTTGAAATCTTTACCGTCGTATGTTCCAACAACAGTTACAAAGTCGCCACTTCCTAGGCCGGAAGTTTCAATATCTAAGTAGAGAAGATTTTCTCTGATAATTGGAAATAGTCTCCATTTTTGTTGGTTGGGAAGAGCGAAGAAAAAATAATCCCAGTTCTTTCTATTCATTTCCTTTCTGGAAAAATCCAGAGAGTCCAAAAGTAATCTGGAATGCATATCGGAAGGGGACTTTACTTTTTCTTTTAACACTTCTCTGAGTTCTTCCCAATGAAGAATGCCTTGGTCCCAGAGTTTTCCCTCTTCGATCACGTCGATGCCAGGGAGATGGCAGAATGTATGCTCTAACAAAGATCCCCCTTGGAGTTAACCCTTAGTTTTGGAAAACGTCTTTTTTCCTACAAGAAAGAATAACGTGAATATCAGGATTGTATAAAGATAAAAAGGAAAATTTCCCCATTTGGAATAGAATGTATTTCCACCCTCTTTCAATTTTGTAGCAGGGAGTAAAAATGATCTGGTGTTTTGTTCTCCATATCTTGTCGGATGAATTAAACTTCTACCATACGGATCCACAGCGAGTGAAATTCCTGTGACTGCTGGACGCACTAATGTAAGACCGAATTCTATTGCTCTAAATCGAACTGCTCCCGCATGCTGCCATGCTTCTACTTCTGAAGAAAACCAAGAGTCGTTTGTTGGATTTACGAAAAACGTATATGTATCCTTGGATGCGAATTTTACTGAGTCTCTAACAAGATAAGAGAACATTGCCTCGTAACATATCAATGGTAAGATTTGGTAGGAAACATTTTCTTCTTTGCCGGAGTTAGTTAAAATTGGACGGAAATGATCTGGATTTTGGATCAAAGGAGTTTCTTCTTCCGTAGGTAGAGAAGGAACTCTTTCTCTTCTAAGCGATCGATTTCCGATAAGAGGTTTAGGATCTCCTCCAGTGATATAAAAGGACGTTTCTTTAAACAGCTTTCTCAGAAAAGGAAATGTAGATTCGAAAGGAATATATTCCCCGAAAGCGAGTAATCTTCTTTTGTCGTAACGTTCTACTTCTCCATTAGAAGAAGAAAGAAGTGTAACCTGGTTTTTTAAACCTTCTGGGAATCGGTTTAACTCGTTATATAAAATGTCCGCGCCTGATTTATACGTTAGATACATTAGGGCGCCATGGAAAGTGGATGAATACGCTCCTTGTCCCGGATTTTCATTTGGGATAGTTCCATGAAACGGAACAGCGGACTCAGGCAAAAATAAAAGATCAGGGGGTGGTGAAGTTTCCAAAGAAGAACGAAGACCTAACTCTAAGCTTGTGCTGATTGTTTGTCCAACAAATTCTGGGTTTTCAGCCAGTTCTCTTTTGCCAGGAGAAGTATTTGGTTGTATTAGAACTCCTGAAAGTTTTAAAATCCCATCTTCAATCGCAGGAGTGGAACTTGGCACAGTATAGTCAGGAGCGGAATAAAGTCTGAAACCTCCCAAGGTCCAAACGATTCCGAAAATTAGGACCCCAGCAATCCCATATCTTTTTACGGAAGGGTTCCTGATTAAAACTAACGAAGAGCTTCCTAAAAGTAGAAAAAATCCTACTCCAAATATACCAGTGCAGGATGCAATTTGGGAAAAGGAAAGATTCCCTTCCGCTAAATTTCCCCAGTACCAAGGAAACAGCTGGGGCATAATCAGATCGGATAATACTCCCCAAACAGGAAAGATCAACCAACCAAATAGAAGGGCTCTCTCTGGAGATTTAATGTATTTATTATATAAGAATAAACTGAAATTCCATCCTAAGTAAAAGATGATTAGTTTACAATGTGAGAAGACACCATATACCAGAAATAGAGCCCAGGAAATGCTCGCACCTGCTCCTGAAATTGCGGAAATGGAAGAGGGGATCCAAAAAAACACGATAAGATTAATGATCTGAGAAAGCCCCAGAAGCCAGAAAATCGCAGATCTAAGTTTCCATTCTCTCAACTCTAAGAATAGAATATATGCGCATAACGCGGAAAGCCCTCCCGCAGGAAAAAACTCAAAGGGCTCCATTCCGAAGAGGATTCCGGACGCAATTCCGATCAGGCATAAAAATGGTCGGATCGGATTTCTGGAAAACCGGATCATTTGCCTTGCAAACGTCTTTGGTCTTCTTCTAAGGCTTTTCTTCTAGCATAAGCCTCTGCTTCTTCTTGGCCTAAAATTTTAACTCTGATCTCGCTTAGGGCCTTTTCTTTTTCTTCAGGTCTTGCAGTTGGATGGCTTTTTAGCCAATTCTGTTCTTCTTGTGCGGTTTGCTCTTCCTTCTTCTTTTCCGCATCAATTTCTTTTAAGACTTTTTCAATCCGATCAGCTCCGTCTTTGCCGAAATATTTTTCTCGGATTGCACGAACCTGAGGATCTTTTTCTGCAGCAGATAATTTGTTAAGGTCTGCTTCTTTAAAAAACAGTTCAGTTTCGTATTTATTGAACTTAGGCTCTCTTTTGTTAATCGTATTATAATAATTTCCGTAAACTCCCTTACGATATTCTTCATATCTTGCGAGTTTTTTATCCCCAGGAAGATTTTTAACCTCGCTTAAGAATTGATCATATCCGAATTGAAAGTCCTTCTCGGCTTCTTCTAATCCGAAAATCAGTTTAGCATCTTGATCGGAAAAAAGTTCTCTTCTCTTCTTCTTTATGATTTCGTAAATTTCTTCCTGGCTTTTGCCTTTAGGCTGCTCAAATTCTCTTAATACGATCTCATAAGAAAGATATTTTCGGAAAAGACCAACGAGTCTTTCTCCATCCGCTCCAGGATATTGTTCTAGGATGAACGCTTTTACTATTTCGTTACATTGTTCCGGAGTATAATCTGCCGGACATTTTCTTCTTAATTCCCAAAGAGAAGATACAAGATCCAATTCTCCATTCGCTGCATATTTTAGGATCTCGTCATAGCTTAACCATTGACCGTCTTTATATAGCTCGCGAGAAGTTGCCATGATCTCTGGATTGATGATCCATTCTCCGTTCTCGTTTTGGGTTACAGTAAAGCCGGAAGAATCCTCCCCATCAAAACCGAAGTCTCTGCCGGTAGAACCAGGCTCCCAGAAAAGGAATACAATCAATACTATAAGGATTAAAAAACCAGAGGCAAAAAGCCAGATTTTTTGGGGGATTTCTTTTAAACGTTCTAACATTTGAAATATTTACCGGTTGGAAAGCATTGAAGGTATTGATTGGGTGCTAGAAGGCAAGAGTTTTTACGGAAAATAAATTGGCGATTCAGGTCCTTTTTTAAAAGATTCCTTCATGTCTCTTCCTATTCTTTTTTATCCGGAAGGAACCGTAGGTGCCTCGGAAATTTTTTCCCATTTCCGCAACTTAGATGTCAGATCTTATCCGGCCAAATCTCCGGAAGAAGTCGAAAAATTTAAACCTACAATATTAATTGCAAACACTAGACTCAAGGTGAATCAAGAGTCCTGTCGGACGTTTCCTAGTGTTAAAATTTTTGCGACAGTGAGCTCGGGAACAGACCATGTGAATTTTTCGGATCTAAAAAAAGAATCTCGCGTATTCATCAATTCTCCGGGAAGTAATGCAGGTTCTGTTGCTGAATATTGTTGGGTTTCACTTCTTCATTTTTTTTCGGAAGAAGAATTGAGAAAGAAGAATGTAGGCATCATAGGTTTCGGAAATACAGGTAAGAAATTTGCTAAAATTTTAGAAGAGAAGAAGATTTCCTATATCTATAACGACCCCTTTATCAAGGATCGATCTGTTCCCTTAGATGAAATTCTAAAATGTTCCATAGTCAGTCTTCATGTTCCTCTTACCTCTACTGGTCCTTATCCTACCGTAAATTTGCTCGACAAAGGTAAAATTTCTAAATTGAAAGAAGGAACACTTCTTCTGAATACGAGCAGAGGAGAAGTTTGGTCCGAAGAAACCTTCCAAATTATTTTAGAAAGAGAAGATCTATACAAAGTCATCGATGTGTTCTCTCCGGAACCTCCTAATGGAAAGATTGCAGAACAAATGGCAAGTTTAGAAAAGTCTATATTTACTCCTCATATTGCGGGTTATAGCCAGCTAGGAAGATTACTCGGAACTTACAGACTTGCGGAGAAGTTATGTATTTTGTATAAAGAAAATAAACTTCCTCCACTTTCTGAATTTATAAAACCAAATCAGCCAATCTCCACAGAAACTTTCTTAAAAGAAGAAGACCAGAAGTTAAGAGAATCTTGGAAGAATGCAGACTGGGAATATTTTGAAAGAAGAAGGAATTCTTATCCGGCCAGAAAAGATCTAGGGCTTGCGGATCTTAATTAAAAGATATATTAAGTCTATCGGGGGAAGCTTCACAAGAGTGCGAATTATTTTACTAAGGCCTTCTCACCAGGAAACAAAAGGTATTTAGGTCTTGCCTTTGCAAGAATATCATCAATTACGAAAACTTCTCTCGTACCTCTTTTTCTTTCGAATGGCGCCTCGTATAAAAATCCCAAGAATACAAGTTCTGAATTTTTATGAGTCACCAGATCGTCTTGTCTTACTTTGCGAGTGATGTCTAAGGATAAGACCTTCCAACCTGAAAAATTAAAATGTGTGAGTAATAATTTCTTTTGATCTAAACTGGAATCTCTCACTAAAACAAAAAGAGAACCACCTCCATCGTTTGCATACACATGAAACTTGAACTCTTTTACAAATTCTTTGGAGGACCATGGTTTTTTGAATAAGATCTGGAAGGATTGATTTTTTTCTGCACTTAGTTCAACATATAAAGATTTTTCAGATTCTCTTTCTGGAGTTCTAAACACAGTAGAGATCCTTACCTCAGGACTGAAATCAGGTCCAAGTTTTGCTTTTACGTTTTCTTCTCCAAAAACTTCGGTTTCAAAATCTTGGACCACGTATTCTTTATAAATTCCAGAAAGATCCTTGGGTAAGATTTCGCCTGATAAAATGAAAATCACTGCGAGGATGGAAAAAAATTTCAGTGAATAGATCCTAGATTTTTTCGATCCCATGGTTTTTATTTCGGCCAGATTCTTAAAAATAACTAGCATCTAGTTTATTTTCCTTAGATCCTTTTCTCTAAAAACTTGATGGTGTATCTGCCTTTTCAAGAATCAGTAATATGGATTCTTCAGAAGATCCTTATTTACCAACTCAGTTAGGATTCGGGGAGGCATTTCGTTCTGCTTTTCATGAGTTTTTCGGAGATGAGAAAGATTTACAATACGAATTGTACGATCTAAAGTCTGAAGGCTCAGGGCCTAAAGCAAAATGGTCTACCTTCTCTATTCGGAATCCATTGGGAGGCCGATCCATCGTATTTAGATTCGATCCTGATTCTGGGACATTCTACGCTATGTTAAAAGTGCAAGTGATTCCTGGGGAAGAAGATTGGAGTTTAGATTCTTTTTTTCAGAAAAATGGGTTTTCTGAAATCGATTCTGCAGAAGTACAAAACAATGCTGGAGAATGGCTTTTTCATTCTTTAGCCAGGCATTATCTGGGAACCATTTTCAGTCATTGCCCCCGTCTTTTAGAGCCTGATTATAAGTTGGAACCCTAAATTAATCTGGAACAAATTCTACAAAATTTGACATAACTGAACGATCGATATCCCAAAAAAGATGGGAAAGATTCGAGGGAAATTTGTTATTAAGTAAAAGGCCCTACCATGAAGCGTATTGTTTTATTATTAAGTATCTTTCAAATTCTATATTGCAACCAAGCCAAAGAAGTGAATATAGACGCTTCCCAATCCTTAGTGGGTCTTGGCTTAGATCTGTCATTATCCAACCAATTTTCGCCTACTGAAAATGGGGTCGAGTTTGTAGCGGTAGGTGTAGCTTGCTCCTTATGGACGAGTATAGATGGGGTTGCATGGACTGCGAGTTCGGGTTCTTCTACTTTTCCGGATTGCACTGGAGGAGGCTTATACTCAGTCACTTATGGAAATGGTCTATTTGTCGCAGTAGGAACGATCACTAGTGATTTTACTAGCAGAACAAATAACTGTGGGCTTTGGACTAGTCCTGATGCAGTGACCTGGACTAGGGTCTCATGTCCTAATTTTTCAGCTTATCCTGCGATCGGAAATCTACCATTACGTACTATCTCTTATGGTTCCATTGGCGGGGTGGCAAAATTTATCGCAACGGGTTCCAAATTTGCTTACGGTGATGGGGAAAAGTTATATGCGATCCAAAGTTTGGACGGAGTTACCTGGACCGCAATTGAAAATCTGGCAGGACCAGATTATGGAACCGTTGATGCTTCTTGTATAAGCTCAATTTATAATAATACAATGTATTGTTCTATGGAAGTGGGGTCCTACACCGCTATAATAAAATATAATCCTGCAGCTTCCATTAATGTTCGGGAATCATTTCCTCCAGGAGGAAGCTCTTTGGAATCGGTGGTATGGAATCCTCCTACGGCCTCTCCTTATGAGATGACTACATTTCAGTTTTTCCGATCCCGTTCAAATGATTTCTATTTAGTTGGAACTAGATCGAGTGATTCTGTAGCTGTGAGTTCCAAAATGAACTCGAACGGAACATGGCCTGCTACTGTAGCCACAGGTTTCGGAACGAATAGTAGACCGAATGGATTTGCAAGTGATAAGTCCGGCAATATTTATACATTTGGACCAAATTGTAAATGGGCTTATTCTTCTAACCAAGGAGCGTCCTGGACTTCTTTCACTACTCTGGATACTTGCGGAGGTAGCAGTGGATACAATGATTGGATGTCTGCGGCCTATAGCTCAAAACTGAATCGAATTGTGGCAGTTGGGGATTCAGGTTCTATTGGAACCACAGGAATTTCACCAACACTAAGTACGGATTGGACATACGTGCATGTTGCAGGTGTCAATCTTGAGATGACTTCAGTAACTAGCAAAAACAAGTAAGATTTACAAAACCTAGATCTAAAATAAATTTGGGAAGAACATGGACCCAATTTTAATTATAGTGATCGTATCCGGATTTTTTGTCGGGATTTTGTACGGACTCTGGATCAAAAAAAGACATAAAGAATTAAAATAATCTAATTCTTTAGTCGCTGTCCCTCACTCAAGGGAATATGAAAAATTTTCTAAAAATGTAAGTCTGAGATTCTTCGTTTGTTCTCTAATATATAGAGATGAAGAATCAAAAATATAAATTGAGACTGTGGAAGTTTTATCGGATCGTTAGACCACTCATGGCGATCCTGATTTCTTTAGCGTTCTTGTTAGTGAGTATTTATCTTCCGATCAAGGTTTGAACAATCTAACCCGCGCCCAAAAGTAAGACATTTGTTAAAAGTATCGTTATAATAATCGAAACGCCACAGCCAATATAAAGTAGAATGCCAGCAAAGTATTTGAAGAAAAATGTTTGGAATTCAGTATTCATTTTTTTCGAAATAAAAAATTTATATATAAGAGTAATTATTATAGATGAATAAAATATATTTCGAAAGGAGCCCATTGCATCGAAAAATACTGCCGAAAGTGCAACGGAAATTGCAGATATATTTGAAATAGAGAACAGGCAAGCTGAGAACCAATAGTCGACTTTATTTAAGTATACTCCTTCTAATGTAAGCTTTTTTGCTTCGAAAGACACAAAAGATAAGATGATTGCTGCTAAAAGAATATTGATGACCCCTACTAATTCTACTTTGTTTGCGAGAATCGACTTCCATAGTGAAAAAAAGATCACTAACGTAATGAAGAAAAGTGGTGCGAAGAACAACCAGAAAAGAAGTTTAATTTGAGACCTTTCGATTTCAATCTTCGTTTGAATTAATACATCAAGAAAGATAAAAAATATAAAAATAGTTAAGTACAAAATCATCAGTTTTTTCTAAATATTAAATCTCACAGCCATCCTGAGGAAGGAATAGCATAGATTTAAAAAAGACTTTGAGTACTTCTCGACCTTTGGTTTGCAATGCCCTTTTATCCGAAATATCAGATTGGATCTGTAAACCATCAAAAAGTGCAAGTAGAGTCCTTGCAGAAAGTTCTGGAGAAAGATCCGCTTTGATCTTGCCACTTTCCTGAGATTCCTTAATCGCCTTAGCGAAAAGTTTTTCTAAAGAATCATAAAAACTTAATATTTCTTTTTCCATTGCTCCGCAAGCAGTCGCTTCCGCAAATAAACGAGGGCTACAATTTCCCTCTACTGCCAGTCGATTCGCAAGTCTTTCTAAATATTCTACCAAGCGCAGGTGAGGAGGGAGAGCTTTTACTTCAGGCTCTTCGAACCCGAATCTTTCCCAGGATAAAAAATTCTGTATGAGAGTGTCTCTGATCTCTTCTTTACTTTCAAAATGAAAATAGATTCCACCTTTTGTCAGTCCTGCAGCGTCAGCTATGTCCTGGACTGAGGTTCTTTCAAAACCTTTGCTAAAGAAACATTGCATAGCCGCCTGAAGAATGGATTCCTTTCGGACTTCTTCAGGCATTTTTTTCCAACCGGGTTTAGCTTTGCTCAGTTTCATTCCTGCCCTCTGTTTCTATATTTTTCTTTGGCCCGTCAAACGAATTCTCTCGTTTTTCTAAAAATAAATACCAACCGGTAGGAATTTTAATTGACCGGGTAAGTCCAATAAATACCGAATGGTAGGAAATAACTTGAGTGAGAATTTTATGATCCAGGCATTATCAAAGGAAGGAATTTCATCCGAGCTAAAACTTCCAAACGGCCAAATACTCAAAAACAGAATAGTAAAAGCATCTATGGAAGAAGGTCTTTCGGATAAGGAATTTCTTCCTAGTAAAAGTTTATTCAAACTTTATGAAAGATGGTCTCAATCAGGTGCTGGACTTCTTCTTACCGGAAACGTAATGGTGGACGTGAATGGACTCACTGGTCCGGGCAATGTAATCTTGAGAAAAGATATGGATCTTGCTCCGCTCAAAAAATGGGCAGAGATAGGGCAATCTGGCGGTTCCAAAATTTGGATGCAGATCAATCATCCAGGAAGACAAACATTCGGTTTTATTAATAAAACGCCTGTGGCTCCTTCTCCAATAAAAGTACATATACCAGGAAGAATGTTTGCAAAGGTTTTTGGAGAACCAAGGGCTTTAAGCGGAGAAGAGATCAAAGTCCTCATCCAGAAGTTCATAGATGCTGCAGTTTTAGCCGAAAAAGCGGGATTCAATGGGGTAGAAGTTCACTCCGCTCATGGATACTTATTAAACCAATTTCTTTCTCCTATTACCAATATTAGAAAAGATGAATGGGGTGGTTCTTTGGAAAATAGAGCCAGATTCCTTTTAGAAGTTTTGAAAGGTATCAAAGCATCGGTAAGATCGGATTTCGGAATTGGAGTTAAATTGAATTCAGCCGACTTCCAAGGAGGAGGTTTCCAAGAAGAAGATTCTATCCAAGTGATCAAAATGCTTGAGCCAATCGGTTTGGATCTTTTAGAAATTTCAGGAGGAAATTATGAATCTCCTGCAATGCAAGGAACAGGGACAGGTAGGAGAGAAGCTTACTTTTTAGATTTTGCAAAAAAAGCAAAAGAGATTACTAAGATACCTTTATTAGTTACCGGTGGGTTCAGAACTAGATCCGTAATGGAAGAAGCTATTCTTTCTAAAGAAGCAGATTTAATTGGGATTGCCGCACCATTTGCATTTCATCCTACATTCGTGAATGGATTACTTTCTGGAAAAATAGAAAAGGTCTCAGTAGAAATACCTAAACTTTCAAACCCTGCATTAAACTCACTATCTAAGATGTCAGCGATCCGTCTTCAGTTCAGAAGAATGGGAGAAGGAAAAGAACCAAGACTGCCAGGTTCTTTGGTTTGGAATATGATCAGAGACCAAATCAGAGGAAGGCGTAACGCTAAAAATTATGTAAAATTTTTGGAACTAATTTCTTCAAAACGGATCACATCTGAAACGACTTAATCCATTGAATAGCAAACCTTAAACCGTCCGTCGGAGTAATTCCGACGGACCTTTTTTTATTTATTTTCTGGAGAGAGAATTCTCCTGAACTTTTGCTCCAAGCATTAACGGAGATTCTTTAAGCAAGAAAGAAAGAACCAAGTTCAAAACTCCAAGACCTATGAATATTTTTAAGAATAGATCTATTCCTAAAAAGTTTAGTCCTAAGATAAAAAATATCCCAGAGATCTGACCAATCCAAAGTAAAAGTCCTTGGGAAGAAGATTCAGGTGCAGGAGAAGTAATCTCTGCACAATATTGGAATCCGATCGGTGCGCCGATCCCAAGTAAGAAGAATCCAATTAAGAATGCTCCTATTAAAACTAATGTATAATCGTTCGCTAAGGAGAATAATAGCATTCCCGGTAAAAATCCGGCCATGGCGATCACTAAGAAAGGTTGCCTTTTTCCGACTTTATCAGAGATCAATGGAACAAAGATACCAGCGATAATTCCAGACATTAACATCATTCCAGCAATTTCGCCAGACTGTGTCATGTTCAGTTGTTTTGTTTCACAGATCTGATCTATACAAGTGCTGACTGCATTAAATACTCCGAGTCCAATCAGGAAAAGGAGTAGAGATTTTCTCATATCTTTTTGGCTTAAGATATGTTTTAAACCTTCGAATACTTTAAATTTAGATTCTTGCAGATTTGCTTTATCCGGAGCAGTTGGAGGTTTCTCCTTGAAGAAAGCGAGGAAGACAACCGCTCCTGTTACAGCAACTATTCCGTAATTTAAAAGAATTCCAGGAATCTCTTGAGGATTCGGATTCACTTCTCCTAACATTCTAGGAGTGATTGCCATTACTAAAATAATACCTATAAATTGCGCTAATGTTCCAATTGCTACTGCTGTAGCTCTTTCTGTAATCGGGAACCATTGAACACTTACTTTTGTGACTGCGTTTAATATGAAAGGTTGGGCGATTGCTAAACCGATTTGAGATGCAACTACTATGCTAAAATTGTCTGCATAAACTCCTTTACTTAAGGAGAAAATTCCAGTAAGAGCGGCTCCTACTCCTACTCCGATCTTAATCCCATATGTATCAATGATATAAGAAGCGGGGATTGCCATTAACACAAAAACTCCCATAAAGATTAGGGAGAGAAGATCTATTTGAAGACTTGATACTTCGTAAAATAATTTAGCTTCTCTGGCTATAGGCGCAAAAGTCAGCCACTGGATTTGAATAATCGCCGTAATTAGTGCGTATAGACCAAGAATCACCCATCTGTAGCCGTATACCTTTACTTGGTTTTCACGCATAGAAAGCCCCGTTTTTATTTAAATAATGAAAGAGATAAAAATTCGCATCACTTAGGTCCGAGGGAGTCATTACTATACGCTCGGAAGTAACAATGACAGTATAAGAGGTGTATGTTCTAGTTCCAAGCAAATTATAATTTTGGAATGAGAAGTACCTGTGATTTTAGATTCTAATTATAACAATCTCAATATTATGCGAATAAGTGATTTTGTAAAATGTAAGACGCATATAAGTGCAAGGTAATTCGATCCTATAATCCCGTTCTTTTTCACTTGAATACAAGTTACCATTGCTTACTAGTACTTTATGAAATAAGAAAGTTGTAAGTTTCGATTTTTGATAAAGGACCGACTTCTTAAATTCGGACGTTCGACTTAAACAATGCGGACGACCATTTTCTTTTTTGCCTTATGATATAAGGCAGTGGAGAAAATTTTATGTTAAAAAAATGGACAATTGCCTTTGCATTGGTTTCTACCATTGTAAAATGCGAAACAGGAAATTTAGAAGATAGGACAACGTTACCGAAGTATCCCAGCACATCTTTAGAAAAAGTGATCCAGTTGGATCGTCCTCCTGGCAATATAAGCGCGTCTGCATCCGGAAGAATCTTCTTCTCCTTCTTTCCACAAGGATCTCCTCCGATCAAAGTTGCAGAGTTAAAGAATGGCCAGGTCCTTCCTTTCCCGAACCAAAACTTTCAGAAAAATTTTAATACTGTCCTTTCCGTAAGAGTGGATGATAAAAATAGGCTCTGGACCTTGGATTATGGCAATTTAGGACTAACAAGACCAAAGGTTTATGCATTTGATATAGAGACTGGAGCTACCATCCACGAGTATGAATTTCCAGTTGCTATAGCTCCTAAGGATTCTTTGTTCAATGATATGCAGATCGATACCATAACGGAGACAATCTTTATTACAGATACAAGCCCTCTGATACCTGATCCAGGGCTCGTGGTATATGATATTACAAATAAAAAAGCAAGGCGTCTCTTAAAAGATCATGCTTCCGTAGTTGGCGAAAGAAACGAGATCGTGGTGAATGGATCTCCTTTCCAAGTAGCTGGAGTTTCTATTATATTTAATGCGGATTCCATCGCGTTGGATCAAAATAGAGAATGGTTATACTTTGCTCCTTTTACTTCCGGGGAACTATATCGTGCTAAAACCAGCGTTTTAAGGGATTCTACATTAACGGCGGCTCAGCTCGCGGCGCAGGTGGAACAATATTCCTTAAAATCGATGAGTGATGGGATCAGTATTGATAAGAATGGAAACATTTATGTAAGCGACGCAGAGCATTCTGCAGTGAACCTGATCGACGCAGATAAAAAGATCACTACTTTATTTAAGGATCCAAGTTTCCGTTGGCCCGATGGATTCAGCTATGCACCTGATGGATATATGTATCTGACTTGTAGCGCGCTAAACGAAGTATTCCTGCAAACAGACAGCACTATCTTAAGCAAAGGACCTTATTATATCTACCGATTCAAACCGGAAGCAGAAGGGATCATAGGTAGATAAATTTTAGCCCTGCATCGCTGTCGAGGTTGGTTCTGCGATTCAATTGACACGAAACAATAATCTCATATAACCGCCTTCTCATTTCGGAAAAGTGATTGCCCTTTTTAAGGGGTTTTCCAATCTCCTGATGAGTGAGCGCTCACTCATCTAGTTGTTTACAACTGGGTCTCGGAGGATTTTACTGCATGAAATCAAAAGTCTATGTTTTGGCTTACGATATAGGAACTACCGGGACCAAAACTTGCCTGTTTGAAATAGGTGATAGGCTTACTCTTGTAAATTCTGCGACCCAAGAATATGGACTCACACTTTTAGAAGGCGGAGGAGTGGAGCAAGATCCTGAAGATTGGTGGAATTCTATGAGAGATACCACTGCTCAAGTCTTAAAAGAAAGCAAATTAGATCCCTCAGAGATCCGTGGAATCTCTTTCTGTTCTCAAATGCAAGGTCTCGTTCTCGTAGATAAAGATCTGAAACCGGTTCGTCCAGCAATGAGCTATATGGACCAAAGAGCCCGTGAACAAATGAAAAAAGGAATAGAGCATGGGATCAAGATAGAAGGTCTGAATGCTTATAAACTTCTTCGTTCCTTACAGATCACGGGTGCTGTTGCAGGAAGTGTAAAAGATCCATTATGGAAATATAAATGGGTCGAATCAAAAGAAGCGGAAAAATTCGCGAGAGTTCACAAGTGGTTGGATGTGAAAGATTATCTGACTACTAGATGTACTGGCAGAGCTACCATGACATTGGATTCTGCATTTGCAACTTTCCTATACGATTCTCGTCCAGGCAAAAGCCGTTGGCATAAAGGACTCTGTAAAATGTTCGGAGTTCGTTTCGAACATCTTCCTGATCTAATACAATCCACAGACTTAATTGGTGGTTTGACTGAAATATCTGCAAAAGAACTAGGCTTAAAAGAAGGCACTGCGGTTTTTGGTGGAGGGGGAGACGCTACTCTGATAGGTATCGGAGCAGGTGCAGTACAAGAGGGAGACACTCATATTTATGCAGGAACTTCCGGCTGGGTATCAACAGTCACCAAAAGAAGAACTGTAGACATCAATTCGAGGATCGCATCCATTGTAGGTGCCAGAGCAGGATATTATAATTATTTCGGAGAACAGGAAACTTCCGGTAAATGTCTGCAATGGGTCAAGGACCATCTTGCCCTAGACGAGATCGATGTTTATTTAGAAAAAAAGAATGTAACCGAGAGCGAAGATGCGGTTCATGAAAGTCTTTTCGCATACTTATTCGAATCTATCAAGGACACTCCTGCAGGAAGTGATGGGGTCATCTTCACCCCTTGGTTGCATGGGAACCGCTGTCCTTTCGAAGATCCTGCAGCAAGAGGAATGTTCTTCAATATTGGTTTGGATACAGGAAAAAGAAAACTCATCCGATCAGTGATCGAGGGCATTTCTTTTCATAAACGTTGGATTTTAGAATTATCTCATGCAAAAATTCCTGCATCTTCCACAATCAGATTCGTGGGTGGAGTGGCACGTTCTCCTATCATTTGTCAGATTTTGGCGGATATTACAGGTAGAACGATAGAAACGATAGATCATCCTCAAAATGTAGGAGCAACTGGGGCCGCGGCAATTGCTGCATTAGGATTAGGTAAAATTCATTCTTTCGATGAGATCAAAAATCTAATTCCGAGTAAAGAAAGATGGAATCCGAATCCGGCGAATAAATTAATATATGATCGGAATTTTTCCGTATTCAAAAAATTATATGAGGCTAACAAAGCGCATTACGCAATTTTAAATACATATAAATAAAAAGAATCGAGCTTATCCCATAAGGGACTCCTTATGCAAAATGTATAAACTCGGTTCTCGCAGGGTGTCAACAGATGAAGAGAATAGAACAGTCCAATCGAGTTCGGGCTAAAATTTTAGAAGTATCCCGAAAACTTTTCGTAAGCGAAGGCTATGAGAAGGCAACCATACGTAGGATCATCGAGGAGGCAGAGATCACTACCGGAAGTCTTTATCATTTTTTCAAGAATAAGGAAGAAATACTACTCGCGATAGCTGGAGAAGTATTTAACGAAGCGGGTGAGACCGCCGAACGCCTGGTAGGTGAAATGGATCCTCCTTTGGTATTTGCCATGGAAGTGGGATTACAATTCTATCTTTGCCAAAAAAAGCTTACCATAGCGGAAACATACTTAGCGGCATATAAGACCCACGGTGTGACTGATATGATAGGAAATCGCGGCTCTCATAGAAGCAAGATTCTATTCGAAAAATATAATCCTGATTTTGACGAGCAGGAATACCTTATACGTACTTTGGCCTTCAGAGGAGTATTCCAAAGCCTTTTGGAAGAAATGGTGTATTCCGGAAAAATAGACAGGCTCCGAATGATGACTACGGTCATCCAATTGGGACTGACTACATTCGGAGTTCCCAAAGAAGAAATGGAAATCGCATTGCAAAAAACTTTCAGGCTTCTGAAAGAAAGAGCCTCTGAGATAGAAGCACTGTCAGAAGGATTACTGGAAATTTTCGTAAACGGAAGATAAACGAATTTTTTTTGCAGGAAAAACAAAGCAGAAGGATTGTTGGAAAAGAGAATGAAATCTTTTTTAACGATCCTTTGTTTAATCTGTATCTCCTTTTCCTATACCCACTCCGAACCTTGTAAAAAATTCCAAGAATATACTATCATTCCTACGGACGAATCCTCTAAGAACAAAAGTTTTTCGGAATTCAAAAAGGAGTTAGATAAGGCATTAGGATCTAAGGATTTCAAATTTTTGAATAAGATAGTAGATCCGGAGATTAAATTCAGCTTTGGCGCTGATTCTGGCAAAAAAGGTTTTTGGAAAGAATGGGGATTGGATAAAAACCCGGAAAAGTCAGAGATCTGGGCAACTCTCCAAAATACATTACGTTTGGGTATTGTTCAATCAGATCCCGAACAGTTTACTTCTCCTACGATCTATTCTAAGTTTCCTGAAAAGCTGGATGCATTCGAATATTCTTGGATCAGTGGGAAGAATGTAAATATCAGAGAAAGTGCAGATATAAACTCTAAGGTGCTCGATAATCTAAGCTACCAAATTGTGAAATTGGATCCCGAAGATGCTATCGAGTCTAAATCCTGCGCTTGGAAGAAGATATGCCTATCTTCCGGAAAAAGCGGTTATGTATGCGATACTTATTTAAGAAGTTCCGTGGATTATAGAGCGTTCTTCTCTTTCAAAAAAGATCGGTGGAAACTAACTATCTTTGTTGCGGGCGACTAAATAGGAATTATCGCAAAATTTTTCTCACGCCCGCGTTGATCAAAAGGTAGCGAAGTTACTTGGTCAGCTGAATGAAACCTTCAAAGGAATCGGATCTTGCTTTTTACAAAGCAAAGATATACATCCAATCGCAAAAATGATTAAAATTTTACTTAATTTAATTTGATATTTTATCATACTCTCGAAAGTCTTTCTTCCATTCCTTCTGCAACCTTACGGACATCTTTCTTATTGATGACCACTTCGTAAGCAGCATACATGATAGGAACTTCATTCGGATCTATCTTCATTAGGTTCGGCATTACTTTTAATCCATAGAATCCATTAGACATCTTTTCAGAAGGATGACCATTTGCTATATCGTAACCTGTTTTTCTGTCTTTTGCATCTGTTCCGAAACAAGATAACATAAAGTCAGTGAGTCCTGATAAACCTTGGAATGTTTCCGGTTTTCCCCCCATACGAACTCCCACATTCACCATTTCGTTGAAGAAACGATTGGAGAGATGGAATAGAGAATTGTCTACATTCCCACCGAGGGTTTGCTGGAAATAACCTTCTACAATTCCCATTACAAGAGCATAAATTGTTTTGAGTGCCCCGCCTAACTGTACACCTTTTACGTCCGTAGGAATGATCGCAGATCTTGGGAAAATATAACCTGTAGTTAATAATTTTTGAATACGAGGGATTAGGCTTTCATTCACTGCAGCAATCTCGAATCCGGAAATTTTTCTCTCCATTATCTGGTCAGGATAGCAAGCTCCTGAGATTACTCCGATCCTATCATCTTCAATTCCTAATCCATGTTGCAGATCGTCCAGGATCAAACCAGCGCTCGTAAATCCTTTAATAATATTGAAGAATGGAGCCTTGTTCTTAGAAAGATAAGCTTGCAGATCAGGATAAACCGTATGTAACTCCCAAGGATTAGTCCCTTGGATAAACAATGTAGCAGTCTTTAATTCTTCCGGATCAGAAGTGAATATTAAGTTCGGTGGAAGTTTATATAAAGAATAGGTTCTAAGATCTCTTCTTTCTGCATTCGACTGAGAAGTGTATTCTTTGTCCGGATGATAGACTAGAACATTAACATCTTTATTTGCAAGTACGGTTGCGATTGCAATTCCCATACTGCTATTTCCGATCACTACGACCTTCTCTTTAGGTTCTTTAGGAACCTTGATGAGTTTGTTTTCGTCCCTAGCATCCGCACTGTACAAATTCCTGTAAATACCGTGCTGGTGTTTGTTCAGATTTTGTCCTACAAGCAGAGCCAGGTTATCGATCAGGAATTGTTTTTTGTCTCCATGTTCAGGGAATGGAAGATGTTCGATATCTTTAGGGAAATGAGCCATTTCCTTTTTAGATAATTCTCCAACTAACACGGGTTTGCCGATCGTTAATTTTCCTGCTACTTGATTGAAGAGTAAACTTGTAGTAGGTAGGATTTTGTCAGTTTTCTCTAATGAAATTGGAAGAATGACTTTATTTGCAACATAGTGATAGACTGTGTCCACAAAAGGCATAAGTCTTCCGTCTCTGGATCTGGTCCCTTCTGGGAAGATTGCAGCGATCTTTCCTTCTTGTTGTAGTTTTTGAGAATGTCGGAACGCCCTCATATTAATTTTGGTCATCACATCCGAAAGACTTGGGTTATCCGCCATGTCTCTCTTAGAGCAGACCAGAAGGGTTCCGAACATATATAGGCCAAGTCTTGTAAAATCAGGCTCATAAGCCAAACGTCCGGCGATGAACACTAGTTGTTCCGCTACTTCTCTACCTTCTGGAGAAGCATGATATAAAAGTTGGAAGATTGCAGGAGCATCCAAATGGCTGAGGTGATTGGAAATCAAGGTAACCGGGTATTTCCCGATCAGTGGTTTAACTGCGCTTAAGTTTTCGATACCTTCTACCGTAAAAAATTTCATGATGGGAGAAAGGAACTCGATCATGAATTCCCTGGCCTTCTTTTCAGGAGGGGTATACACACCGATCCTTTCCAGAGAAGATGGATCTTTAAAAACATCCATGACCGGAGGCATTGGAGTTACTGAACAAAGATAAAGAAATTTCTGAAGTATCTTTTTAGCTTCTTCTTCGCTCATTCCTGATCTTTTGAATAGGTGAATGTTCTCGAAGAATTCCTTCTGCCATCTTCCGACGGATTGTTCTTTTTCTGCCATGCTACGTCTCTATTTAAGGTCTTGCGGTTAATCTGGTTTCGGTGCTTAGAGCTCGAACTTTAAGGTTGGATACGCGATTTCCGGAGAATACTTTCTATCCTTGGAAGGCTTATTGTCATTCTATTTTTTGGGAAAAACGATTTGAATTCTACCCTAGCCAAAAGGAACTGTTCTTTGGGGCTTTTCGTAAAGAACAGATGACACATAATCCTCCAGAGTTTAGCGAGAAAAAATGGATCCCGGACGGATTTCATTTTTTTGGACCGAACGAGAGTTCGGAAAGAAGGGAACTTCTAAATTCCCTCAGTTCCAAGCTCAAAGAATTCAAATACTCTGAGGTATTTTTACCTTCTTTTGATTATTCTTCTTCTTTTTTGCTTACCATGTCAGCAGAAGACTCCTCTGCATTATATAGATTCAGGGATTCTGATGGAAATGAGATCTCTCCTAGCGCTGATTTGACTGTCCAGGCTGTAAAAGGTATGGCTGGTTTTGCGCACCGCAAAGAAAACCAACGTATCTTTTATCAGGGAAAAATTTTCAGAGACTATGGTAGAAAGAGCGGATCTAGAAAAGAAATCCTGCAAGTAGGTGCGGAACATATAGGTGGCTCGGGTGCCCCCGCTATTTTAGGAATTTTGAAAGAGATTTCTGGATTATTCTCCGGAATTAAACTGCGTTCGCCTTTAACTGTGGTGCTCGGTAACGTAGGAGTCTTTCACTCTGTTCTGGAATCCTTAAAACTTTCCAGATCCGAAAAAAGGCAATTGTCGTTTTTATTATATAGGAAGAATCTTCCTGAGATCCGCCGCTTTCTAGAAAGTCGAAACGCTTCCAGGATTTTTCCGGTATTAGAATCTTTATGTTTGGGATTTGTTTCCCATAAGGAAGATCTAGGTAAGAAGTTCGCTTCTTTAGGACTTTCTGATTCTTTCCAGAAGATCATCTCCGAAACGGGTGAAATTATAGGTTCACTTGGCAAAACTCCTGGTGTGGAATTTTGTTCGGATTATACTCTTATTCCAGATTTGGAATATTATACTGGATTCGTTTTCCAAGGATATGTGTCAGGAAGTTCAGAACCAGTTCTAACCGGAGGAGCTTATGATCATCTGTATGAATTATTCTCCGGAACTCCAAAAGATGCCTGCGGATTCGCGATCAACGTAGATGCGCTGGAAGCGGTATTGGGATAAACATGAAATTATATAAATTAATCGGTCAGATACAAAAGAAACAGGAATTAAGGAATAATCCATGCCCGCAACATTAGTGGTCGGAACCCAATGGGGTGACGAAGGGAAAGCAAAAGTAATCGATTACCTTTCCAAAGATACGGATATTATAGTACGTTATCAGGGCGGAGCCAATGCTGGGCATACAGTGGTGGTTCATGGCAAAAAATACGTTTTTCATTTGGTGCCATCCGGGATCATCTACGACCAAACAGTTTGTGTGATCGGAAATGGTGTCGTTTTAGATCCTACATTCTTCATTGAAGAATGTGATAAACTACAAGCAGAAGGATTTCCAGTATATGATAAACTTCTGATCAGTGATGCATGCCATCTTCTTTTCCCATTCCATGGACTCATCGATTCCGCTAGAGAAAGTTCCTGTACTCCTGATCGTAAGATCGGAACCACTAAAAAAGGGATCGGTATCTGTTACGCAGATAAAATGATGAGAATCGGTCTTCGTGTAGGAGATCTTAGAGAGAGCGATTTCGAAACCAGGCTACAACATCTGGTAGATGAAAAGAATAGAGAACTCGTCAAACTTTATGATGGAGAGGAACTCTCCGCCAAAGATATTTTAGAGAATGTAAAAAAATTCTACTCTAAGATCCAAAAGAATATTATCAATACTCCTTATTACTTGGAATCCCAATTAAAAGCGGGCAAAAAGATACTATTAGAAGGTGCACAAGGAACAGGACTAGATGTTGATTTTGGTACTTATCCTTATGTAACTAGCTCCAATCCTACTACAGGTGGAGCATTCATTGGATCCGGAATTGCATTCCATCATCTCAAAAGTGTGATCGGAATTACAAAGGCATATACCACTAGAGTGGGAGAAGGTCCTTTTCCTACAGAACTTCACGGGGAAGAAGGCGAAAGACTCAGAACCCTAGGTGCGGAATACGGCGCTACTACCGGTAGACCTAGACGTTGTGGTTGGTTCGATACAGAAGTTCTAAGACATGCAGTTCGTATCAATGGACTTACATCTATTGCACTTACTAAGATAGATGTTTTATCTGCTTATGATAAAATTCCTGTCGCAGTAGCTTACGAAAGGAATGGCAAAAAACTAGATTGTTTCCCATCTCAGGGCTTAGACCAAGTAAAAGTGATCTACGAAGAATTCCCTGGTTGGAAAACAGACATCACCGGCATCGGAGAATTCGACAAACTTCCTTCTGCGTGTAAGGATTATATCCGTGCTTTGGAAAAACTCATAGGTGTTCGTATTGATCTGATCTCTACAGGACCGGATAGAAAGGACACGATCGCTTCCGGATTCTAATTCGGAGGAAAGTTTTTTGTAGATTTTTTGCGTTTGGAAACTTCTCCAAACTAGTAAAAAACTATATGAAATTCGTTTGACCAGAGAGGGCCGAAAAATATCGTGTTCTTACGTTCGAGTCGTTAGCTCAGCTGGTAGAGCATCTCACTTTTAATGAGAGGGTCTTGGGTTCGAATCCCAAACGACTCACGCTGAGTTAAATAAAACGCCGCCATCGTCTAGTGGTTAGGACACCAGGTTTTCATCCTGGTAACCGGAGTTCAATTCTCCGTGGCGGTACCACTTACTTCTTCTTTTTCCCATAAATCTTACAAACCTCTTTCAGATCGCAAGATTCACATAGCTCAGCTATGTAGACAGTTTTACATTTACGCAAGATCCCGAGTCTGCAAAGTGCAAAGTCCATTCTTAATGGATCTTCCGGATAAAACTTTTGGAAATAATCTGTGACCTCTCGGGACTTTTTGAAATCAGAAGTCCTTCTTTCCGTAATTCCTAGAATATTAGAAAGACGATTGATATGAGTATCTAAAGGAAATAATAATTCAGAAGTTTGGATCCGTTTATATAATCCCAGATCAGGTTCTTCTTTGCGAACCATCCATCTTAAAAACATACAATAACGTTTATGTGCCGACTTAGGATTTCCAAGCCCGATCAGAAAACCAAGTCCGTAGGACTTCCAACCTGGATCCAAGTCGTTTAAAATTTCAGAAAGTCTGGATTGAAAACCAGAGATCCTTTTTTCTAAACCAGTTTCTTTAGGATGGATCGGACTAAACCAAGATTCTAAAAACTTCTCTCCTGATTTTTCAATTTCTAGATAGGCCAATCGGATTGCTTGTAAGAACAATAGAATGTCTTTCTCTTTTTGAAAACGGTAAGGCCCCAATTTATTTTTCCAAATCTTGGTCCCGTGATTGAGTATGTATTGTTTAGGATGTTTGCCCATTGGCTCCAAGAGCCTTGCGAGAAAACCTCGGATCGCAGTCACATTCCCGTAGGCGAATAACGCGGATAGAAGTCCTACAAATTCTCTATCTTCCGGAGAATCATATAGATAACATAAAAATAATGGATCCGAATCTAAAAATTCAGGTTTAGTATAATTCCTATATAAAAGATCAAAACTCTTTTTCAGGTTTTTCTCTTTGGATATGGTAGAAGGAGCCATACTTTGCTCTTAGAGTCTTCTACTTAAGAAGCCGCTTTTGCTTTTAACGCGATATAGGAACGAGACGCTAATTTTCTCTGTAAGATCCCTTCCATAAATGCAGAAGCTTCTAATAATTTAGAAAGATCTATCCCGGTTTGGATCCCTGACTTATGGAAGAAGTAAACCAAATCTTCTGTTGCCAAATTTCCGGAAGCTCCTTTTGCATAAGGACAACCGCCTAATCCACCTGAAGAAGAATCGAAGGAGCGAATGCCTAACTCATAGGATTTTTGCACATTCGAGATTGCCATTCCATATGTATCATGAAAGTGTCCTGCTAGTTTATCTGCAGGTATTTCTTTCAAAAGAGTATTGAGTAAATTTTCCACTTCTGCAGGAACTGCTGTGCCGATGGTCTCTCCTAAGGAGATTTCATAAGCGCCTTGATCCAAAAGTATTTTAGAAACTTCTAAAACCTTTTTCGGATCAATTTTTCCTTCATAAGGACAATCAATTACTGTGGAAACATAACCTCTAACTAATACTCCATCTTTCTTTGCTTCAGCAAAAATTTCTTTAAATCCGTCTATGGATTCTTGGATTGTACGATTGATATTCTTTTTTGTGAATGATTCAGAGGCTGCGGTGAACACTGCTACTTCTTTAAATCCGGAAGAGATTGCAGCTTGGTATCCTTTTAAGTTCGGGGTGAGTGCACTAAAATGCACATCTCCCTTTAGATCTAAGGAGGCAGAAAGTTCTTTTGCATCTCCTAATTGCGGAATATTTTCTTTTCTTACGAATGAAGTTGCTTCTATATGTTTTAGGCCAGCCGCGACCAGCTTCTGGATATAAATTAATTTATCCTGTGTAGGGACCTCTGACTTTTCATTTTGGAGTCCGTCTCTTGGTCCTACTTCTGTAATTTTCAAACTCATGTCTTTAAGGGATTGGTTGTCAGAATTCTAAGCAAGCACTAAACCGGTATCCGTGTCCGAGAAAAAAGAAACTATCATCATAATGGACGAAGTATCCCTATCTTCTTCCGAAAGGACTTACTTGTCCGGGGTTAACCTACAAGTCGAAGCAGGAGAATTTCTCGGAATTTTAGGCCGTTCTGGATCAGGAAAGTCCACACTCTTGCGACTATTATTAGACCTTCCGATACCTTCTTCTTGGAAAAAAACAGGAAGCATTCGAATTTTTGGAAAATCCAAAAAAGAAATTCCTGCCAGATGGATCCAACCTGTTTTCCAAGATCCTGTCTTAGGTTTTAATCCAATTTGGACCCTTGAGAAAAGTTTAAGAGAGCCTCTTCAATTATTTAAAGAAGAAAATTCATATGAGTCTTTATTAGAAAAATGGATCCCGATCTTGGGTTTAGAAGGTAAGGATAGAAATCGTCTTCCTTCTTTCTTTTCAGGAGGAGAACTCCAAAGATTTTCTCTTCTTCGTGCTCTTCTTTGTAGTCCTAAAATTTTATGTTTAGATGAAGCGACTTCTGCTTTAGATCCTATTTTGAACCATCAGGTTTTGCAAGCTCTCTCAGATCTGAATAAGAAAGAAGGGACTACAATTCTTTGGGTAACTCATAATATTAAATCTGCAAATAAGTTCTGCTCTCGTATCGTAGAGATGGAAGAGTTAAATAGAACTCCGATAGACTCTCATTAAAAGTAACTGGAATCCGAAAAAAAATTGAATTATCTTGTCGGTAACCTAAAAATCTGAGGTTTATTTGTTATAACCATTGTCTGGATCTAATTAGAGGGAAATAAATGTATGGACTTTATATATCCTGAGAACCCACTCCATGTTCCGAAAGATTTAACAATTCCTACTGGAAATCTGAAAAGAAATCTCTGGTTGGTCGTAGCCGGGCTAATCGGATTCGCAATAATTTATATTACAATTGCTGCTTGGTTTACATGGGCCACTTTCTATTTGATTGCAGCTGGTTTTGAATCTCCGCACTCCAATCTATATACTATTATTTCTGCAATGGCCTCGGGCATAATTTCGTTTTTTATGATCAAGGCATTGTTCTTTGTAAAGAAAGGTGAAATTTCTCAAGAATACGAGGTCACAGAAAAGAGCGAACCTAAACTATTTAAATTCTTGTATAGATTAGCGGATGAGACAGGAGCGCCTAGACCGCATAGGGTGTTTCTTTCCTCCAGAGTGAATGCTTGCGTATTCTATGATTTATCGATCCTGAATTTCTTCTTTCCATCCAAGAAAAATCTAGAGATAGGCCTTGGACTCGTGAACGTACTTACAATCAGCGAATTAAAAGCGGTATTGGCGCATGAGTTTGGACATTTCGCCCAAAAAAGTATGGCTGTCGGGAATTGGGTTTATATCGCTCAACAAATTGCAGCTCATATTATTGCAAGAAGGGATGCATTGGATGATTTTCTAAAAAGTTGGTCGTATACCGATCCTCGATTGGCATGGATATTCTGGATTTTGCGTCTTGCAATTTGGTCTTTAAGAGCATCCTTAGAATCTATTTTTAATTTAGTTCTCATCGCCCAACATGCTCTTTCCCGGGAAATGGAATTTCAGGCTGATTTGGTATCGGTTTCCGTAACTGGAAGTGACGCATTGGTGCATGCATTACATAAATTGCAAGCAGCAGATTCTACTTGGGATAGTGCACAGAATTTCTTTTACAGGCAAGCTCAAGAGCATAAGGCTACAGCAAGTATTTTTAAACTTCATTTACGCACGATAGATCATATGGGAAGAATTCTAAACGATCCTGACTTTTGTAGAGTTGCAGTTCTTCCGGAAACGAATCCTGGCGAGCATAGAGTTTTTACTTCTGAGATCGCGCAACCTCCTCGTATGTGGGCTACACATCCTTATAATCACGAGCGAGAGAATAATGCCAAAAGAAGTTACGTCACTGCAAAATTAGATAACCGAGAGAGCTGGGTAATTTTTGACGATCCTGAAGAACTTAAAGCAAAATTTACGAAACAACTTCTCATAAATTTGCCAGAAGAAGTTACGACTAATGAAGAGCTGATTTCAAAATTAGACGAGGAATACCAGCAAGAATATTTGAATAGTAAATATCGAGGTGCTTATCTTGGGAGATCCTTTGTTAGATACGCGGAGAAGCCGGAGAGTTTTTTTGAGCATAAGATCGAATCTATTTCAAAAACTTTGGGAGAGTTATATCCTCCTACATTATCAGAAGATCTAGAAAAGTTAAAAAATTTAGAAAGAGAATTGAGCTTACTCTCTGCCTTGAGAGATGGATTTTTAGTTCCACCTGATGGTATCATACGCTTTCGAGGAAATGAAATCAAGAAGAGAGAATTGCCAAAAGCAATCGAAACGATCCGGCAGGAATATGAACAGTCTTTGCAGCAGGTATTTGAACATGATAGACTTTGTCATTCCGCACATTTTCAGGCGGCAAAAGTTTTAGGAAAAGGTTGGCCCGAATATTTATCAGGCTTATTGGAAGTACTACATTATGCGGATCATTCTCGTACGGATGTAGAAGATGCCCAAGGATTTTTTAATAACGCTTACATTGTAGTGACTGCGGATAGAGATGTCAGCTCCAGCGAATTGGACCGACTGGTAGCAGCGGGAACAGAACTTTTTAATTCGCTGGAGATTGTTTTCAGACATGCGGAAAAGATAGAGTTAGATCCAATTCTTTTAAAACGATTAGGGATAGATTCCTGGGCTTCTGGATTAGGAAAATTTGAATTTGTTCCTCCGACTCGAGAAAACATGAATGAATGGCTAAAGGTAGTGGACTCTTGGATTAACCTTACTTATAGTTCTCTATCACATTTACATTATGCAGCCTTGGAAGAATTACTTATTGTGGAGACCAAAATTTCAAATTGGACTATAGGCAAGAAGTCCAAAATAGAATCAGCTCCTGAAGCTTCTAGAGTAGTGAAAGATTATCCTAAAATGACCCCTGGTAAAGAACGAGAATTACAAAAAAGACTAGGACTCTGGGATAGATTTCAAACGGCAGACGGACTTATTCCGGGCATCCTTAGGTTTTCTGCATCGTCAGCAATCATTGGTGGGATTTTATATTTAACGATCTACTGGATTATGGTATTGTAATAGGATCTGAAAATAAAAAACCCCAAGGTTTTATTTCCTCGGGGTTTTAACAAAACTAGTTCGAAAAGAATCTTTTAGAA
Organism: Leptospira venezuelensis; assembly: GCF_002150035.1. NCBI lineage: Bacteria > Pseudomonadati > Spirochaetota > Leptospiria > Leptospirales > Leptospiraceae > Leptospira > Leptospira venezuelensis. Next base: position 143,359 of record NZ_NETS01000010.1, on the reverse strand, counting down.
TTCTATATGATACAAGTTTTTGCGGTCTTTTTTGTCCTTATACAAAGCTAATAGAATGTCTATCCGGTAAATGGAAGAACGAAGACTTGCTTCTAACAATCTGAGAGCTTTGATCTGGTTTTCGAGAGACATCTCGTTGAGTCTGGTCACTTCTGTTTTTTCAAAAACTTCGTGAGTGACCTCGCTCGATTTTAAATCTGTCGGTCTGAAGACTATTTTTTTATTCTCGAACATCACCTCGTAGTAGATCCTTTTACTTTCGGATGCTAAAGTGATATCGGATACCTTTCCGCCATTGAACTGGAAGGTAATATACTTAAGCAAATTGCTTTCGTAACCGTCCTGAACTTGGAAAGGAATGTCTTCCGTGACAATGGTTTGGCGTTTCTCATACTTCGGCATCAGAACCACGAGGATATCGTGTTTGCGCTCCAAGTCTTTTAATCTCTCGTTTATAGTCGTTTCTAGACTTACGATGATTTTTTTAAGGGACTTGGTGTACTCGCTAGTTTCGTCCTGAAATACGTCCGACTCGTTGACCTTTTGTTTTTGTTGGGCCAATAGTGGAACGAAGAAGAAGAGGGTCGCCAAAGCGAAAAGCCTGGTTTGGTTTTTCATTGGATCCTCCGTCAGTAAGATTGGACGGATTATTTTGATTTGCCAACTCTTTTTCGAGTTTGGGTTATTGCCCTTCTTTCTCCGCTTCCTCGTCTGCGGCCTTGATCTCAGCGAATCTTTTTGCCAGGTCCCTTCTTCTTTCTATAATTTTAAGTGAGAATTCAGTAAAGAAAGGGTCATTGGGGAATTTTAGCAACTCCTCATATTCTTTTGCAGCCGTGACATAATCGCCGATCTTACTCGCTGTCTCTGCGAAATAAAAATGAAATTTTTTATTATAAGGTCTCTTCTTCCCTTGGTCATCATATAGATCCGTGTTCCTGAATATCTTATAAGCATAGTAATCTCGGCCACCCATAATCTCCAGACGTGCTAGTCCAAGCTTTGCATCCGGGCTATTCTGGTCTATGGTTAATGCTTTTTTAATATAAATCTGGGCTCTATTCTTGAGATCCGTTCTGATATAATGTTCTGCAAGAAGTACCAGCGCCTCTGTTTGGAACTGATTCAGCTCAACCGCTTTTTTGTAATATATAACTGCCTGTATTTGTTCGTTCAGAAGTTCGTAAAGAACTCCTAAGTGCATATAAGTTCTATAATATTTAGGAACTTCTGCGATTGCATATTCGTATTGAAAGATTGCCTTCTGGTATTTTTTTTCTATCTGATAAGCTCTTCCTAGGTTGTATCTAAAAGCAAAAAAAGATGGATCGAATCTCATGCCAGCTTCCAACATAGAGATTGCTTTTTCTCTTTTTTTAGGATCTGCGGACTGTAATAATCCTACAGCTTCGTTATTAAAGATCCCGCAGTTTGTGATCTGTTTTCCTTCATATTCAAAACTTGCTTTGGATGGGGGAGGAGCACCTTTCCAATGTCTTCCTGCCGCTACTATAAAATCCTGCTCTGATCTGGCCAGGCTTCCGTCTTGGTAAAACTCAGGATCTAAAAAATCATTCTCTCCCCAGAGGATACCTGCGTATTCCGAGTCTCCTATTTTGAATTGAGCAAATAGAAAATTGGGAAAGATCAATAATGAGATTATGCAGAGTGACTTGGCAAAATTTAAGCCTTGTAAATACTCTTTTAAAAGGGAAATTGTCCTCATTGGTCCCATTACAAACATCGATTCCAGTATTGGAATGTTCTAACCTATCGTACAATATCGGACGAAAATCGGTTTTAAAGAACGTTTCCTTTTCCGTTTTTCCGAACGAAGTTTTATTTGTGAGAGGAATGAACGGCTCCGGAAAGACTACATTACTCAAGTCGATTCTGCAACACGATAAATTCAAGGACCAGATCAAATTCCCTTCTTCCAAATCCGCTAAACTTTCTTACCTAGGTCATGATCTGGGTTTATATACTACTCTAAGTTTAGAGGAAAATCTGGAATATTTCAGAGGAATCGCAGGAGATTGCCGACCGGAAGATCAGATTATTTCCTGGCTCAAGGATTTTCGTCTTTGGCAAAGAAGAAAAGATCCTGTTTCTTCTTTTTCTCGTGGAATGAAACAGAAGGCTGCCTTAGTGCGTGCTCTTTTGCCTAACGTAGATATTTATCTTTTGGATGAACCATTGACTGCATTAGACAGCGAAGGCGAATCAAAGGCGAGGTCGGTCCTGGAGAATGTTCTGGAAACTTCTTCCATTATCATGGTGACTCATGATCCTAATTTTGCTTTAAATGCAAAGTCCAGACTTTTGGAATTGGGAGAAAATTCCAAATGAAGGCCATTATATCACTGGTGCGAAAAGAGTTTCGGCTTTTAGGAAAAGCAAGTAATGGAATTTTATCGTTACTCGTTTTAGTTTCTGCTATGGTCTTTTTATTTCATTATGCTTTGGAAAGGAACGGAAAAATTGACCTGGTCGCTCTTATTGGATTAAAATGGGCCATTCTATTTGTAGCCTCATTTGTTTTAGTTGGTCAGTTCACCTGGGAAGAAAGAGAAGCGGGCGGCGGAACTGCAAGTAGGTTATTCATTTCTCCTTGGGTTTTATATTTTTCTAAATCGATTTTGGTATTTATTGCATTGTCTGCGGCCGCAATTTATTTGATGGGACTTTTTGCTCTGATGTTTTCCGCATTTCCAGCAGACATAAATGAATTCGGAAGACAGATCGTATTCTTTTTTCCCGGTTTATTATGCCTTTCCTTTTTAGGAGTTTGCCTTTCTCATATCAGTTTATCTTCTCGTTTGAAAGAAATACTTCTGCCATTACTTCTTGTACCTCTTTCTATTCCGGTGTTTTTATATGGAATGGAAGCTGAGAGAAAATTTATCTCACAACCTTTTTCCGCCTTGGCAGGTTCGTTTGTTCTAATTTTGGCATTTGCTTTTTTTTACGGTTCCATGGGTGCACTTCTTGTAGAAATGACTTCCGACGAATAGGATTCTTGTTGATACAATTTGCGGATAACTGCACACTTCCAAGCGTATGAATATTCGCCTCCTGCATCCCGCCTGGGACTGGATACTCTCTCTTTTGTTTTTATCGATTTTTCCGTTTGCAGTGCTTTTGGGTTTATATTATCCAAATGTGATCTTAGAGCAGGGGATCTCTCACAGGATTTTTTATTTTCATGTTCCCGTTGCCTGGGTGGCTCTGTATGGTCCGGGGATTTCTTCTATTTGTGCAGTTGCTTATCTGGTAACTAAGAACAAAACCTGGGATACACTTTCACTTTCTGCAAATAAGATCTCTTTATTGTTTGCGATTGGAGTTTTATTTTCAGGACCGATCTGGGCATACTTAGCCTGGGGAACTCCTTGGGATTCCACTGATGCTCGTTTGAATTCTTTTTTCGTTTTGGTGCTTAGTCTTGTGGCGTATTTTCTGCTACGATTTTTGGTTCTGGACCAAACTAAAAAGTATATTTTTTCCGCTTTTTTAAGTTTATTCTGTAGTGTTAATGCTCTCTTAACCTGGGGAGCAATTCGATGGATGGATAATCCAGGAAATCACCCTTCTTCCGTGTTAGGAAAAAAGGGAATGGATCCTGATATGAGGATTTCTTTTTGGTTAGGAATTTTGGCCTATCACCTACTTTTTTTGATCTTATACAGAATCGTTTATCGTTTGGATAAGATCAAAGCGGTGAGAGAAGAATTGTTGGATTGAAAAATTCATTCAATTTTATAAAATACGAATTTTGTAATGATAGGGACGGATCGTGGATAGAGAGAAGCAAGAGAGCCAATTGAATTATTCCGACTATTCTATCCTTGCGGTGGATGATTCGGATATCAATCTCAAACTTTTAGTTCATACTTTAAAACCTTTGGGCTTCCAGGTTTTAACTGCAATGAATACAGAAGAGGCACGCACACTTCTTGCGACAAACCAAGTAGATGTACTTCTTTTAGATGTGAGTATGCCCGGCCAAGACGGATTTTCTTTTTGTAAAGAGCTCAGGGAGATAGATAGATTCAATCTTCTTCCTATCTTATTCATCACCGCTTATAATAGAGAGTTGGGTTTTGACGAAGCGATTACCCACGGCGGAGATGACTTTCTTCATAAACCTTTCCAACCAAAAGAGTTGGTCGCAAAGATCAGAGCATTTATTCGGATCAAAAATCTCCAGGACGAACTTCTACACCAAAAGAAAAAATATGAAAAAGAATTGGTGATGGCTAGAAGGGTGCAACAAGAGCTTGTGCCTGAGAAACAATTAGAATGGAACGGTTTTCGAGTGAATTCAGTTTTCCATCCTTTGATGCAGATCGGTGGGGACTTTATAGATGCTTGGATAGAAGAAGATAAACTTCATGTCTTTATCGCAGATTGTTCCGGTCATGGACCTTCTGCAGCTCTTCTCTCTGCAATGGTAAAGATGCAGGTCTCTAATTTAGGAAGAAGTAATACTCTTGTTGAAAAAGTAAAAACTTTACGCCAACAATTGGAGAAGATATTACCCGAAGATTTTTCCATCACATTCTTCTACGGTATCCTGGATAAAAAAGGTAAATTTGAATATGCGAACGGAGGCCATCCACCTCCGCTATTATACAATAACGGAAATGTTGAAGAGTTGCCTGGTATGGGACCTCTAATCATTCCTATTGAACTCGGGACAGAAGACGAGTTCAGATCTGTAGTCTTGGAAAAAGGAGTTTCTCTATTACTTTACACGGATGGGGCCACTGAAATAACGGATGAGAACTATAATATTTTGGGCGAAGAAAGTCTGAAGAAGATCCTGAAAGAAGCCGTTGAATCTAAGGAAGATATCCTGAATTTCTCCTTGGAAAAGATACTGGCACATTCTGGAAACATGACCCACGACGATGATATCGCTCTCATGGTTATCCAAGGATGAGTGAACTCCCAAAACCTTCTTATATTGGCAAAGTCAGAGATGTATACGATTTAGGGAATTCCCTGATATTATCTTCTACGGATAGAGTCTCGGCATTCGATGTGGTATTCCGCCAAATCGTTCCTGGCAAAGGAAAAGTTTTAAATAAGATCTCCGCAGAATGGTTCTCTTACTTTAAGGACATTCCTAATCATATCATAGAGACCGATGTTTCTAAATTCCCTTCTCCATTTAAGGATCATCCGGATTTAAAGGATCGTTCTGTTCTTGTTAAAAAATGCAAACGGATCGACTTTGAATGTGTGGTCCGTGGTTATCTTTCCGGTTCCGGTTGGAAAGAATATAAACAAGATGGCACTCTTGCTTTTAAAAAACTTCCTCCAGGTTTGAAAGAATCCGAAAAGCTGCCTGAGCCTGCATTTACTCCTGCAATCAAAAACGATACAGGCCATGACGAGAACATCTCCGAAGAAAGAATGAAAAACGAGATTGGATCCGAACTCTTCTCTATTTTGAAGGAAAAATCGATTTCCCTTTATACCAGGGCCGCTGAACTGGTAGCAGGGGCAGGGATTTTGCTCTGCGATACCAAATTCGAATTCGGAATTTCGGAGGATAAGGTCATCTTGATCGACGAGATTTTGACTCCGGATTCTTCTCGGTATTGGGCGAAAGAGTCCTATGTTATCGGGACCACTCCGCCCAGCATGGACAAACAGATCTTAAGGAACTATCTGGAAAAATCCGGATGGAATAAGGTTCCCCCAGCTCCGGATCTTCCGGAAAGTCTGATTGTGAAATTGCAAGCGGCATATAAGGAAATACAGGACCAACTATTAAAATGTTTATCGCAAGAATCAACGTAACTCTAAAAGAATCAGTTCTAGATCCACAAGGGAACACTGTAAAATCCACTCTACAAGAACTTGGAGAAGGATCGGTCCGAGACGTTCGAGTCGGAAAGTATATCGAGGTCAAACTGGATTCTCCAGATCTCGAAACTGCAAAGAAGACGGTTGCAAATCTCTGCGAAAAACTTTTAGTAAATCATGTGATTGAAACTTATCGTTCGGAGATCGTAACTGAATGAAAGCCGCAGTAGTCACTTTTCCAGGTTCTAATTGTGATAATGATATCGTAAGAGTTCTTTCAGAATTCTATTCCGCGAAAGTAGACAAGGTCTGGCATAAAGACCAATTCTCTGAAAAATACGATCTGGTTATTCTTCCTGGTGGATTCTCCTACGGAGATTATCTAAGATCGGGAGCAATGGCTCCTTTTTCTCCAGTAATGAAATCAGTAAAAGAGCATACTGATCGTGGAGGAAAACTATTCGGAATTTGTAATGGATTCCAAATTTTAGCAGAAGCAGGTTATCTTCCTGGTGCATTAATACGTAATCGAAACCTAAAATACGTATGTAGGACTATAGGTCTTAAAAAAGCTTCTAACTCAAATAAGATCAGCGGTAGTTTAGCCGATGATAAGATCCTAAGAGTTCCAGTGGCTCATGGAGACGGATGTTATTTTGCATCTGCTGAAATTCGTAAGCAGCTAAAAGACGAAGGTCGCATTTTATTCCTTTATGCGGGAGACAATCCGAACGGAAGTCTGGATGATATTGCTGGGATCTGTTCTCCTGATTTTAAAGTGGCAGGTATGATGCCTCACCCAGAAAGAGCGATGAATCCGATCACTGGAGAGATGGACGGTAAAACCGTTTTAGATCTTCTTATTGCTTCTTAAAGCTCGCAACCGTTTTCGGTATAAGAATGGTCTTTTATAGATTATTCATCTAATGCCGATTAGTCGTAAATTTTTTCTCGGATAAAAACTCAGCTAAGACGGTGCTTTGTAATAAAAGAAAACAAATAATTTGCCATAATATAGGAAAAGAATAAGAAAAAAACGGGAATTTTCCAAGCTTTAGTCTTCATTCCTAACTCAGTTTCAGGGAAATATGCTTGTGTGTATACTTCAACTGGATTCTAGTAGTGAGGGAATCTGCATGCTCGCCGAATACGAGTCTCAACAAATTCTCTCTCTGGGAGAAGGTTATTATACCCCTCATTACCAGCCGATTTTAGACGTCGGTAATCGTAATATTATAGGTTACGAGGTTTTGGGCAGAGTATTTTCTCCTGAATCGAATCAATATCATTCTCTAGGCTATCATTTTCATAATCCGGACACGGATACTGTTCGTTTAGTTCATATTGATCGTATTATTCGTGAAAAAGCGATCAAACATGTGAAGGAAACAGGTCTTAAGACTAAAATTTTCCTGAACATGATGCCCAATTTTCTCTCTATGGTCTACACCGGAGAAGTGTTGGATATCAAACGTCTTCATATTCTTCATCTCATAGATAAATACGATATTAATCCGAACGATCTAGTTTTAGAGATCACAGAGGATAAGTTCGAAGGAAATATTGAAAAACTTTTATATATAGTCAGCCTTTTTAGAGAAAGAGGGATTAAGATCGCAGTGGACGATCTTGGAGTCGGTTTTTCCAATTTGGAAAGGATCGGTTATATTCATCCTGATATTATGAAAGTGGACATAAAAATTATGAGAGAGAGTTTGAATAGACGCTCTTTCAAGAATGTTCTTTCCGCAATCTCTGAAATGTCCCAAAGACTTGGTTCTCAACTTCTATTCGAAGGTGTAGAAAACGAAGAAGAATTATACCTCGCTCTATCCATGGGAGCGAATCTTCTACAAGGTTTTTATTTCTCTCGTCCTGCCTTGGATTTTCAGGACAAAAAACGTTTTAATAAAACTCTTAAAACCTCTCTGGAAAAATTCTCAGGTCTTAGATTTTTGGAGATCCTCGAAAATCTAAGAAAAGAACAAGCCTTCTTAGATCAGTTTGTGAACTTATTCAAAGATTTGGAGACTTCTTCCGAAGAAAAGATGACGGATGCATTGAGTTCTATCCTGGACAGACTTCCTTTAGAGACAACTTCAGTTTTAGTCACAGATATGCACGGCTATCAGGTTACTCCAACTTTCAAAAGAGAAGCATACGACCTTCCTTGGACAAGATTACTCACCGAGGTAGGAAATAACTACGCTTGGAAACCATTCTTCATCCGTCATAAGGCAGAAACCTATCATTCTAGCAGAGTTTCCGGATTTACTGAACCTTTCCATGATATAGAAACCAAACGTCAATATGTCTTATTCACCCTGAATCTGGGCGAGAATCATGTTCTCATTCTACGCCTGGATTGGGAATCCTACTGAAGTCTCGGCTTCCAAACATCTTTCCTATTGATCTCCGCCTCAGGAATAAAAACATAGTCCTAGGCAGGGGTCCTATACGTGGCGGAACTACTCAAAATTTTAAATCTTCGCGCCGGAGTGGAAACCGAATCCGGTGAAGTTCAGGAAATCCTAAAAGGAGTCGACCTCACCATCGGCGAGGGAGAAGTCCATGCCATCATGGGTCCTAATGGATCCGGAAAAAGTACATTATCAAATGTCATTATGGGTCACCCTAAATATAAGGTGATCTCTGGGGATATACTTTTCAGAGGGGAGTCCCTTCTCGAAAAACCAACGGACGAAAGAGCGAGGGCCGGCATCTTTCTATGTTTCCAATACCCAACCAGCATCCCAGGCGTAACGATCGGTAATTTTTTACGTACCATCTTAAAATCGGTCCGAGGCAAGGATCTACCCGTAAAAGAATTCCGCAAAGAGCTTAAAGAAGCCACTGCCTTATTAGAAGTTCCTGATACTTGGATCGGAAGATACGTGAACGACGGATTTTCAGGTGGAGAGAAAAAAAGAAATGAGATCCTTCAGATGACTCTTCTTAAACCGAAACTTTCAGTTCTAGATGAAACTGATTCAGGTTTAGATATAGACGCACTTAGAATTATCAGCGAAGGGATCACTAAAAATAAGTCAGCGGAAAGATCCATACTGCTAATCACACATTACCAAAGAATGTTAAATTACGTGACTCCTGATTTTGTTCACGTATTCGCACAAGGTAAGATCCTCAAAACTGGTGGAAGAGAGCTTGCTCTGGAATTAGAAGAAAAAGGATACGATTGGATCCTGAACGGAGCGAAATAAAGGGATGCTTTTGGCGGGATCTATTTCGGAATATATAAAAGATAAGAAGGAGCCATCCATTCTTACCGAATTCCGTACGAACGCCGAAAAACTGCTGAACTCTGCTATATTTCCCGATTCTTCTTTGGAATCTTGGAGAAAGATCAGTCTTTCTAATTTTAAAATTTCAGAATATACTAAAGTTTGCCCTGATTCTTCTGTGACTGTTTCTGGAAACGCTAAAGTCACAAAATTGCAAGATCTTCCCCCTGAAAAACTTTCAGAAGTTTTAAAAAAAGCAGGTTCTGCAGTTTCATTTTATTCTAAAGAATGGTTTCCTCTTTTTGTTTTTTCCAGGTTCACTCACGCGTATTATGTGCAGCTTGGTCCAGATCCTTCTTCTTTTCCTGAGATTAAAATTGAATGTAAGGATGGAAATATCATTCTTCCACTTTTGATCGTAGATGCTGTTCCGGGAGCTAAATCCAATTTTCTGGAAAGATGGGAATCTCCTTCTCAGAAAGATTTGGTGCTCATGAGTGGAGTCACTATTCTTCTCACTCCTCCTAACGGAGATTTTCAGTATTCTAGTTTGGAAAATTTGGGAGATTCTACTTTTCATTTTAGAGCTACCTATGGAGTTCAAGAGAAGGATTCCAAGTTTCATGCAAGTATTGCTTCTTGGGGTGGATACAAAGGTAAATCGTTCTACGATACGAATGTTGCTGGAAAAGGATGCTGGACACGTTATGTGGGGTTTTCTCCGTTAAAAGCGAGAGAGTTTCAGGACACTGAAATTCGAATTCTTCATTCCGAAAGTCACGCTCAAAGTTCTATCTTATATCGTACTGTTGTAAGAGAGAAGGCTCATCATGTTTTTACAGGGAACCTTCATATACCTTCTCATTGCAAGGATGTGGGTGCGATTCAGATTAATAACAATCTACTCCTCGACAGAACTGCAAGAGCAGAATCTATTCCTAAATTGGAAGTATTTGCCGATAGCGTGAAATGTGAGCACGGTGCAACAGTCGGAGAAATAGACGAAGAGCAATTATTCTACTTAGCTTCTCGAGGCATCTCAGAAGAAGAAGCCCGCAAAATGATCGTAGAAGGATTCTTGACCGAAGTAGTTAGAGAATTTCCTTCTGAAACTATTCGCGAAGAATTATCCTCTATGATAGAATCTAGGATGTTGGGCGAGTAATGGGCGAATTTCAGAAACTAGCTAAACTTTCCGATTTGAAAGAAGGCGAGGTATTCGTAGCAGAGACCCGTTACCATAGGGTGGGGTTGACTAGACTGGGGGACGAAGTCTGTGCATTCGCAGATCTTTGTACTCATGACGGTGAGGATATATCGACAGGAGAATTGGAAGGGGACGTAATCGTTTGTCCAAGACATTCTGCAAAGTTTAATATTCGCACGGGAAAGGTACTTTGTATGCCTGCGGTGGAAGATTTGCCAGTCTATAAGACTAGAATCGTAGGTGACGAAGTCGAAGTGGAGTTAGAGGATTGACATGGGGAACCGAGGAGAGCAGAGGCTTTGAGTTTTGATCTCGAAAAGATACGCGGAGATTTTCCGATTCTATCTACAAAGATGAACGGGAAGCCCTTGGTGTTTCTGGACAGTGCCGCCAGTTCTCAAAAACCTAAATCTGTTATAGATACTATCCGTAAATATTATGAAGCGGAGAATGCGAACATTCACCGTGGAGTGTATTATCTTTCTCAAAAGGCTACCGAAAAATATGAGATGGCTCGTATCAGAACTTCTCGTTTTATTGGAGCTGCCTGCGCTAAGGTTGTTATATTTACTCGCAATACTACTGAATCCATCAACTTAGTCGCCCAATCTTGGGGACGTACTAATATCCACGAAGGCGACGAGATTGTGCTCACCGAGTTAGAGCATCATTCTAATTTAGTTCCTTGGCAAATGTTGGCCCAGGAAAAACAAGCAGTATTGAAATTTATACCTCTCAATCAAGATTCCACTTTGGATCTGACTAATCTGGATGAGATCATTACTGAAAGAGTGAAGTTAGTCGCTCTTGCTCAGATGTCCAATGTGACCGGTACCATTCACGATCTTTCTGCGATTATCCGTAGAGCAAGAGAGGTTGGAGCGAAAGTGTTGATCGACGGAGCCCAAGGGATCTGTCACCTTCCAACAAACGTTCAAAAAGAAGACTATGATTTTTACGCATTTTCCGCGCATAAGATGCTTGGACCAACTGGTGTAGGAATTCTCTACGCTAAGGAAGAGATCTTAGATACAATGCCTCCTTGGATGGGAGGAGGGGACATGATCTCCAAAGTCTGGAAAGACAAATCCACTTATGCAGATCTTCCTGCAAGATTAGAAGCTGGGACTCCAAATATTTCCGGAGTTATCGGGTTCGGTGCTGCACTTGAATATTTAGAATCAGTGGGAATGCAAGAGATCAGAAACCATGAGTTGGAACTCCTACAATATGCTTTGGATCGATTAGAAGATTTCGGCGGTTTGGAACTGTACGGAACAAACGATCTAAGCAAAAGAGGCGGAGTGATCTCCTTCAATTTTCCAGGAGTACATCCTCACGATGTAGGTTCTATTCTGGACGAAGAAGGGATTGCAATCCGAGTGGGACATCATTGCGCTCAGCCTTTCATGGACTTCAAAGGAATCGCAGGCACCTGCCGTGCTTCTTTCTATCTTTATAATACCAAAGAAGACGTAGATTCTCTTTTGGTAGGTCTAAAGAAAGTGAAGGAGATTTTTGGCCGTGTCCTTAAGCGATAGTCTTTACCAAGAAGTACTACTCGATCATTACCAAAACCCAAGACATCATGGAAAGATGGAACACTTCCATCTTCATCAAGAAGGAGTTAATCCTCTCTGTGGTGATGAAGTAGAACTCTTCTTAAAACTGAACGGAGAGATTATTTCCGAGATCAGTTTTGTAGGGAGGGGCTGTTCTATCTCCCAAGCATCCGCTTCTATGTTAACCGATTGTCTTTACGGCAAAACAATTTCCGAAGCAAAATCACTTTTGCAAGAGTTTAAGGGAATGCTTTTAGAAGACAAGGTCCCGAATTTTTCCGAAGAATATGAAGACCTAGAATCTATGGAAGCGGTAAAGAAAATTCCGGCACGTATCAAATGCGCTACGCTCGCTTGGAACACTCTGGAAAAGGCGATTGGAAAGTAAGGATTTTGCCTAAAATGGGTTGACGAAGTGGCCCTGGTAGCTACAATTTTAGGTATGAGAGCGGTCGGGATTAAAGATCTTAAAAATAATCTAAGTAGTTTTCTAGATTTTGTACGTGGTGGGGAGACTGTCCTAATTTTGGACAGAAATCATCCTATTGCAGAGATCAAAAAATTCGACGAAAAATCAGATCTCACTAAACGGTATCTGGAAGAAGCAGTGACTTCTAATTCTATTACCCCTGCTAAAAATCCAAAAGGAATCAATATTCCAAAGTCCTTATTATTAAATGCTGGAACCAAAACAAAAGTCTCTGCAGCTTGGAAGGAGGCTTACAGAGAGGACAGGGATTAAATGGTCTTATATATCGATACTAGTCTTCTATTAAATATTCTTTATGCAGAAGCCGGTTACGAAGACCATTTGGATTATTTCAACAAATCTAATCTCAAGTTCGCTTCTATCTTGCTTGAGATAGAAAGTTTCAGAAGTTTATATTTCACCTATTCTAAAGAAGGCAAACATCTGCCTAAAAATTGGTTTAAAGACGCGGAAGGTTTTCTGGGAGAATTTATTTCTCAAATCAATTTAAAAAATCTAGATGATGATATTCGAACAGAGATTCGCAAGAACAAAGAAGTTTTAGAACTTAAATCCTTGGATGCTGCTCACTTGGCCACTGCATTGCATATCAGAAAGTCAATCTCGGACGATTTGATCCTATGTTCTATGGATGAAAAATTCAGATCAGTGGCTAAAAAACTTGGTTTTAAATTATATCCAAAAAAGTAAAAAAAATTTTCAAATCGCAAGAACTATCAAGCACGAGTAAAAGTTTAAGCTTAGGATATTGGAAACAGTACCAAGGACTGCAATGGATTTTGTTCAAAAGGCTCTCTGGTTTATCGAAGGTCATTCTAAAGAGGATATCTCTTTAGAAGATGTAGCTAAAAATGCAGGGGTTTCTCCCTTTCATTTGACACGCACTTTCTCTTTGACCATGGGAATTTCTTTGATGAGATATCTGAGAGGGCGACGCCTAAGCGAGGCAGCTAAAACTTTGGCGGAAAAAGAAGCTAATATTTTAGATCTTGCTTTGGATATAGGTTACGGATCTCATGAAGCATTTACTAGAGCTTTCAGAGATCAGTTTTCTATCACTCCAGAACAAGTAAAAGCTCAGGGTCATCTTGGTAATGTGAACTTAGTGGAGGCTATCACCTTGAACGCAGAACCAATTCCTAAAATCGATCCACCCAGATTTGAAACGATCCCGCCTAGAATATTTGCAGGTATCGTGCAACATTACGATTGTCAAATGCCAGCGGGAATTCCAAATCAATGGCAAATTTTCGGAGCCTATCTCGGAAATATTCCTTCTCAAGTCGGAGATGCTGCTTACGGAGTTTGTTACAATTTCGATGCAGAAGGTAATTTCGATTATATGTGCGGAGTAGAAGTTTCCAATTCTTCCGGATTACCTAAAGAGTTTCAGGTTTTAAAGATTCCTGCTCAAAAGTATGCGGTGTTCACTCATAAGGGTCATATCGCTGGGATCAGAGCTACATTTGCTGCAGCAGGCAAATGGTTTCCTGAATCCGGAGTTAAACCTTTTGAAGGTGCAAACTTAGAAAGATATGGTAAAGAATTCAATCCAGTCACAGGGATGGGTGGATTAGAAATTTGGATCCCGATAGAGGATTAAATTTTCCGAAAGGTCTTGCGGAGTCGACACGCAGGACCTAAATAGTGTTTTCGGATGAAAGAAGTATTTTTCACTTTTTTAAAGCTTGGTCTGATCTCTTTCGGCGGACCCACTGCGCACTTAGCATACTTCTATCAAGAATTTGTAATTCGAAAAAAATGGATCTCAGAAGAAGTTTATAAAGAATTATTAGCGATCTGCCAATTTCTCCCAGGTCCTGCAAGCAGCCAGCTTGGAATATGTATTGGTACTCTTCGTTCGGGCTGGAAAGCAGGATGTATCGCTTGGATTGGATTCACTCTTCCTTCTATCTTATTGATGGTTGGTTTTGGAATTTTACTAAAATCAAATATAATTCCCGATCTGAAATGGGTTCACGGTTTAAAATTGGTCGCTGCTTCAGTTGTAGCGCATGCAATTTTGACCATGTGGAAAAATTCTAAAAATCATCCTTATAAAATCTATATAGTTCTCGGCTCTGCAATTATTACCTTAGTGTTTTCAGGTGCATTTACTCAGTTAATTGTAATTTTACTTGGAGCTGGGATCGGATTCTTTTTATTTAAAGAAGAGTCTGACCTTCCAGATGTTTCTGTTTCCTTCTCTATTCCGAAAAAGATCGCATTTGGGGCATTAGGATTTTTTTTCCTTCTTCTTTTCTTATTACCTTTATTAAGATCATTCTCCGGTTTGTTACCTTTAGCGATCTCTGATTCATTTTATAGATCAGGTGCATTGGTCTTTGGTGGAGGACATGTTGTACTTCCTTTATTGGAAAACGAAGTGGTAAGGCAAGGTTGGATAGGAAAAGAAGAATTTTTAGCAGGTTATGGGGCCGCTCAAGCGATGCCTGGTCCATTGTTTACATTTGCTTCTTATTTAGGCTATATGATCTCCGGTTTGAGTGGAGCAGTTCTATCAACCGTGTTTATATTTCTTCCTTCTTTTCTTTTGGTGTTCGGGTTTTTTCCTCTTTGGGAAAAGATCCGAAAATATCCTAAGATGAGGACTGTGATAGATGCGATCCAGTTCTCTGCTTTGGGGATTTTATTGTCCGCGTTCTATACTCCAGTATTCACTTCTTCTGTTTATTCAATTTATGATCTTTTTGTATTTGGCTCATTGTTCGCTTTAATGGTTTTTCTAAAAGTTCCAAACTGGTTGATCTTGATCATTGGCTTAAGTTCTCCATTCTTAAATCCGTTCTGATGGAAAAGAAAATCTACCTTAAAATTCTTTACACGAAGTCGCTGTTCAGATAGACTAATTGTTAGATGCAATTATTAGAACAACCAACTCAAGAGATCGAAAAAAGGGTCTATGCTGAGATCCATCGGGTAGAAGATCCTGAAATAGGGATTTCCGTAGCTGAGTTAGGTCTGATCTATAAGATCCAGGTAGAAGGTGATAAGGCTAGGATCGAAATGACTTATACTTCTATGGCTTGTCCCGCCGGTCCTCAAATGAAAAAGGATATTGAAGACAACGCGCTTAGAGTAGAAGGTATTAACTCTGTAGATGTGGAAATTGTTTGGACCCCCAAATGGGATCCTCGAGCAATGGCTTCTGAAGAAGCTAAAATGGATCTTGGAATTTTCGATTATTAAGAACGATTACTGATTATCTTTCCGTCTTCCATATAAAGAGCAGAAGTCCCAAAATATTCCAAGTCTTTCGGATCGTGCGAGATCAAAAGTATTGGCATACTGATCTTCTTCCTCAAACTTTTTAATTCTTCTCTCATTTTCTGTCTTAGATCCGTATGAAGTGCTGCAAATGGTTCATCTAAAAGTAAAATTTTAGGGTCTCTTGCAAGCGCTCTTGCTATAGCCGCTCTTTGCTTTTGTCCTCCCGAAAGATGTTTCGGGTAACTTTCAGAAGTTTCCTGTATCTCGAATAAATTCATTAGATATGAAACTTTTTCTTTGTCTTTTTTATTCGTAATACGAAAGAATCTATTTAAGCTGAATTCAATATTCTTTCTGACTGTAAGATGAGGAAATAATCCATAACTCTGAGGAACATACCCTAGGTTTCTTTTTTGTGGTAGAATATATTTTTTGGAAGAAGAATCAAAATAGACTGTGTTTGCAAAAGAAATCCTTCCAGAATCAGGCTTTAATAGACCAGCTAATGCGCGTAATGTAAGACTTTTTCCTGCCCCGGAAGGGCCGTATAATACCTGAAATTCTCCTGAAAAATCAAACTGAACATCCAGCTCGAATTTTCGATTTCCATCGGACAGTTTTTTTCGGATATCTACGAATAATGACATTAAGGAAGTATAAACTTATATTTTAGAAATGTTTCTTTGGCTTCCTGAGATTTTTTTAGGAATTCCAAGAAAGACTTTGCTTCTTCTGAATTTTTGGTTCCGGTTACTAAAATTCCAGGATATAAAATTGGTTTGTGTCCGCTTAAGATAAGTGCAATTTTAACTTTAGATTCTGCGATTGCTGCGTCTGTGACGTAAACAAATCCAGCTTCCACTTCTTCTCTTCCTACATAATCCAAAACTTGCCTGACATTTTCAGCAGGAATAAATTTTTCTTTTAAGGAATTATTAAGATTGTTCTTAGTAAGAACCTCTTCTGCGTATTTTCCTGCAGGAACAGAGTTCGGATTCCCGATAGCAATCTTTTTGATCTCTGGGAGTTGTAGATCTTCTAACTTTTTGATCTTTAATTCGCTCGTTTTAGGCTGGATTAGAACTAATGTGTTTTTTAGTAAGATCGTTTTTGTAGGAGATTCTAAAACTTCTGCTTTGATCCCTTTATCCACTATGTCTTGATCTGCCGAGATGAAAACATCCACAGGGGCGCCTTTTTCGATCTGTTGGTATAAACTTCCCGAAGATCCGAAATTGAATACTGCTTTGATCCCGGTCTTTTGTTTGAATGTTGTTCCAAGTTCTTTTAATACATCGGTCAAACTAGATGCGGCTGAGATCGTAATCTCTTTTTCCTTTTCTTGGGCATAAGATGAAGGTTGGATAAGCAGAAGTAGAACAGGAAGTACGATATGTAATCTTTTTATCATTCGTTTAATAATTCCTTACCAATGAGATTTTTTAAGTAAGATCCCGGAAACTGTCAATACCAATACGCAAGTAATTGATGCCACGAACACAAGTATCAACGAGAACTCATCTTTGCCTGATTGAACTGAATCGTAAATTGCAAGCGCGATCGTTTGTGTCTTTTCAGGAATATTTCCTGCGATCATTAATGTGGCACCAAATTCTCCCATTCCTCTCGCATAGGCCATCATAGATCCTGCTAAAATTCCTCTCCAAGAGAGTGGGAGTAATACCATTAAAAAAGTTTCCCATTTGGACTTTCCTAAGGTGAGGGCGATCTCTTCGTATTCTGGATCCAAATCTTCGAAGGCCGCTTTTGCGGATCTATAGACCAAAGGGAAAGAAACGATTGTAGAAGCTAAAACTGCTCCATGCAAATTGAATAATATAGAATATTGGAATTGTTCGGCAAGAAAATGGCCTAGTAATCCTTTTTTACCGAATATCACCAATAGATAATATCCTAGCACTGTAGGAGGGAGAACCATCGGCAAGGTTAAGACTGCATCCACGAATGCCCTGCCAAAAAATCTAAGTTTGGACATCCAGTAGGCGAAAAATATTCCGAGTAAGGCAGCAAAGAATGTAGAAAAAAAAGTTACCTTAAGTGTGAGGTATAGAGGAGATCTGATGGAGTCCCAATTGAAAGTATCCATCAGGTTAAGTTAAAGTTTAGAATTCCATAATGTTAGGGAGGAAATTGTAGTTAACGCCCAAAGTGAACAGAATGCGTAAAAGTTGAAATTATAATAATAATCCTGGTCTCTAATAAAACTTACGAAGAATACATCAGGCAATAATATCCCGAGAAGTAGTAGTATGCCTGAGAATCCTTGGAGTAGAACGATTGTTTTTCCAATCCACTCACTTCTCCAGAAACCACCAAAGAAGAATGTCAAAAAGCAAAGTATGATGAAAAATATATTAGAAGCAGTTCTTACGTTCACTTCTTCTAAACCACTGCGACTAGGCTCTATTCCAAAAAAGCTGCCCAGTTTGGAAATGAGATCCTGCCCGGATTCAACACCTAAATTGATAGAGTAATTGATCCAACTTCCTAGGCTAAAGAATAATTGAAGTAATGCTAATACGAAGATTAACTTTTCCTTCCCACTTTTCTCGGAATAGAATTCTATAAATCTTCCTAAAAGTTGGGAAAGAAATCTTTTCCATCCGTTTAAAACAACAGATGTTGCAGGAAGGGCCAGGCTTAGATCTCTGAGAAGGTTTTTGATCATCCTAAAGAAACCGTCATTTCTACTTCTACTGGAGCACCTAATGGAAGAGCGGAATTTCCTACTGCAAAACGAGCATGACGTCCTGCTTCTCCAAAAATACTTAAAAGTAGATTGGATGCGTGATTTGCGACTAGATGTTGTTCAACGAAATCAGGGCTGGAAGAAACGAATACTCCGATCTTTACAATACTTTTGATCTTATCCAAATCCCCGATCACACCTGCAATTGCAGCAAGCCCATTTAGCGCAGCTTGTTCTGTGGCAGCTTTCACATCGTCAATCGAGAGTCCTGCTCCTAGAGTTCCTGTAAGCATGAGCTTACCATCTTTCAAAGGTAATTGGCCGGAGGTGAATACGAGATTTCCTGTTTGTATGGCAGGTATATAAGCTGCAATCGCCTTAGGCGCAGGTGGGAGTTCCAACCCAAGGGATTTGATTTTTTCGAGTATGCTCATTCTAAGAGGGTGTCCTTTTCCCGTTTCTCTTCTATTCCTGGATGGTTTCTCCTTTTTTCAAGCACGTATTTCGTTCCAGGCCCGGGGATTTTCCTTTACGTAGGGAAGACTTTGTGACAAGCTTCTTGTAGGCAAGCATGTCCTCAATACTTGAATTGGAACCTCATCCAGATTATCCGGAAGCCTATATGGTATGCCGTCGCACGGGGGTCCATTTCTATAAATTGGCAAAGGAAAGGGATTACGAAGATTCCTATTTTCAGGAAGAATACAAGAATCAGTACAAAAAGACCTACTATGAGGATGAACCTCAGCTTAGAAATTTAGCCAAGGCGCGTTTAGAAATGATGAGCGCATTCCAAGATCCGAAAGGTAAAACTCTTTTCGAAATAGGATCTGCCGCTGGCTTCTTCTTATCCGAAGCGGAGAAGAAGGGATACAAAGTTAAAGGTCTGGAGCTTTCTTCCACAGAAGCGGAGTATTCCAAAGATAAATTAGGTTTGGATGTTGTTTCCGGTTCTTTCTTGGATGATTCCATTTTTCCCCAAGAAACTTTCGATGCGGTCTGTGCGTTTTTTGTAATAGAACATTTTCCGAATGCGGAACTTGTTTTTGAGAGGATTAATAAATTGTTAAAGCCGGGTGGGCTATTATTCTTAGGTCTTCCTTCATTGAATGGACCTTCTTTTCAAACCAATCCTGAAGAATGGTTTCGCACTCATCCGTCGGACCATTTTTGGGATTACTCACCCGATTCTCTTAAAAAAATGTTGAAAATGTACGGTCTCGTCACGGTATATAAGAAACCAATGTCATACCACCCTAGTAGAGATAAGGGATGGAAAGGCAAATACCTGACACATCGGCTCTTTGTTCGCTTCGCAAACCTCTCCTGCTACGCCGACACATTCCACTCAATCGCGATTAAAAAAATATGAAATTCGAAGAATTAAATCTAGAGCCTAACCTGCAAAAAGCAATCCAAGAAGCAGGATTTACCGAGCTCACTCCTATACAAGAAAAAGCAATCCCGCCCGGAATAGAAGGTAGGGATGTTACCGGTTTAGCACAAACAGGAACCGGTAAAACTGTGGCATTCTTGGTGCCAACCATTCACTCCATCTTGACAAGAGGAATACAAGGGGTCAGTACTTTGATCCTTGCTCCTACTAGAGAGTTAGTGATCCAAATTTCGGAAGAAGCCGAAAAGTTACTGAAACATACAGACTATAGAGTTGTCCCAATTATCGGTGGAACAGATTACAAAGTTCAGAATAGAGATCTGAACGGACTGAATGGTCTTATCGTTGCAACTCCAGGAAGATTGATCGATCTAGCAAGAAGCGGAAGCGCCGATCTAGAAAAGGTCGAGTTTTTCATTTTGGATGAAGCAGATCGTATGTTGGACATGGGTTTCATCTACGATATACGTTGGCTTCTTCATAAATGTAAGAACAGAAAGCAAACATTACTTTTCTCCGCAACTCTTTCGGTCGAAGTTATGCGCCTTGCATATCGTTTTATGAACGAGCCTGTGGAGATACAGATCAATCCTGATAAACTGATCACTGAAAGAATAGATCAGAAACTGGTTCACTTGGGAAGAGAGGAGAAGTTACCTTATATGGTGAACTCCATTCTTGCCGAAGAATTGGAAGGACAAGGAATTATATTCACAAATTTTAAAGCGAATATTCCTAAAATAGTCTATTCTCTCAGAAAATATGGAATTCCTATCACTGGGATTTCTTCTGACTTAGATCAGAAAAAAAGACTTAGACTGATGAGGGATTTTAAATCCGGAAAATTCAAGTTCATGGTAGCGACTGATGTCGCAAGCCGTGGTATCGATGTGGAAAACATCGAAGTAGTTTTCAATTTCGATCTTCCTCAGGATACGGAAAATTATGTGCATAGGATTGGAAGAACTGCAAGAGCTGGAAGAGTAGGTAAATCCATTAGCTTCTGCTCTGAATCCGATTATGTTGAATTGGAAAAGATAGAAAAATATCTGAAACAAAAGATTGATGTTCTACCTGTTCACGAAGAAGCACTTACATTCCCTGCCGGTGAGTTCCAAGTTTTTGTAGGCGGAGATGCATTCGATAATGCTCCTGTCGAAAGAAATGGAAATAGAAACCAAGGAAGAGACAGAGGCCCTAAAAAACAAAGAGGCGATTTCCAACGTAACGGTAACGGCGGGAATCAAAGAGGCGAGAAGAACTGGAATAAAGAATCTGGAGATCGCAAAAAAGATTTCAACAAAGATTCGAGACCGGGTAAGCAGAGCGGAGGTCATAAAAAAAGACCGGAAGCTGCTATCCAAGAGGCCCAAGAGTTTTTACAAAAAGCGGACAGTGTATTCGGTTCCAATGGTGCTCGTAAAGATAGAAACCAGAAAAACCAGAACCAGAAGAAAGGAAAACAACGTTCCGATTTCCAAAAACAACCTTCTCACAATCATCAAAATCATGAGAATAAAAAACAAAAATCGAATTACGATAAGAGCAAGCGTAACTTATTCGATATAAACGATTCTAAAAGATCTTCTGATAAGAAGAAGGGTTCAATTTGGACAAGGATCAAATCCTTCTTTGGGGGTTAGGATTCTTTCTACTCTTTAGCGCACCTGTTTTTGCCGAGTCCAGGATACAAACCATCGGCAAGAACGGATACGTGTCCTTCGAAGAGATCCATAAAAAGATCCCAGGACTACAATCCAAATTCGAGTCAACTACGTTAGTTGGCTCTATCTCTCACGCTTCCGGCGAGATCCGATTTCGGATCGGAGCTTCCTTTTATGCAATCAATGGTAGTTTGGAAAAAACAAATTTACCTGTTGTATACAAAGACAAGGACTTTCTACTTCCTCCCGATCTTGTAGAAGCAATATTTGTTCGTTTATTGCCGGGGGACGTAAGTTACGAATTTAAAGAAGACGAACTCATATTCGATCTATTACCTAAAGCGGAAAGATTAAAACTTTCTGCCATCATAGTGGATGCAGGGCATGGAGGAAAAGATCCGGGGACTTCTTCCGATAAAGGGACCCAGGAAAAATTGGTTTCTCTTCAGGTGGCCCGCTTCTTGAAAAAATTTCTGAATAAGGTTTATCCCGAAGTTCGAGTAATCCTGACCAGGTCCAATGATTCATTTATAGAATTGGAGAGAAGGTCTGAGATCGCAAATAAAGAGGTCCAAAAGGGCGGATCTGTCTTATTCGTAAGTTTGCATTGTAATGCCTCTATTTCATCCGATGTAAATGGTTTCGAAGTATATTATTTATCCCAGACACCAAGCACAGAAACAGCTAGAGAAGTGTCCTTATTCGAAAATGGGATTTCTGGGAAGAAAGGTGGGACCTCCTACGGGAAAATCCAGGCTGGAATGATGTCCTCCATGATCCAAAGAAGAAGCCGTCTTCTTGCCAGAAGTGTTGAATCCGAGATGAAAAAAAACCTTGGTCCAAAGATATTGTCTAGAGGAGTGAAGAAAGCGGACTTTTCCGTGCTAAGGGGAAGTTTGATGCCTGCAATCCTAGTTGAAATGGGTTACCTCACCCATAATAAAGAATCAGAGGTATTGGCTGATAAAACTCACCAAGTGAAATTGGCCAAAAGTATATTAGAAGGTGTGAGAGCGTATGAACTTGCAAAAGATTAAGGAAATTTGGAATCGCTTCCTCACTCATTTGGATACCTTTTATACCTGGGTTTTCGAATTGGCGACCAGAGCCGCCGATTCTAAAGAATCCAAAAGGATCTTATTCTTAACTTATTCCTGGATAATTGTTTTATTATTCCTAACTGGTTTTATCCTCGCTGGAAAAAATCCATTAAAGCTGCTTGTTCCATTTACATTATACGATCTACCGAACTTCGATCCTAGAAAAGAAATCGTAATATATGGTTCGGACGGAGAAGGTCAGGTATTCCCTGTAAAAAGAAAAGTACTCTTAACTGGAGAAGACTTTCGACATGATGTTTTGACCTTAGTAGGCGAAGCAGGAGAATCCAGTTATTTCGATCCTACTGTGCCGAATGCTTCTGCACAATATAGAAATTTGAAAAAACTTCCTAACTTACAAGACTCGGTGATCTCTATCTGGAAAAGAGGAGATGTATTGATCTTGGATTTGAGAAAGTCCACATTGGAAAGTTTACTTTCGGATATGAAATTCCGGATCGATTATACGTATGCAAGTCAGATGACAGAAGAGCAAAAATCTGCAGAGATAGAACGAAAAAAATTGGGTTTATTATCTTCCGCATTCTTAGCCACTGAAAAAACCTTATTCGAAAACTATCCTGATCTAAATCGGATCGAATACAAGTTAGGCGGAGAAGTGGGAGATCTGTCCGGTTTAAGCTATTTGCTATCTTCTTCCCATACTAGACAGCCTTAAGAGCCTGTCGGCTCTTGAAGCCCGAAACTTTGTATAATTCTATTGCCTAAGTTTTACGACGGACTATAAGATTTATCCCTGTATTTGGGAGTTTCTCTCTAAATTAACTGGATGAAAGGGTTGTTTTGACCCTTTTTAAAGCCGATAGTATTAAGGATATGTCCGGATCCAAACGTACAACCTTAGTCGTTTTCATTCTTTTGATCGCTGGGGTCATATTATCTGCAGCTCCGGACCTGCAAAATTCTCCCGATGTAACAAACATTAACGATTTCCGCACAGATCGTGTTGCATTTCATTATATTCAATTGGTAGATAAGGAAGGTAAGGCCCTTCCGGAAAGAAATCTTAATCGAGATACTTCGGAATCCACGTTACTCATCATTGATAGAGGGCAACTTACTCTTCTGAAGGACGGATTTGATGATCCAGCCCAAGTGAAGGAAAAGGAAAAGGACTACTTAAATAAAATTTATAAATTCACCAGACTCAAAGATCTGGAACAGGAATATTATAAATTACCTGAATCAGAAAGAACCAAACCTTCTTCTAAAACAGAACCAAGCCAGGCGGAAACAGGCAAAGCGAATGCACCTACGGGAACTTCTGCAGAGCCAGAAGAGAAAAATAAAGAGTTCGATCTTCTATTAAAATATGATGATGAACTTTTGAAGTCATATGCAGCAGAGAAGGTAGCATATGCGGAATATTCAAGAACTGAACGTATTTATGGAAAAGATTCTCCAAAGACAAGTTCGCTCAGAGCTAGATTCGAAGAGTTGAAGTCAAAAACCCAAGAGAGGAAAAAATTCTTATTAGGTTTTTTGCATAATACTTCTGTAGATTCCAATCCGTATCCTGGTGATCGAAAAGAACAAGTATTCTATATGAATCATTCTAACGGACTCCCGGACTTTTATCTACATTCTACCACCCCAAGAGAGGTAGACGGTCTTATGAAAGGAGAAGAAGAAGTAGGTAAAAAATACGGACAACTTTTCAAAACTGCAGTGGATCGACTGATCGATTCTCAGATCGATAAATTGTATTATTATATTTGGAACCGGGACATGACGAATACTCGGATCAAAGTGGATCGTTTTTTAAAAGGTAAAAAGGTCACAGTAGTTACCGGAGATTCTACAGTTTACACTATGATAGATAAGGAAGGAGATGGGATCACCGAATCCTTCTTTGTGGACTCGCCTGGTTTAAAATTTTCTTGGGGTAAAGAAGTCCCAAATATTATCTCCATCTCCAATTGTACGGATCAAACGATCTTAGCTAAGATCAAAGCACTCGGAGATGATGTATCTTCTGGAAGAATTCCTAAAAAGGTAGATAAACTGGATTTAGCTATTCCAGAAGAACAGATACTTATGGAATTAAAACCATTATTAAAGAATTTATAATCCGGTCCTAAGACCAAGATTATAAAATACACTCACTAAGAGCGGGTCAACTTATTAGCGCCCTTTAAATACTGGCTTTCTTTTTTCTGCAATAGATTTGATAGTTTCTCTAAAATCCTGAGAAAGGAAGTTTAGAGCCTGAGATTCTGCTTCTTTGCGCAAAGCAGCATTTAATTTTTCACGATCATATATATTCTTCTTTAATTCGCTAAGTGCCATAGGAGCACTCTCGCTCAGAGAAATTGCAATCTCAGTAGCTCTTTGTAAAACTTCTCCTTTTGGAACTGAATCATAACAGATCCCTAAAGAAAGAGCTTCTTTGCCGCTTACAGTTTCTGCTAAGAATAAGAGGCGATTTGCGGTTTCCATTCCGAATAATTCTTTTGCAAGATAGCTGGATCCCATTCCTGGATGGATTCCTAATTTTACAAAATTGAATTGGTATTTTCCTTCATCAGCAAAAACTCTTAAGTCGCAAGCAAGAGTGATGGAAAGACCTGCACCGATTGCGTGGCCATTTGCTGCACAGATCACAGGAACATTTAGATCTCTAACGCTTAAGAACAAATTATAAAATTCGAACATTTCTTTTTTGTTTTGTTCGAAAGACTTCTCTGCAAAAGATTTTAATAATTCGAAATTTCCACCTGCAGAGAATATATCATTCTTGCCGGTAATTACAACCGCTCTAGGTGGATTCTTTTTTAGGTTTTCAATATGAGCTTTAAACTCCAGACCCATGGGAACGGTCATGGAGTTCTTGGTCTCTGGGTTGTTCAGATAGAGAATTTCTATTCTAGATTCGGAAGAAAGTTCTACTGTTTCTGAATCAACTAATGCCATTAAACAGCTTCCTGTTTTAATTCAAAACTTTCATACCAAACTCTATCAGAAACAGAAAGAGGTCTTTCTCCGATTCCCATTTGGTCATAATAATCTAAAAGAATTTCTAAATGAACATTCTCTTCATCTTCTAATGTCCAGAAGGAGCTATCGATGGACTTAGAAACAAGGGCTTGGCCTCTTACGGAGTCTACAAAATAATCAGGTTTATCTGAGAATATGAGATGAGCAGAGATAAGATCAAAACGAATAGTGTCCACGATCTTGGAAAATTCAGAATCGGCTTTGTCAAAATAACGGGAGGCAATCTCAGTCTGGAAATAATCACCCCAAGTAAGGATGTCCGGCTCAACTCCAGTGCGCTCTTTGATTTCTTGGAGTTTTTCTTCTTCCAAAAACGGTTTGGAAGCGAATTTATCTACAAGTTCTCTAAGTGAAATCAAATTGAGGATTTTATTCGCGGAAAGTTGTCCACGACGCATCATATCGAAAAGTTCTGGATTCAGTTCGGACTTATTCTCTGCCATGATTTATTTTTCGGCAGAAGGATAAAAATCCCCCGAACAATTTCCTTCCGGAAAATACTTGTATATGTCTCATTTAAGAAAAAAAGAAGAATGCACCGATTTCCGAATGATCGCACTGGATTCCTAAAGTCCCGAAGTCGAAAATA
This sequence comes from Leptospira venezuelensis, assembly GCF_002150035.1. Classification (NCBI taxonomy): domain Bacteria; kingdom Pseudomonadati; phylum Spirochaetota; class Leptospiria; order Leptospirales; family Leptospiraceae; genus Leptospira; species Leptospira venezuelensis. Next base: position 117,333 of record NZ_NETS01000010.1, on the reverse strand, counting down.
AAGATACGGGAGAATTTTACCTGGATTGCCATGGCTGTAGGACGATCGGATACACTTCAGGAGCTAATTACTATTTTAGAAACGATGTTTGGAGAAACGATCATCGGTTCGGATATAAATCTAGTAAAACATCTATTCTATAGTTTAAAAGCCGACCAACGAGAATTCCCATTCGATTATGAAGGGGAGAAGCTTACATCCGTCGTAGAGGAAGTTAGTGAAGATACTCTCGTTCTATACGTTCCCTATCTCCAGCCAAAAGGGATATTAAGAGCAAAGATCAGTTTCGAAATTCTGAATATACTTTACCAATTCGAAGTAGTCCTTCTTGATTTTTGGGAAGACCATGTTCGAGTTAAAATCCCTTCCGAATTACAAGCTGCTGCATTTCGTAAAAACCTAAGGGTCGCAGTAGACGATCTTTTTATGAATTACGTAATCCTCTATCGTTCCTTGAGCGGTGGTGAAAGGGAGCTAGGAAAAAATCTAAGTGTAGAACAAAGATTTTTTCATTTGATGAAAGAGATCAAAAAGGATAATCCAAGCCTAAAATTGATCAACTTAATGGTTACTGAATATATTCTGGGGATCTCAAAAGATTACGAGATCGTATTTTTCGGACCTGGAAAAGACGGAGGATTTTTCGGTGACTTCATTAAAAAGTATAATCGTTCTGTATATATTCCGGATTGTTCCTTAATTAAAAGTTATATAGGTGAAGATAAGGATCCATACCTGGATAATTTTAGAGATGAATACTTAAGTTTGATCCAAACTCGAGGACAAGCAAAAGGGGATGAGTTCTTTAGAGAGCTTCAAAAAGAAGAAGTTCGTAACTTCTTAATTTCATACATAGTTACTCCGATCCGTTTATTCAACGATCCGATCGGTTATATAAGGGTATTCTCTACTGCGATGGATAAATTCTCTATTGTACAACAGCAAGCATTGTATATAGAAGAATTAGGAGACATTCTTACTTACGCTTTGACAAAGGTGTATATACGTCAGGAAAACTTTAGGAATGAAGAAGCAGTAACTCGCATTTTAGATATAAGTATGAACGGTCTTCTGTTCGAAATAGAAGATCAGAGAACTTTTAATTATTTAAAACAACATAATATTATTAAAATGTTTATCCCTATCTCTGAGAGAAATTTGGTTCTCAGAGGGGAGGTGGTCCGATTCTTAGAGATAGGAAACGGAAAGTACCAATTAGGTGTAAACTTTTTCGATTCGAATCCGGATGATATGGTTTTCTTACAGCATTATATTTTCAGTAAGAAGATGCGGATCTTGTTTGAGTAGAGATCTTTTCCTTCGAATCGCAACCGCTCCGTTCCCGGGCGTTTTCCTTCTCGAAGAAAAGGCATCCTCACTCATACAAGATCCTTCACCTTCTCCTACTAAAATATCCAACCCAAACACATTAGCATTCTTAATGAAGCTAAACTCATTCAGATATAACTGAGAGTATTCCGGCTTGATGTAACCGTAAGAAGCAAAAGCAGTTTTTAGAACTCTATGATTGCCTTCTGCTACTTGGTTGTGGACTCCATTCTTACTCCAACGATTGCGAGCAAATCTGAACCTATTGTCCTTTGATCTCGCAGAATGATTTACGGACCTGTGGTTTCTATATACTCCCCAAAGCCACGGATAGCCTTGGTCTGTAAAAAGTGGAGTGCTGGTTGGGAGATGCTCTTTAATTAAAGGTCCTAATGTTTCTGCTTTCTGATTTGGGACTGAAGTAAAGAATACAGGTCCTTGTTTCACTGCTATAGTCTGGACTAGGGTTCCAATCTTTTTTCCTCCTAGTTTCTCTGAAAGGTAGATAGAAGATGTTTGCCCTCTGTGGCTGTAACGTTTCCTACCTTGGCTTGCTCTCTCACCTGCTGAATACAATACAGCAGTGTCTACGCATATGTAGGGCCTGTTTCTCATCTTAGAGGATATATCTTTATTTTCATTAGGAGGAAGAAGGAAGTCCTTGAAGTTATCTTCTAAAGCATTGAACGTGAGTTGCTTATACTTTGGGTTTTGATCAGAGGCGAATAGTTGAAATCTTCTCTTGAGTAAGCTTGCTGCATTATATCCTATTCTCAATTTCTTACTTAGTTCTGTTGCTGTTACTACCTTTGGGTATTGGATTAATGATTCATAAAGGACGAATCCGAACATCCATATTGGTAGTTTGAAATGATGAAGGGGAGTGTAACTTAGTCTTGATGTTAGATATCTACATTGTGGGCATCTAATTAAGTCGGGCCGAGTTGATATCTCTTTGTCTAAGATTCTACTATTACACTCAGGAGTAGGACACTTCTTTGGGTAGAAGTCATTGAGGATTTTCTTAGTTATGTTTGTGAAGTAGGGTGTGTTGATTGCTGGGTTGTAATGTTTGGGTAAGGTTGATTTAAATGGGAAAGTTGTTATATTCTTATTTTTTGATACAGTGGGCGCGGTTCGGATTTGAGGGAAAGGAGGTCCTCGGTTTGGATTACGAGTATTAAATATTCCGAATTCGTTCCAAGGTCGAGTAGGAGTGAAGGATTGTTTAGGGTGGTCGATTTTGGTGTATTTTAAAGCAGTTTGCATGGTTTACGTTTTTGTTATTTTTAAGGAACTAAAACGTTAGACAGGATTAAAAGAAAAGTAAAAAATAGAATATAGCTAAGGAAAAGTTCTATGGATCTAACAAACGAATATTACCAAATAGAGACAGAAACCAGGGATTTAAAATTTTGGAAAAGAAGAGATGGTCTTTCTGAAGAAACAAAAAATATAATAAAAAATGCAAATTTAATGATTGTCCCTTGGGATTTTAAACGCGAATTAGCACAGTCCTCCTTTCCAGTAAAAACTGAAGAGATTTTTCAATTTTTTAAACAGAATGCAGAAGGCAATGTAGAGGTTGATATTAGCGAAAATGAATCAGACTATAGAGAATTGGCCCTTCATGGAGATATTGTCTGGCTAGGTACTTTCGTTGTTAGTAGCATTATAGTTCCAGTTTTTGTGAATATATTAAATAAATATTTAGAAAAAAGGATAATTAATAATACAAATCCTATAATTCAAATAAATGTTATTATTGATCCCGAGGGAAAAGCGGATCAGTTACCGAAGAAGTTTTCCTATAAAAAACCCTATATAGAATTAGAAAATTACAGAAAAGACTTAGTTTTATATTCGAAATATGGAAGCTTGGAGAAGAAGGCAGAGAAAGGCGGTTTCAATGAAATTGTCTGATATAGAAGAATTTTTGAAAACAGTTTCTTCAGGTTTATTTGAAAAATTAAAGGATAAAAAACATCTATTAGAACAATACTTAATTAAAGAGAAAAAAGCCGCTATCGAGTTGGGAAATGAGGAGCAATCGAATTATGTTTGGTGTATTGAAAGAGTCTTAGAAATATACAATACCTATTTAGAAGCTTTTCAGTTATTAAAAGAGGAAAAATTCTATGATGCATGGGTTTTGCTTGAGCAATTAGAATTAGAAATAGATTTTCTTACACCGCATTTTGGTTCTAAAATGACAGAATATAAAATTGAAAAAATATCAAGAATAGTAAAGCAATATCAATCCCTTTATCCATATAAAATATTTTTTAGTCCTGAAATATTGGAAATTCAGAAAAGATGTAATATTTGTAATGGGATTGTTTCTATTAGGACCCCATGTGGTCATGAAGTTGGCCAATTATATAATGGAGAAATGTGTATTAGAATAATTGAAGATGCAAAGATGCTTGGAATTTCCGTTGTTGAAGAACCTGTTCAGAAATATTCAGTTCCATTTTTAGTTGATCCGGACACAAATCAAAGAGTTGATCAGTATGACTATTCACTGGTAAAATGGGTAGTTGAGAGGTTACAATTTCCGTTCGACAATTGGCAAACTAAGTGGTCCAAAATAAGACATCCGCACACATTTTTCAAAGATAGAAAGTCTGGAGATGCTTGTCCATGCGGGTCTAAAAAGTCTTACTATTTATGCTGTCTTAGAAAGAAAGGTGTTTTGAGACCACATTGCGACTTCTTTTTCGAAAATCCCGATCCAGATAAACCGTTAAGCCTTGAATTTCATTATTGAGTAAGTGGAAAAAATAACGGAATAGATACGAAAGTTTCTTTTTTTTCTATAGAATCATCGATAATATTACTTCATAAAATCAAACAGCTTACTTGATCTAATTTTATTAAAATTCGTAGAAATCAGAAACTTTAATTCCAAGCCGAAAGGTTACTCAAATCAAAGTGTGGACGGCTGCATTGGAATTTCCTATATGCTCGTAGAGGTAAACATATAAATACCGTCTTCCAGGCCTTTATCTATTCGGATTTCTTTGAATCGCTTTCCTAATTTCTTTCGAAAATTCTTGGTACGCCATTCGAAATTTAACGGATTATTAATAATCTGAATCAATTTAACAGCATTATAATATATCGAAACATTTTAAAATGAATAATAAATTAATCCTCACTATATCTTATTGAGTTGCTTCAGTTTTAGGTTAGACAATACTCTTTTGAAATGAAAGAACAAGAATTTATTACGAGCATATATTTCAAATTTCTTCGCTCAATTGGGGTTAAAATAGAAAAGGAAAAATTAGATATAGTTAGAAATGTTATTCAGCCACAATCTGATATTCCATTATGCTTAACCGGAATTTGCTACGAAATAGCATTAGTTGAGCCAGGGAAATATTATAATCGAAACGTTGCTGATGAAATAAATACGAAATTTAAAACAATATATGATGCAGATAGCGATTTGTTTTTGAAAGGTATGGCGCCCTCCTTTTCGTATTTTTATAATGCTTTAAAGTCATATGATTACGTTTTAGAATTATATAATGAATTTACCGAATCTGCATTTGATAACTATTTTAAAACAAACGTTTATAGAATACCATCGTTTCTAAGAATTTCTGAAGATGTTTTGATGAATCTTTACAGATTTGTTAGAGAGATTTATCAGCAATACACCGTAAAGAATTATTCTTCTCAAGATACTCTAGGACAAATTATATCTGTTTTGGAGAGTATCGGGTATTCTGAATTTACTAACGTTGATACAGATTTTCGTAATGCTTTAAGTCACGGGAAAGCGTTTAATCATGGAAATAGTGTATCTTATAAATATAAGAAAGACGGTCAAGAATATCCGGAAAGTATAAATATATGGGACTTTGACCGAAAAATTAATGAATTACTTGATATTGCTTCTGCAGGAATCGTTGGTATTTTCCGATTCTTGTCTTCTCACGTTGAGTTACTTACAAATCTTTTATCAATTACTGATTACGAAGTTAAAGACATTCTCATTAAAATACAATTTAGAAGCTCAGACTTTAGGATTATGGATATTCAAAGGATCGGAGGTGATAAACAAATAAATGCTCTTTGTACTATAAAATCAAAAGATAGAACTAGTCTTCTTATCTCCATATATTATACTGCAATTATCCTATATTTAAATTACCCAGATTTTCATTCCTATTTTGTTTCTTATGATCATCCAAGGAGCCTCGGAGGATACATTCGATTTAAAAAAGACGAAATTTTAAAATTTGTCGAAGATGAACTTTCTGGAAATGTACCACAATTGACAAGTCAACATGAGATAAATGTATATGATCTAAAGGCGGAAGTTAAAAGTGAAAGAGAATACAAATATTTTCAATTTCCTAAAGTCGAAGGAATCGGTTGGTATTTGAAATACATCGAAGATATCAGTATTGAATCGCACAAAAGAATTAAGTCAATACTCATTGTCCGCGAAGGAAATTTCGAGAAAGGAATGGTAAGGTCAATTATTGTCGAGTGTATTGAAAAATTGAAACGAATATATACACCGGAGAATCCTAAGTTTGTTTGTCCCCACGGTGACACGGAAACAGATGCTATATTTATACATACTTTCAAAGAGTCACAAGTTAGAGAAACTTATAGTCTTTTTAATACAAATCCAAACTTCCTATGTATTGCTAATTATTATCGAAATGAATCTGTTTCGCGCTTGGTACATGGCGGAATTATGGAAAGTCTTTGGAAGGAGTATTCTCGGGAATTTATTGACTCAATAGAATTGGGTTGGAATTCTAATTTTTAATTGATAGAAGAATATTATCCTTTTGGAAACTCACTAAATATTGTTAAGAGGAAAAGCGATTCAGAAGCATTGAACTTACTGTCCGTATTTTTTCATGATTGATAAAGAATGATTATTTACTTAGACCAAAATAAATGGATAGATTTGGCGAGGGTTATGGTTGGTAACCCTAAAGGAAGTGAATTCCGGGAAGTTTATGAGAAAATAGAAGGAAAGGTTAAATCTGGAGATTGGAAATTTCCATTATCGAGTATTCATTATATGGAAATATTAGCAAATATTCAAGTTAGTTATTGTCTGGTCTGACAAACTTTTGATATATTTAATATTAATGATTATAGATTTAGAAAAAATGAAATCTTTCGGTATTTCCCTTTTAATTTTATTCGTGTTTGGATGTTCTTCGAATCAAATTGTATATCATGGCCAAAAGATTTTAGAAAAAGAAAATCTAGGGTTAATATCATTTAAGTTTGAGAATACCGGGAACATTCCTATCGATTACGTAGAACTTTCTCGAGTATGCCTTTCTCAGAAAAAGTACTTCCTAGAATTTGGTACGAATGTTTGTGAAACTTTGCAGTCAGACGGAACCGTTGCTATCGAAAAAGGTGAGTCGATTGAGCTTAAAGTTCCAGAGGGAGTCTATTCTGGGGTACTTTCTAGTTATGGTTCAAATTTTCCTCATTCTTTTCGGTTGGATGCTACTTTTACTAAGGACCAAGCTGCAAAAGATATAGCTAAGAGGTGCCTAGTTAAAACAGATCTTATCGAGAAATACAATTGCGAGAATATCTTAATAAAACGCGGAAAGAAAACTGAAATTAAGATTATTCTTACAAATGAAGTCGAAGAGCAGATGGGCGTAAGTATCTTTCTTGCTATTATTTCGTTCGGTAATTTATTATTGCCTCCAAGTGTGGTTAGAACAAGATTAGAGATATCTAATCCGATTTGAAAAATATTTTCACGTGAAACATTTAGGGCACTATCCACTATAGTATTTCTTTAATGATTAGATTTCGATTGTATCCCCAAAATCCAAATAAAGGTATTGGCAAGCCGAACTTAAACGTAGTATAGACGGGAAGAATAAGAATAGCAGAAGATATAAAAAATGAGAATTCATCTTTCTCTAAGTCTTCTACTAAGAACTTAAAAGAATTTCCTGAGAGCACCAGGTCCCGACAGATTAATTTCGAAAATTCTTTTTGTATACAAGGCCCATCGAATTTTCCTCCGGCTTCCTTATGTAATACTGAATCAAAGAGTATGGAGGCTTGTCCTTCGACAGCGTATTGGAAGAAACGATTTTCTCTGGATATTACGATAATTTCTCCACTGTAGGTTCCATTTTCGAGTTCTATGTTTGCTAATTGTTTTCGAAGAGTATCGTAATGATGAAAATCGATAATTCCGTTTACATGCTTTTCAATAACAGAACCGGTTTTATCAAATTTCTTTAATTTTACTCTGCCAGTATAATGACCGCTAGTGATTATAGCTTCGATGTTGATCGTCGAGGTGGATGAACTCGAATTATTAGGGTCAGTTTTTATTGATCCGTATCTGGTAATACAATTTACTATTAAAAATATGAGAAATAGGACAGAGTATCTCATTCTATCGCTTTCTAAAGAGTAAAACCGATAAAAGTAAATTAGTAAAAAGTGAAATTCCCAATAAGGCTAATGTCCATTTTTGAGGAACATTTAAGATCTCCACCCTCTCATCAGCTACAACAGTATTTTGTTCTAACTCGGTGATCCTAAATTTTAGCTTGTCTTTAAGTTGATTTGTTAATTCTAATATTTCTGGATCAGCTAAAACTATTAAGGTATTTTTAGTTTGTGATTCCAAAGATAACTTGCCTACTTTCGGTTGCGCTTCTACTTTAATTTGATCTACTAACTTTTTTCCTTTTAATTCCTCATAACGAGAGCGCAAAAGAGGATGACTAGGCCAAGCTTCAAATGCTTTTGAAAAATATGGGAAGGCACTTTTGTATTGCTTTTTCTGATAGAGATTCTCTCCAATTCCAATCCATATTTCGGTTTGAAAAAGACCTAAGGTTACATCAGTAGGATTATTTTCTAACAAGGGCTTTAGGATTTCTCCGGCTTCTTGGTATTTTCCGAAATTAATTAAGCTTCGTATTTGCGATTGAACACTGTCGTCTTCGGAAGAAAGTCCAGATACCATTAAAAGGGAAATACACAACAAAGCAGTTTTGAATGTGATTTTCATCTTAAGATGACCGCCTTATGACCGTAGCGTGCTCTCGGCATTTTTTGAGCAGAGAGAGTCCAAGGACCCGCAGTTGGATTTGATAATCCTATTGAGTAAACAAAATCGGTTGGAACATTAATTGTTGAAGCTCCACCAAAAACGTAAGCCTGATTTATATCGTAAGATATTTCCATCGCAGGAAAATACAAAGCCTGTAAAAGCGATGGTCCAGTCGCATAGGCATTGGTTGTAGTGGATATCGCATAAACTTCATAGTTTGATACAGGTGAAACGCTTGTAACAGGTTGAAAGAAATTCGAACCGCTTGATCCTCCAGCTATCAAAACATATTTTGAAGCTCCAGGACTCGGATCTCCTGTTTGTGGACGATAACAAGCTATAGCTGCTCCATGTCTTGCGGTAATCAAGGATGATTCAGTTATAGCAGAGGTTGCATTTAGAGAAGGAATATAACTATCTGATGTCGCTGATGCAGAACCATCATTGTACTGTCTACCTCCAGTGAAATAGAAGGTTCCATCAAATACACAACTAGACATATCTATCTTCGGGAATATAGATGTTTGGGAAGTAAAAGGACTCGCCCAAGTTCCAGTCAGACCTATTTCGGGGTAAAAGCGATATACTGTGTTCAGAAGAGTACCGGAAGTGGTATTTAAAGAAGTACTTCCAGCGATAGCATATATTTCATCTCCAGAACTTCCACCTATAGCCCCATGCAAAGTTGCAGGCATTGGAGAAAACGAGGTCCAAGTTTTAGTAAATGGATCAAAGGCTTCTACCTCATCTGTTACAGTCCAACTTCCCCCCGAAGCTCTCTTGGCTCCTCCCATCACAAAGATTTTTCCTTTATGATAGATAGTAAGAGCAAAACTTCTAGGAGTAGGAACGGAAGTGAAAGCTGGATACCATTTAGATTCTACGGGATCAAATAAATCTACTTCAGCTATTGGATATCCATTACCATCCACACCGCCTACCAAATAAATTCCTCTGGAAACTATTGGTTGGTCGCTTACCCAAGTAGTAAACGGAATACGAGTCGGATTCGAATCGGATATTTTACCACATCCAAAAACTAAAGTATAATTAGAATCCGGAGTTAAATCTTGGATAGGAAGATAATGTGCTTTTGCCTGCGATAAACTTATACTGATTTGAGAATTGGAAGAACCTACTGCATATGCGTATGCATCTGATTCGGCAGAACATTTTAAATTCACTGCTATTTTAGTAGAGCCTGGTTGAATCCAAAAAGAATCAACCTTAAGATCGTTATTATCTTCTCCCCATGCGAATGGAGAATCACAACCAATTATAGTAATGAATGAGATAAAAAGATATAACGGAATACCTTTAGGGAAAATTGAACTACTTAGACTAAAATTTTTAATAGATAATAATCTCATAGTCTTGCTCCAAAAGAAAATTCTAACCCCGCAGTACAAAATGGCGAGGAAGCATCAGCGAAGCATAAAACTTTCCCCCCAACTCTAAGAAAGCTGGTCTCCCATCTCCATCCTTGATAACCGATTTCTAAATGAGCACCAGGAACTACCCCAGCTTGAGTTTCTCCTCCTGATTTAGTTTGAACAGCAGCAGGTCCAATCCCGAAGGATAAATAAAAGTTTCTTTCTTCTGAAAAACCAAATCCTCTAAACAAATAAATTTCCGGCATCAAAACGGAGTATCTTGTATTTGTTCCACCGGAAGAACCGAGAGCATCAACTCTAATACCGAGTTGATTACGTTCTCCTAATTTAAAGTAAGCTGGTTCGATAAATAAAGAACCTGACAACCATAGTGGAGCGGAATTTGCGATAGATCCTAATCCCCCATAGGTAGAAAGGGACCCTCCCCATTTTGTTTCAGGTTGAGCTAATTTCTCACTTAAAAATTCTAAGGGAAGTTTTGCATCTTGGTCCTGAGGAATTTTTGTATTTTTGATTCGAGACTTATCTATATCTAAGTAACCTAAATCTGTTTTAACGGTATAAGATGATTCCTTTTCCTCTGCCAAAACTCCCCGAATTGATGTGCTATCTTTTAAGATAAAATGCGAAGTCCGATAAGAGGAATGAGGTCCTTTTCTGCTAGCATCTAATTTCAATACTTCGGATCTAGGTATAACATAGACTCGATTTTTCCAGGAAACGGTGACAGCTCGTTCGTCTTCGGAAATTAGATCTAGAATAAACCCATCTCCGTTTGAAAGGAGTAAATCAGCCGCAAGAATTGGAGATGATAGGCTTAATATAATACTAAATAATAGAAGCCGCCAATAGATTGACCGTGTAATTAAGTTACGCTCAATGCTTCTAATTGTTTTATAACTACTAATTATCTTATTTATCATGTTGGTGTCTTAATTGAAAATACACCTGCACAACTTTTCCTGTTTATCTTATCAGGTTGGAGAAATTTTAATTTGAGCATGGTTGATTACTATTATTTGTTTATTTCTTTTAATTTATGGGATTCCGATTGAATCAATTTGGATCCAATGAGTCTCTTCTAACGTACAATCGTCTTTTAAAAAGATGCTACGATCGGGAATTTCCGCTGAAGTTCCGCATGTAGCCGCTTGTTTAATTGCTTCACCTTTAGCGACTGCATACAAACTACCTTTGGTTCGTATCGCATTTATGCAGGTATCGACTGAGTCTTTTGTATAAGATTTTCCAGTATCAATTGATATGAGAGAATCAAAGATAGCTTGCGTGAGGTAAGTGTTTTCAGTTGTTACGGTATTTCCGGAACCTGAGCCACTAGAGGTCCCATAAATTTGATCTACGGTAATAGTAAAATTGTAAGTCTGACTTGCAGTTCCTTCACATTTTAGATACATATAATGTAATGGGCTGCCTGGACCAATGATAACTGAAGCTCCAGCACCTTGGGGAAATAAATCTCCAGGATCAGAAGTATGTGTAGCCGTAGAATTATTACTTTGATCATCCCCATTTGCATATAAATAGCAGCTTGCAGTTGATGAGGCATTAAATGTAGCCGTAATGCCCTTTCGGATTGTTGCGCTTGGAAACGAGAAAATATCCACATCGCTACCGCTAGAAATCTGTCCTGTCAAAGAAAAAAGATATCCAACTCCACCGCTTAGATTGATCGCGGATGCTCCAGCAAAAGTTTCGTTAGGTTCAGGGTCGTTTGCAGAGCCTGAACTTGATCCGCCTCCACCACCACAAGTTCCAGATGCTGAAGAATTTGAGAGAACGAGAATATTAGAAAGACTGACAGAACTGGAAATCGCAGAATCAATTTGTCTTTTTGCTTCTGATCCTTTAACAGATCCTACATTTGGGATATTTAGATATTGGCATTGGAAAAGAGACAGAAGCAAGAAACTAATAACGCGGAATCCGCTTTCCACTAACGTATTTTCCAACCCGAGTTTAGCAGGTTTAATTTTTTCAATTGACACTAATTTAAAGTCAAACCTGAGTTATGTGTGTCAATGGAAAACCTCCGGAATCCATTGATTTTTTGGAGTAAAATGTGAAAAAACCTAGTATTTGGAAGTTAAACTCTATTTCTAATCCATTTCCTTTTTCGTTCTTTTTTAGAAGACTGGGCCATATTGTAATTTTTATACTTATTTTTTCACAGATTTCCTTTGAGCCTTTAAGCTGGATACAATCGATTTTTTCCTCTTCCGATCCCATCTCTCAATCATTCCCAGTCATTCAAGTTGATTCCTCTGGGAAAGGAAACGCGAGCATCACTGTTGAATTACCTCCGGGTGCTGGCGGAATTGTTCCAAATCTTTCTATAGATCATACTACAGATGCAAGTAGAGGAATTGTAGGAGAATCTTGGGATTTATCTGGATGGGATTGGATTCAGAGAAGCCCTGGAGACAAAATCACTTTTTACTTCTTCAGATTCTTTTCAGAGTTCCCTTGGGGGAAATTTAGTATCAACAGGAAGTGGATCATATAGGACATATAACGAATCTTTTATGTTGTATACTTCCACTGGAGACTGTTCTGCTTCTTGTATTTGGACAGCAGTTGATCAAAGCGGATTGAAATACACATTCGGAGGAAACGCAAGTTCCATTCTCCTGACTGGAACCACTCCGAGGTTTTGGGCTTTGAGCAAAGTTGAAGACCCTTGGGGGAATTCCTATGAGATCCAATATCAAACAACAAATGGAGTATTATATCCTTGGAAATACTCTTATGGAAATCGAGAAATAGAATTTATTTATACATCACGTTCCGGTAGCTTGGGATCAGTATTTTCTTCTGGAGACCAAGAAACCTGGAATCAAGTGATCAGAAAGATAGAAATCCGAACTAACGGAAATCTAATTCGAGAATACCGTTTCAATTATGAAAACGGAACCTATGGTCGATCAAGACTTAGTTCTCTCGAACGGTCTGAGTATTCGTCTCAGTGGGGAGATGAGGACTATTTACCTTTATCTTTTACTTACTCGGATAGTTCATCTAATTCCTCATTTCAAAATTTAACAGATTATAATTTAGATTCAGTTACATTAAAGGCAAATGTTCGAGTTCCCTTATATGATAAATCGGCTTGTATTGAAGGAGCATATTGGTGTTTTGTTGCTGGGCAAGCTTGCCCTCCTATAGACTTGGGCGGGGCAGCCTGTATTGCAACCGTAAATGCGGCTATAATTAGTTGTAATGCATATACTTTGACTTGGTTTATACCTTGCAATGGTGGGCAAGCTGTTTCAACTTTTTTGGGGATGTGGTCGGATTTAAACTCAGATGGTAGGTTGGACATTCAATATTTATCTGGTGATATGGATTCCGGAATTTACCCTTCTTCCTATATAAAAGGGATAAACGGGTTTTCCCAGAATGTTTCTGACATTAATATAGTTAATTTTCAATACAATACCATGAATACATTGGCATTAGGAGATGTTAATGGAGATAACCGAGGAGATATACTAATCTCTACGTCATCTGCGTTAGTCGGTATTTCGTCCAATGGAACATTGAATAAATTTGTTACAACATACTCAAATGTTCCCGTATCAGCTCCTACGCCAACTCCTTTAACGGATAACCCGATTCCATACCAAAAATCATATAGCTTTGATCTGAATCGTGATGGTAGGTCAGACTACCTTTGGGTGATTGACGGATCTACGATTAATTATGCTTTATCACAAGGGGCTAGCTTTGCTGATCCCGTTTCAGTATCTTTAACCGGGGCAACCGCTTCAGATGGAACCTTTCTGGATTTAGAAGGAGATGGAATACCAGAGTTTGTTTATTTTAGTGGATCGGACTTAGTTATCCAATCATTCGATTCTACTTTATCGAGTATTACACAAACTACTCAGACCTTACCAGTTGTCGGACAAGATGCAGTTCCATATTCTGCCAACCCAGTATATGCTGGTCGTTGGTGGGGGGATGTAACAGGGGATCGTCTACCCGATCTGGTAACATACGATAGCGGATTTCTTTACGTTTATCGCAACGAATATGGAAAACTGACTACTTCCCCTCAAGCAGTTAATATCGGTACGATTAATCTTAACGTCCAATCAGGAAAAAATAAATACTTTGGAATTAGTGATCTCAATGGAGATGGGTTTGGGGATTTTGTTTGGGCAAATGGTTCCCGAGTAAATGTTTATTTTTCCTCCGGGTCTACTTTGTCCAGCTCTCCTTCTGCCGGTATTGATATAACCGGAGAAGTTCAACTTGTAGATGTAAACTCCGATAGAAAGACGGATCTAGTTGTAATGGATATTGCGGATAACGCGGTAGTAGGAAATTTGAGGGTCTATACACTTGGAACTGGACTTCCGGGAAATCTTCTTGCTTCTGTCTCAGATAACCAATTTAAAAGTTCAACAATTACATATACTTGGAAAACTGATCTAAATGGAGCGATTTCCACAAGTGCAGGTTCTTATCCGAATGTCCCGAATAATAACAATGAAGTAATTGTAAAACAGATCAATAATAACCTCGGCAATGGGGTTTCCGAGACTCTTTCATATACTTATACTAATTCAAGAATGAATTTAGGGACACTTTTGAATCGAGTTTCCTATGGATTTAGAACAGTTGCAGAAATAAATTCCAGGACATTAGAAAAAACAGAAATAGATTACTTCCAAACAAATCGTTTGTATGCAGGGTCGATGGAAGCTAGACGGAGTTATATCGGAACTGTATCTGGAACAAATACTATATATTCTTTAGTAAAAAATGAGACGCAGATCGTGGAAACTGGAACCTTTGCAGGAAGAAGTTACCCTCGGCTTCAATCTTCTACTCAAAAAGAATATATTGGAGGGGTATTAGTTGGGAATGTTTCTACTTCCTTGAGTTATGATTCTTGCGGAAATGTATCCTCAGCTACTGAAATTAACGAAACATATACTACAGTTACGACAGGGACATATATTTGTGATACAAATAGCTGGATACTGAATCGACAGACTGCTAAAACTGTAACGAGGAACGGGACAATTTTAGAGAAAACACAAATCGCCTATTCTGATTTTAAACCAGTATCTAAGACAGAGTTTTCAGGAACGTCGGCAGCCAAAACGCAGTCTTACGATTACGATGCTTTTGGAAACCAAGTTCTTGTTACAGATTCGAGAGGAAACCAAACTTCAATCGAATATGATCCGGTGGTTCATGCTTTTGCAATTTCAATAACCGATGCTTCTGGTTTAAATAAATTAAAAGAATACGATACTGATCGCGGACTCTTAACTCAAGAAACAGCTTCTAATGGAGGTATAACAAAGAAATATTATGATGAGTTCGGTCGTTTAATCCAAACTGACTTTCCAGGTGAATCAGATTGGAGTGAAAAACTTTCTTACGGTATTACCTCCGGCGAACAAACTTCTTATGTAGAAAGGCGAATCAGAGACGATGAGAATGGCGAAGTCGCTACGATCGAAACATATACTCCACAAGGCTGGTTAGTAAAACGTTCTGCGACGACTCTTTTGGATCGCTGGACAACATCCACAAAAACCTATTCAGCCGTGGGGAAATTATTAACTGAATCGAATGAATATGTGGAAGGTGTAATATCTCCTGTATTTACAACTTACGAATACGATGGTCCAGAAGGACAACTTTCTAAGATCAATTTTCCTGATGGAACAACTAAAAGCGTAGATTATTCTGGAAAGACTATAACGACCCAGATAAAGAGCGGGTCTACAATATTATTAGAAGAGTCCCTTACTAAGAATGAATTGGATCAAGATGTTACGAAGACGAGCAATGGCTCTACTATTCAGTATAGTTATGATAACGGCGGTCGTCTATGGAAAGTTATAGATCCACAAAATGGAATTACTATAATAACCTACGATGCGGCTGGAAGAAAAGCAAGCACCTCTGATCCGAATTCAGGGACAGTATCCTATTCTTATGATTCAGAGGGTAACTTGATTTCCCAAGTTGATGCTCGTGGTCAAAGTATTCAAAAGACGTATGACTCTTCAAATCGAATGGTTACTTCTACTCCTTCCGATGGAAGTCCGGCAACTGTAATTACATACGATGGTTCTATTTTAGGAAAAGGTAGACCTACTCAGATACAGGACGCGGCTGGTATATTAAATTTAACGTATGATATTCGGGGAAATATTTCGCAAAAGGTCCGGATTATAGACGACTTAACCCTGGTTTTTAAATACGCATATGATTCCATGGGTAGAGTAATTTCTACAACGTATCCGGACGGAAGTATTGCTCATAATATATATTCCAAAGGAAACCATCTCACGGGAGTACGAATGGATGTGCCGGATAAAGGAAGCTACGATCATCCTGTTGTTTCTTACGATGGACCGTTTCCTGGTACATCAGGTTCTTTCCAATTTACTAGAACGACAGGGAATGGAGTCGTATCATATATCGGGTATGATCCAATTTATGATCGACCAACAGGTTATCAGACCAATCTAAAAAATGGGACAGTTTCACAACAGGTTACGTTGGAGTTTGATGCTAAAGGAAATATCAAAAAGATAAATGATCTGCAAAATGCAACTAGAACCCAAACGTATACTTACGATGAGCAAAATCGTTTAGTCCAAGCAACTGGTAAATATGGAACGGAAATATATCAATACACCAATAGTGGAAATCTCCTTAAGAAAGGGGATTATACTTTTACTTATGGTAATTCTTCTCATGTTCACGCTGTAACTTCTGTAAATAGTACAAATACTGGAACGATAAATTATTCATATGACGCGGCAGGGAATATGGTTTCCCGGAACGGAGAAAGCCTCGTTTACGATTCATCAGGAAAATTGATCACACATATGCTCAATGGGGGAGACCAATTGAGTATGGTATATGATTTCGCTGGAAATCGTATTAAGAAAAGTAGGAGTACTGATCTTTCTGTAATTTATTCTCCTGATCCGCTCTACGAAATACTACGTCGCCCTGGTTACGCTGATCAGCATACTCTCTATATTCGAGGTGTTAAGGGAGAACTGGTTGCCCAATTCGCTAGAACAGATGCTACTCTCATTTCGGCAGCTTCTACAGGAACACAACAAGGAATCACAGAGACAGCATTTTGGAAAGAATGGAATGGAAAGATAAAATCTGGACTAATAAATTTCATTTTAGGTTATGTTTATAATTCTCACGGCAAATTCTCCGATGGCTTCTTAGCGTTTGCATGGTCCTTAGTGATTGTTCTTGGGTTAGCATTAGCATTTTCTAAGCAGAAAGAATCGCTATCGCCTGCCTGGACAAGACTAATGTCTGCACCGATGATTGTGCTTTTTTCATTTTCTTTTAGTGTAGGGTGCTTAGATGAGCTTATGAATAATGGGGGATCTGGGACTGCTCCTTGGGATCTATTACCTTTAGCAGTCGCAGGAAATACACCTTCCGTTGATTCTCCTCCGGGTGGCGGTGGAACGACGGATGGGGGCACAGTTTCTGGAACTCCTGTTCCAGGGATGGTTTTCTTTCATCCTGATCAAATGGGTTCGATTACAATGGCAACAAATGGAGAAGGAAACGCACTTTCCGGTGGAGATATGCCAGGAGCCTCTCATATTAGTTATAAACCATATGGAGAAATAGATCGAACAGATTCTTCTGGACCTGATGTGTTTAGGTATAAATACACAAACCAAATAGAAGATCGAGATTCCGGTTTATACTATTATAATGCTCGATATTACGATCCAACGATAGCTCGATTCTTACAAGCGGATACATCTATATTTCCTAATCGAACTCAGGGATTTAATCGTTACATGTATACTGAAGGAAATCCTGTACGCTATGGGGATGCTAGTGGAAATAATATCTCCACTCCTCTGGCATGGGCTATTGTTGGATATTATGCAGCTCCTCAATTCGGTCTAACTCCAGAACAAGGATTCCTACTCGGATATGGATATGGACGCGGTCTTGTAAAACATCGGAGTGATTTATGGAAATTCGGTAACTCTATTTCTGATGCTTACAAAGCAACTTGGGCAGGTCATCAAAGAGCATTCTATGTTCCAACTCCTGGAACCAGAGGTGGATGGAGAGAACTTGCTCATAATGCTGGAAACTCCGTGAGAGGACATTTTAGAAGAATTGATCATGGAGTTAGAGATCATTTCCGCAGAATTGATGAAGGCTTTAGAGATGTGATGCGCTCTGGAGATCATGGAGCAAGAACGATCGGTGAAATCTTTATGCAAGCATTGGGTATGCGGCACAGGGATTGGAATTACGATCCTTTTGAGTCTATATTTAGTACTGGTGGAATGCAGCTTGCAAAACTGAAATTTGGAGCTGATCCTGATTGGATTTTTTCAAGATTTTCTTGGACTTGGTTTGGTGTCAGCATTCTAGTAGATGTAGCAGCTTATGTTTATAAATCTTCCGGTGGATATCTGCCGTACGAGGAATTCTCAAATGAAGCCAAAATTATGGCTATACTCATATTTTTTCAATATCACTTGGACCAAAATCCGTTAGTTCAATATTTAATGTGGTGGTATGGAGTTCAACATGGAATGATATTACCACCTGGCCAGTGTAATGTTGGTGGTACAGTGTTTTATGATTGTGATTGAGATATGAAAAGGTATTTTGTATTTTGTATTTTTATTATTTGGGATCAGTTGTATATCTGATAATGTTTTAATAATGCCTCCACTTGGGAAATCTGGATTGAGCGACCCTAAAGTAGGAGCTATAAAATTTACGGTTAAGAATAACTCTGGAGTAAATTATAAAATACTAAATTTGGAAAGAATTTGTTTAGCACCAACCGTCGAGATTTTGAGTTCACTGGATTGCACAATCTCGAATTTTCAAAGCTATGAAATAGATATTTCTGGCAATTCAAAGAAAATTGAGATACCAGAAGGAGACTATGTTGGATTCATTCAGATTCGAGGCGGAGAGGATTTTGAAAATATCTATTCAAGAGTTAAATTCGATTCTAATGTCTCCGAAAATGCGAAATGTTCGCATGCTGAAAAAGCGGAAGGTTTGGAATTTTTAGATTTTGAAAATTGTGCGAAGCTCAAAATACGTAATGGGAAAACGTTAGAGATTGAGATTGAAATAACAAATAGATTTCAATCTTTCTTTGGCGAAGCGCTTTTTATCGGTATTATTAGTTTTGGCATGGCCTCCCCACAGATGAATATTCGCCATACGAAGGTAATTCTAAAAAATCAATAAATTATCCTGTTTATCTAACCAAAGCCAAGGAACTTTGATTACAATCTTTAATGTGGTGGTACGGTGTTACGCATGGATTCATATTACCGCCTGGTCAGTGCAATGTAGGTGGAACAGTATTTACTGATTGTTAATAAGGAATTTTTGTTTTAATGAAGAAGTTTGCTGTATTTATTCTATTTCTTCTTGGTTGTTCTGCGCCAGAAATAGCAGTTACTCCGAGCTTACCGCGCAATGCTCAAGTAGGAACACTTCGTATAATAGTCGAAGATAAATCGGGTCAGAAATATGATGAACTGAAAATTGGTAGATTCTCACTTGCGGTTGGGCATGCAAGTGAGGAAACCATTGGGATCGAATCACTTTCAAGTGTAAAAATACCAATAGGGAATAATGGTATTTCTTTGCGGATTCCGCAAGGAAATTATACAGGAAATATATTAATATGGGATGCCGATTCACTAGATAGGATATTTTTAAAAGTATTATTTAACAAAGATACAGTGAATCAATGTAAAATGAACTTTTTAGACGATGGATGGTTTTTGAATGATGAGTATACATGTGGACCTCTAAAAATTCCGGCAAATAAGGAAACCGTATTAAAAATAACAATTACAGATCGATATGATTCAAGGCTCGCGGGTAGTCTTGTTTTCGCACTATTTACCCTGGGAATAATTTATCCCCCAGCGGAAATTAGGCATGTAGATGCATCACTGATAAATCCTAAATAACCGGCGAAATGGTTATTATCAATTGGGTAAGAATTTTAATGAAGAAGAAGTTTAATGAAGAAGAAGTTTCTTCTATCAATATGTAAAATCTTTTTACTTATTGGATGTGCAACAGAAGAACTAATCTTACCAAATGTCGAAAGAAATCCTAATAAAGGCTATGGAATTTTAAGGATTAGTTTTGAAAATCGAACAACAGATGAATTTGATGATATTTCTATTCATACTTTATGCATTTCAGAAAAACAAAAAATCGAGTCTAACTTGGACTGCGATAAAAGCATTTGGCGAGTTAGTTCTAAAAAAATAAATAAGAAAGATATTTTTGAGATGGAATTACCATCAGGTGAGTATTATGCATTTTTGTCCGTTTTGGGATCTAAATATTTTGAAAGTTTTCGGCTTTCTGGTTCTTTCAAGAATTTAAAGAAAAATACAGTAATTAGTAAAGATTGTCATACAGAATTCGGATGGTTCGATGAATTTGAATGTAATCCGATGAGAATTGGAGCCAAAAAAACGACTGAAATGAAAATAGTAATCACAGACTTTCATGAGTATTTATGGGTTCCATCTATATTTATTGGATTTGTTACACTCGGTCTAGTAATTATTCCTCCTAGTGTTCGACATGTTGAAATACAAGTAAATTATCCAGTATCGAAATAACGTAGAATGATTTTATTTAAAGTTGGCGAAGGTCCAAAAAGTAATCAAGTTTGAATAAATGAAATTTAATACTATATTTGTAATCACATTCTTTATAGCAATTGGTTGTAAGACAAATGAGAATATAAAGTCGTCCTCTTTGGCAAAAGAAAAAGGGGACAATTATTTAACGATCCAACTAATAGATAATTCATCAGCAGATTATGATTCTCTTGACCTAACATATTTATGTATTAGCGAACAGAATGGAAATTCTTGCTTATTAGATTTTAAAGAAGGAACTATATACGTTGCTTCTGAAGGGGTGAAAATTTCTTTGCCTCCTGGAAAATTTGACGGCTCGCTAAGGTTGAGAGGGGGGATTTGGGAAAATATAAAAACAAATATCAGTTTTGATCTCTCCGGAATCAGTTTAACATCTGGAGTTGAATGCAAATCCGAAGAAGTTGCAGCAGGATATACCGTGTATCAGAATATAGTTTGTCCTCCGATAAGTATTTCTAAAAATAAGAATCCGATTTTAAAGATAGAAATCTCTCCTTTATATAAGTCTTATCTAGAAGCCTCGATTTTACTTTTTATATTCTTCCGAAATCCGGCACAAGCAAACCTAAGATTTTTAAAAGTATCTCTGATTCAAGGTTAATCTTAAAAAGTAGTTTAACGAGTAATCAGCTTTCATAAGTCTGTAAAAAATTTATTGGAGGAATAGGTGAAATTAATTTAAGGAACTCATATGTTTAATATTCGTAGAAGTATCTTTATTTGTGTAATCTCGATCCTGTGTTTGCTGACATCTAATTGTCTCTTGATAGGTAGATCTCCTGAATTGGTTCAGAGTTCCATTCCCTCAATCAAAAAAACTGAGATACAAATTAACTGTTTTTATATTCGATCATTTTATTCAAAAGGGCATGTCATTCAGAAAAACGAAATGGAGAAATACTATGTAATACCGAATCGAATCAGTGAAAGTATACATGAAATTTTTCATTTATCGGAATGTAAAAATGGTGAATTGCAGTCTGAAAATAGAATCGATATAGAAGGTGAGTCCCACTTTAATTTTGACTGCGATGTCACCAAAGAATGTTCAGTTTGGCCTAATATCGCGGCACAAACATTATATATTATTCCTTTCTTTGGAGAATCAACCGGACTTGTACGATTTACTATAATTCAAAATGATAAAGCAGTCTCAGTTTACGAATATCAGTCTAGACTTTTCATTGCGGCATGGTTTCTGTTTCTCCCGTTTACTTGGGTGAATCTATTTGGAGGTTCGTTTGAGAACCATTTTGCAACCTCAAATGTTAAAGCCGTAAATGAGTTTAAAAAGGAACTGGATGCAACCGGAATTCGATCGATTCGAGGGAATTGAATGAACTCCTTTCTTTTACTTCTAATTGTTTACATTTCATTCGTATCTTGTTTTACAACATTTAGCGGAAGACTATCTGAAGAAAGACTTACAGTAGATAAAAACATATTAAATGAATGTGAAGTAAATGTTTTCTTTCGATTTTCAGTGAAACCCGAAGATATCAAGAATTATGAAAAATTGTTTGGAGACTCACTTAAAAAATTAGGTTATAATAAAATCATATTTGGAGATAAGAAGGACATTGTTCCAAGTAATATTAACTGTAAAATTCATATTAAGATGTATCGAGTGAAGGGCAGTTTGTTTCCTGGAGAATTTTTTCTTATAGGCGTTCCTTATTATACCGGTGCTAAAATAGAAATGGATTTTAAGGTATTTGGCAAAAGAATGATTCCGTTGATAGAAAGAAGTTATGAAAATGAATATACTCACTATGTTTCCTTATGGCTTCTTCCGACTTTTTCTATATTTTGGAGTCCTTCAGCAGAAGATCGAGTTATAGAATCTGCCTTGCGTGAGTTTACCTATAATAATCAGGATATTCGATTCGGGCAGTAGCCTCTTGCCTTTGATTATAATTTCATGAAGTATATTTTCATTTCTATTCTATTCTTATTTTCCTTAAACTGTATCCTTGATCCCCTTTGGAAAGCCAGAGACGAATTAAGTGGTAAAAAGATTCCAAGAAGCCATGCACTTTCAGAATATAATAATGCAGTGATAGTAAAAGCTGTATCCTGTGGTCCGAAATACAGTAATGATATTCTAATGAAAGGGCAGACAACACTTTTACGAGATGAATGCCAATCTGATAGTCTTTATTCTAGTAATTACGATGAGTTTAGAGAACTTCGTAGTTGTAAGAATAGATATGCTTACGTTGAGGCTGATTCTTTAAAGACCTGCTTGTTAGAAGTCTATCTTTCTTCCTGTGCTGATGCTCAGATAACAAATGTGTTTTTCTTCCCGAGTTTTCCTTCTTGCGGTTCTCTGTTTAATATGACTTCGGATGTGAGCAAAAACGTGATTTAGTTTTCTTCTAGCGGACAAAAGAAGCTGATTAATCCATGCTCTTCAAAAATTGCTACAGTATTTGGATCAGAAATAACTTCAATTAATCCGATCTCACCTATCTCAAAAACATTCATTTCTCCATAAGTATCAAACAGTAGAATCTCGCCAAAGTCAAATGGAGTAGACACAATTTGTTTATCTTCAAGATCATCAGTTAAGAAAAACTTAAAAATTCCGACAGTAGATTCACCTTCCCAAGTCGTTACTTTTAGGATCTGCTTATCGAAACAAGAAAGAAATCTAATAATAATTTCCTTCCGATCCTGAAGAGCGTCTTCGATTTCTAACTTCAGTTTAGTAAAGTCAATCTTATCTAGCATTTTTTAATATAACCTTAAAAGCGCCTTCTACTTTAGCATAAGTTGATTCCCAAGGATTAAGTTTTAGATTGTCGAAGGACCTCCGATTCGCTAAGAAACATAGATCCCATTTTGAATACTCGTCAGCAGTGTGAGAGAACTTACCAGACCGCATTCTTAAGTAGTTTCTCTTAGCGCTTAGATACCATTTTGTAGGGCGATATACTCTTTCCTCATCACGGAGATCCCGAGCATAACAGTTTAATCTCGTCATCTTCAAGTGAGCAGCTTCCATGAAGATAGGGTTTAATTTTTCAAAAGAATCTTTTTGTTTAGCGAAATCATTGATAGATTTTTTGATATAGGTTTCACGAATAGAAGGTAAGGAATTTAGATAAACACTTTGTATGCAGTTCTTAACCTGGATGGATCTAAATTTCCAAGCAGGAGTAAATACAGCTTCAGTAACTGGATTCTCCTTTAATAAGCTTTCAAATCGATTCCTATTGAACTTCTGACAATCTTTCCAATCTATCCATTTAGGATTGGGAGTCTTTTCTCTCTTGAACGTTTCATACTTAAAGTTAATAATATCTGCGACTTTCTTAGCAAACCAGTAAGGTATTTTATTCTTCATTTTTGATCTCTCCTTACTTTTAATTTGATCGGAGCCTTCTAGCCGTACTTTGGTCCTTTCCAGAGAATAATCTCATAAGCTAAATGAACAATCTCTGCTTCAGTGTGGTAACGCTTAAGTTTCGCTAAAGGTTCTACAACGAAACAGATGTTTTTAAACTTATGTTCTCCACCTTTCCTAAGAGGCTGAATATGTTCTGCATTTGTATTCTCAGGCTCCAGAGTCCTTCCTGTGAGGAAACATTTCCATTCCTGGATTTCGAGTAACTTGTAGAAGTCCTTCGCTACAAATTTATAGTCATGCTTTTTAGGGTTACTTTTCATTTTTACTAACCCCGGAAGAAATCTTCTTCTTTTGCCGGAAATTAGTGTAGAGAACGTATGGGAGTTGATCTTTTATTACTTTAATGTAGAAATTGATCCTTCTATCATAGTAATTGTATCCAACCCGTCTTTTTACGATTAGCTTAAGTTTCAGCCATTTCCTTGAAATGGTCATAGCTGTATGTTTTGGTATTTTAAGTTCTTCGCAGATCCTTTCGACACTGTAGTCTGTTTCTGTGGAGTCTTTTAAGTGAATTTGGTTCCAGATCTTGAAAGCTATCTTCTGATACTCTAACTCTCGATCCCTTCGGAATCTTTTCGTAGTATCATTATTCCAAAATGAGTTATAGCTCTCTAGTTCCTTCTTAAGAGCCTTTCTTGCTTCTTCAATTTGAGAGGGAGAATTTAGTATTCCATAGCTTTTGTGACTGAGAATCTCTGAATTTTGATCTAAATTCTCGGGTTTAAAGCGATTCCCATTTAAGACTTGAGAAAGCCAATTTTTCTTACTTTGAGTGGATTCTTTATGGACATATCTTTTAGATCTAATCTTCACCGGCTCCTGTCGTAGCCAATTCCGATTAGATACTAAAAGTTCCCTACTCAAACCATCATCAACTAGTACATCTAAACCAAATACATTCGCATTCTTAATAAAACTAAATTCATTTAAATATAATGTACTGTATTCTGGTTTAATCCAACCATAAGAAGCAAAAGCTGTTTTGAGTAACCTATTGTTACCTTCTGCTACCTGAGAATGTATTCCATTTTTTGAATATCTATTCCTAGCCCATCTAAATCTGTTATCTTTTGATCTTGCAGAATGATTCACTGATCTATGGTTTCTATATACACCCCATAGCCATGAATAACCAAAATCAGTGAAGACGGCAGATGAAGTAGGTATATGATCTTTAATAATAGGTCCTAGTGTTTCAGCCTTTTGATTAGGCACAGAAGTAAAGAATACAGGACCATTCTTAATACCAATAGTTTGTACTAAGGTTCCTATTTGTTTTCCACCAAGCTTCGGGGAAAGGTATATAGAGGAGGTTTGTCCTTTACTACTGTATCTTTTTCTTCCTTTATTAGCTCTTTCACCTGCTGAGTATAAAACTGCTGTATCTACGCATACATAGGGTTTATTAGCCATTTTAGAAGAAATGTCTTTGTCTTCATTTGGAGGTAGTAGGAAGTCTTTAAACTGATGATTTAGAGCATTGTAGGTAAGGTCTTTATACTTCGGTAACTGATCGGAACAGAATAACTGGAATCTTCTTTTAAGTAAACTAGCTGCTTTATAACCAATTTTTAGTCTTTTACTTATCTCTGTAGAAGTTAATACCTTAGGAAATTGTATTAAAGATTCATGTAATACGTATCCAAACATCCAAAGAGGTAGTTTAAAGTGATGAAGGGGAGTATAAGATAGTCTAGACTGCTGAGAATGACATTTACTACAGCGAATGATTTCTGGTCTAGTAGAGATCTCTTTATCTAAGATTCTTTCTTCGCAAGAAGGGTTACTACATTTCTTTGGATAGAAATCATCTAAGAACTTTTTGGTAATTTTTTCATAGAAGTCTGTATCAATACCTGATTGAAGCCTTCTAGACAGTCTAATAAAGGAGAGATGTTTTCTTAAATTCTTAGGATTGCGCTCTGCCTTCTTATTCTCTTCTACCCTGCTCTCTTCAGTTATCAGAGTTAAATATTTTGAAGGTTTGTTAGGATTCGACCTGACAGATGAGTAGAGGAAATCTGAAAAAATTGACTAAGTCTGTAAGTTAGGCTCTCAATTGAGTATTACTCATTATTAAATCTACTTACGAAAAGGTCGTAAAATCCAATATCGGAGCCAGTAATTAAGCTTCCCATCACATTGCCTGTAGTATAAATATTTTCCGAAGCATCTAATGTGATTCCGTATGAATATGTTCTTTTTCCATATGCAGCTCGTAATTTTGTCCAGAGCCTATTCCCATCGCTATCGTATTTAACAACAAACATATTGATGTTATAGGTTAGTGACTGGCCATCCAGGTTTCCGTTTGTATATCCGGTTGTATAAACATTTCCAGTGGAGTCCGAAGTGATTGCCATTGCATTCGTATCGCTAACAGCTGCTCCGAGTAATCTTGTCCATTGTTTTTCCCCGTTGCTATTATATTTGATCACAAATAAATTTGCTTGGCCGACTTTCGGTTGTCCGTCTATTGTCTCGCCCGTTGTGCCAGTAACATAAACATTTCCAAATCTATCCGATGTAATTCCTTCGGTCATTGGAGCAGCTCCCGCTATTCGAATTTTCCATAACATTTCTCCTTCGCTGTTATATTTAGCGATACATTCTTTGCTGGTAGCATAAATGTTCCCAGCGTTATCGGAGATGATTGCTCGGCCATATCCACTGAGTAACCTTGTCCATTGTTTTTCCCCGTTGCTATTGTACTTAACAATAAATTGATTCATACCTTCGGAATGGGGTTGGCCATCTAAAGACCATTCAGTATAACCTGTAGTATAAACATTTCCTGATGGATCAATGGTTATGCCAGTTGCGTATGCATTTGCACCGTAGGTGCCAAGTAACCTTGTCCATTGCTTTTCTCCATTGCTATCATACTTAACAACAAACAGACAGAAGAATCCTGTTCCAGACTGGCCGTCCATATCACCTTTCGTAGTACCCGTAGTATAAATATTTCCAGACAGATCCGAGGTTATTCCTAATGCAAATGTGCTAACGTCAGTTGCACCGAGTAGCCTTGTCCATTGCTTTTCTCCAATGCTATTATACTTAACAACAAACAAATCAGGAAAGCCCACCAGAATTTGGCCATCCAAAGCAATTGATGTATACCCAGTTGCATAAATATTTCCTGACAAATCCGAAGTAATTCCAGATGCTCTCGATTCCATAGTCGATATACCTAAAAGACTGGTCCATTCATCGCTGCTATCGTCTGATAAACCGTCGAGGTTTAGTAGCATATTAGATTTCGATGTGCCGTGATTGCAACCGACTGATAGCAAACTCGCAATCAGCGAGAATATGATGACAAGAGACTTCTTATTTAATTTTTTCAATGTTTGGCCCCAACTTATACAACATTTTATAATGTTCTAAATTGCGAATATTTGATAGAAAAATATTTTTGATCTTATTTTTTAACACGGTCAAACAAATTACTATATTGAATCTAAACATACGTTAGGTTTTCATTGCCTCGATCATTATATAAGAGGAATTTCTTAAACCGATCGCTTACGGTGTATTACGTTTGGGATATCCAATAGAACTATAAAATTAGTTCGAAGTTATATTTCCTAAGCTTGATAGTTATTCTTTTTTACTATTTCGCTATTTGAATATTTTTCCATTCGCAAATGAGAAATACCGAAACCGTTCGTTCTGCTCTTCAAGAATATGCAGATCTTGGAATACGATTATATCGAAAGGTTCTATGAGGCGGCGTGTTTCTATGTTTAAATGAAAAGCAGGTCAGTCTCCAAATACATCTCCGGGTTGGCCCAGTAATTCCACTTGCGCAGACTGCTCCTTTTAACAGTCTCCATTCCCCATTATCTAATTCGACGAGTAGCCCGGATTCGACTTACTCGGCTGATGTTCTATGGATCTGGATTATCCGTGAATTGTTTTTTAAAGAGGGTTTGTCTTGTCATGAGGCGTCTCTTTTTTAAAATGAACATTGATCACATAATTGATTCAGTACGTTGCTCAAATAAAAAATCCATCCCAATTAAAAAGTAGTCCTTCGAGGATTTAAGTATTATTTGTCTCATATGAAAAAAGAATTTCGAGCCCCTGTGCAATCTCGAAGCAAGGAGAGAGTCGAACTCATATTAAATATTGCCAAAAAGCTGATTGGAGAAAGAGGGATTGATTCAGTCAGCATGAGAGAAATCGCGAATTTGGCGGAAGTGCAAATCGGCTCTCTGTATCAATATTTCGGAGGAAAGGAAGCCGTTTTATTGGCTATCATGCGGCAATATTATGATTTGCTTTACGAGCAAACGAAAGCTATTTTAGAACCGGTTCGTAATATTAAGGAACTCGAAATTGCTGCTGAAAAAGCTATGGGTCAATACGTAGAACTGTTCCGAAATGAGACAGCGCTTTCTAATTTATGGGCTGGAGCACAAGCAATGCCAGAATTGATTGCGGAAGATAATAAAGATAGTTTTCGTAATGCAGACCTAATTGTGAAGACGACAATGCGATGTTTGCCTGGTTTAAAGGAAAGCGATGTCAAACCATTTGCTTTATATTTCAGTCATACCTTGGGAACGATAGTACGGTTCTCTATGGAGATAGATGAAAAATATGCTAATTTTGTCTTAAACGAATGTAAAAATATTCTGAAACTAAGATTGAAAAGCTTTCAAGAGATATCCTTGAAAAAGGAAAAACAAAAAAGCCACAAAGTTTAAATTTATATAAAATATGTAGGCTAAGCTCTTTCATCAACCAAGCATCACGCTGAACAAGGGATATACAACAACTATGTTCAGTTCTTCGATTACTCTTTAACGGATATCTAAATGCCAGCTCTTTCTCAAGGTTTGGAAACTATTTCCTGAAATATGATCAATGATCATAAAAATTGCTTTACACTTCTGAAGTTTGAGTTCTAGTTCAATCTAGGAAAAAGCAAGATTCCTATATATTCAAGGTCTGCTGAATTAACAAGACAGGGCTTGGGTTTCATCGTTAGCTGTTTCTTTTAGCGTGGTGATTTGTATATAGGTTAGGAGTAGCGATGTCGAATGCAGTCTTGATTGCAATATTATGTTGCGGTGGGTTTTTCACTGTGGGGCTGGTAACAGGAATCTGGAAATACTGCAAGATGGTTAGCTCGCCCAAAGGGAAGGCACCCGTCTACGTAGATATCTGCCATCGCAGCGCGCTAATGTATTCTTTCGCTTGCCTCGTTCTTGCCAAGTTCGCCGAATTGAGTGCCTGGTCGTCTGTTGTCAACATGGTGAGTGTAATTGCGGCCATCACCTTCTTCACTACCGCCGTGCTTATTTACGCGGTCCATGGTTGGCTCAACCAAACAGAGAATATGCTGGAACGACCGCCTGGAGTTGCTCATAGCGCGGGTATTCACGGCTATGTCACGCTTGTTGTCCTCGGGGAGCTTGGAGGCTTTCTTGTTCTGTTTTCCGGATTCATCAAATCCCTCTTGGCATAGGTATTCAAAACAATGTTCCGATCAAGTCATATAGTAATCACTGGTGGGGCAACTGGTCTCGGTTACGCCATTGCTGAGGCACTTGCTAACGAGGGAGCTCGCCTAACACTTCTTTCGCGTAAAGTGGAGAAACTAGAATTTGCTGCGCAAGAACTTCGTCGGTTGCATCCGAATGTTGATGTCGCGGTTCGGTCCCTCAACGTCGACGATCCAATCGCTGCCCGCAAGGTCATTGAGGAAATTGCTCGGCGCCATGGTGGCATCGACGTTTTGTTTAATAATGCAGGCGTGATGTTAGAAGGAAGGTTCGACGATCTTACGCCAGACGATTTTACTGCGGTGATCAAAACCAATTTTCTCGGCGCGGTCAACGTTGCTCGTGCTGTCTTGCCTCATCTTCGCGCCAGCCGAGGACGATTGGTTAATATCGCCTCGGTTGCAGGGCTGACGGGTACCTTTGGCTTCACAGCTTACGGTTCTGCAAAACACGCGCTTGTAGGTTTTACCGATTGTCTTTATTACGAAATGCTGGACGAGGGTGTCAAGGTCCACCTCGTTTGCCCGGCCGAATTTGAAACGCCAATGGTGGCAGAGTTGGATGCCTACCGGACACCTGAGAACTTGCGGCATACGAACGCCATACCGAGAACCGCCATCGACACGGTCGTAGCAGACACTCTGAAAGGTCTTCGCAAGGAAAAATATCTCATCATTCCAGGTTCGCACACTCGGTTTGTGGTTCGGGCCTTACGACTTTTTCCCACCACCATGCGGCGAATTGGTGCGCATCTAGTGACGAAGCGAAAGTAGGCTTGCGGCTGCTTGCGCACTGACCCCAGATTTTTATAGTTAGGAGATACATAATGAAGAAAAAACTCATCGCACTGGCAGTATCAATTCTGCTTCTTTTGGTACTACTCTGGTATGCTACTCCCATGATCTTTCTTGGCGCGTTGCTCAAACTAAACCGTTCACTCTCAGGTCTCAAGGAAAAGCAAATCATTGCAGCAAATCATACGATTCATTTTCTCGAAGGCGGCGAGGGAGATACAATTGTTTTGTTGCATGGCATCTTTGCCGAAAAAGACCACTGGGTAGATTTTGCGCGTTCGCTGACTGGCAAATACCACGTTATAATTCCTGACCTGCCCGCATTTGGCGAAAGCGATCGCAAAGCCGACGAGGTTTACGACTATGCCCACCAGACTGAGCGTCTTAAGAAATTGCTCGATGCCCTGAGACTGGAGCGAGTACATTTGGCCGGAAGTTCGATGGGTGGTACGATCGCTGCATTATTTGCAATTGGTAACCCTGAACAAGTTTTGAGCGTAGCTTTTATCGGGGCTCCGCACGGCATTCAAACAACAAAGTTGAGTCAAATGGATAGCCTTATCGCAGAGGGTAAAGCTCTACTCGTCGTCTCAACCTCTTCTGAATTTGAGGCAATGATGAAATTGCTTTTTGCCCAAAAACCCTTCCTGCCTTACCCAGTAATTTATGCTGCCGAACAAGGCGCTTTACGCAATTCAGAATCAAACATGCGCATCTGGCAAGAACAGCTACGTGACCGCTTTCTACTAGATAAGAAAATCAGCATGTTACAGCAACCATCGCTGGTACTCTGGGGAGAAAAAGACAGCATCTTCGATGTTTCGGGTGTTGAAACGCTACGCCAGAAAATGCCGCATGCACAGCTTACGATATTGGATGACCTGGGCCATCTACCAATGATGGAATCACCAGGAAAGGTGAGCGAATTATACACCAGATTCCTTTCGTCAGTGCCACAATAACTTTTAAATTGATTTAGAAAATTTAATAAATCTGTCCTATCCCTTCTTTTTGAACTATGAAATTACTTAAATCCAATCCGGCTTTAAGTAATTCCTTTTTTAATTCTTCAACAGGTGAGTTTAATGCCTCTTCTGTTTGTTGAAATGTTCCAAAATGTATTCCAATTGAAAGTTTAGAGCCTAAATCTAGATGAGCTTGAATTGCGTCCAAAGGATTCATGTGAACTAACCTCATAAACCATCTAGGCTCATAAGCTCCGATCGGTAAAAGAGAAACATCAGGCTCTCCTAAGCGTCTTTTGATTTCTTTATAGTGCAAAGAATACGCAGCATCCCCGCCAAAATATACTCGTCTATTCCCTATTCTGATCATATAGCTACCCCATAAACTTCGATTCCAATCGAATATACCTCTTGCAGAAAGATGTTGTGTAGGAGCGAACGTTACTTCTGCTTTCTTTTCTATATTGATTGTTTGCCACCAGTCCATCTCATCTATATTAGAAATTCCTTTGGATTGTAGTAGTTCCTTGTCTCCCAACGGAACAAGAAACTTGGGAGAGAATTTTTCATTAAGTGTTTTTAAAGTTTCCAAGTCTAGATGATCATAATGGTTATGACTGATAACGACCAGATCTATCGGAGGGAGGTCCTCTATCTGAATGCCTGGTTCTCTCACTCTTTTTGTTCCTGCCCAACTCACCGGGCTGATCCTCTCGGACCAAACCGGATCGGTAAGGATGTTTATTTCACGCGATTGGATTAATACTGTCGCATGATTAATGAAAGTTATCCCGATCTGATTTTTATATAATGGATTTTTAATTAGATTTGTTTTTTCATTTTGAACCTTTTCCGGCCATTCTTCAAAATTAATCGTGGATAGAAGCTTTAAAGTTCTCCATATTCCGTTTTTTTCCACTTGGGTTGGATTATGAAAACGTTTCCCGTTGAAATGATCCGAGTTCGGGTATTTAGTAGACACGCAACATCCAAATAAGAGAGAGAAAAGAAAATATACATACGGAAGAATAATTATGTTTTTCGATTCTATTGTCGCGGTGCCGGTTCCATGATTATTCTTTTTAGAAAATCGATCCACTTCGATCCTCCTGCAATAGGCAATTTATATATTGGATTATAAAGGATTTAGAAGGCGAGGTAAAGATTCGATACTACCATATCATTGCCTAATCCTACCTTGGGGGATTTGAAAGCAAAACCTGGAATAAGGGGAGCGGTTGGTAATCGATAGGAGGGACGTCCTCGGTTTGGATTCAGTGCATTAAATGAGTCGGGGTATTCAAAATAACGAGGATATTAACAAATATTCACGCTAGTCATTGTCTTAGTCTGGCAAACTATTGATATATTCAATATTAGTGATCATCAATGGAGAGGATATGCTCACAGCGTGGATCATCAGTGGAGAAGCTATGCCCACAGTGCAGATCATGAATGGGAAAACATAGCTCGTGGTATTGATGGGGAAGTTAGAGAAATACTAAGCGGAGGAACGTATTCAAGAAATCATGGTACAAGGATGTGGGGTGGGACTCATAGCGATTTGGCGAAGATGTATAATAGGAATGCAGATTGGATTGATTCCGCATTTTCACTAGGGGGGTTAGTATTTTTTTTAATGGGCGTATATGTTCCTACATCCATTGCAGTATTAACGTCAATTGGGGCAACCCTCGATCTTGCCTTGGGACTCAATACATTTTTCTTGAGTGGGGTCGGAGTTTTAGAAGTGGCTTTGCCTGTAATCGGCGCAATAGGCATTGCATTACTCTCAGTGCTTGAAATTTGCAAGTCAACTGGTTGGGCAGGTTGGTCGTCTGGTGGTATGTTCGGGGGTACTACTGGCGGAGGAATGGGGCCGAGTAGTGGAGGTTAATAAGCTTGTCTATGCGTAAGAATAACTTCTATTTACTTATAATAGTGAACATTATATTTTCCACTCAGTGTTTAATGTTTATAAAAGAACCGAGATTAAGTAACATTGAGAAATCCAAAGATGGTAAAGGAGATTTGTTCGCCATCGAATGCTATTTTGTTGAATCGTTCTATAATGATTCGTATATGCTTGACTTAAAACAGATGGAAGCCTACAGACCTGTTTTAGAAAAAGTCGATGAAGAGTTTAAAAATCAAATGGGGATTAGACAATGCCCTTCTAAAAATAAGATTTCGCAGAATAGAGTTGAACTTTCGATAAATGCGTATTACGATCGGCGCACAATTTGCCAAGGTAGGATTTCTCTCGGGCACACCTTTTGGTGTGAGGCTTCTTTTTGGACAGCTGGTATAGTGCCTTATTGGGCCGAGAATCCTGGGAAGGTTAATTATAAGGTTATAATAAAAGACAAAGTAATTTTTAAGTCAGAATATAAATCAAATTTAATAATAATAATTTCTTTCTTTACTTTACCATTCGGTCTCTTTGATGTAATTAGCGGATCGTATGAAGAATATTTTGCGTTGGCTATTTCAAGAACAGTAAATAGGCTGAAACAAGATTTGGGGAGAGATAAAAATAATATTTGATTTTCTTAATGTCATTATCTACTCCTTGTCGAAAATGCTTCGAGAACCAATTTGGCATAGTCACTATTTTTGAGTTTGAATTAATTAGAATTCAGAAGTAATTTACTTTAAGTAAAATAGTTTAAAAAGATCGCTCCAAGTTCGCAGCAATTAAGAGTAAAAAAATAATATGAGAATAAAATGAAGAGTTTTAAGAAATTCTGGATCATACCATTTTTTACTTTCTGGTTTTGTAATAGAGATCCTTATATAAAACAAATCCCCGTGATAATTCCTGGCAAGGAAGTCGTTTTAGAAATAGCTTTAGATAATTCTTTGATGCCAAAATACGAAGAAATGATACTTACGAAATTCTGTTTAGGTAGGAGTGAGCAGAATTTGGAAGAAAATTGTGAAGTTGATCCGGTGGTTCGTTATTATACGATTAAGCCTAATGAGCCGATGCGTTTGATTCTTCCAGAAGGAAGCTATCCCTATGGCAAAATGATTTTCTGGGCAAAAGGACCTTCTCACGATCGAAGTTCTATGGCAGTTGCTTATTTTTCCAATGAATATAATAAAACATTAGGTAAAGAAAATTGTAAGCTAAAGGGCGTTTCATTGGAAGGGAGTATTACACCAATTCGCTATAACTGTAAGGGATTCGTTTTTCGTAGCAGAGAAGTTCATCGGATAGTATTTCGAGTTTTAGATGATTCCTATATTGATGGGTTAGCTGTAATAACAGCCTTAACTCCATTTCCGGTAGGAGGAGATTATCAAGCAGCAGAGGTTAAATACAGTGTATCTCCTTCAAAGAATTAATGAAGCATATTTTCATTTCTATTTCATTCTTATTTTCCTTAAATTGTCTCCTTGATCCACTTTGGGAAGTCAGAGACGAACTAAGCGCTCATAAAGTTCCAAGAAGCCAAGCCCTTTCGGAATATAACAATGCGGTTTTAGTAAAAGCTGTATCCTGTGGTCCGAAATTCAGTAATGATATTCTAATGAAAGGGCTAACAACACTTATGCGAGATGAGTGCGAATCTGATGATCTCTATTCCAGTAATTATGATGAGTTCAGAGAGCTTCGGAGTTGTAAAAATAAATACGCTTATGTTGACTCAGATTCTTTAGGGACTTGCCTACTTGAAGTCTATTTATCTCCTTGCGGGGATGCTCAAATAACGAATGTGTTTTTCTTCCCGAGTTTTCCTTCCTGCGGCTCCCTGTTTAATATGACCTCAGACGTTAGTAAAAATGTGATTTAAGGAAAAATGAATATTCTAGATGATTATTAACCCGATGAAAAAGATAAAAGAGTATTTTTCTTTAATCTGCCTCCTTCTTGTCTTATCAAATTGTAATTTCATTTCTATTACGGAAAAGCCAGTGGCTCTTCGAAATGAAGAGAATAAATATAAATCTATTAATCTTCAAAATATAAACATAACTGTATCTTACCCGCAGATAGAAAAGATTATTACAGAGGCCCAAAAAGAGATACTTAAGAAGAAATACACATCAATTGGAAATGAAATAAAAAGCAATTTGCAATGGGAGTTTCTGGAAAGTAAAAACAGTTCTATGAAAGTTCAGATAGATCTTTCCTATGAAAGTCACGGGAAATTCTTATTGGGAATGAAAGACATAGAGCTATATGAACTAAATGGCTCGAAAATAGAAATACTAAATACTCTGACTCTCGGTGTATTGCCTTCTTGGACCACTTTAAATCTATGTGCAACTGTAACCATTGAAAAGAGTTCAGAGAAAATTTGTGGAAGAAAATTGCAAGTGTTCCATACTCCTCGGGCAATCTACATGCTATCCTTCTTTATTTTAGTACCTTTGGATATGCTTTTTGCTGTTACCGTTATTCCATATGAAAAAGAGAAACCGTTATCGATGAGATTATTGTATTACGATTCTGATTTTCCAGGATGGATAGGTCCAGACTCAAATCCACAAAATGATCTATCAATCCCACATGAAAATCTTTTGAATGAAATTTCTTTAGAAATTGCCAAATCAATTAAAAGACTTCAAGTTGAGAGTCGGTTGAATTGATCTTAAACATTTTTTAGTAGGAGAAAATTAAGAAAAATGCTCAGATTTATTTCATTTGTTTTCATAATATTACTTCTACAATGCTCATCCGCTACCGGAGGCTATGATTTAATATCTTACGGAGTAAATACTCAATACCAATTGCGATATGCTTCGGAAACTAATTATTTTGAATCTTTGCGTGACATGGGATTGGATTACCAATCTAGAGCTTTCTTTGTTGAATTCGAAAACCTTAAAACGATACTTTCCGATCCGAATAATAAGAATTTGAATTTCTATCAGGACCCTTTTGCTCTGACGGAGAAAGAAAACTATTTGTTATGGGAATTTTGCGGATCTTCTAAAGAATTCGCTGATCATGATTTTGCTTTTTTCCTGAACGATACTCAAATTGAATTATTGGCTTCGGTCGATTTCGATTTTCCATTTTTTAAACTTGGGCTAGGTAAAAGAACCTTCTTCCCGCGCAAGCCTGCTGAAGAATACGTTAAGTCTGGTTCAGCGAATGGGGTTCTGAAGTGTCGTAGATATCTTTTAATTTCGGGAAAAGATATCTTTAGGACCGGTAAGAACATTTTCACGATCAAGTTTCAGCCGGATAGAATGGTTAATTTTAAGTTTTTCTATAATAAGGATTTTGTAAAACGCTACAAACCTTTTTTTATTGATCTTGGAGAGTAGGGTTTAGATATTTCTCATATGCTTTTATAAAGACTCGGTTTTTTAAAAAAAGTAGTTAAACTGAAACTTTAATTCCGATTAGAAATATCTAACGAAGTGTGTCCAAGTTATTAACTGCAAATACCGATCATTTATGCAGAAAAAATACATTCTTGAAATATTTGATTATTTTCCTAACTTCGTTTGCACATTTCTCATGTATTACAATATACAAGTCTGGTGAGCCAACTTCGAAAGAGCTGAAATCCATAAAGGCGACTTCATTAAATTGCAGTTATCTTATCTCTGCAAAAGTAGAATACTATTACCGAAATAAGGGTATTGATTTTAGGAATGAAGATAAGCCAAAAGAATATGAACAGAAGTTAGAGTTAATAGAAGATTTTAAAGCGGATCTCATTTCTATCCACAAGATTTCGGAAAATCGTATTTTCATTACATACGAAGACTTTGAAAAAGTCAAAGGCTGTAAAATCGATGTATTCATTCAGAAGCGGATTGTAGACTCTTATTTAGAACGTGGAGTCAGGAGTCCATTACCGGAAGGATATACAATCGAATTTAATACGAATGCTATGCTTGAAAGTTCAATTCCAAAGTGCTCAATAGAGTTTTCGAGTGAAACTAAGTTTTTGAATTTGTATCACCTTTTAACATTGTTTACTTTCTTTTTATTCCAGGATCTTAACTATCAAGAGAAGATTATCTCCTATCATGATAAATTAATGCACAGAGATTTGGAAAACAGGATGAAGAAAGCTTGTAATTCCGATTAAATTTTGTTTCTGGCTATTGAAAAGTAGAAAGGTCAAACTGCACTTTTGTGAAATGAGTGCATATTTGATAATTATCATATGCTTCTTAGAATAAGTCACAACCAAGGACTTGACCGCAATCAAAATTGATGACAAAATACGAGGACGCTGAAGCCGAACTCAATTAGAGAGTAGATGAGTTTTTAGACTTCGAAGTGAGGGAAGAATGTCTTACAGTATTTTATCAATCGATAAGTCGATGGCAAAGGAATTTGTTTTTGCAGAAGATCACTCTAATAGCTCGGTCATTTTACATCACGCAAAACCGGAGAAACATGACACACATTTAGATCGGATCGATGGTATTAAATCGGAGGATTTAAAACATTTTTTTGAAGAGGTAGCTTCCAAGTTAACCAAAGTCGATAATATACTATTAACCGGGCCAGGTATGGCGAAAACACAATTTAAAAATCATTTGGAAGTTCACCATTCTGATTTAGCCAAAAAAATAATAGGCGAAATCGCTACAGATCATCCAACCGATGCGGAACTTATCGCCCTAGGAAAAAATATTTTCAAACTCACAAAGTAAAACATTAAGAGTGCGGTTCCATTGGAATTGGAAGCCACACTTTTCGTTAAGAAGTGGTTATATCCATCTCAAGACGAACGGAGGTCTTTATCGAGTTTGAAATTAAACATGCCTTCTCCGATTTTACATCTACTTGATAGAAGTGAACTTCTTCCATTAACGTTTCCCTCTTCCTCCGCGTCCGCCTCCTCGACTCCATAGAGGCGCTCCAGTCTCGCTTCGAAGTAAGAGCTTTTGCCCGTCTTTTGTAACTTCTCGTGCGAGTAGCATATTCCCCATCT
Organism: Leptospira venezuelensis; assembly: GCF_002150035.1. Classification (NCBI taxonomy): domain Bacteria; kingdom Pseudomonadati; phylum Spirochaetota; class Leptospiria; order Leptospirales; family Leptospiraceae; genus Leptospira; species Leptospira venezuelensis. The sequence goes on along the minus strand of NZ_NETS01000010.1, from coordinate 79,201 downwards.
TGGAACCGATGATTGTGATTGTATCATCCTTTCCAATCTTTACTGCTTGTGTGTCTAGATAGAAAGAAGGTCCAAGCATTACTGTTAGCGTTTCATTCGCGGATTGAAAAGTAAGATGGATTCCTTCTCTATTATTGTCGTGAGGTATCCTAGTAACTTCCGTGACTTTACCGTTCAGGGTTACTTCTTTGGATAGGTCATATTTCATTCCCATCCCTTGACCCATTCCTCCGCCTCCTTGGGCTTGGATCACAGAAGCGACTAGCAAACTGCAAATTATCATTAATATTCTATTCATATTCATCTCCCTATTTTCATACGAAGAATACCTAACGCAAAGGACCGTTTCAAGCAAGATAAAGGAGAATTAATATGATTTTAATCACGGTACTTCTTAAGGCAGACGCTTTAGAGTTGACCTATAGTTGGTTTCCAGTTTGGATCTGTATATTAAATGAGTAGAGTTACCCAAATAGTATTCTGCTAAAACAAGCGAGATATGAAAATATTTTTTACAGCAACTTGCATTATAGTATCACTCTTCTCTTGCGAATTTATTCAGCAGAACCCAAAGACTGAAATAGAAAAGCCGAGTCTTTTTGCTATATCTGGAGATCAGGTGAGACTTCGGGTCGGTCCATCCTTAAAAAGTGAAGTTATTGAAAATTTATCCAAAGGAGATGAATTTGATATTCTTTCATTCGATAAACATAATACACTTACGATTAAGCAAGACCAAGAAGTCGAGTTGAAAGGTATTTGGGTAAAAATCAAAAAGAGAAAGGATGGTAAAGAAGGGTATATCTTCAGCTCATATATAGGTTTTAGACTAAGCTCTGTTGGTTATCTAGTTTATCCCAGAAAAGGAGATGTATATGAGATAATCGGAGTTTCTACTGCTGGAGTTTTAGAAAACCATACCGAATATTCTTCGAGAAGCGTGGTAAAATTAAAACAGATTCCTAAAAAGGTGATCATTCTACTCAATCCGGACGGAACTAAATTCGGAAGTGTAGGAGATGTAGTCTCCTCTTCAACGAAATTGCCTGACTGTGAGTATATAATAAAATGTGTAACGGGCAAACTATATAAGTCTTTGCCCGAAAGTAAAAAATATCGAGCATCGATTGGAGGAACCTTTTCGAGTAATTTGGCCTTGGGCAAAATGAATATTTCTGAATCAATAGATAAGAAATTTCAGGAAATTATTCTTAAAGATAGTTTGATTCGATTGAAATCGACTCCAGATTTGCCCGCTAAATTTCTCGCCCCAAATTGTCAGAGGCATTGCAAATTTTTTCAATTCAAAGCGCAAAATGGAAACGTAAGTTATATCATTAGTGAACATTCACGCTTCGTCGGTGCTGGGGTTAAAGAAGAGAAGATCGCTCCATACTTCTATCGGATAGATAAAGTGAATGGTAATGAGATAGAAAATTTGGAATTTTATTCAACCTTTAGTGATCAGAATGATATAGCCTCTACTATTGGAATCACTGACATAAATGATGATGGTTTACCGGAAATTTGGAGATTGTGGCATGGGTACGAATGGTGGTCTTTCAGTATCACCATCTTGAAAGATGATTGGGCTATACCTGTATATGCGGGTGGCGGTGGCGGAGTGTAGAAGTTTCAATTGCCCGGAAATCAATTTAGATCCTAAACTAGTATTCTCACAAAACTAAAATTTTCTATAATTACCAAATAAATTTACACTTAGAGCTAACTCTAAGTGAGTCCGATCTATATGAGTAAATTTCTTAGCATTTCAGAAATTTCAGAGATCACAGATTTTAGCCCTTATACTCTTCGCTACTATGAAAAAATAGGGATCCTTCGCAAACCAGAAAGAATACGATACTCTTTTAAAAACAAATTAGGAAATCCAGAATGTCATCTATCAAACCTTACCTTTCTCTAATATTCTTTTGCCTCGTAACCGGAACAACATTCCATGTAGCGAAGGAAGCTCTTTCTCATTTCTCCCCTAGTTTGGCAGGAGCACTTCGTTTTTTATTGGCAACCTTCTTCTTATTTTTGTTTGTCTTTGTTTCCAATAGAAAATTGTTAAAGGTGGATAGAAGGACTTTGACTGTGTTTATTTCGCTTGGTATTATTGGAGTATTTGGATTTAATTTTTTCTTTTTTATTGGAATGAAAAAAGCTTCTCCAATGAATGCAGCAATCGTGATTGCTGCAAGCCCTGCAATTGCTATTTTTCTCTCTTACTTTATGTTAAACTCAAAGATCAAGCTTCAACATTATCTAGGGACTTTGATCTCTTTCCTGGGTGTTGTACTTGTTATTTCTGATGGAAGTATTACTGCTCTTTTGAATGCATTTCATGGGGAGGGCATACTGTTTATTCTCATTGCAGCTACTTGCTGGAGTTTTTACTCCGTAGGAATGAAAAAATACATTCCTGGTGTTTCTACGATCCAAACAACCGCATTTACGGCTTTATTCGGAACAGTTGCTTTAATAATTTTAACTTTTATTAATGGAGATTGGAATACCGAATTTAAGGAGATTCCTAACTCGGCTTGGCTGGCAATCCTCTATATGGCCGGATTAAGTACCTTCTTGGGATATCTATGTTGGAATTACGGAATCCAGGCTGTAGGTCCAGATAAAGCGGTTATTTTCGGAAACCTGATACCTGTAGTCGCAATGTTGACTTCTTGGGTGTTAGGGGAAGCACCTAATGCATATGATCTTGGTGGGGCATTTCTTGTTATCTTCGGTATATTCGTAGTAAATGCAAAGTTGAAACGGATAAGGAAAGAAAAGGCTATAGGATCAGAGATTCAGTTACAAGAATAAGATATTGCCGATAAACGATTATCATTCGAAGAGTTAAAAATCGAAATATTGTCCACATGGAATTATTGAAAACAGATCTTCTGCCATTACTATTTGCAGTAATGTTTAAAAGTAATGAAAATCATTTACCGATTGGATTTCTTCGTTCGTTTAATTGATTTTTTACGGGACTTAATCTATCCGGGAACCAATTCATTTTCAAAGAAGGTCGTATAATTCTAATACGTTAGCGACTTTTGGAGGAGCAAAAAGATGAAAAGGTCTATTCTGCTAATTCCGTTCATTCTTGTGTTTCCTAAATTATTAATGGGTGAAATGGCTCCTCGAAAAGATTTTTCGATGTATGGGGAAGAAACAAATTCTAAAATAGGATTCTCTAAAGATTATTTTTCGTTTTTATTCTTTGGTGGCGGATCGCTCGGGCCACCTAATGGTTCATTCATAGACGCAGAAAAAGATTATGATAAAAATCTTTTGAATCGAATTCAAATTGGTGAGGTGAAAAGAAACATAGTAGGATTGCCTGCTGTTTCTACTTACGATCGTCCGGTTTATCAAAGCACTGGTCTGTATGGAATTGAGTTAGAATCCGGATGGACAGATTATATAGGTTACGGATTTACTTTTCAGGGTCAAGCTGTTCATGCCGTTAGACAAAAAGTTCAGAAACAGATTCATTTTGCGTTGAATGAGGACGTAACAACTTTGCCTAGGGAAGTTCAGGTATATTCTGATATATCGGCGTTAACATTTCTTTCCGCTCACTTTTTACCTAAAGAAAAGTTCGATCCCTATATCAAGGTTAAAGCAGGGGTAAGTTTTCCAGTAAGTGACAGCGTGCATGCAAGTTCTCGCGACGACTATTATGCTCGTAGCTCAGCAATGACGAATGGGCGAGGATATTCATGGGGAGTAGGGATTGGCGCAAATTATCATCCAAGTCCTAAGTATTTCTATACGGCAGAATTTTATAGGCAAAGTACCCGAATTTACTCAGATCAATTTACTGGAAGAATATTAAATACTTTTTATCTACAGCTTGGAGTGGGAATTAGGTTGGGACTGAATAATTGATTTTAAATCGACTTACAAAGCAGTTAACTTTGTGTTCAGGATTATCACTCAATTTACATATTCGATTTTTTGGTTACAGATTTTAAAACGGAAAAGAAGAAAAATCGTAAATGCGATTTCCATAGAAATCTTTGCTAAGTTTAGGTTAAAATTTCCTTTTTTTAGGTCGCAGGCTTCGGTAAATTTTAAAAACCGAAACATCTCCTCTGCCGGAGTTCATACGATTACGTAAGGATTGGAGATTATATTCTAATTTTCTTAAACTTGCGAGCTGCTCTTGGTTATAAATGAATTGTAGTCCTAAGAAAAGTTTCCCACTTCTGTCCACCGAACGCCAGCAGATCTTTGCATTCATATGAATGGGAGGTCTGCCCTTGAAGACTAGGTCAAACTTAAGACTTTCTTTTCCGTAAAGATTGTATAATAACTCCTTTTGGTGTATCCTTATCTTTGCGCCGGACTCGGAAATATTCAATACATCAAACCGGTCCGTTGCTTTGATCGAATCTGAATTCTGGATCGAGTTAATAATCCTTTCTGATAAGGTATAGAGTTCGGAAAGATCTTCTGCTAGGATAGGCTCTTGAGCGCTCCTCACCCAAAGATAAGCTTTAGGATACGAGTCTTTATCATTTTTATCATATAAAATCGGAAGTATAAGTTCGGATATAATCGATTCATTTTTATAACTTCTAATCGCAGAAAGAATATTTTTACCGAAGTAAGTGCTGTATTGCACAAATTGAGGCAGGACTTCAGTGTAAGAGCTAGGTTTGCTCGTATTTTGAATGTAGAAGATCTTCTTCGTTTTTCTAACAATTTCAAATTTAGATTCCTGGCCGGATTGAAAGAGTCCTATCTTGATCTCTCCGAACTTAGGATGTTTTAATTCCTCTTTAAAGATTTCTAAAGCTTCGCGAATGACGTTTAAAGAAATATGGCGGTTTAATTCGAATCGTTCAGGATGATAAACTATGTTCGTTGCAAATACGGAATCATTCTTAACTCGAAGTCTTTCTTCCTTTCGATTTGTTTTAGCGATAGAAATCGATTCGGCTTGCATTAAAAATTCGAAGTCGTTAAGGCGTCTGACTGTTCTACAGTTTAGTTCTATATGATGTTTCAGGGTCCTTTGTAGGACAATCTTTTCGCCCAAAGAGATAGGAGATCCCTTCTGAAAGCGCACAGAAATCTGTCCGGAATCTCCGAAAGTTTTTGTGATCATTACTTTAGTATCTGAAGACCATCCTTTCACCGTAAGCTCTTCCATATACAGGAAAGAATCCGCAATTCGTGCAATTGTGGAAGGATCAGAGAGGATATCGCAAAATCTTTGATCAGTTTCCTGACTGCCTATTGTCTTTTCCAACATTTGACCCTCTTTCTTCTCTATCATTTTTTGACGAAAAAAGCCAAACGTCTCCACTGTGCTCTTGGGATTGCGGAAATGTATTTTAAATGATCTGAAAAAAACTTTTAGCTGCTCTTATATTTTTTACACGTTGAAAAAATTGACATTTGTCAATTATTTACCGTTTCTTTGGTGTCAGAGTGCATAACGTTTGTGCTTGGGGTGATATTCTGACATAGTTAATCCCGGTGAAGCAGCGTTAATTATCTTTCTCATATTCAAAAGTAATAGTTCCGCGTAATAATTTCGATCTATCTCAAGTCTCAAAAAATTGTTCGATGGTGATCCTTGATCTTCATTCAAGTGAGCACGACGGAGAACAGGGGAAGAGAAATATATGGGTCAGGAGTTAGATCAAGTCGTAGATATGCAGGTTCTTTCCGGAGAATCCGGAATGGGAAAAATTCTGATATTAGAGGATTCACCGGAGATCGCATTAGTCTACGATCATTTTTGCAGAAAGATGAATTGGGATTTCGATATTGCTTCCAATGGTAAGGAGGGAATGAAGAAGATCCTTTCTGCTTCAAAACCTTATGCGTTGTACATTGTAGATTTGGTAATGCCTGAACTGGATGGGCCATCCTTTATATGTGAGCTAAAGAAGAAGGATCCAAATGCAATTATAGTAGTACAATCTTCTCTAGATGAGCCGGACAAGATAATCGAAGTGATGAAGCTAGGTGTTTTTGATTATCTTGTTAAACCTGTTACGAAGGAATCCTTTGATAGAACCATCACCTTGGCTTTTCAATATAGCAACTTGCGAGAATTTCAAGCGGGTGTAGAAAGATCGAATCGTGACGTGTTGAAAGAGCAACTTGATTGGTTAACTTATAAAGAATCCATTCGAAAGTCCGATGAAAATTCATTATCTCTTTCTACTATAAAATCTTTGAATACTTCTTTTTCTCAGGGATCCGGGATTGGAGCTATCCTATCTCTTCTGGATCTACTTAAAATGGGTCACCAGACTACTGAGAATGGCGCATTGGTAAGTAACGAAATATTAAATCTTCTTTATGCAAGCCAAGACGTTTTGAGAAAACAATTGGGAAGTTTATCCACTATACTTGCTTTGGCTGGAGAACAAGGAAAGATGGAAACAATTTCCGTCGACGATTTGGTGAATACTTTAACTAACAAAACTGCGACATTCGTTCCTTTTTTGGATAAGAAGGATTTAAAGATACGATTTTCGTCCAGCAAATTGAAAGGATCACTTAAGGCGCAATTGGATTGGATAGGTATCGTATTTGATGAGCTCATCTTGAACGCGATGAAATACTCTAAGAAATCTACTTTCATCGATGTTTATTTCGGTAAGATAGATGGATATTTCTGCATAGCTATAAAGAACGTAGTTACTTCCCCTCAAGATCTGGTGGATGCGGAAAATAAAGAAGTTTTAGTAACTCGTCCTTTCTTTCGTTTGCTTCCCCCTGTTGAGGAATTTTCCGAGTTGGAAAGGTTCGGAATGGGACTCGGTTTGACTGCCGTCGATATGATAGTGAACAAACATCGTGGAATATTTAATATTCATAATGTTTCCGATCATACTTCTACTGTGGTTGAACCTTGTGTAATGTCAGAAGTTTTCTTTCCTGTGGTATCTGCTTAAGGCGCTGAATATATGGAAGTCGATTACGAAAACCTATTAAAAGATTATCTGGTAGAGGCTAGAGAACTGCTGGATATGGCTGAAGAGTCTATTCTCGAATTGGAGAAGGATTACCAACCTGAGCAAATCAATACTCTTTTTAGAGTGATCCATACTATAAAGGGTAACTCAGCCATTTTTGATTTTCCATTGATCACTGGATTAGCTCATTCATTTGAAAGTCTACTGAATCAATTCCGCAAAAAGGAATCCAAACCTGCAGATAAGGAAATCGGTCTTTTTTTGGATTGTATCGACGCTCTTAAAGAGATGAACGAGCGAAGAGATAGTGTCCCTGAATCGAAAGTTTCAGAATTGGTGTCAAGGATCAATGAAAGTCTGAAGTCGGAAGACCAAGGATCTGGAGAGGACGAAAAACCTAGATTTGGATTATTTACTCCTCCTAAAAAGGATAAACCAATCATACCTGCTCCGAGTAAGGAAGTGGATGGGATTTTGTTCAAAGATGGGAAAGTGTTAATTCCTAAAAGTTATATCGCAAAGGCGGAGCAGGAAGGTTCTTCTCTTTTTCTTATCAAGTTTCAGCAGAAGGATCCGCAAGATAAAAATTGTTCGGATGCAATAGAGAAGTTCTCCGGTATCGGCATGGTTTTGGGCCACGGGGATTTTAACGGAAAGAGTGGATCTTATTCGAACGGTTCCCAGACTAAAATACATTATGCTGTAGTAATGTATTCTGCGGATAAGGAAAGTTTTTTGAAACTTTCTCCTGTTTCTTTACTTTCGGCTTCCACAATTTTTAAGCCGGACTTAAAAGAAAGCTCGCAAGTATCTCAGCCAATTGAGAACAAATCTACTAAGTCGGCAGCCGATTCAGAGAGTCAGGTAAAATCAAAAGAGGTCTCTGCGGAGCATTATCTTAAGATTCCTCTTCAGTTATTGGATCATATGATCAATCTTGCAGGTGAGACGATCATCGTAAGAAACCAGCTACTGCAAAAGATCGAGAATTATGACGATCCTTCTTTACTATCTATAGTCCGTAATCTAAGCCAGTTGATCACATCCTCGCAAGAAAGCGTTATGCGAACTAGGCTTCAAAAGTTGGAATCATTATATAAAAGGATTCCAAGATTGATCCATGATCTAGAAAAAACCACCGGAAAGCAGGTGGAGTTGGTTTTAGAAGGAGGAGAAGTCGAACTTGATAAAAATATAATCGATTCGATCTCGGATCCGATTACGCATATGATCAGGAACTCCGTCGATCATGGAATCGAATCTCCTGAAGAACGTGTTTTGGCAGGGAAACCTAAAAAAGGGAAAATCCATTTATCCGCCTCTCTTAGAGGAGGGAACGTTATCCTTAAGGTCGAAGATGACGGTAGAGGATTGAATATCGATCGTATCAAGAGTAAGGCTATCGAAAGAGGACTTATAACAGAAGAAGAAGCAAATCGAAAATCTCCGGAAGAATTATCCGAATTTATTTTTTCTCCAGGTTTCAGCACTGCTCATTCGGTTTCCTCCACCTCTGGTCGTGGCGTAGGCATGGATGTGGTAAAGATGAATTTTCAGAAAGCAGGTGGTACGGTTTCTGTTTTGTCTAAACAAGATGCAGGGACTTCGATTATCGCTTCTCTACCTCAGACTCTTTCTATCATAAATTGCCAAATGGTTCAGACATCGGGAATGCTCTTCGCAATACCTCAACAAAATATTTCGGAGCTTATTTTACTAGATCGAAAATCCGTATCGTACTTGGAGAAAAAGATGGTGTATCAACTAAGAGGTCACCTTCTTCCTTTAATTGATAGTGGGGAAATACTCGGATTATCTTCTGATCGTTCGGGGAACGAAAGCAACAAATACATTGTGGTCGTTCATACTGAAAAACATAAATTCGGAATGTTGATAGAAGAGATCGAAAATCCGGAAGAGATCGTTGTTAAACCTCTTTCGAAGGATCTTGCTAAGATCAATCTTTACACAGGTGCAGCGATCTTAGGAGACGGAAATGTCGCGTTGATCTTAGACATTTCAGGAATCAGCAAATTCTTAAAGTTACATACGAACGTAAAAGAGGAGCTTCGCTCTAAAACTGTTCGCGAGATCGGGGAAAAGGAGCATTATCTACTGTTCTCCGTATATAAGCAAATGTTTGGATTGGATTCGAGATCCGTAATTCGGATCGAACAAGTTGATCCGAAATGTTTTGAAAGGATCATGGATAGAGAGGTTATCCAATACCGTGGAGAAGTCGTAGAACTCTGTAGACTAGATCGTTATTTCAATCTGAAAGACGAAGGAAAGGATACTGAGAAAACTATGATACTCATTCAGACTTCTTTAGGGAAGAAAGGAATTCTTGTACAAGAAATTCATAATGTTGTGGGAGAAATAGGTTCTTTCTCTAAGAACGAGGATCAATCTTCCGGCGTAATAGGTAACGGGATTGTATTTGGACAGACGGTCATCGTCATCGATCCTATCGTTGTTCTGAAAAAGATCGGAAAAGATATGATTCGTCAGGAAATTATTTCGGAGTGATGTATGGCGGATCAAGAAGATAAGAAACAATATTTGTCGTTCTTCCTTGGAACAGAGATCTACGGACTTCCTTTAGAAGGATGTAAAGAAGTGGATCACAACAAAAGAATATTAAAAGTTCCTCATTCTCCTGATTACATAGAAGGGATCGTGAACTTACGAGGGGACCTTGTTACTATACTTAACTTAAGATCTCTCTTCGGAAAAGATGATATAAGCCGAGAAGGAAAACATTCCCTCATTCGGTTAAAAGGAAAGAAAGAAACTTTCGCCATTCTTTCAGATTCGGTTTCGGATATCGTAGAGGTGCCGAATAAGGATTTGGAGAGTTGTCCTTCTCATTTAAACGAGAGAGAAGCGAGATTCATACGAAACGTAACGATTTTAAAAGATAAAACAATGATAATATTAAATAGGGAAGAGCTACTACGTCTCGAAGACGAGTGAGGAGTATTATATGCTAGGTTTTGTATCTCAAGGTAAAGAAAAGGAAACAGAGAGAAAACAAATGTCCGTAACGTTGACGGACAATGAACGTTTTGTTAAAGAAGGGAGCACTCTTGTTTCGATGACCGATCTGAAAGGTCGGGTTATCTATGCAAACAAAGAGTTTTTGGAGATAGCGGGTCTAACAGATGATGAGTTAGTTGGTAAACCTCATAATGTAGTTCGACACCCAGATATTCCTAGGAGTGTATTCAAGGATTTTTGGGATACAATCCAAAGTGGTAAACCTTGGAGAGGGATCGTCAAAAATAGATCCAAAAACGGGGACTTTTACTGGGTGGATGCGAATGTAGCACCTAGAGTTGAGGGCGGGAATATTGTGGGCTTTATGTCGGTCAGAAGAACTCCGGCAAGGCAACAAGTCGAAGCCGCTTCCAAATTGTATGATGATATACTTTCGGGAAAACGGAAATTAGAACCTACTCAGAAAAGAAAGATTTCCATTAGAACAAAGTTATTCTCGTTTATCTTTTTAAGCGTATTAGGTCTCGGGAGTTTAGCAGTTTCGGAATATATCGGTTTAGCTTCACAAGTGACTATGGGGATTGCTGGATTTTTTGCGGCTGTCCAAATCTTATTAGGTGGTTATCTAACTTCTTATATTCTGAAACCTCTAAAAGAAGCCACTGATATTGCAAACAAAATAGCAACAGGTGACCTTTCCGCAGATATCGCTCACAATCGTAACGACGAATTGGGTGAATTAGGAAAAGCGATCTTGAACATGCTGATCAATACTGCGGCATTGATCTCTCGATTGAAAGAGAACGGAGATATACTCTTTTCTTCTGCTCAAGACTTATCAGGAGCAAGTTTGAACTTGTCCTCAGGCATCGAGGAGATGTCACAACAATCCCAAACAATTGCGGCTGCTGCAACTCAGATGAATCAGAATTTGAATGTGGTATCGAGTTCAATCGAAGAGATGTCCGTTTCTGTTGGAGAAGTAGCTAAAAAGGCTGCTGACTCTGCTAAGATAGCGAGAGAAGCAAATTCTACTGCGATCGAAACAAGCAGAGTTGTAAAAGAACTCGGAGAGAATGCGAATGAAATTGGTAACGTAATCGAAAGTATATCCAATATTGCCGCTCAAACCAAACTTCTTGCATTAAATGCAGCTATTGAAGCCGCAGGAGCAGGAGACGCTGGGAAAGGGTTTGCTGTAGTCGCATCTGAAGTTAAAGAACTCGCTCGTCAATCCGCGGAATCTTCCGAAGAAATCAAAAATAAGATCTCTGCCATTCAGAAAAGTACAGAGAAGGTAATCGAATCCATCGGTAAAATTACGAGTGTAATAGCCGAAGTGAATGAGATCAGTGGAAGTATCGCTTCTGCAGTCGAGGAACAGTCTATCACGACCAAGGAGATCGCAGCTAACGTTAGTCAAACCTCTCTTACTTCGAACGATGTTACCAAAAATATCAATGGGATATCTACTGCTTCTCTAGATGGAGCTAAAGATTCGAGTAGCGTTTCTAAACTTTCCCAATCTCTTCAAGATCTTGCCGCAGGTATGACGATGTTGGTGAATCAATTCAAAATTTCGAATTCGGCTAAGTAAAAGGTGAGCGCCTTGGAATTACCTGTAGAAAAAAATAAGGCGTCGCGGAAGACCTCCGTCTTCGTCGTGGACGATTCTTTGGTCTATCGGAACCTTCTTCGGAATACTTTTTCTCAAGATGGTGAGATCGAATTTTTAGGAGCGGCGATAGATGGTAAGTTCGCCCTTCCTAAGATCGCTCAACTGAAACCTGACTTCGTGATCTTGGATGTAGAAATGCCCCAGATGAACGGGATCCAAACATTGGAGGAAATTAAATCTAAATTTTCGGACACAAAAGTGATTATGCTGAGTTCACTCACTCAAGAAGGAGCTAAGATCACATTAAAAGCGTTGGACATGGGGGCGATCGATTTCGTACCGAAACCAAATGGGGGTCAAGAAGGAGCGTTAAGCGAAACCTTGGAGTTATTGACTTCTAAGATCAAAGCCCTTAGTCCGATTAAGCCGATCATACAGAGTCCGGTAGAAAAGAAGAATATTCCTGTTAATGTGATCCAAACCAAAAGGGAGAAGGACTGTGCAATATGTGCGATAGGTATATCTACCGGAGGACCAATTGTTTTGCGCCAATTATTCCAAAAATTGCCGCCAAATCTTAATGGAAGTATTGTAATAGCGCAACATATGCCGCCTTTGTTCACCAACTATCTAGCAGAAAGTCTTTCGCAAGCTGCGAATATGCTGATCAAAGAAGCGGAGGACGGCGAAGTATTACAGAAAGGAGTAGCTTATATAGCTCCCGGAGGAAAACAACTCGAAATAGTTAACGGTCCTTCCGGTCCTTCTACAAGAGTGTTTAATGGTCCCGAAGAGGAATTATGTAAACCTTCAGTAAATATTCTATTTAAATCTTTGGCTGAAAATTTCCCGAAAGAAACAACAGCGATCATTATGACTGGAATGGGAGAAGACGGTTATCTTGGAATGAAAGAACTAAAGAACAAGGGAGCATACTTACTCGCTCAAAATCGAGAATCGTGTACCGTTTTCGGAATGCCTAATCGACCGGTACAAGAAGGACTCGTCGATGAAGTGTTGGATGTTGACCATATTGCCGAGAGGATCTCTAACCTATTACAAAGGAACTCAATATAATGTTAGATGCCACTTTCGAATTAATGGAAGCGATAAAACAGGCGACGGGAGTATCTCTAACCGAAGAGAAGATCTACCTTTTGGAAAGCCGTCTCTCAGATATATTATCAGATTATAATTTATCTGATTTCGGGCAATTGTCGAAAAAATTCAAAGAAAGTTCTGATCTTGAATTTAGGGAAAAAGTAATAGAAAGGGTAACAACCCACGAAACTAGATTTTTTAGGGATGAAAGTATTTTTGGAGCGATTTTAGAAAGGATCATCCCCGAAATATTGGAAAGAAAACAACAAAAGGATGCTAAGATTAAAATATGGTCAGCTGCATGTTCCACCGGACAAGAGCCTTACTCCGTTGCTATTTCCATTCACGAAAAATATCCTCAATTATTTAAGAATATCAGCATAACCGCAACGGATATAGCAAAGGATACGATAGAAAAAGCGAAGGGCGGAATTTTTTCGGCTTTCGAGATAGGAAGAGGGTTGTCGGATGCTCATCTCGCAAAGTATTTCGATCCCGTCTCCAAAGGTTTGTACCAGGTAAATGATGAGATAAGATCTATTATAGAATTTAAACAGCATAATCTGATCTATGATCCTTATCCATCCAACTGCGATTTAATACTTTGTAGGAATGTGTCTTATTATTTCGATCAGCAGGAAAGAAAAAGTTTGTTTAACAAAATAGAGAAGGCTTTGAATCAAGACAGCTTTCTTATTCTAGGTTCTGCGGAATCGATATCGGAATATTCCAAAAATTTCATCATTCGTGAGTTTGGTACATGCCGATTTTACGAATTGAATCCTTCCAACTTTACGTTATTTATTAAAGGAGCTTAATATATGGGAAACTTAAGAATACTAGCAGTAGATGATTCGGCTACTATGAGGAGTTTGGTCCAACAGACATTAGGGATAGGTGGCTATGACGTCACTCTTGCATCTGATGGAAAAGAGGGCATAGATAAATTCACCGATGCTGAATATGATCTGGTTATAACGGATATAAATATGCCTGTGATGGACGGACTTGCTTTTATACGAGAAGTAAGAAAAAGGAATACGGATGTCCCTATTCTAACCTTAACTACTGAGTCAGAAGAAAATATAAAGCAGAAGGGTGCAGAAGCAGGAGCAAACGGATGGGTGATTAAGCCGTTTCGCCCAGCACAATTCCTAGATATAATAAAACAAGTAATGCAGTGAGATCACTACTTTCCTAAAACAATTTTTTAGATTTGTTGGATAGGGCTTATTACAAACAGATTTTGTTTACGGAAAGCCAATCGATTGGCTCTCCGTAAATTGAATCTATCTCATTTGTTTGAGTAGGAGTTTCCCGATTATTACTTGGTAAGAAGTAGGGAGTAATCTCTGCATCAGATCCACAAATACCGCATCCGGCCCGATAAGAACTCTTCGGGAATTCTTTTTTACTCCTTTGAGGATCACTTTTGCAGCACGTTCTGCCGTTGTGATAAATTGAGCCGACATTTTTTCTCCTGCAGTATTTGGATCCAAGCCAAGTGCTCTCACGCTATCATTGGTCTTAGAACTTTTTGCAATTGCAGTTTTGATACCGCCTGGATGGACGCTGGTTGCTGAGACTTTGGCTTTTGTAAGATCTAATTCTTGTCTTAAGGTCTCTGTGAATCCTCTGACCGCAAATTTGGAAGCATTGTATGCGGAGGTTCCAGGAACGGCGATGATCCCGAATACACTCGAGGTATTGATGATATGACCTTCTCCACTTTCTTTTAAGTAAGGTAGGAAAGCTTGGGTTCCGTGAACAACTCCACCGAAGTTGATATCCATTACTCTTTGAAAATCTTTTGATTCGAATCCTTCTATAGTAGAGCCGAAAGCGATCCCTGCATTATTGAATATTAAATTTACCTTATTGTGATCTTTAGCAACTTTTGAAGCCCAATCAAAAACTGCAGATCGGTCTGATACATCTAATTTTTGGCTTGTGACCGAAACATTCGGATTCTTCTTCTTTACTAATTGGACTGTTTCCGCAAGACCTGCTTCGTTTATATCAGATAGTGCAAGATTACAATGTTGTTCTGCGAGTTGAATGGCAAGCTCCCTTCCCATTCCTGATCCGGCCCCAGTAATAGCGGCGACTTTATTTTTGAAACTTTTCATTTGGTTCTTCTTCCTATTTTGTGTTTATCCGAACGATAAATTTGAATCGTTTACGTTCGCGAAATTTATATCGAACAAATCCATTAGATAATTCTGATGGAACCTCCAAGGTCGATTTGCGCCCCTTTGAGGAAATTGGTCTATTGCTCTTTTGATGTATCCTGAGTTTAGATCGAGGATTGGTTCCTTTTCCATTTTTGCAGGATCACAAATGGGCACGCATTGTTTGTAACCTTTTGCTTCCATATGGTTCAGAAGTCTTGCAACATAGGTAGAAGTTAGATCGGCTCTCAATGTCCAAGAAGCATTTGTATAACCCACGCAGAATGCAAAATTAGGAACTCCGCTTAGCATTAATCCTTTAAAAGTAAAATGTTTAGAAATATCTATTTCTTCGCCATCTACTTTCAATTGGATCCCACCGATCGCGAGTAATTCCAACCCTGTTGCAGTTACTATGATATCTGCCTCCAATTCTTTTCCGGATTTTAATTTAATTCCATTGGATGTGAAAGTCTCGATATGATCTGTGACTATAGATGCTTTACCTTTAGAGATTGATTTGAAAAGATCTGAGTCAGGAACCAAACATACTCTTTGGTCCCAAGGTTGGTAATTCGGTTTGAAATGTGTATCTATATCATAACCTTTAGGGAGGGAAACTTTTAATCTTAATCTGATCAACCATTTTGCAAAGTTAGGAAATCTTTTGCAGACTTGGTAAAACCAAATTTGAATTAAAATGTTTTTGATCCGAGTGATATGATGAGCAAGTTTTGCAGGCAGAATGAATCTTAAAAAATCTGCAACGATGTCCTTGGATGGAAGACTTGTGATATAGGTCGGTGATCTTTGTAGCATAGTAACGTGAGAAGCATCGTCTGCCATGGATGGAACTAGAGTAACTGCGGTTGCACCACTTCCGATAACTACGACCTTTTTGCCCTTATAATCTAAATTCTCCGGCCAATGTTGAGGATGGATGATCTGGCCCTTAAAGTTTTTTACTCCAGGAAAATTCGGAGTGAATCCTTTATCATAATTATAATAACCACTGCAGATATACAGAAAATCAGCGGTGTAAGTCCGCTTCTCTTTTTTAGGACCCACTTCTACATTCAAAGTCCAAAAATTTTCTTTACTGGACCAAAAGGTTGATGTTACTCGATGTTCGAATCTGATATTACGATCAATTCCAAATTCAGATGCCGTGTCTCTCACATAGTTTAGGATAGAAGGTCCGTCTGCGATTGCCTTCGCTTCTTTCCAAGGCCGGAATGAATAACCCAAGGTGAACATATCTGAATCTGAACGAATTCCCGGATAACGAAATAAACTCCATGTTCCGCCGATATCCGCTCTACTTTCCAAGATTGTGTATTTTTTTCCCGGGCAAAGTTTTTGCAGATGATAACCAGCACTTATTCCTGATAAACCAGCTCCTACGGTGATCACATCAAAATGTTCTTTTTGCATTATTTCCTCAGTGGATTTATTCTATCGACCCTGCTGAGAGAATCGATTATATCCCGCTTGTCTTGAGTTGGATTTTGCACCAAAACCGAGTAAGATTCGACTGATCTTATAATATCACCCTCAAAAATTCGTTCGAGATGATAAGAATGACGCGATTTTCAGTAGTTTACAGCTCAAAGTAATCTCTAAAAGACTTGCTTAGATTTTTAAATCTAAGAATCGAGAAGGTCATGAAGTATTACTCTGTTGCAGAATTGAATATCACCAGCGCTCGCTGGATCCCAGCATACGTTCGTAATGTAACCAAAATGGTGGAAAAATTCGGGGGAAGATATCTTTCCAGAACTACCAATATGGAGAGAATGGAAGGGGAAAGAAAACTTCCTCAGTTATTCTTAATCATCGAATGGCCGTCCAAAGAAGCGGTCCAAAACTTCTATAATTCGGAAGAATACAAACCATTTCTGGAAAGTAGACTCAAAGGTTCCGACGGTGAATTTATTTTGGTTCCTGGAGAAGATGTGAATCAGCTTGCGAATGTCCCAGAGTAATAAAATTCTCATTCGAATGAATATCCGGAAACATTACATATGTAACAGTCCAGATCTAAATTCGTTACAAGTGGGAAATTGACCAATTCATTCTGAAAAGTGTATCCTTTCTCCTATATTTGATGGAGAAAATATGTTTAAAATATTTAAGATTCACTTTTCACTTCTGCTTATTTTCACTTTTGCTTTGATAAGTTGTGGAGAAGAAAAGAAGAATGATCAATCTTTATTGTCTATCGCGCTTTTACAATCAGACTCTGGTGTTATAATTGAAGGGCTCGCAGAGCCTAATTTAGGCACAGCTGTTTTAGTATTGAACTCAGATAGTTTCGATCTACTAAATCAAGAAGAATGTACGGATGGCGGTATTGGTATCATCATCAGCCGAAATGCTGGACCTATTACTCCGATCTTAAATATTCACGAAGTGGATATGTCTAAAAACTTTGGAATATTTTTAGAAGCCGGAGCACTCACAACTGGGTCTCATATGGATTTGGATCATAGCGATGGAAAAACATACGGAATAGTAAATGATTGTCCTGCTTACGTAATGGAAAACACTCCTACGATCTATGATCTTCAGGTACTAAATTGTCAAATAGCAGATCAATTTGGAGCGGGAGCGAATAAGAAGATGATGTCCTTCCGAGCTCGTTGCACTAAATCATAAAAAAGAAACCTTCGTTCTAATTCTGTGAGCGAAGGTTACTTCTTATCTATCTTTCTTTTAGCTAAAATAACAGTCAATCTTTGGAGTTGGTCCTTGGAGCTGGACTTCGATTCAGGGAGCACTTTTGCATAAATATTTTTCAAATGATTTCTCAGAGTTCCATTCGATACATTTAGGACAAGTTGAATAAAAGATCTACTATGTCCTTCGTTCAATAGTTCGCAGATACGGATCTCTTGTTTAGATAGACCATATTCTTCTAAATTGAATTCGGCTTTTGGAATTACATTTGCAGTCCTATATAAATGAAAGACTAAGAAGGACAAGAAACTACAAGCTGTTAAGGCAGAAATTGCAGTGATATACACTTCTCGAAATGGTAAAGATTTGAAAACTGGCCAGAATAACATTCCGATTAAGATCCCAACCGCAATGGAGATCAGGATGTTTGCCGCGATCCTAAATAATCCAGGACTTCCTTGGTTGTATCGATTTAGATAAACTGATAATGTTACTGAAAGGGCTGCATCTGCGACCGGATGAAGAGGTGGCAATTCTATTCCATATAAAGGCAAAAAGTTAGAGAATAAAGCCATCCACCAAAGTAAGAAAATTATAATGAAGAATTTTTTATCAAAGAATACATTCCATTTTACAGGTTTTAAGAAGAAGTAGATACAAACGCACATTCCAAGTACATGTACGCCCGCTCCGATCATACCTCCGAATAAAGAAAGTTGAGGACCATGACCGAAAGAAAAATGATTAAAACCAACCACAAAGTAATGAGGTATAGAAGAACATAAAAAGTCTGCGAGGATCGCAGCAACTAGTACAAATACTGTAAGCGGATTTAAGATTCTTCTGCCCGTACAAAAACCAGCCATGCCTGCAAGTATAGGTGCCAGACTAAAAAAGGAATGGCATTGGAAAATCCACCAAGCAAGCCCCAATTCGTTAGAAGAAGTGAGGCACATAGCGGCAGTTGCTCCATTTTGGATCCCTACAGCTAGATAGAATACAGTCATGAGCCTATGGAAAGGATGATCTCTTCCTATATTCTCAATCAAACAGCTAAGGTTGGCAAGTGATGCCACCATTGGTACTATGAAAAAAATTTCCAAATAAGTTCGGTCGCTATATAGTTTTAGTAGAATTTACTTTTTGATCCAAGGACTAAATTACACCTTCTTTTTATACGTTTAATAAATTTTTTCTTTATTAGATGAATCAAAGCAGAATATTCAGATCTTCTTAGGAAGTATATGGCAATTAACGAAAAAACAGCCGAACGCGTTCGAAAAACTCTTACTAAACAGAAAGAGGTTGAGGAGAAAAAAATGTTCGGCGGCCTCTGGTTCATGGTAAACGGAAAGATGTGCGTTTGCGTCAGGGACGAGGAACTTATGTTTAGAATAGATCCCAAAGATTACGAATTCGTTTTAGAAAAGAAAAAGGCAAGACCGATGATCCATAATGGAAATCTGATGAAAGGTTTTGTATTCGTAAATATAGAAGAAGTAAGATCTGAGAAAGAGTTTGGATACTGGATGGGGCTTGCACAGGATTATAATAAAACTGCCAAAGCTACTAATAAAAAGACAAAACGGAAAGTCCCTGCTCCCAAGAAAACTTCTAAGAAAAAATAAGTCCCATAGGGTTTTTATGCAGCTTCCTCTTCGTTTAGAATAGTTATAACTCTTTCTTCTTTCCTAAAAATCGATTTACTTCCTTTAAAGGAACCTTCAAAATCGACGGCTATGAAAATCTTATCAGCTCTATTTTTTCTAAGTTTAACATGTGTTTTGTTTTCTTGCGGTAAAAAGGAAACGAATATAGGTAAAGGAGTGATTACATTCGTTGTAGGGGATGTGACCCTTGAAAGAGGTTCCGAAAAATCCAAGGCAGAAGTGAACAAAGAAATCCAAAACGGAGACGTATTGGTTACGGACGAAGGTTCCACCGCAATGATTGCATTTGGAGAAAATGCTTCTTTGTTGGAGATTCAATCAGATTCAAAATTTCGCTTTGACGACATCAAATCGGACAAAAAATTTTTCCAAGAAAAAGGAAGATCTTGGCTTCTCTCTAATAAACTTGTAAAAGGGGAAGGATTAAGTTTAGGAACTCCAACAACTACTGCGGGAGTAAGAGGAACTAAATTTTATACTACTGTAATAGATGATATGACGCTTATCTGCCATTGCCAAGGTAAAGTGGAGTTAGAAAATTCTTCGGACCATTCTAAAATGATCCCTACGTCTGATTATCTTACAGTTACAAAAGGAACAAAAACAATTGTGATCGATAAGGATGATTTATTGAAGATTGGAATTCCTTATTCTCATAACCATAGTGAAGTGAATAATTCACCGGTTGGAGAAAAGAACAATCTTAAGTTGGAGGACTTCCTGAAGATCCAAAATCTTGCTAAGAAAAAATTAGCTGGGAAGTGATCAGGCCTCGTCTATTTCAACATTCTCTAATGTATCAAAAAAACCGGTCTGCAAAAGTGGACCGAAATCCACCATATCCTCTGCGGAAAGTTTAAGACCATTTTCCATAGAATAAGCCTGTAGTAGAGATGCGCAGGCTAAGTGGCTTTCTTGTAATTGGGCGTGGGCTCTTGCTTTCACAACGAGTATATCAGCGTCCGATTCTCCAAAATATTTGATGTATAAATCTATAAATTTAAGCGCGTTCTTATGATCTGAAACTTTTAGATAACACTGAGCGATCATATCATAATGCAGGAAAGTCTCTTCTTCATCCATTCTCATGGCAGTTTTTAAAGAAGCCAATGCTGAGTTATAATCACCCCTTTGATAATACAAATATCCAAGCTCGGACCAAATATCTTTTCGTTTGATCCCTCTTCCCCTAGAAAGTTTTTCCTGAGATAAAGCCTGTTTTAATACTTGGATTGCTTCATTCGATCTATCAGTATCTTTTAATAAGCTTGCAAGAGTTAGGTATAATTCCAATTGGTCCGGAAATAGTTCAATGGCCGATGTAAGTATCTTTTTAGCAGATTTAAAATTGTGAACCTTGATGAGGTAATTCGCATAATACAGTCTGCTTTCCGGATGTGTGGAAAAACGATCCTGCAATTCCTGGAAAAGATTCAGAGTTTCTCTGGTATTCCCAATATAGTATTGGCACCAAGCTTGGCGATTTTTCACCTTCACGACGGTTTTGGGATTTTGGGTAAAATTCAGGGATTCCTTGTATAGGTTGAACGCCTTAGTAAATTCTCTCTGCCTTTCCCTATGGATGGCGCTTATGATCAGTTCCCGAAAACCCACGACTGGGACAGGCTAAAAAAATTCCTAAAATAATCAAGTTTTCCACAGATCAACCGATGATTGAAACGGGGGCAAAGGAAAGAAAAAATCCCCAATCCAGCGAGGTAAAGAAAATGGAAATCGGTAGCCAAACCAGCCAATCTCTCATGATCGAAAGAATCGCCAATCTGCCTAGAGAAATATTCCAAGCTCAGTCAGATATGAATTCTAAACTTTTGAAGCTAAACGTAGAGGCTCAAGTGCAAGCCCAGGCTTCTGAGGGTAGATCCAGACTTTTGGATCTGTACGTTTAATTAGGATGTAGGAATTCCACAAAATGAAATTATCTCGTTTGTAGGAGTTCCGACATCCACAATCGTTCGGTTAGTTCTTATTATATTCCGGCCTTTTTCTATCTTTAAAGGCTTTCATCGCTTCTCTAAAATCTCTCGAATCCATAAAGCTGGAATTCCAAACTGCGACATAGTTCAAACCAACTGCCAGAGGTTTTCCTTCGGAGTAGTTCATTACTTCTTTAGTACCTTCTACCACTATCCTTGGATTTGCAGCGATTTCGGACGCTGTTGCGATTGCACCTTCCAAAAGTTGGTCTTGGTCTTTGAACAATTTGGAAACAAGCCCCATTCTAAGAGCTTCTTCTCCGTCGATGTCCTTACCTGTATAGGCGAGTTCTCTTGTGTTTCCTTGGCCAATGATAGAAGGAAGCCTATTGATAGAGCCCATATCCGCAACAATTGCTACCTTTGCTTCTCTTAAGGAAATACTTGCGTCGTACGTCGCATAACGAATATCGCAAGCGGAGATCAGATCCAGTCCACCACCAATACAATGTTTTTGGACTGCGGCGATAGAAGGTTTAGGAGAATCGTAAACTGCGTTGATACCTTTCTGCATTCTTAGGATGAGTTCGTAGAATTTTTTACGATCGTCACCGTATGTGCCTTGTACTACTGATCCAAATTCTTGGAAGAATGAGTCCAGGTCCAAACCTGTGGAGAATGATTTGCCTCTTGCAGCGACTACGAAGGATCTGATTTTTTGATTGGAGTTAATTTCGTGTACTGCATCTGGAAGATCTCTCCAGAAACTCCAGTTCATCGCATTTCTTTTGTCGGGACGGTTTAGGAAGACGATGGCTACTCCGTCTTCTCTCTCGACGATTTCAAAGAATTCAAAGTTTGTCTTCATCGGGATCAGAGTTATCCGATTCAGCCGACGAGTAAAACGTTTTTTAGGTCTCGTGTTTTGCCGGGAAGCTTAAGGTGACCTTGCAGCCGTTTTCGTTTTCTAAGCTTAGTTTTCCTCTTAGAAGTTTTACGAAAGAATCTACCAAGGAAAGTCCCAAAGAGCCTGAATTGCGTGTTTGGGTTATTGTATCATCAGATAATCCAATACCGTCATCTTTGACTTCCAAGAAATATTGTTCGTCATTCAAACTAAAACGGATCAATATAGAACCGTTCTCTCTACCTTTGAACCCATGTTTGAATGAATTAGTTAGAAGTTCGTTTATGATTAATGCACAGTTCATTCCCATCTCGCTTGGGATCTTGGGAGTTTGAATATCCAACACTAGTTTGAACTTAGAACGATCCACTTTATATACTTCGAATAAAAGATCGGTAAGTTTTCGCACGTATAGATCGAAACTGATAGAAGATAGATCATGGTTTTCATAAAGCACTTCGTGCAGAAGTGCTACTGCTTGTATTCTATGCTGACTGTCCTTGAAAATATCCAAGGTTTCTTGGTCCTTCAGGTTAGAAGCATTCATACTTAGCAAAGAGGAAATAACAGTAAGATTGTTTTTGATCCTATGATGGATCTCTTTCAGATAGGATTGGTTTGTATTGTCTGATTCTCCCAAACGGAGAACAGTAATACTGCCGCTGGATTTTCCTTCTGTGTTTAAGATAGGAGAG
Source organism: Leptospira venezuelensis (assembly GCF_002150035.1). NCBI lineage: Bacteria > Pseudomonadati > Spirochaetota > Leptospiria > Leptospirales > Leptospiraceae > Leptospira > Leptospira venezuelensis. The sequence goes on along the minus strand of NZ_NETS01000010.1, from coordinate 56,473 downwards.
ATCTGAACGGATACCGCAGTTTTAGTTCCGATCGCATCAATTGCGAATATTCCATTTTTCTCAATCGTTTGGTGAGAAATTAATACATCTGAAAGAGGGAGAGTATAAGAGGAAAAATTTGAGTCTTCTAATCTTAAAATCTTTGTTAAGGAAAGTCCTATGGATTCAGCATAACTTAATCCAGCGATCTTTTCTGCTACCGGATTACAGAATAATACTAAGCCGTTTTCATCAGTGGTGATGATCCCCGATTCCATTTGGTTTAAAGTAGATTTTAAAGACTCTTCGTTTTTGCGGTTTCTATGTTCTAACTCATTTTTATACAAAGCTACTTCGATCGAAGAGCGGAGTTGGTCAGATTCGAAAGGTTTAACTATATAACCTAAAGGCTGGGTTCTTTTGGCTCTATTGAGGGTGTTTTCGTCCGCGTATGCTGTAAGATAAATAACAGGGGTTTGGAATCGGTTTCGTAGGAGTTCCGCAGTTTGGATCCCGTCCAGATTCCCTTCTATATTAATATCCATTAGGACCAGGTCAGGATGATTTTCCTCTGCCTTTTGGATGGCTTCCTCACCGGAGGATGTGATGCCCACAAGATCGTAACCTAATTTTTTAAGTTTCTGACCCAAGTTAACTGCGACTATGATCTCATCTTCTACAACTAGGATCTTAGGTTTTGTGAGCATACTTCTAATCTACGAATAAAACCGATTGTTTCAACCATATAAATGAAAAATGATAAGTGAAAATATCAACGGAAATATGGGGCAAAAAATAATAGAGATCTTTGCAAGTAAAATCGAATATAAGTGAGATTTTTGTGAGTAATGGTAATGCCTTGTAATCTTTTTTGAAACAACCATTCGTATATAAAAATTTCCCTAATCCTTTCGGACTAAAATCTGAAATTTTTTGATATATCGTCTAACGTGCATTGTGGTGAGGTTGTCCGTCCCAGAGGCAGGGTGGATCGATTCTGGGTTTAGAAGGATTTAATTTCGGAGAATATAGTTTTCGTTTCCATAGGACTTACGGATGAATAGTCTCTTCTCCGCTCCTAAACCCAAAAACAGTTGGTAGAGATCGGTTAGGATCGGGCGAGAAGAATAATATCCGTGACCTAATGACAATAAAGAGGCGTCTATTGGGTTCACATTGACCACATCCACACCAGGAAATTTGGAGCATGCACCGAGTCTTCCTGTCTGGTGGATTTGGGCGGATGCGAATAATGCAGAGTCTCCCGGAGAACAGTATAATGTGATCCTTTCCGAAGATTTTAATAAACTGTCCAAGATGAGTATAAACTCACCTGTATCGTAATCGGGTGCATTCAATACCAATTCCTTTAGAAAAGGTCTATTTCCCAATTCTTTAGAAAGTTCAGAAACTGAATTTAGGACGACTTGATGTCCCATTGAGTGAACTAATAGATGGATCTTTTTATTGGTAGAGATCATTCTTTTCAGGAAGTTTTTGAAAGAATCTCTGCTGCTTCTCGCAGACATTAAATTTTTTTCATAAGTGTTTTTCAGGAAGAAGGTCCCAAGCATAGAACCATCTCCTCCTGCTGGCCAAGTATATAGAGCTACCTTGCCAGGAAATTTCAGATCATATTTGAGTTGAGCAGCTCTTAAAACAGCTTCTTCGAAGTTTACATTAAATCCATGAACGAATACGATTACTTCTTCGAACGGATCTTCTTCGATTTTTTTCCACCAGAGTTTCTCTTGATCTTCTTTGGTTTTACCTTGGATCGAAACTCTATGCTCTAAGAATTGAAATGATCTCTCTTTATTTCCTAGGCCGAAGGGTAGGGAGCCAATTTCTCTATCCGCCGGAACATTTATTAAACAGGAACCTGATTGAGTTTCCATATTCCCGAAATTCAGAAAATAAGAATTAGAACATGCGACTTGTGTTCCAGGATTGAATGCTCTAGAAGTATTAAAAAATACCTCAATTCCCTGCGTTGAAGAATATTGGGAATTAGTTCTTTTATTCAAATATTCTGAAATAGAAGGTCCACAACCTAAATATAGAACAAAATTCAGTAGAAGAAAGAAAGATCGAAACATCATAAAATTTTAATGGTTCGGTTTAGAGCCTCTTTTATAACTGAGGCCCTTTAGATATTTTCCAGGGTTAACCGATTTTCCCTTATGGATTACTTCGAAATGTAAGTGAGGACCGAAACAATATCCAGTACATCCTGAGGTTGAGATCTTTTTACCCGCGACCACATAGTCCCCTCGTTTCACATTTAATCTGGAATTATGAGCGTATAGTGTTTTGAAATCGTCGTTATGTTCGATTACGATCGCGTTTCCGTAACCACCCATCCATCCTGCGAATACAACCTTACCGTTACGAGCCGCCATCACTGCTTCGTAGTTTGCTTTTAAATCCAGCGCCTCGTGGAATTTATGTTGGGGAAAAGTTCTCCAGCCATAATTAGAAGTGACCACATGAGAAGTAACGGGGACAACCCATTTAGGAGCTGGGTCTGGAATCACAGCACCAGGAAGGAAAACTTTTTGGCCCGGACGAAGAATGTCCAGATCATCCAGTTTATTCTCTTCTAAAATTTCATCCAAGTTTACTTTATAGAGAGAAGCTACTTTGGCGACTGTATCTCCCGCCTTGAATTTATATAATAGACCTTGTTTATTCGGGATCTGTAATATCTGTCCTGGATATAATGTATCTTCTAAATTGATACTGGAAGAACCCGCAATAGATTCCATGGAAACTTTATAACGGGTTGCAATCTCCGAAAGTGTTTCGTTTCTTTTTACTTTATAGGTAACTACTTTAAGTTGTTTCTTTTTATCAGAAGCACTTTTGATCTCATTCGCCATCAAGATGGTGAGTTTTGCTTTTTCAGATTCTTCTAAGAACTTCTCGTCACCTTTTTTAGCCTTTAAGTCTTCTGAATCATTCTCTGTTACTTCTGTAGAAGCAGATTCCATTGAAGCATTAGAAGGACTCATCCAAATTCCTAAAAATAGGACCATAAAAATGACTGAGGCTACAAGAGGAATAACGCGGAATTTACGTCTTCTGAAATCCAGATTTCCGTGATAAAGGTTTCCTCTGAAATAAAAGGAATAATGAAAATGGAAAGCGCCCAGGTAGATCAGGGTGAAATTATCTGTCCGGAGGATTTCCTTTCCTGCGGTCAATTGCCTGGGCTTCTTGAAGATCATACTTTGAATATCGGTCGATCGGGCGGAGAACCACCCGAGTTTTTGATTCGAACAAATCTAGGAGGTGGGAAAAAGAACTCGGTTCTTAAGAGTTATTCTTCCTTTCCGTTGTCCAGGGTCCTTGTGCCGCCAAAAGATTCTTCTACGATCTTTTTAACGTCTTTCTTTTGGCCTCCAGTTACGGTGATATTTCCTTTAGCTACCACACCTTTTGCCAGGGAAAGAGCGGGAGCGATAATATCCCCTAAGAGACGTCCAGTTTCTTCCAAGCGGACTTCTGATTCCGCTTTAATGTTTCCGATCAAGGTTCCAGCTACAATCACTTCTCTTGCGGAAATGTTCGTGCGGACCTTACCAGTTTCTCCAATAAATAATGCGTCGTCGGTTTTAATTTCCCCTTCGAATTTTCCGTCGATACGTAGGGAACCAGCGATATAGAATTTGCCCTCAAATATGGAACCTGGGCCGATTACGCTGTTATTATTATCCTTACCGATGGCCATCTGTTACTCCTGACTGCTGATTCATCTATTTGGTGGGCGGTTCCGAAATCGACAACTCTTTTTGTAAAAGGTGGATAAGAGAAGATATAAGGGGGAGGGGTCCCCCTCGCTTCAGCCGCTTCGCGTCTTCCGCTCCCCCCTCTCCGGGAATCTTATTTCTTCGGACCCCGGACCGACTTGGTTGTAAGAAAATAAATTTAAGTCTCACGCAGAGCCGCGAAGTGTAGAAGAGCCTCTTAAGTTTTTCGGCACACAGAGTCAAGGAGGCATAGAGTGTAGATTTTGGATGTAGGAATTCCTACATCATAAAATCCTCCGCGTCTTTGCGCCTCTGCGTGAGATTAAAATTATAAAAATTGGCACGCAGAGCCGCGAAGCCGCAGAGAGAAATTAGGGGTTTCAATATTATCGAATTGCGTCTTCGCCGCAGCCTTAACATCGCGAACACTGCATTTACAATCTACCGAATTACATCCTCGTCACCCTCGAAGAGGTTCGGTTTTTTCTTTTTCGTCGTTCCTGGGTCCGTGGTATGGGTAGGAGTCGGATCTGGTTCTGTCATTCCTCTATGGTCGTCGCAGACTTCTTTAGGAACTGTATCTTTATCAAAAACTTCTTCTTCTGTTTGGTAACAATGGTTACCAGGAAGTTTTCCGGAGATGGAACAAATGGTCCTGCGCACAATTTTTGCGTCTCCAAAATCAAATGATTTGGATTTTTCTTTAACGAGTGCGTTTGCCATAAATCTTCCCCAGATGGGAGCAGCTACAACTGCGCCTGACATTCCTCGTCCTAGCGAAAGTGTTCCCGTATCATATCCAACCCAAACGACTGCTACAAGTTCAGGAGTGTAACCTGCGAACCATGCATCTCTAAAATTATTTGTGGTTCCTGTTTTTCCTGCAGCGGGACGAGTGAGTCCGTAAGATCTGGCTCCTGTCCCCGTTCCTTTTTTGATCACGTCTTCCATCATGGAAGTGATAACATAACTCGTTTCAGGAGAGAGTAATCTTTTTCTTTCCTTAGATTCGAATTCTTTTCTAAAATCTTTAATCAGATTTCCTTGTTCATCTTCTACATATAAAACGCTGAGTGGGAAAACTTGTTTTCCTCCAGAAGCAAACACTGCGTAAGATCTTGCGAGTTCGTAAGGAGAAACTTCAAAACTTCCTAATGCTATTGAAAAGTCTCTAGGCAGATTTCTATTCTCTACTTGTAAAAGTTTTTCGAGTCTTGGTAGAAGATTATTCAGACCTGTATGCTCAAGCAGTCGTACTGCAACACTATTTCTGGAAAGTTCGAGAGCTTCTCTTAAACGAATGAATCCGGAATATTCTCCTGAATAATTGCTTGGGTTCCATTCATCTCCATCTTCCAGAACATACTGCAGTGGAGAATCATCAAATAGAGAAGCAGCGGTAACATTCTTTTTATCATCTGGATGTTCATGATAATATTCCATCGCGGAAGCATATACTAACGGTTTGAATGCGGAGCCAGGTTGTCTATATGCTTGGAATGCGCGAATCTGTTGGTTGTCGGATCTAAATCCGGAACCTCCCACCATTGCGGTGATATGGCCCGTATCCGGACGAATGGAAATTAAGGCACCTTCTACTGGTAGTAAATGGTCTTCAGTGGCTTGGGTTCTATAATTCCAATCGATTGCTTCTCCCAACATCTCCGTGCCTGAGATCAAATTTAAGAAGGCTAAATCGTCTCTGAATTCTTCCTGCCAAGCCCTGTTGAATGTTCTGTAAGAACGAGAGATCTTAAATTTGAATTCAGGGAGATCATGGAGTTCTGCTAAAAGTTTATAGGTAGAACCGTAAGAATCTTCGAAGGAATCAATCTTAGTAAATGCTCTTTGGTTAGATAATTGGGTTTGTTGTTTCAAACCAGCGGCCAATGCTTTTTCGGCTTGGGTCTGGTGCTGGATGTTCAGGGTGGTATAGATCTTTAGACCGCCCTCATAGATCTGTTGAGAAGGTATATAACGAGCGAGGTTTTTACGTACATATTCCGTAAAGTAAGGGAATTTGTTGAGACGATCTGAGAATGCAGAATCATTCGGAGAACGATTTAAGGTTATATAATATTCGGAGAATGCTTCGAATTCTCTCTCAGCGGTTTCCACATCTAAGATCCCGTTTTCCACCAGCTTTTTGAAAACTACCCTTACTTTAGAGGCGGATGTGTTTGGATTTACTAAAGGAGAAAATTCCTTAGGTCTGGTGGTCAAACTGGCGAGAAGTGCTGCTTCTCCCCAGCTTAAGTCCTTAATATCTTTTCTAAAATAGAATTTTGCTGCAGCGCCTACACCTATGGTCCCGTGGCCGAGAGGGATTTCGTTTAGGTAGATTCCTATTAAGGTTTTCTTATCGAATACTAATTCAAGAAGAAGTGCGAGCCATGCTTCTCTTGCTTTACGCAAAAAGGACCTTTCTGTGTTTAAGAATTTTAATCTGGCAACCTGTTGAGTGATTGTGGATGCGCCTTCTTTTACTCTTCCTGCAAGAAGGTTGACCATGGTTGCTCTGAAAATTCCTCGAAGATCTAATCCTTTATGGGATCTAAAATTATTATCTTCTGTGGAAACGAAACAACGGATGACCTTATTTTCTTCCCAGCCTCCAGGAAGATCTTCGTCGGTGATTACTACCCTGGAAAATCTATAAAACTCAGCGATCGGTTCGTATTTTCCTTCTGTATTAAGACCGAAAAGTAGAGAAGGTTTTTCGTAACGATCGGCCTTAGGGACCTGCCAAATATCTTTGATAGAGAATACAAATAAAAATCCGTTTAAGAAGATCAGTCCTAAAACAAGATACAAAAGTTTTCGAACAGGATCGGAAGAATCCAAACGAGATTGGATCCTGTCTCTAAAAAGTACTACAAAATATCTTGTGAAAAAATCTACGGGTTCGTGTTTCATTTGGTTTTATTTCTAATTATTATAAAGGCGAAAATTGGCGCATCTTATCAATGCCATGGAACCTAAGTCCTGTATCCAAATTATATCCTTGGTATTCTTTGATCATAGAAGAACGAGAAGTTTTGTCGTGAACATAACCCCAAGCATTTGTAACCGCGTCTTTTGCAGCGTCACAAGCTTTGTTGATCAATTCTACGAAAGAATCATTTCGGATCAAGTTCGGATCTGCTGGATAAGACCATTCTCTTTTTTCTTCGTTCATGATTCTTTTATCTATATGCTCCTTTAACGGAAGCATTAGAACAGAAGAATTAACTTTATGCAAAGTGATCTTATCTAAAAAGCTAAGTGCTGCTCTTATGATCTTACTTCTGGAATCCAAGTATCTATGAAAATACAAATAACCTAAGAAAGATTCGTTCAGAATATCTCCAGGAATGATCTTTTCTTCGGAACCTATATACTTTTCTTTAAATTCTTTTGGGAAGGTTGCCTTTAAACCTTTTAGCCAAAAGTTCCAAAGCATTGGGTCCATCTTTTTCTTCCCATCTTTACCTTTGAAGATTAAGTCCACGTGCTGAACAAAATCATACGCTTTAGGAGTCATTCCCCATCTAAAATCTAAAAGCCAGGAATCCAAAGCGAACTCTACTCTCATATGATTGTATTGCGCCTTGGAGCTGATCTGTTTGTCCGGACTATAATAATCTCCGGAAATAAAAAATATATAGGGATGGGTGACGATGTCCACAGCGCAGTGGATGATATAACCTAAAGTGAATGCTAAAAAACGATCTCTATAAATCCCTTCCTCAACTGTGAGAACTCCATCCAAAAAGTTCAGAATCAGTTCCAAAACATTTTCGTGATGGCTTAAATCTCCCCATGGCAGGGCTTTTTTGGTCCGCACAGGAGAAAGAACATGATAAAAGTAAAAAATGTCGGGAGCGATCGCGCCTATATTGGCAAACTTACGGGTACCTTCTTCTCTTAAAAGTTTTGCGATCTTTCTTTGTTCTGCAGTTCCGTGATCCAGATGTTTGCAGACTTGGGAAAGAGCTTCGAGATGAGTGATTTTGCCTGCCATATCGGAATTTTGCCTTTGAAAAAACCCGGACCGCTCTAAAAGATGGCCTAGAACTATCTAGAAAACCCTCTAACCCTATGCAATCAATAGAAAATCTTAAATTTTTGACTCCCGAAGAAGCTATAAATATCGCAACAAATTTCGGTACCCCAGTTTTTGTGTACTCTCGCAAAGGAATTGAAAAAAGTTGCGATGACACACTTGCCTTTCCTAACGCTTTCGGTCTGACCGTTCGATTTGCAATGAAAGCCAATCCAGGACGTACGGTTCTGGAAATATTAAAGAAGAAGGGCATACATATTGATGCATCTTCTGAACACGAAGTGAAACGTGCGTTACTTGCCGGATTCAAACCTTCTGATATTTTACTCACTTCCCAGCAATTGGCGAGATCCCTAAAGGAATTGATCCCACAAGGAGTTCAATTCAACGCATGTTCTCTTAGGCAATTGGAAGAATTTGGAAAAAACTTCCCAGGAAAAGAAGTAAGCGTTCGTTTTAATCCTGGTTTAGGTTCAGGAGCTACTAAGAAAACAGATGTAGGAGGGAAAACATCTTCCTTTGGCATCTGGCACGAAGAGATCGGAAAAGTAAAAGAGATCGTTTCCAAATACGGACTTAAGCTAGTTCGAGTTCATACTCATATAGGTTCCGGTTCAGATCCAGAAGTTTGGAAGGCTGTGGCTCAGTATACCTTAGAGATCGCAGCTCAATTCCCTGACTGCAGGAATGTGAATTTGGGCGGAGGTTTCAAAGTAGGAAGAATGATCGGTGAAAAGACAACCGATCCTCAGACCATTGGAAAACCGGTCAAAGAGCTCTTTGAAAATTATGCCAAAGAGAAAGGAATCCAACTCAAAATGGAAATAGAGCCAGGCTCCTTCTTAATGGTGAATAACGGAGCAATCCTCACTCAGGTAGATGATATCGTCTATACTGGAGATGGGGGATACACTTTCGTAAAACTGGATATGGGAATGGATGTGAATACAAGGCCTGCCTTATATGCTGCAAAACATCCTCTGATAGTCATTCCTCAAAAAGAAAACTCCGAACAAAAGACTGGAGAATTTGTTTATGTGGGACATTGCTGTGAGAGCGGCGACTTGATTACTCAGGAAGAAGGAGGTGGGCCGCAACTTAGGACCACACATATTCCTGAGATTGGAGACTTAGTGGTGATGGAAGGAACAGGAGCTTATTGTTCTTCTATGTCCGTGAAAAATTATAATTCTTATCCGGAAACACCGGAAGTTATGATCGATCTGGATGGGTCCGTAAAGTTAGTCCGTAAAAAACAAACCTTGGAACAAGTCCTTCAGAATGAAGTCCTGGTTTCCCTCGGGTAATATTTATCTACTACTTCTTTCGGGAGGAACAGGCTCCCGGATGAAGTCGGATATTCCGAAACAATTTTTAGAATTAAACGGAAAACCTATCTTACTTCATAGCTTAGAAGCATTTCTGGACTGGGGAAAAACCAAAAGTATAGTTTTAGTATCTCATAAAGATTATATTTTAAAATCAGAAACACTCTGTTCTGCATTACTTAGAGAAAGAGATAGAATTGTAGAAGGCGGGGACACTAGACACGGATCCACATTAGCCGGAATATCAGGTATTCAATTTTCGGCAAATGATCTCATCTTGATCCACGATGCGGCTAGACCATTCGTTTCTTCGGATGATCTGGATAGATTATCCAGTGCAACGGAAGAATTCGGAGTAGCCACTCTTGCTTCTAAAAATCACGAAACTGTTCTGGAAGAAGAAAAGGATAATCTGAAATTCCTAAACCGTGAGAAGATCTGGTTCATGAAAACTCCACAAGGAATTAGAGGAGATATCTTGAAGAAGGTCCTGGAAAAACCATACTCAATAGAGCCCACGGATCTATGTTCATGGGCACAAGCTCAGGGTATTGGCTCAAAGCTAGTGGAATCCAATCCCTATAATCTGAAAATCACCGAAAAGTCGGATCTAACCTTAGCAGAAGCGATTTTACCTCTTTTCCAAAGTTGGAAGACGGAGTAGTTAACCTTTTTTTATCCCCGAAAATGATTTTTAAAAATTACTTGCTTTTTGCAAGTTAATTTAAGTCATATTACTTGTTAAATGCAAGTAATATTTTGGACAAAAAAATGAAACAAACAATTTTAGTGACCGGAGCTTCTTCCGGGATCGGATTATTGATCGCAAAAACACTTTATGAAAACGGTCATAATGTGATCGGAACAAGCCGTAATCCCAAAAAGTATCAGTCGGATATTCCCTTCAAGTTGTTACCTTTGGATATCGCAGATGATAATTCCATTGCTTCCTTTGGTAAGTTATTGTTCGATGAAATAGATAAATTGGATGTGCTGATCAATAACGCAGGTTACTTAGTAAAAGGATTAGCTGAAGAGACTTCAATCGAATTAGGAAAACAACAATTAGAAACGAACTTTTGGGGAACTGTTAAGTTTACGAATGAATTGTTACCTTACTTCAGACAACAAAGGTCGGGAAAAATAATTACTATCGGTTCTTTTTTAGGCCTGATCAGCCTTCCGAATGTTTCCTATTATTCAGCTTCAAAACATGCGTTAGAAGGTTATTTTAAATCCTTAAGATTCGAGCTAAACGAATTTAATATCAAGGTTAGCGTAGTAGAGCCTATGGCTTTCAAAACGAATATAGGTGGGAATGCGGTTTCAGCTAAAGGAAATATTAAAGAATACGATTCACTTCGTCAGAAGATTGTAGAATTTACAAAAAGAGAATTTGATAATGCACCAGGACCTGAGCCGGTAGTAAAAACGATATCGAAAATTGTGAATGAAAAAACTCCAAAGTTCAGTTATCCAGTTGGAAAAGGTGCCTCCCTTTTTCTAACATTGCAAAGATTTGCTTATAATACTTTTGAAGGAGCAATCCTGAAAAAAGTAAATCAAGTGTGAAACTAAAGGATTCGCTGGGATATCGATTCTCGGATCAAGTAAGGACCTTTTCCAATTCTTTGGTCATTGTCTTAATAAATCCCAGCTTATCCTTTTTTATTTCTTTTAACATTGCTTTCTTATCGGCGGGTATGGTTGAATATTTTTCAGCCCATAAATGTATTTCGACTAGTATGGGAAGCATATCTATCCCCTTACGAGTAAGCTTATATAATACTTTTGCTTTGCTATCCGGATGATCATGTTTTTGGATGATCTTATTTTCTTCCAGCACCTGTAGTCTTGAGGCTAAAATATTGGTCGCGATTCCTTCTTTCGATTTTAGGAAATCGCCATAGGTGCATTCTTTTGCGAACATCAGGTCTCTTATGATTAATAAGGACCATTTATCCCCCCAAATATCAAGAGAGCAGCTTATTGGACAATCCGACCTTTTTTTACCGTTAGTCATACACTTCTCCTCAACAACTCGCTTTATACAAATTATTTTAAGGACTATGGATTGATCTACCACTTGCATATTGCAAGAAGATATAAAAATGGAAAATATACGGAGTAGGAAAGGACTCGCCGTTTGAGTTTCTTGGGCTTACTTTATTGGAATGTTTGATTGTTTTAAAGAGGAAAGTTTTTGCGAGTGGAGGGACTCGAACCCCCACACATTACTGCACCAGAACCTAAATCTGGCGTGTCTACCAATTTCACCACACTCGCGACGGGTTACGAAAGTCAGTTTTTCAACCAATGCCGGGAAGTCAAGAATATTGAGCTTCTAAAAACCTCCCGATAAGACCTTACTGAACTACCAATCTCTTGGACTGTTCTGAAAGTTCTTCTAAGCTGGCTCTCATTCTATTCGAACCTTCGGAGATAATATTCGAAGACTGTTCGATGGAAGAAAGAGCCTGGACCACTTCTTTGGTTCCGTTTTTCTGTTCGCTCGCGATTGACTCGATTTGTCTGGATAGATCAAATAGTTCTCGGAAAGATTTTAAGAAGGACTCATGGATTTTTCCTTGGTTCTCAACTCTGGATCTCAATTGGTTTAGGTTCTCCACCACTGAAGTAAATCCAGATTCTTGGACGGAAACTTTTCTTTTTGTTTCTTCTGCTGCAGTGTTTCCGTTTGTGATCAGTTTTGCTGCTTCTCCGATAATTTTAGAAATTGTAGCTGCGTTTTCGGAGGCGCTATCTGCGAGTTTTGCTACTTCTTGGGCAACTACTGCGAATCCTTTTCCATGTTCTCCAGCTCTTGCTGCCTCGATGGAAGCGTTTAGTGCCAGTAAATTAGTTCTGTCCGCGATCTCTCTCATGATATCGTTTACATCTTGGACCTTTTGGAAGGATTTACTTACTTCTCCGAAATTATTTCCCAATACTTCCATTGCTCCGGAAACATCTTTACTATAACCTTTGGATTCTTCCGTCGTTTTAGATAATGAGTCGGTTGAGATACGAACATCTTTTAGGATAGAATTTAAAGTATCACTTTCTTTGTTTAATTCTTCTATCTTTCCGAACTGAGCTTTTACAAATTTCGCGGCACTGTCTGTGGATGCAGCTAATTCTTCCAAAGAAGCGCTGATTTGTTCCATACTGGAAACCTGGCTTTGGATCTCAGAGTTCAGAGTATCCATTTCGGTTTTCATCTCAGAAGTATTTTTGTTCAGAGTAGAAGCTTCGCTAGTAATTCTATCCTTGGCCTTCTCAGCTTCTTCACTTTTTGCTTCTGCCTCAACAGTGGATTTAATTGCCACATCAGAAACTGAAACTAAAAATTTCACTACGGAAGTTAAGATATGAATTCCTAAAACGAAAAATACAAATCGGATGATCTCAAAAAATACGGAGATCTCAGTGGACTTATCAGTATTGTATTTGAACTCAACTCCATTCAACCATGCGAAGTAATCCATGGAGAATGTTCCGATCAAGGCCAGATATCCAACCATCAAAGTAGTTTTTGGGGAAAGAAGAAGTCCGGAATAGATCATCACGAAAAAGTATAACATGATGAAGAATGGCATCTTTAATGTTCCTACCATCGCCTCTGCATTTGCAGCAAAAACCGTTACTGTGATGAAGATGAGAGAATACATTAAAATATCCAAGAACACGCAGAGAGTTACAAAAGAACTCTTAAGCTTTCCTTTTTTGAGTAAAAAGATCTGCGCTACACCATAACCAAAAATGGTGAGCTCTATTAAAAAGTTAATGAATGTGCTAGTTTGGGAACTGGAACCTTGAGAGAATAAAGCCAGAACATTCACAAAAAGCATCACTATGGAAAATCCGATTCGGATTCTGTTGATGCTGATCGCCCCTTTTTCTGAAAAATTTGTAGTTTGGACGGAGTTTGCCACCATTGTTATTTTGCCTTTTTCTAATTCTAACGGAGTGACCCGAATATACGAATGGCCGAAAGGTTTCGGCCAATATTGTTCGACTTCTAAAAATGAAAAAACTACACAGCTCTGACCCGAATAGAAAAAAGGACCTTCGGATTGTTAGCTTATGCAGTTTTTTCGTTCCTTCTTCTGAACAAAAAGAAAGTAAAAGATAATCCAAAACAAGTAATCAGTAAACCCAAAAGGTCTAGCCAGAGAGGTTGTAGGACTTGAATTTTACCTGCAATCGGCGCTGAAAAACCTGGGATCTCAAGTTTGAGCCCATTTAAAACAATAAGCGGGATTCCGTTAAACACTGCATGAATTATAATCGAATTCCAGATCGAATCCGTTTTATAAACTACCCAAGCCATATAGATGCCTAGTATGCTGGATCCGATAAATTGCCAAGGATTCAGATGGATCAGCCCGAATAACAATGAAGAAAGTAGGAAAGAAGATATAACCGAATAATGTTTTAAGAATCTATCTAATATCACTCCTCTAAACATGAGTTCTTCTGTGAGTGGAGCTACAACAGAAAGTAAGATCGCTGATAGGAATATATTCTCTCCATCGAATAATCCTTGGAATAAGTTTATAATGAAGTCCGGCTTAGGAACTAACATCGAAAACAAATTATCAACTTCGGAAAGAAGAAAAGAAAAGCCAATCGCAGTGATCGCAAAACTAATTGTTTCAAGAGGCCTCAATGGATTGAGGCGCAGAACTTCAGAATATTCTTTTTTAGAAATTTTAAGTCCGACCCAGATTGCTAATCCGAATGAGGCTGAGTTTCCTATTGCTGTGATAACTTTCGGATCTAAATCCAATTTTGTAACCGATTGAAGGATCGCAAACACGATCCCTATTCCGAAACCTGCAATTAGAACTAAGAAACAAAGCCCGAGCGCCCCTAAGAATGGATAATTTTTATTTTGCACGAATTAAAAAGTACCTAGTAAGATTTCAAGACTCTGCTGGCAATCTTTTGCCGTCCAACCAGCCGGCTACCCAAGCAAGAAGGATATAACCTACAATAGCCTGGATAGAAAATTCAGGAATGGTAAGTGGAGGAGGGAAGAATGGAGTGGCAATCGCTAAGACCAAAAGTATTCCACCAAAAATTTGCATTCCATATTTTCCGCCGAATGTTGGACCAGGCTTGGTCGCCCTGAAGTATAAGATCAGCCCGATCAAAGTAAGAGTTACTTCGGTTGCGATTGAAAGAGTTCTATTATGCCAAAGGCCGAAACCGATCTTGGGACCTGAATCAAATAGAATAGGTAGATCTTTCGTATGCATAGGAAGATCTAAAAAATAATGAGAAAGAACGGTTAAGCCGATGAGTCCAGAAATTTTATTCTTTAAGGAATCTGAATATGGTTTGGATCTTAAAAATACAAATTTGAAGATTAGAAAACATAAGATCGACCAGCCGATTCCACCCACTAAGCTGTGAGTGATTGGCATATAATAAAGATCGAAATTATTTACTTCAGTAAAACCAGGAACGAATCGAATACCTTCGATCCCGAATAAAATAAAGATCATAAACAGAATGTCTACGAACTGAACTCCTACAAAACTCGCCCAAAGAGGAGTTTTCGGTTCCGCTTTTTTAGAAGCGAAAGAAACGCTATAATGTCCTATAAACATGAATTTGCCCCAAGGCCAAAGATCCGGCCGGAGCAAAGGATCTAGGAAATCTGAAAAAAGGCAAGAGGGAATCCGAAAAGGAACTCTTTGGAAAAATTAAAATTGGATCGGCTCGTGTTTGTCGCCGTTAATCAGTTTGCCTAAAAGTCGGTTTTCTCTATCTATAAATGAATCAATGAAAGGCTGCAAATCTTTGATCTTTGAAGATAGATTATAACCTGCTTCCATAGTATCAACTAGAGAAGTAGCTCCTACCATGGATGCTGCAACTTTGATAGGCGCCATGATAAGTTTAACCATAGGAAGTTTGGAAAGAGAGAAGAAGAACTTTAGAGTATCGCCAACCATGCTGATCTGAGCTCTTCTATCTTCGAATCTGCCGGTTGCGCCTAATGCCGCGTAAAGATTTTCTTGAGGGATCCCACCGTTTTCCATGAGATTATTTTCGATCACCACTCTTGCGGTATCAAAATCCAAAGAGTCAGTGAGTCTATTTAGTTGAATAATCTGATGGATATTGTCTGTCATAGACTTGCCAGCGACAGTTTTCAATTTTTCATACAAACTTTCGAGTGCATTGTCTCTTTCTTCTTTGTTGCTGGGAGCATAGAGATTGTTTTCGAAAAAGGAGGGAATCCCATCGTATCCCTTAATCGAAGTTAAAAGATCCGAATACGTGTGACGCAATCTTTCGATTGTGGATCTGACAACGGCAAGACGAACTGGTTCGAGTTCTTTCAGATCCATTTCTGTTAACAACGAACTTGAGGTTTCACGGTTACTAGGTCAATTGAAAAAATATGAAAGATCGGCCGACTGAATATTTAAAAAAAAGTTATTCCTTAGAGACCAAAGCGTTTTCTTTTAAATTGCCCGGAAGTTTCTTCATGGATTTCTCAGCGTCTTCTTTGGACGGAAAATTTCCCATACGGACAGTAAAATAACCATTTTTGGTTTTTTTCACATAGGACTTCCCACCTAAAGACGACTTGAGTTCATCTGCCTTCTCTTTGGTCTTGAAAGCCGCTACTTGAACAAAAAAATCGTTATCAGCCTTATGGACAGCCACCTTACGAGTCGAAGTGTGGACTGATTTTTTGGATTCCTTTTCTTTCCGAACTAATTTTTTTTCAGGATGAGAAGAAGATGGAGCTTCTACTTCTATCTTAGATGGTTCTTCTTTTTTTGCGGGAGAAACTTCGGATCTTAAATCCACAACTTCTGCACCAGGAGGAAGATTTTTAAATTTAACTTCTTCTTCCTTTTTAATATTAGAAGAAACAGAAGATTCTTCCATTGCTTGGTTCACAGTAGAGGAAGATAAGGATTCTATATTATCTCTGTTGGAGTTCAGAGCCAGGTCGTCTTGCACTTGGCCTCTTTTTCTACCTACAGAAACCCCTAAGAAGAAGAATGAAAAAAGAAGACCTACTAAAAATAGAGAGAGTAGGGAGATCCTTTTATTATCCAGATTGATGACGTAGAAAACTTTTTCCTTCATTTCATTCTTCCTTTTAACTCAGCGTACAAAAATTCGCATTCTTTACGAAGGTCCAACAAATCCCCTGTGTTCTTAATAGAATAGTCGGCCTTCTTCGCTTTTTCCTGAAGCGAAAGCTGGCTTTTAGCCCTGGCTTCCGCTTCTTCTCTACTAATCCCGTCCCTTTTTACTGTCCTTTGTATGGAAACTTCGGGATCTGAGATCACACAGACAGTTGCATCACAAAGTGTATAAGAGTCCGTTTCGAATAGAAGTGGGACTTCCCACAAAACCAAGCTGCCTTTTTCTAAACTGCCCAGGACTTCCAAAAACTCCTTACGTATCCTTGGATGGGTCAAAGAGTTTAGGATCTTTAGTTTTTCGGGATTACCGAATACTAACTTTGCGATCCTTTTGCGATCTATCTGACCGGACTCATCTAAAATTTCAGTGCCCAAGGAATCTATTAATTCCTTAGAGATCGGACTGTTTGGATCCGTGTATTTGCGGGCTATCTCATCAGCGCTAATCCTGACTCCGCCCAACTCTTCTAAGATCCGAGTCGCAGTGGATTTACCTCCGCCGATCATCCCAGTGATCCCGACAAGAAAAGCCCCGTCAGTTCTAAGAGAAGAACGCGTCATTGGGAAAGATTATAGGAAAAGGCTTTTTAGTACAAGCTTTTTAATAGTATCTATTCTGCTCATGTCCGAGTCATCCAAGAACCTGCAGGATTAGATCAAGAAAAGTAGGATTGATATATGCTTTGTTTTTCAAACTATCTATGCTCGAAGATGCTGTTTTGGAAATAATTAATTTCTTAAATTTTGAATTTTTACATTATGGAAATTTAAAATACTCTCTTTTTTGTGAAATTTTCTTAAAGAAATATGATATATTATGATAATTGAATATATCCGTTAGGGGATATATATTCATCGCAGCGCATTATCCCATTTGGTACAAAAAAGTTCCCAAAATTTTTCCGTTAACTCGATTTCATCATTATAACTGCCTGTTTTATAAGCTTTTCTGAAATTTTTTTTAAGTTAGCCACAAAAAATTAGACAAAAAATGGAACTTTTTTCAGAAGTCCACTCAGGTACGCAAGTTGTGTTTCGATTCATAGATGAATCTGACAAAACTGTGAGTAAAAATTTGAACTCAGTCAAAAAAGTCGACTCAAGTCGAAAAATTTGTCCGGCCTATTTTGTATTTTGAATTTGGTCCTTTAAGTGATAGGGGCTGGAGGTTCGTTCGATGTTCGATTTGATCGTTAAGATTACTGTTAGAAAAGTTATTATAACTTCTGTTGTATTTTTCTTTGCAAGCTGTTTGAGCGACTGGGGTTTTGGAGGGAATCGAGATGTGGATCTCTCTAAGGCAACTTGGTTAACGATCGAAAAAGTTCCCCTTATTATAGATAAAGGAGGGCAGCCTGGTAGTCCGGTACTTCCAGTTATCCCAGTAGATAATCTTTTCAGTCTTCCTCCGGGAACTAAGGTTAATGTAAAAGCTTTAGGCGGAGCGATAGATCCTACCGGAACAAATATCCTGAACGATTTTGATGGAGATGGGATTCAAAACGCAAATGAAACAACAACTAACGTTTGGGTCGCCGATTATCCAATGATTGATACCATCATTGCTCCTCCAGTGACGATGAAGATAGCAATCGAAATAAGTTCAAGTCAAGACTCCGACGAAATTATAAGCGAAATCGGATCCCAAGATTTTGCCTCCACACGAAATGAAGGATCAGAAAAAATCCATCAGAACGAATTGAACTTAAAGACTGTTCAGTTCCAAGATACCTACTCGGATTCTATATCATTAAATTTTGCAGGTTCGTCCTCTGAGAGTTATGGTGCGAAATGGCAAGGAACAGGGGCTAACTATGGAACTAGCTCATCTAAAAACTGGGGAGTTACTGCATCAACTACGAAGACATTAACAAAGTGGGCTGATAAACCATTTGTTAATAATTTAGACAGAGAAGCTTGGAGTGTGAAAGCGAATTCCTCCAGCGATAAAGCTATGAAATATCGTAGAGATAAGGCTGCTAAGGTTAATTCAACTTCTAAGATTAATCCGAACGCAGGTTATGTTAGAGCCGCTTTATATATTGAAAACCAAACGGTAAACATGCCGGTAAAAATTAAGAACATCCTTTGTTCCTTAATGTTTGAAACAGGAGAAGGAGATCTTATCCCAATTCAAAGTTTCAGACTTTTGAATTCTGATTTTAGTCCTTTCGAAGTGTCTGTGTATGGTGGGACTAAGTTTGGACCGTACGTAATCGAGTTGAATCAGTTAAATACAGCTGAGGTCGAAAGGGCGATTGCATCCGGCTATACCCCTAAAATTTTCATTGTAGATTATGATATGACGCATGTTCCTGATTCGAATTATCGCTCTTCTCTTTTGAATTTTACAGGAGATAACTTAAAGATCGTTGAGGAGAATTCCAAAGCAAGAACTGCATTGGTAAAAATTTTTGGACCAGGCTTTAGGGAAATGTATAGAGTGGCAGCGTTTGATGCTGCAGTAGATGACGCAGATTTGTGTAATACTACTTCTGTTTCCACAAATTTAGCTCCAGGGATTACTTTGCGAAATGCTTTAAAAAGAATCGAATGCTCTGGATTGGAGATAAAGTACGGAAATGTCGCCGTCGATATGCAAGAAGTCGCTCCAAAATTAAGTGCATCGAGAATATTTGCTAGTTCGATTCTTTCGATTGGAGGAATTAAGAACACGGTTCCTTGTGCTCCCGGCGATTTAGAATACACCGGATCGGATGGAGTAAAGAGAAAAGCTTGTATTCAGAAGCCAATTAGTGAATGGACTGAAGATGAAAAAAATAACGCAGGTTTCTGGGTAGTATTCTCAAAAGGAAAGTATTACAATTTTACGGAATACGTATTATTTGGAAGTAATAAAGAAACAGCAATTTTCGATCCAGAAAGTCCTCGACCAGCTTCCGTTCTCAAAGGAATTGATTCTACAATCTGGGCGGGAGATACAATTGAAATCGTGTATATCTCTATGCGCGATTATGGTGCAAAGCTTAGAGATTTCGGAACAAATCCTTTAGTAACGAATCTTCCATTTAAAGTCAATACTGCCTGGGATCTTACTTCCATAGGTGCACACACTTATTATCCAAATACTAATTCAGTTTATTTAGGAGCAGTTGGATTTGGTGAACAGATCGAACTTACCATTAAGTTAGATAAAACCCAATATTTGAATCCGAGTTTCGGAACTCCAACTCCAGGCGGAACTACCCTCCAATACTTTACGGAATTTTCTTATAATAAGATAATTTCTCCACTTCTCTTTGAAAGAACCGAGATGGCAGATTTCGAGATCAGTATGGGTTTCGGAGCACAAAGAACGGATTGGATGCATATTGAGAAGGATTTAGGAACTTCTGATCCTTATAAACTTCAGTCTTGTGGTGTAACTTTTAGTCATGCAACCCAAACACTGAAACTTTGTGTTAAACTTCCTACTCAACACGATGTCTTGGATGTAGAAACATCTGTTGTAGAATTGTATATTCGTCCTGCCTTGAATAACGCGTATCGAAGAACAATTTGGCCATTACATTATTCAAAAGTAGGAAAAATGCGTGGAACCTTGGCGGATGCAATCGTTGGTACTAATAACTCGCTAACGATTCGGGTATTGAAGCCGTATGGATTGATAGAGAAGAATGATATATTACTGATAGGTAATAATCCTCAGACATTTACTATAGTTAATTTTGATCCAGTCCCAGATACGGACGGTGGAATTACGATCCAGCTTGATCAGCCGGTTACCTTCTCCGTTGATAAAACTACCACTGTTATTACACAAAGCAGTCTTACACAATCGGATGTCAAGATTACACAAGATACTGGCTTTATTGCTAAGTGGAATCAGGAAGCAACTGCTGCCTTCCAGCCACTTGCCTTTACGACTCCGCAATTTTTACCATTTAGAAGTAATTCATCAGTGAGTTGTGCATCGGAAGCTAAACATCCTCTTGGTTGTTTAGGGTTCTATCCGGATTTCAATGCGATCAATTGGTTGGGTAATTATAACCAAGGAGTTGCTCTCTGGAGCTCATGGGCTGATGGAGGAAACTTTGAAGGATTTTTATCGAACGGTTTATTTGGCCTTAGTACTAGTAATAGTTTAGTTTATCGATTAGAACCTGGAGGTGCAGACTACCCTGTAGGAGAGCATATTGGCTCTAATCCATTGAGTAATCCGCAAACTGTAACGTATGCTGATTTTACCTTAGTTGTTTGGAAGAAGGATGGAGATATTTGGGGAAGATTCTACAAGACATCCACCCAGCAACCTTTAGCTGCTCAATTTGATATGAATTCAGCGAGTATGAATATTGCCGGAAAGTTCGTAGTGAAGGCGAATGAAACTGGTACGGCGATCCTAGTTTGGGAAAATGGAAACGATATTTTCGTTAATTTCTGGAATATGAGCAATCAGACAAAGATCGGTGCGGACTCAAAAGTGGTAACTCGACCGTACGATGTGAATGGATTATTTATAGATGCTGCAATTGGAACAAATCGAGCTGTTGTTGTTTATAACCAAAACTATGTAACTCAATCGATAGAGTATGTTGGAATTTGGACGAAGCATGACGCTGTTGCTCGGATTTATGATGCGACCACTGGTAATCCGGTAACTGCAACTTTCATTTATGCTTCCAGAGAAGACGTATTTGGTAGAGGAAAAATGGTTATCTCGGCGAGTGCTACCGGCAATTACGCTTTGTTATCAAGTTATGCTACATTTGATGCCTATGGAATCGTATACAATCAGGCTTATAATCTTTCGACCGCGGCATATATAGGCAGTCAGACGACTGTGAACGATGTCGGTGGCTATACAGATTCGATTCGGTCTGTTGCATATACCGTTGGCGGCACTCCTTATGGTATGACTTTTTGGAGAACCAATAGTGGTTTCTTGAACGGTATAGGTGTTAATCTAACAACGGGAGGGTCGGTAAAGCCTGCATTCCGAGTAGATCCGAATACTGTCACAAACTCATGGAATATGTCTGCAAATCAGAATTTTGGATTGGTTCTCTATTCCACGATTTCGGATAACGCAATGCGTATGAAGGCCCTCTCTTTGTCAGACGGACAAATGGCTTATAACACTTCTCTTGTTTTAAATTCAAATTCTTCAGCAACAGGACGAAATGCAGGTTCAGCTATTTTGAATGGTAAGAATGTGCTATCCACTTGGGAACATGTTGAAGGAGCTAAGTCTACCATAAGAGGAAGAGTGGCAATCCTTGATCCGGCGGCGGCTGTGGACGATAATAAGTTTTTCCTGAGGGGAAGTGGTGAGTTCTTCTTAAGCACTCTTAACCAGGGACCTCAAACCGGAGCAGTTGTTTCTACTTTACAAGATTCGAATTATGCAATGGCATTCTGGCTCTCTCAGGATGCTCTTCAGCCAAGGATTCGCGGTTTTAATATCAATCTTCTGAATCCAGGAACTTTGCAGTATGGGTTGAATAACTTCTTTGTTTCACCTCTAATCGAGCGTGATTATTCGATCATATCGAGAATCAAATTCTAAGGAACGGGATATGAGAAAGATTATATTAGGTAAAATGCATATGAATATCAGATCACTTTTCTTAGGTTTCAATTCTTGGACACGCGGATCTTTTTTGATTACGACTTTGTCTTTTTCACTATTTGGGTCCTGTATGTTTTTTGCGGAAGATGGGGGTGATGTGGACCTTTCAACTGCAATCAAGCTGACCGTAGAGAAGGTTCCATTAGTAAAAGAGCCAAAATTGCCAGCACCAAATCATCTCTTTGATTTTGCTCCAGGGACAGAGGTCAATGCTGCTGCTTTAGGCGGAGCAATTGATCCAACGGGAACAAATATAATAAACGATTTTGACGGGGACGGAATTTTAAATGTGAATGAAACGACAACTAACGTTTGGGTTGCCGATTATCCGCAAGTAAATACGATTGTTGCTCCTCCTGTCACTATGAAGGTCGAGATCCTTTATAGTGCCCAGCATAAGAGTGATGAGATCATCAGTGAAATCAGTTCTCAGGATTTCGAATCCACTCGGAACCAAGGATCTGAAAATATTCACCAAAATGAAGTAAGTCTTCGAACCGTTCAATACGAGGATACGTATGGAAGCTCCTTAACTGTTGGGATTGGGGGCGGTTCAGGAGTTGATGGAGGAGTGACTGCTGGTGATCCCGTAAGTAACGCTGTAACTTCTACGGGCAGTAAAAACGAAGGTACTGGTATTAATTATAGTAATAACTCCAGCAAAAGTTGGGGAGGGACCTACTCTACAAACAAGACGGTGACTAAATGGGCTGATAAACCATTTAAGAATAATCTGGATCGAGAAGGATGGAGTGTAAAAGCAAATTCCAGTTCGGATAAAGCTAGAAAATTCCGCAGAGAAAAATCTCAAAAGATCGACGAAAGCTCTAAGGTTGATCCAAATGCAGGGTACGTAAGAGCCGCTCTATATATTGAAAACCAATCGGTAAATATGCCTGTGAAACTGAAGAACATTTTATGTTCTTTGATGTTCGAATCAGCGCAAGGTGATTTGATCCCAATCCAAAGTTTCAGATTACGTAATGCAGATTATAGTTTATTCGAGGTATCCGTTTACGGTGGAACCAAGTTCGGACCATATGTTATCGAACTTGATGGATTGAATACTGCCGAGGTCGAAAGAGCAATCGCTTCCGGTTATACTCCCAAGATTTATATCGTAGATTATGAAATGGCACATGTTCCGGATTCGAATTATAAATCCATACTTGTCAATTTTAGCGGTGATAATCTTAAAATTGTAGAGGAAAACGCAAAAGCTAGAACTGCATTAATTAGAATTTTCGGACCTGGCTTTAGAGAAATGTATAGAGTTGCTGCCTTCGATGCAGTTGGAGCGGATAGCGATCCATGTAAGGCTAAGACTGCTACAAAATTGGTCCCGGGGATCAGCCTCAGAAAAGCTCTCGATCGGATTACCTGTTCCGGTATCGCTATTGAATACGAAGATACAATTGTAAATTTTGAAGAAATAGCTCCTAAAATTGATAAAGCAAGAATTTTTAGCAGCGGAATTAAAAGTATCGGTGGAACAGCTAGAACTGTTCCTTGCACTCCGAGGACCAATATCGTCGGTTCCGATGGTAATACTCGCTCTGCTTGTGAACAAGATCCGCTAAATGCTTGGGACGAAAAAAATCCGGCCGCTAAGGAGAATGCTGGCTTCTGGGTGGTATTTTCAAAGGGTAAATACTATAACTTTACGGAATATGTAATGCAAGGCCAGGATCCGAATAAGGTTGTAGTGACCTTTGATCCTGGCTCTCCAAAGCCAGCCCAGGTTTTAAAAGGAATCGATTCTACTCTTTGGGCAGGGGATCAGATAGATATAGTTTATATTTCCTTAAAGGACTCCGGGGCGAAGATCAAAGATTTTGGAACGAGCCCACTTGTCACAAATCTTCCTTTTGCAATGAATACTGTTTGGGATAAATTCCAATTGGGAGATACTCCATATTATCCGACAAAGAATTCTAAATATTTAGGGGCAGTCGGATTCGGAGAGAGAGTAAATATCCAAATTAAACTAGATCAAACTCGTTATTTGAATCCGAATTTTGGAAGCCCGGAAATTGGCGGATCTTTTCAATATTTTACGAATTTCTCTTATGATATGAAACGCTCGCCGACTAATGATCTGTATGAATACAGTCAGATAGCAGATTTTGAAATCAGTATGGGATTTGGCGGACAAAGAACTGATTGGTTGCATATTGAAAAGGATATTAATACAACCGGAGATCCGTACAAACTCCAATCCTGTGGAGTAAACTTTGTTTTAGTTACTCAAACTTTAACCTTATGCCTTCAGCTTCCTAGTCAACATCTGTATGTAGATCCAGATACTAGTGTAATCGAACTCTATCTCAGACCGGCATACAATAATGCATATCGTCAAAGTGTATGGCCTTTACATTATTCTCAAGTATCCAAAATGAGAGGTCAATTAGCCACCAGTATTGACGTTGGGCAAAATACGATTCAGATATACAATTCAGGAGGCAGAATCGACTCAGGAGATCTTTTATCCATCGGGGATAAGGCAGATATATTTACCGTCTCAACAACTCCTGAGCCACCTGATTCGAGCGGCATTACTACAATCGCGCTTAGTAATCCTACTACGTTTAAAGCGGATAAAACAACCTTAGTTTCAACGAAAGGAAGTTTAATAGCGGCTGACGTTAAGATCATGCAAGATACTGGATTCGCTTCTCAATGGAATACCGATTATCTAGCTAGTTTCGTGCCGACCGCCTTTATGACGGCACAAAATTTGGACTTCTTAACTTCAGGTTCATTGGTGGATTGTGTTGCAAAACCTAAACATCCTGCGAACTGTCTAGGAATCCGTTCGGACTATAACGCTATCAATTGGATCGGTAATTATAATGGAGGAGTGGCTGCTTGGAGCTCTTGGGCAGACGGAGGAGATTTTAGCAATTTCTTAGCGAACGGCTTAGTATCCTTGAACAATAGTTTAGGTAAATTGTATCAATTATTACCTGGATCTTCGGATGCCCCAGTTAGCCAGCACGCTTCCGGTACCTCTCCTTTGACAGGTCTCGTGACTGTTTCCAGTGGAGACTTTGCTCTCGCTATCTGGAAAAGGGATACAGGTCTTTACGGTAGATTTTATAAGCTTTCCGCTCAGACTGAACAAGGGTTCATGGGAACTGGAACTCCTAATGGAACTTTAGGATCACAACTGAATACTACTCCTATAACTGGGGAATTTACAGCCAAAGTAAATGAAAATGGTAAAGTGATTATTTGCTGGGAAAACGGTAATGAGATTTGGGTCAATTTTTATGACTTGGGTACTCAAACTAGGTTATATGCCGATGCCAAGGCTATGACAAGACATGGTTTAGCTACAAATTTCAGTGCTGCAATCGGAACAAATTATGCGATTGTCACCTGGGATAACGTAGTTGCGAACAATCTTGTGTATGATGATTACGTAGATACTAGAATATACAATCTCAGTACTGGTGCTGGTGTGAATCTCTTTGGAATTGCACATTATATACCGAATTGGCTCATAACGAATCGATTGCCATACTACGTTGCTGTCTCGGCTTCCGGGAATAAGGCCTTCCTTGTATATTTACAGCATGCAAGTGTTCAGGGTGAGGCTGCATGGTCGATGTATGCAAATATCGATGGTGTAGTTATTGATATGGCAACTGCAACGAAAGTAGGATCTAATTTTGCATTAGCTAGGCATAACTTGAATATGAAAGGTCTTAGTTCAGGTTTTAAAGTGGGTATGTTCGGAAACCGCGGGATACTCACTTATAGAATGCCGAATTCAAATATTTATGCTCGTGGAGTAAATTTGGATACTCCGGCTGCACTAGGGACAGGACCATTTTTAGTGGATTCCAATGTTTCTCTTTCTTCTCCGTTCCAACTTACCGTCTCGCAAAATCCTGGTTTGATTTCATACAGTTCAGCAACGAATGAAGCACGTTTGAGAGCATTAGCTTTAACAACCGGAGAGTTATTATATAACAGACATTTGGTACTGAATAATCCATTGCCTGCAACTGCTCGAAATGTTTCGAGTCCAGTGATCGCGAACGGTAATATCATATTCACTGCTTGGGAACATGCAGAAGGAACGGGTAGAACGATTCGGGGGAGATTAGCTTCCTTAAGTTCTTTTTCAAACATAGGGAATGGAGAATTCTTCTTAAGTACGAAAAATGCAGGAATCCAAACGACACCTTCTGTCGAGGTCGGTGGCTCTACTGTTAACGGAGTGGCCTTCTGGACTGCTCCAAATGAAACTCCTTTACCTATGATCCGAAGATACGCAGTTAACCTACAGAATCCTGGTGCATTACAGTATGGTTTGAATAATTTCTTCGTCGCTCCATTGATTGAAAGAGATTATACGATCACTACTCAGATCAAATATTAATCGGAAAGGTTTGAATATGCTTCATCTACTCAGAGAGAAGCATATTCAAATCTGCAAAAAACCTAGAAGGAATCTAATGCAGAAGAGTGATATGTCAAAAATCGAAAAAGAGAATATTCCATTGAGAATAAATCTTTTACGGGTTTTTCTCACGTCTTGCTGCATCTTCTTTCTTTCTTCCTGTTATGGAGGAAACGGAGTAAATAATTTACTTTCCCGAGTTCTTAATTTCTCGATTGGAGGATTGGTGCAAGGGACTTCCTTTCCTTCTCCAGGTTCTGCTCCTTCTCCGGAAGGCAGTGATTTATATTCGATCTCTACAAATTATAGCGCAGCAATCGATGACCCTGAGAGTAAGGCAAATCCACTTGCGGGCGCGATTTTTATTTCTCCGCCTGAGCCTAATAATTTCGGAGCGGTTTCCTTAAATTATCCGATCGAAATAACTCCCGGAAGAGCGGGAATGCAACCAAGTCTTGGTTTAACATACTCTTCTTCAGGAGGAGACGGCTGGTTGGGAATAGGTTGGAATCTAGGTATGGGAAGTATCGTTCGAACTCCGGAATATGGTGCTTTGTATTACGATGCAAGAGATAGCTTTTCTTGGAATGGAAAGAAACTGATCAAAGTATCGGGTGATTCTTCGAGTGAGAATGGAACCTATCGTCCTGAAGTTGTAGCGGAAGATTTTACAATTCTACGACTTACGAATATCGAGAACGGTGGAATTTGGGAAGTAAGAGATTCCTCCGGTAAAAAATCCATATATGGTCAGACATCTTCCAGTAGAATTTACGATCCAAATAAAATTACCAGAACATATAGTTGGAATTTATCGCAAGTAGAAGATACAAACGGGAATTTTATTGATATAGAATATGATACTTCCGAGTATTCAGAAAATCGTGCTCTTTACTTAAAGGAAATTAGATATACAGGTAATTCACGTAGCGGTGTAAGTGCAAAACAATACGTTCGATTCATTACGAAAAGCAGAGACGATTCTTATGTGAGTAAGATACCAGGTTACGTCATGAAAATGAACAAGCTTCTGGATAAGATCCAAGTAGGATATAACGGAAGCAAACTTTGGGAATACCGGATGATTTACGAGATTTCCGCCGATTCTGGTCGCCCGAAACTTATAAGCGTAGACTCGGATCGAAATACTACCAAGCCCACATTCGAATATCAAACCGCATCCCGTACCTTGCTCTGGCAGAATGTCGCTAACGCCTTCTCTTCCGAGCCTGAAGATGTACCAGGAGATTCTCAATTATTCGAAGGAGATTTTAACGGAGATGGAATTTCCGATATTGTCTTTTTCAATTCTAAGACTGGAAATTGGAAGGCTGCAGAAGGAAAACCGGGTGGTGGATATTCATTTAAGACTTATGCGAATCGTTATCAAGGTTACGATAATGTGGATAAAATTCGTTTCTTTAAGGGAAATGTAAGCGGTGATTATAATGGGGATGGTAGGGCAGATATAGCTTTTTACCTTCCTCAAACACGTGACTTTATAGTAGCGGAGCATAATGGGAGTATCTTCCAATTTAAAAATTACGGCAGGCTGATGACCGGTATTCCAGATATTTTCAGAATGGAATGGTTTCCTGGTGACTATGATGGAAATGGACTTTCTGATGCAGTCTTATTCGACGAGCCAACAGGTCAATGGACTCTCATGCTCAATAAAGGCGGCCAATTTGAATTCTTAAAGTTCTCTAGTAAGTTTAAGAATTTGTATCGAGGAGATTACAATCCTGACGGTAATATGGATAGCCAATCCACTACGGATATTTCCACACAAGGAAAAGGTAGAATTAACGTTAACTTTCTTGTGGGAGATTATAACGGAGACGGAAGAACTGATATTTCTCTCTATGATGCACGTTCCGGAAAGTGGATCGTAGGAGAAAATAATAGGAACCCAGATACATCTAGTCCTATCTATTTCAAATTTGATTGGTACATATATAAGGTATTTACAGCTCCTGAGCAACGTTTGTTTACACAGGATCGTTTTTCTGGGGATTTCGACGGAGATGGTTTTTCAGACTTTCTAGTATTCGATAGATCCAGCGGTGATTGGATTTTAGGACAAACAGGAGATCGTACGATCAATTTCAGGGTTTGGTCCAAGGTTCCTCAATTCAAAGAGATCACCAAATGGTTGCAAGGCGACTTTAATGGAGATGGAAACACAGATATCGGTTTTTACTCCGCAAGTGATGGCAAGTTTTGGATAGGTGAGGCGACCGGAAATGGTTTCCGTTACCGCATTTATAGTGATATGAATTATGGGCCATCCGCAGAGAGAGTAATGAAATCTCCTCTACCTTTGGATGAAGTGAAGATCAGCAAAGATTATGCAGTTATTCAGACAGCTTCGGATACCAAGACAATTTTATTAGACTATGCGTATGACGGTAATGAATATCCGAACAGAGGGGAATTTGTATTTCCAGGTTGTTTTACGGTAAACGATTGTTCTACTTCTCCTGAACTTTTAATTTATAATAGAAAAACTGCAAAATTTGATATTAGGATCGGTGCTTCAACTACGACGGGGGTATTCTCCGACTTTAATCCGGAAGCTTCTGGATTAAGGATTGCTAATAATGGAAAAACGGACCGATTCACAAGAAATACAAAAGACGAAGTTTTGTTTTATCAAGAATCAGGAATTAGCAACTCCTTCTCGGCTCTTCGAAATGCTTCTTCTACTTCCTTTGAGAAAGTAAGTTTCGCTTCTTTCTCCGATTCAGAAGTCGGAAATTTTTATTACGACGAAACAACCTATCTCATAGATAATTTTTCCAGTTCGAGTGTGAAGTCCGTTCTGATCTTTGATGATCAACCGATAGCTGGCGCAGGCACAGGTAAGCTCTTATTAAGTGGGCCAACGGGAAATCGGATTCTTATTCCTATGGGAGCTCTCACCCAAACAAATTTAACAAACTTTTTCAGATTAGGAACAAGTGGCCAGAATCGATTAAGAAGAAAAGATTTCAGTCTTTTCTCGGGAAATTTCCTAGGAGCGAGTGACGGAACTTCTCAATTAATTATAGTAGATCGTTCAACTTCTACTCATACTTGGTATGTCGGTGTTGTAGATGCTCTAAATTCTAAAATAACTTTTACTAAACTAGGATTAATCGGAACACCGAATCTTCCTCTTACAGCTTCTGAATTCGATTCTAAAATTCCTGCTGGAATTACATATGGGTTGTATCCAGAATCTTCGGGTAAATCTATTTTACTCGGAAAATCGATCGGAGATAATTCTACTTTCTATAAATTCAAAATTTCCGGTGGAACTGTAACCTCATCTTCTTATTCCGCCATTTCTGCCGTCTTTAGTGGAGAATTTGATAATAGCGGAAATCCTCTCGTCGTTCAGTTTGATACAAAAAAGATTTTCGATATTACAAAAGTTGCATCTGTCCCTTTACCTGGTTCAGATTTGATAAAAGAAGTAGATCGTTCGGATTTATTTTCCAAGATCTATCCTTTCGAATGGATCCAAGGAGATTATAATGGGGACGGAATTACTGATATAGGAATCATTCATTTAGGTGAACCTACATGGTATTATGCCATGTCCACCGGTTCTGTTCCTGATATTATCAATCGTATCAAAAATGGGATTGGCGGTATTTATGATTTGGAATACGATAATTCGACTAAATTTGATAATACGGGCGGAGACGGAATCCCGGATTTGCCTGCTTCTTATAGAGTTTGCACCAAAATTATCGCGGATGATGGGTTTGGGAATCGGATCCAGAAATCTTACCAGTACAGTGGCGGAGTTGCCTTCTCTGCATTTATAAACGGCAAAAAAGAGACTGACTATTTTGGCTTCACGAACTTTTCGATGAAGGACAGTCTTGGTGCGAGCACCGTTCACACTTTTCATAGTATGCCATATTCTGATTTCTTAATGAATCG
Source organism: Leptospira venezuelensis (assembly GCF_002150035.1). Taxonomy (NCBI): domain Bacteria; kingdom Pseudomonadati; phylum Spirochaetota; class Leptospiria; order Leptospirales; family Leptospiraceae; genus Leptospira; species Leptospira venezuelensis. The sequence continues at coordinate 26,248 of NZ_NETS01000010.1, read as the reverse complement.
TGCCTTGGCGGGTGCAGAAAAAGAAATGCATATCCTCGGATCTGATAATCAGGATTATGGAAAGACACTGACTTCCTATGATGTTAAAAAAATGGAGGTTTCTCCCGGAGTTGCAACGTATGTTGCCTATTCTACTAAGAAGGAAAGTTTCCTATCCGGAGCAAGAACAACTACAAGCACTAACCTTCTAACTATAGACAATTATAGTATTACTAAGAAAGTAGAAAGCGCAACTGACCATTATGAAGACGCTTCTCATCCTTCCGAAACAATCGTAAATTCTTTCGATTTCGAGACAGATACGAATAGTAATGAGCGTAGAATTAAGAAGTCCGTTTCTTTTCAAGGGAGTAATACCGAAAAAACTTCCCTAATGACTTACGACTCACAAGGAAATCTAACAAAAACAGTAACATCCTATACTGGAAGTGGCTTACCTGCGACTAAGACTTCCATTTTAGAATATGCATATGATACTCTTGGTAATAAGGTCTTAGAAAAAGATTCTAGTTCTTCTCCCGCTAGAGGAAAGGAAATTGTTTATGACGACGATCTTAGACAATTCGTGAAAGAATCGACTGCATTCGGAGGAGGAATTCGTTTCAAGACCATATATGAGATCGATTACGGGAATTCTTTCGGAAACCCTACCCGAGTAACTGATCCTAACGGTAATAAGACGGAGTATGAATATGATTCATACGGCAGGATTACTGAAACAAGTGCCGATACAGATTCCGGAACTAAAACACTCGCTACTTATAATTATAACTCTAATTTTCCTTTCAGTGCTTTGACTAGCATGGGCACCGGAACTGGGGATCCGGACTTTTCTATTCGCAAATATTCGGATGGGTTGGGAAGAGCCGTCTACCAGGTTAAAACTGCTTCCGATGGGAAATTCGTCCGTTCGGGAAGGATCGTTTATGATTCAGTCGGAAGGGTAATTCGTATTGGACAACCTGATTGGGCAGACGGTTCTGAGATGGATAGTTTTGCTCTTCATTTGGAAGAGAAGAATCCAACTTATTTCGAATACGATGCAATCGGAAGACAAACTAAAACTGTTCTGCCGCAAGCGGCAGGGGAGACAACTGCTAGTTTTACAACTACAACTTATAATGGCGCTTTCGAAGTCCTTGTAGAAACAAGCGGAGGAACGAGAAAGAAAACAATACAGAATGCACGTGGAAAGAGTCTGTTTATCGAAGATTCCGGAACCGATGGGACGAGCGCCCAAATTGGTTTCTGTTATGATATTTCCGAGAATCTAGTCAAAAAATCTGACCTAAACGGAGTGAATCTAAATTGCGGAGATATCGCCACCGGGATCAACCAAAAAGATCTATCTGGAAAAAACCAAACATATTGGCAATACGATGCTTTCGGCCAGTTGGTTAAACAAAGCGATCCTGATTTAGGAATTACTGTAAATGTGTATAATGCTTTTGGGGATCTAACCAAGACCACCGATGCCAGAGGCTATATCACTCAAATCACTTACGACTCTTTCGGTCGGATGATTCTTAAAGAATTGCATGATGGCGATGTCCACTACTCCTATGATTCCGGATACGGAAGTGAGAACGCTTTAGGGAAACTCGTCTCAGTTGATAGTTCTTCTCAATTTAAAACTTTCAGTTATGATAAATTAGGAAGACCGAAAAAAGAAACTAGGACCATCAAAGGAATTCCTTTGCAAGATGCAGGTGGTCCATATGAAACGAATTATGCTTACGATCTATTAGGAAGAGTAACGACAATCGACTATCCGGAACATCCGGTCAGCCATACTAGAATGAAAGCCTGCTACGTTTATGGTAGTGCAGGATATATCGCAGGGATTTCTGTACAAGTAAATACTAACGGAATTTTACCGGGCTTCTGCAGCAAAACAATTGTAGAGGGGATTACTTACAATGAATTCGGCCAAACTGCCGGTTTCAATTTAGGAAACGGAGTTCAAACCGATTATACATATGATACAAAACAGAGATTAATAAAAATTCACTCTTCTGGAGATGTGGACGGAACTACTAAGGTTCTACAAGATGCAGTCTACGCATTTAACGAGAATAATAATATTATAGGTATTACAAATACTGCTTCCGAGTATAATACCAATTACACCTACGATTACGACGGATTGAATAGGCTTGTAAATGCAAGCGGGACTTATACAGAATCTGCGGACAATTATACTAAAAACTTCCGCCAATCTTTTGATTATGCCCAAAACGGAAATTTACTAAAGAAAAGACGTCATGATTTTGCAGGCGGTCAAGTTCTCGATGAATGGGCTTATCAATACCAAAATCACCAAGTTCTGAAAATTGATTCTACTCTAACCGGACTAAGTTCCATGCAAATGGGATACGATGCAGTCGGGAACATGATTACCCAGGATGATAACTCCAAGGATCTCAAAAAGCAGATCCATTTCGATTCTGAAAATCGGATTAACTTCGTAGAGGATAAGGATGGAGCTGAGGTAGGAAGATACTGGTATGACGAGGGTGGCTTCCGGGTTCGTAAAACTGCTCTTGTTCCTAAAGGCGCCGTAATCAAACAGCAGGAAATTTTTTATCCAAGCAAGTTCTACGGTCTCGAATACGTAGAAGAAGATAATACTCTCCAAAGTATCAATAATATTTATCTAAACGGAGTCCGGATCGCTGCATTAAACGAGGAAGGTGTAGCTGCTTACTTCTTAACAGACCAAGTAGATTCCGTTGGTCAGATCCTGGACGAAAATGCGCATACAATTAGCCATATGCAATATGAGCCATATGGAGAAACGTTCGTTCAAAGAGGAAACCAAGATTTCAGTCCTAAATACAATTCTCAGGAACTGGATAAGGAAACAAATTTCTATTTTTATAATGCAAGATATTATGATCCGCAGATTGCAAGATTCGCGAGTGCGGATAGTGTAATTGATGGAGCGAGGAGCACTCAGGGTTGGAATAGGTTCTCGTATGTGGCAGGGAATCCGATTTTATATAAGGATCCAACTGGGCATGAGGGGCTTTCCCCAGGACAGTTACACTATTTTGGAACTGGATTTCGCGGTCTACGTAAGGAAATTTACGTCCCGACCGTTCGGAAAATGGAGGCAGAAGATAAAGGTGAATATAGGTGGTTCGCCGGGCCTGGTACATTGGCGCCTTATGCAATATATGCTAGCGCAGATCTCCTCGAAGGTGACTATACTAAATTTGCTACACGCACCGCTGTTGATGTTCCTTTTGCTATTACTAGCTTGGCTCTTTTAGAAGCTGGACCAGCATATTCAGTCGTTACTTCAGGAACGAATGCTACTGTCGTAAACGGAACTCGTTTGGTTTTGACCTCACCAGGGGTTAAAGGATTCTTGAAGCAAAGTATCGGAAATTTACTAAAAGCTTTCGGTTCTGCTCCTCCAGAAGCCAAAAAGCAAATTGCAAATAAAGTTGCTGAACGCTTAATATATGGTAATATTGGGAGAGATTTGACAAATTTTGCAACGGGTGCAGGAGTTACTAGAGGATTTTATGACTTCTTTATAGATGGGCCGTTTAGTCCAAATCCACCGGAATCTCCATGGTCGACTGCTGGATTAGGTGCAAGTGAAACAGTAAAGGATATGTTGGATAAATACGACCAGTGGAAAGAAGCTTCGAAGAATAAGGTAACCCCAAATGCAACGAAATCGAATAAGAAAAGAATTAAGTAGGTTTCTTTATACTTTTGTATTTTATTATATCATCGTCTTATTCTTTTCTATCTTCATGACAAAGATGGGATGTAAAGCAAAAATGTTTGTTCCAGATGGGAGTGGAAGTTCATGGCAGGAAATTGCAGATTTCTTACCGATAATGGCTATCTTTTCCATAATTGTTACAGCTATTCTTATGGTTATACTCCGGTATTTAGATTCGATTTGAAGAAATATTCATAAGTGCTAAATTAATTTAAGTAGCTAATAAGTTTCATGTGAATATACCTTTTTTGTTCTCTTAAGATCTTGCTTAGATTTTTTAATAACAATGAGAAGCAGATTAGTTCAATTGCTATTTGTTTCACTTTTACAACCCTAAAAAAATACGGTGCATTTAAGCACGAACCGTAATAAAATAATTGGCCATGTGAATAAGGTCGAAAAAGTAAAAAAATCATGAAATACTTAGAAACTTCTCAAATCATCCCTGCTAAAGGGATGTCCTACACAATGTACGAGATAGAAGGGGAGGATCAGATCTTACGGATGCTTACTTACATACCGGATACTGACGAGATACATGTATATCCAAAACCGCCGGTAAAAAAATTATATAAGCCCGAACTTTGCAAACAAGTGGAAGATCTGGTATTTACCGAATTATGGAAATTGGGAGAGGAAAGGAAAAACGGATAATCGGGTTTTGGCTTCGGGCAGAATCGAACTGCCGACACAAGGATTTTCAGTCCTCTGCTCTACCGACTGAGCTACAAAGCCGAACCCATAACCAAATTACTGAGCCAGGCCTATACGTCAATGGAAAATCCTGATTTAGGCTTTGTCTCCAGGTTTGATGATGCCGAGACAGTTCTCTTAAGAGAGAGGATGGTCCGAACCCAAATTTCCGAAAGAGGGATCAAGGATCCGAACTTACTTTCCGCTTTTCTAAAAGTTCCCAGGCATATCTTCCTCCCTGAAAAATTTAGAGAATATTCTTACGCAGACAAAGCAGTTCCGATCGGGGAAGAACAAACAATTTCCCAGCCGTATATAGTCGCATACATTGCCGATCAACTGAAGGTAAGATCTGGAGATATAATTTTAGAAATAGGCACAGGTTCCGGATATTTGGCCGCTATTCTGGATTTGTTAGGAGCAAAACTTTTATCCTTGGAAATTGTGCCTGAATTGTATCAAAGAGCGCTGGGAGTTTTGGAAGATTGGTCTCCCGGATTTACAAAAAGAAATAAGATCTTATTAGGAGACGCGTTACTTATCCTTTCGCGAACAAAAGGAAAATTTTCCAAATTTGTATCCTCTGCTTGTTTTCCAAAAATCCCAGGACCAAGAAGTTTCCTGTTCGAATCTCTTCCGGAAGAAGGACTTGCGGTGCTTCCGGTAGAATGGAAAGAAGATACTCAACTACTCCTCACTCTTAGAAAAAGACAAAATCGATTTGAGGAAACAAACAGGTTGCCTGTGAAGTTCGTACCACTATTAGGAAGAACGGACTTGGTTTAATTCAGATCTCATGTTTATAGCCGAATCTATATTGGGTTCCACCTAAAACTTGAGGATAGGCGACGCTTGGCGCCAAGCCTACAGCTCCTCCTTCGGATCTCGGATGGGCAATTCCATACTGAAAGGAAAACAAAGTTTCCATTTCCATGTATATATGACCTTTATCTGATATTCTTGCTTGTGCACCTATTAACCAATTCGGTGCAATACCAGAGACATTAAATTTAGTGTTTTCCCAATTCGCAGAAGGGGCCGTTCCATCTTCAACTAAGCCTAGAACGGTGGTATCTGTAATACCGGCATTGACTAAGGTCTCATGCAAATCATTCAAGCGGTTATTACCAGCTAAACTCCATCCACCTTTGAAGTAATGAACTCCTGCACCGATATAAATGGCAGCGTCTTCTGAAACCGAAAGTTTGATCCCCACATTGACAGGGATTTGGATAGCATTATAGTCCCAGGTCATATGATAGAAAGATTGGCTTGCAAATTTTGCACTTGTATCTCCCCCCATAATCTTTCGAGTATAATGTGCGTTTATCCTCCAGAAGAAAACCTTTCCAAAATCTTGTTCGTATCCTAAAGATAGAGTAAGGCCGGTCATACCTCCGTTTGTTTTAGCGCTGATGAGTCCGTTGGAAGAATGTTGTAATGTGAGTAGGCGATTTTCTGCGATGACTGCTCGACGCGGAAGAACTCCTGTAGTTCCATCTGTAGCAGTAGCTTTGTAGTTGGTCGAAGAATCCAAACCATCAGTGGAGATTGTGCTTCCCAACTCTCCTAGATCGAATTGTAATCCAGCACTTCCCATAACGTATGACTTTGCTTCTAGATAAATTCCTGGTAAAAGCAGAAGAAGTGTTGCAATCGTTCTTTTGGCAATTTGTTTCATGATAGGTCTCTCCATTAACTAATCTTAAACAATCTCATTGGAAGCAAGGATGCAAAATACCCGCGACTTTTTTTTAGGTCCGTAGTTATTTATATTTGTCATGTGATAAAAGGAGGTTAGAGGGCGATTAGCCCATTCGGTTTAGACGGACTTATATTTCGCTTATTAATTGCAGGAGAGAACTAACGTTTTAAGGGGAAGAAGCAAAAATAAAAAAGGCCCTCCTTGCGGAGAGCCTTTGCATAATCCAAACAAAAATCTAAGAATTAGATTTCGTGTTTGTATCCAAATCTGTACTGGTTTCCACCAAGAACTTGAGGATAAGCAACAGAAGGCGCTAAACCTGATGCACCACCTTCTGATCTTGGGTGACCGATACCATATTTGAAGGAGAATAGAGTCTCAACTTCCATATATAGAGAACCTTTATCGGAAATTTTAGTTTGAGCACCGATCAACCAGTTTGGAGCGAATCCGGAAACTTGGAAGGTAGTTTTTTCATAGTTTGCAGGAGGACTAGTTCCATCAGCTACAAGTCCTAATAATGTATCTCTACCCAGTGTAGAAGCTGGTAAAGTCGACAATGCATCGTGAACAGAACTCAAACGATTGTTTCCTTGTAGTAACCATCCACCATTGAAGTAGTGAACCCCAGCTCCAATATAGAAAGATGTATCTTCAGTAACAGACATTTTGATACCTACGTTCACTGGAACTTGAAGTGCATGGTAATCCCAATTGATATCGTAGAAGGTTTGTCCTGCGAATTTTGCGTTAGTATCTCCACCCATAACCTTACGAGTGTAGTGTGCATTTACTCTCCAGAAGAAAGCTTTTCCGAAATCGTGCTCATATCCTAAGGAAAGAGTAAGACCAGTCATTGCACCGCTAGTTTTAGCGCTGATCAATCCCATTGTGGTATGCTGTAAGCTTAACAAACGGTTTTCAGGAATGATTGCGCGACGAGGAAGAACTCCTGTAGTTCCATCTGTAGCAGTAGCTTTGTAGCTGCTAGATGCATCCAAACCATCAGTTGCAATTGTATCGCCCAATGATCCAAGGTCAAATTGGAGACCGAGGCCTCCAGTTACATAAGACTTTGCGCTTAAGCCGAACGAAGAACAAAGTACGGCAAAAACTAGCAAAGCTTTCGTGATGTTACGAACCATTTAAATAGCTCCTTAAACTTTTCGTATAGTAGAGTGGTTTTTCACCTGGACCATTTATGTCTATAGCTGGGCCCAAGTATTGGACAGGACAATATCGACGCGGACCTGGGTGTCAAACAGATATTCTGGATAAAATAAAAAAGTCCGTTATATAGGATTTTATTTTGAACATTTGTTGTATAAAATAAATATCCACTTCCTCCTTATTGTGAATCGGACTGTTTCGGAAAAACTCCTTGCAAGACTAGAATTTCGGAATCCAATGGAGAAGAACCGTTGGGGGTGGGACCAAAAGTCTCTGAGAGAGTCCCCGGAACCTGATCAGGATAATGCCTGCGAAGGGAAACGGAAAAAAACAAACGTCCGAGATCTAGGTCCGCGAAAGATTATAAATTTCGTATGGACTTCTTTCCACGTCCTTTTTCTTTTCCTCTGTTTTCAGATTCCGGAATTTCCCCCGACATGGGAGAAACATTATGGAATCCAATCAAACTATTACTCCATTCGAAATTCCTCGAAAAGAGATACGCTTAAGCAACGGATCCGTTTATAGCGCTTACACTACTGAAGGTCCTTGGAAAGACGGATGGAATCCTTCCGATTGGAAGGCGGGGATCCCTAAACTTAGGGCAGAATGGATCCAGAAGAGAAATTCAGGTCCTTCTCCAGTCCAAAATCATTCTCAAATGTATTTCGCAAAACAAGGATTGATAACCGAAGAAATGAAATATGTTGCGCTTCGAGAAGGTATGGATCCTGAATTTGTAAGAAGTGAGATCGCCAGGGGAAGAGCGATCATTCCTTCCAATAAAAACCATCCTGAATTAGAGCCTATGATCATCGGCAAAAACTTCTTGGTGAAAATAAATGCAAATATCGGCAACTCCGCTCTTTCTTCTTCCATCGAAGAAGAAGTGGAGAAGTTACGCTGGTCCATCAAATGGGGAGCTGATACTGTGATGGATCTTTCCACAGGAAAAAATATCCATGAAACTAGAGAATGGATTATTCGTAATTCTCCTGTCCCAATTGGTACAGTTCCGATCTATCAGGCTCTGGAAAAAGTAAAAGGTAAGGCGGAGAATTTAAATCTTTCTGTGTTTTTGGAAACTTTGGAAGAGCAAGCGGAACAGGGGGTGGATTATTTTACAATTCACTCTGGAGTTCTTCTTAGATATATTCCAATGACTTCTAAAAGAGTGACAGGTATTGTTTCTAGAGGTGGTTCCATCATTGCAAAATGGTGTCTGGCACATCACGAGGAAAATTTCCTTTACACAGGTTTTGAAGAGATCTGTAAAGTAATGAAGAAATATGGAGTTTCCTTTTCTTTGGGTGACGGATTACGTCCGGGAAGTATTGCAGATGCAAATGACGAGGCTCAATTCTCTGAATTGAGAACATTGGGAGAACTTACTCAGATCGCTTGGAAAGAAGACATCCAGGTTATGATTGAAGGTCCGGGCCATGTTCCATTGGATAAGATCAAAGAGAATGTGGATTTGCAGATGGAAATCTGTAAGGAAGCTCCATTCTATACATTAGGGCCACTAGTGACTGATATTGCACCAGGCTATGATCATATCACTTCTGCAATTGGTGCGGCGATGATCGGTTGGCATGGAACTGCAATGCTTTGTTATGTAACTCCAAAAGAACATTTAGGTCTTCCTGATAAAGAAGATGTTAAACAAGGAGTGATCGCTTATAAGATTGCTGCTCATGCGGCCGATCTTGCAAAGGGACATCCAGGCGCAAAAGAAAGAGATGATCTTTTGAGTAAGGCAAGGTTTGAGTTCAGATGGGATGATCAGTTTGCACTTTCCTTGGATCCAGACACTGCTCAGTCATTTCATGATGAGACACTTCCTCAAGATAGAATGAAAACTGCACATTTTTGTTCTATGTGCGGGCCTCATTTTTGTTCCATGCATTTGACCCAGGAGCTTAGAAAATACGCGGAAGAGAAAGGAATTTCGGACGAGAAAGCTATGGAAGAAGGATTCAAAGAAAAATCAGAAGAATTTTTGAATAAAGGTGGAACTGTCTACGTCTCCTCCGAGTAGCTTGACCTTTCCAAAGAAATTTGGAATCTTGGATCGGCCGGACGGATTCGTATGAAACAAAACCTCGTTCAAAAACTAATTTTCGTATCCTTCTTATTGATTGCTCCTGCGGTTTTCGCGGAGGGAAACAAAGATCTTGCTCCTGTTCCTGGAGAACTCGAGCAAGAAGGAAGAAGAAGTTCTAGAAAATTTTTTATCGGAGGTTTTACTGCAAACGGTCTGAGTTGGTTCGGTTCAGGGATCCAATTTTCTTCTAAATTGGCCGCTTCTTTACAATGGCAGGAGCAAAGAGTCATCCAAAGATTTGATTTGGATGTAAATGGTGCTCAACCAGATCTTTCAGGAGTATTCACTCTTACAAATTCAGAAAAGATCCAAAGACAATTGGCTCTCCAAATGGAATGGTTTCCTTTTTCAGGTCCTTATTATTTTGCAGCAGGGGCTGGATTAGAAACTTACTCCGAAAAACAAAGAAAGACGGAGAGCTATGTTCCGAATGGAAATTATAGAGATTATGCTTGGAATATTTCCCAACAAAAACTTTTTCTTTCTGCGGGCGCTGGCTTTCGATATATTTTCACTTCCGGTTTTTTTATTCATATAGGAGGAAATGTCCTATTCTATCCTGAAAGAGGGACTCATGAGCAAAGAGGTTCTTACGGTACCAATACAACCTGGGATTATAGACAATTACAAAAGGATTGGCAAGAACCGGAGAAAGAAGCTCGATCGCACCAGAATCCATATGGAGCTCAGCTTCAGATTTTATTTGGTATAGCTATTTAAAGTCGGTCCGCCCTTTAAAAAAGGGACCTCTGCAATGATTCATTATAGAATTTTAATATGTAGTAGAAGTAGCCGATCCTTCTTTTTGCACGCAAGTAGAATATTAAGTTAACTGCGGAATCTGTATTCCGATTTTATAATCCTTTAAATCTTGGATTGCAGCTAACAAGAGGTATAACGTATGTTTTTTGAAAACTTCTTGCAAAAGTAGGGGACATAATAAAATTTAAAATTCAATATTCGGGATATTGTTTGCTTGGATTGGGATAAATCGTTATTAAAATCTAAAATACTAAAATGGAATATTGTTTCCGAAAAGAATCTTCAAAAAACCTTATTTATCACAAAAATTTCTTAGAAGAAAGTAAATAAATGGTAAAAAAAAGAAATTTCTCCAAAATGTGGCCATGCAAAGGCTTGATTTTGGTCTTTCGGATAACCACGGAGAGGTGGAGGAATTCTGTAAGTTACTGAATCGTTCCGCTTTAAGTATTTGTTATGGATTGCCAATTTCTCTTAGGACAGAGGCGGTCTTATTTTTATATAAATATTCGCAAAATACCGTATCGGAAGGGTTTAATTTTTTAAGAAAGTATTATAGCCCAAGTTATTCTATCTTGTATTGGATTAACGAATCCGCCCATGGTTTGCCTTGGGAAAATCCTTGGCTTACCTTACTGCTTGAATCTCATTCTTCTGCGTTATTACTTCATTCTTTAGATGATCATTTGACTGACGGCTCATTGAGAGCGAATCATATTATTCTGCAACTTCGGACTGAGGCTTGGACCAGATATGCACAATCCAGCAAATTATTTGGTAGAGAAGTGCATGACGGTGTTTTGATCGCAGAAGAATTCATCGATAGATATTTTAAATCCATTGTGGATTTAGGAATTGCAGAAAGTTTAGAAGCTCATCTTTCCAGATTTCGTTCTCAAATGGGAATTTGGTCTCTCCAACCTTACTTGCTTGCTAGATCTTTCTTTTCTAAAGACCAGGCTGAACTTGTTAAAAGAATGTATGAGTTTTTTGGAGTGGCTTGGAGACTTTTGGATGATTATCAGGATTTAAAAGAAGATTTGGAGAATGAAGACATTTCTTCCATGATTTACTTTCTTCCCGAAGATAAGAGGCGAGACTGGAAAAGAGATAATCAGCAGGAAATTTTGGGAATTTTAAAAGAGAATCAACTAGAAAGACAGATCTCTGATCTAATAAACTCTTATTTAAATGAAGCCTCAAAACTCGCAGAAGAATTACATTTATCTCAATATTCAAATTCTTTACTTTCTCTGAAAATTACAGAACCAAGCCGTGCCTGAACCAATTAGCAAGAATATCGGTTTTAACTGAGTTATCCTAAATATTCCACAACTAGCAAAGCCATATCATCTTGGTTTTGGAATTCCCCCTGGAAAGCTTGTACTCCGTGAATGACAGAATCGCAAAGATCTTCAGGGAGTTGATTGGAGTTTTTTCTAAGTAATTCGGACAGACGATCTTCTCCGAAAAATTCTCCTTCAGCATTTCTGGAATCAGGAATTCCATCCGTATATAAAACTACCTTGTCTCCAGGTTGTAAATCCACTGATTCTGTTTGATAAGTGGTTGGGATTGCCTCGTAGATCGCGACTCCTTTCGGTCTATAGAATTCTACAACTCCACCTTTTCTCAAAATAAGGCATTCGGGATGTCCAGCATTTGCGATCAGTGTTTTGCCCGATCTTAAATCCACAGTAACTAAGGTCGCAGTGATAAAATGGCCGTCCAGTTTTCCTTCGAATTGATTACGAATATGTAATAGAAGAGAAGAAGGATCTTGCAGAAGGATTGACCAATCTCCCAAGGTCATTTTTAACATGGACGCTAAAAGTGCGGCAGAAACCCCGTGACCGGTCACATCTCCGATGAACATTCCTAAGGAACTTGTAGAAGGATCGTAAATCACATCCAGTAGGTCCCCGCCAATTTCCATCATCGGTTTGTATCTATAAGAGATCCTTGCATTCGGTATAACGGGAAGCTCTCTGGGCAGAAGTGCATTTTGGATTTTTCCTGCGATCGAAAGATCTTTCGCTAAAATTCTTCCTTTTTGTACAAGTTCAGCTTTTTGGAGCTCGATAATTTTAGTCCTTTCTTCTACCTTTGTTTCTAAGGATTCGTTTAAAGATTTGAGTTTGCCTTCGGATTTTTCCAAAGCCCTAAAAACTTCTGCATATCTTTTGGCAAGAGCTAAGCTGAATAATAGTGTTAACCCTAGGAAACTTTCGTTCACCCAAGGTTGAGCCTGACCAAAACCTGCGAAACTCAACACAGTATAAAAAGAAGATACTGCTACCAAAATTAAACCAGTAACTACCCATCGAAAGGACAGGATACTGCTCCATCTATATCTGAAAAATATATATAAAGTATTCATATAAAAGAATACTAATATAACTAAAAATATATGGAATGCGATCCTTCCGAAATATTGATGCCCTCCAGTAATGGCATACTCCAGCGAAGGCCATATGGTCAGAAGAATAAAAAGAAATTGTAATATTCTTCCGGGAATATTTCTGGGTGCTTGGAAAATTCCGATTGTAAATTCGTAAAATAAAATAGGAAGAAATGCTCCTAATGAATACCCGAAAATTACCCAGGTCCAAGGAGAATCTACTATGTATTGGAACCAACCTTCATAAGCAGGATACCAAATAGCTAAGGATAAGTTTAAAAGTGCAAATGAGAGATTAAATTTATCCTGGGGTCTTCTGATATATATAAATGCAAAAAAGAAGAAGGAAAAAAACTCCAAAGAGCTAAATAATAATACTCTAAGTGCCTTTACCAGATAGACAGTTTGTATTTCTGAAAAACTACCTACCACAGGGTTTTCCATCATGTTTCTTGGCCCATTAAAAGGGAATAGTTGTAGGGCCAGTGTAACCTCTTCGTTTTGGAATGGAATGACTACAATCCTAGGTTTGGAGGAATCTTCAGATTCTCCAGGGACGATGATTTGTTCTTTGCCTTCTGATTTTACTCCTAAATAACATCCTGATGGACAAAATGGTATATAAGCAGAAATTAATATATCTAGATCGTTCTTGCTTCTTTTGACCGAATGAAAGAATACAAAAGATGAATCCTTTCCTTTGGGATTATAATTCGAGATATTAGAAGGTGCGGCTGAAAAAGATTCTATTTTAGATGAATCTTGACCGGAAAGATTTTCGGAATTTTGTCCCGGCAGAATAGGGAAATGCCCATGAAAAAAATTTCCAGAAGGGATTTCGGAAAATGCCCAATTTGAAATTATATATGGGCTTTTATCTTGTTCCCAATTTGTAGATGGTGTCTCCGTTCCTGAAATTGGAGTAAGCTCTGAAGATCCGCATCCTAGTAGGAGGACCAACAAGAGAGAAACGATAGGTTTCTTTAGATTTTTTGTTTTCATTTCGCATAACCATTTTTGGCTTCTTACGTTTGTTTATAAGAGCGCCGTCCGTTGTATAGCTTTTTAACCTGCGTCCTTTGCACAACGGAACCCAAAATGATGATATTCAGGGTAATTTTGAGGTACATGCGCTCTTCTTTTGGAACCTCTTGCATAACTTGAGGGCCACCACCAGGATCCGCCTTTTAAGGTTTTTTTATCAAAACCAGGACAGTTATCTTCTCCGTCGCAAGGCCCTTTTGGATCTTTTCCATTACAGGCCTCCCCGCATACTTTGTAATTTTCGGAATACCAGTCTTGGACCCATTCCCAGGAATTTCCGGCCATATCAAAAAGTCCGTAAACTCCTGCAGGTCTACTTCCTACGGGAGCAGTGGGCATTAAATTCGGAGGATTGATCTTTTTATATACACAACCCTTTCTTTCATCTTCCTCAATGACAGCTAACTTACAGTTGGCGGGTTTGTTTCCCCAAGGAAATAAGTTTCCTTTTGGACCTCTCGCAGCCTTTTCCCATTCTGCTTCTGTTGGGAGCCTTTTACCTACCCATTCACAATATTCTTTTGCAGTATACCAACTTACTCCTAGAACAGGCTGTTTTGGTTTTAAATATAGATCACCATAAGCAGGACCAATATAATCGCAAGTGCCGTTATAGAGACAATCTTTGCAGGAGCCTTCTTCTATACATTTGCTGAAATCCTCATTTGTGACTTCGTATAAATCTATGAAGAAGTCGCTGAGATAAATTTTTTGTTCGGGAGCCTCGTCGGGATCGTGGGTATTACTTCCCCGGATGAAATATCCTTCAGGAATACATTGCATTCCTTTGATTTTTTTTCCATAACATGGCTTGCTCGGATCAGGAGATCCGAGTATATGTGGAGCTGCCAAAAAGATTAAAGATAAAAATAGAATGATAAAATGGATCGGACGAAAGGAATATGAGTTCATCAAACCTGGAAGAATCCTTTCCCAAGAGGATTCGACCTGGTGCGTTCTTATGCAAGAGAAATTTTTAGAGAATAAAAAGTGGGACGCTACAAGAGGAGAAGTCCAAATTGCCCTGCTCTGTAGAATTGTTTCCGTCGGAATCAGTCATAGTGTAAACATAATAACCGGAGCCATCGGAAAAGGAAACAGTCCCGGTCCCGGTTAGATTTCCGCTCAAAGTGAAGGATACTTTTCCTGACCTTGGAAGACAATCAATGTATTTCCATTTCACTGGTTCGTCCACAGAAACATTTAAAGTGAAATTTTTCTCTACATGTACTACTTGTAATGAGCCCGCACTCCAGAGACGGTACCAGGATAAAGGATTAGAGTCGCTTCTATCCGCACCGTACTGCAATGCACTTAAGGAAGAAACTTGGTGAGAGAAGATGAGATCCGATCCGGAATATCCTTCTCTCAAAACGGAAACATCTTGTGAGTAAGAAGAAATTCCAGGGGAAGCTCCCGTCAGAATATTATTCCAAGTTAAAGAATATGCCTGGTTGGTTGTTGGAGTTCCTGCTCCGTAAGAAAGAGGCGCACCTGTTCCGCTTACTTTTACTGAAATTCCTTGGGATGGATTTTGGATTGTACGGTTCACTCCAATTTTCAAATTTGTTCCATTCTGAACAAAAGGAGAAGAAGCGGAAAGATTACTCCAGATATTTTCAGTCAGTCCATCGATCACCCAATTGCTGAAAGGTAAAAATCTACAATTTCCAAATTCTTTAGAGACTAGGAAAGAAGAAGAAGGATCGTTCCCATTCAAAATATAATCTAAGAAGTCATAAGCATTTGTCTCAGTGGAAAAAACTTGTCTGGAATAATTCCCGCCGCCCCAACAACTGAACGAAAAATTGTAAGCTTCCAATTCACCGAAATCAGGTCCCTTATTCCAAATTCGGTGGCCTAAAGAACTGATCCTTTCCTGCCAAGTGATACGATTTCCTCGGAGAGCAACTGAGGTACCTTCTCCGCTTAAACCTTCCATCGAACCCGAGACTGGGTCCATTGCAGATGTCAATGCCTCAGCAACTTGGTCTCTGTTTGCATTAAGCAAAGATAACGCGATCAAATCGTTTGATTTCGAGCTTTTATCTTCTGGAGAACAGTAAAATAGAAAAGATACCGAGATAATGATAGAAAGGATTACTCGCAAATAGGGGAGAAAACGTTTCGAAAACATAAATAATACTCTAAGAAAACAGGTAAAAAACCGGGGTTCTCTTCTAAATTAACCTATAAGACTACATGTTTTTGCGTAAAACCCTATTTCTTTCCTGCAAAATTCGGATTTTTGAGCAAAAAAAATGGTTCAAAGAATAGTTTGCTTGCTAGGTTCAAAAGAAGACTAAATATAACCGATTTCAATAGAAACGTTAAGGGGTTCATCAAAAATGAAAAAATCACTCGTTTTGTTTGCCGTTTTGGCGGCGTTTTTAGTTGGCGAATCTGTATTTGCTGACGCGCTTCCAGTAGTCGGAAAATGGAAAACCATTGATGACGAAGATGGTAAAGAAAAGTCCGTAGTTGAGCTTTACGAACAAGGTGGCAAAATTTACGGAAAGATCGCTAGCTTAAGAGATCCTTTGGATAAAGACGGTAAGCCGAAAGTTTGCACCAAATGTGAAGGTGCTGATAAAGACAAACCGGTTATTGGTCTTGTTATCATCAAAGGTCTTAGCTTAGACGACGATGAATATACCGGCGGAACCATCATGGATCCGAACAACGGTAAAACATATAAATGCAAACTAAAAGCCACTGAAGGTGGTGCTAAATTGAACGTTAGAGGGTTCATCGGTTTTTCTTTGATCGGTAGAACTCAAACTTGGCTTAAAAAATAAAATTCCAAGTGGCGGGGAGGATTCTCCCCGTTTTATTTCTATTTTAATGAGGTGATTTGATGAAGAGGACGGGCGCAATTTTCTTATTCGCATTATTCTTTGTGGGAGCATTCAGCCTTTCCGCAGATCCGGCTCCAGTTACAGGAGTATGGAGAACATTCAACGATGCAGGAACCAAAGAAGAATCTACTGTCGAGATTTATGAGAAGGACGGGAAAATTTTCGGAAAAATCCTGAGCCTGATCGAGCCAAACGATAAAGATGGAAAACCTTCGCGTTGTACTGAGTGCGATGGACCTGAAAAAGATAAGCCAATCTTAGGAATGGTCATTATCAAAGGACTGGGAGCCGACGGAGACAAATGGACCGGCGGACGTATCTTAGATCCAAACGATGGAACTTGGTACAAATGTAGCCTGAAAGCAACTGAGGGTGGAAAGAAATTAGAAGTCCGAGGTTATATAGGATTCTCCTTGATCGGTCGTTCCCAATTCTGGCAGAAAAAATAATCCAATAATCATGTTTGATTCGGGGAAGGTGGTTTACCTTCTCCCGACTCAGATACTTCCTTTCTTAGTAAGTTATAAATATTCCTTTTCATAACTGAATTCTTTCTTTTCTTTCCGATTCGCTTTCCGAAATTTAAACTGTGACGGGCTTCTTTCGAGTCTTTCTACTCGGCTTTTACTTTTATTATTCTGCAGTTTCCTGTTCTATACTTAGGGAAACCATTCCTTCTAGACCATTAAACGACGGATCTATTTCTGTCCTTCTCAAAATAGATAAAAAAGCGAGAGAAGAATTTGAAAAGATCACTTCTTGGGAAGTCCCTTATACTTTTATAGAGAAGGATCATAGTTATGCAGTGATCCAAAGGGAAAAACTAAAAAGTTATGGTTTCCCTAAAGAAGGTATCAATATCGCAAAGGGAATGCCTTTTAAATATTATTCTGGAAATTATCAGGATTCATTATCAGAATCCATTTTTGCTTTAGCGGATATAAAGAAGGGTTACAAGGATAATATATTAAATTCTCATTATCTGTTTTGGGTACACAAACTTTTCCCAAAACATTCCCAGTATAAAATAATCGGAAAGTCGGCGAGGGGTCGAGAAATCCCTGCGATCTTACTCACTGATACGAATATTCCGGATGAAGACAAAATATCAGTTTTATTCAATTGTGCTCATCATTCTAACGAGGTTGTTTCCGTAGAACATTGTTATGATGTGATTTATGAACTTTTAGCTCATAAAAAAAAGTATTCTGAAATTCTTGCGAAGTTAAAAATCTGGGTGGTCCCAATCGTAAATCCAGATGGTTCTCGTGTGTTTTGGCATGAGAATATATCCATGGGCAGAAAAAACGGATATCCTGGTTGGGGGCAGGCTAATGAAAAAGATAATCCGGGAGTGGATATTAATCGGAACTATCCTTTCTTTTGGGGAAAAACAAAATCGAACCAAACTTCTTCCGTATCCAACAGTGTATTTTTCAGGGGTCCTTATGCAGGCTCTGAGCCTGAGACACAAGCGATGATGAATTTAGCGGAGAAGGAGAGGTTTGCCGCTTCTATTAGTTATCATGCATTCGCAAATTGTATTTTAGTTCCATACACAATAGACGGAACTTCTAACCCGGAACCCGATCTGGTTTGGAGTTTGGGAAAAAGAATCGCTTCATCCGTAGAAAGTAAAAATCCGAATCATACTTTTAGCGCTAAAAAAAATATCTATGGAGTGGATGGAGTAGACCAAGATTATTATTTCTTTAAATACGGAACTCTTGCTTATTTAATCGAATCTTCCCATTTGAATCCACCTTATTCAGATGTCCCTAAAATTATAGAATCTTTGCGACCTGCTTGGACAATGCTTTTGGAAGAAATCGCGGACGGAAGTAAACTATACTTCAAGATCAAAGATGAGCATGGAAATCCGGTGGCAGCTAATATCAAATACGATAAGCTTCTTTTTTATCATGGAGAAGTTCGAACTTCACGTAAAGAAGATGGAATGTTCTTTCAATCCTTCCCGGGTATTCGTGGTATTAAGTTAAAAGTTGAAAAAGAAGGATACGAAACTGCCAACTGGGAGGGGACAACTTGGAGATCCTGGAGAGCAGTGGATATAGTTTTAAGGAAAAAAGCTCCGGCTCAATAAATGAACAGATATAAAAACGAGGCCGCCTTAATCTTTTGCACTTTGATCTGGGGCGGAACCTTCTCCGCTACAAAACTAAGTTTAGTTTCCATTTCTTCTTGTTTGTTTATTGGGATCCGATTTGCGATCGCAACATTTGTTTTTGTAATTTATATTCTTCTTAAAAATAGAAAGAATCCGGTATCTTATCCGAATTGGAGAACGAATAAATACTTATACTTCTTAGCATTCTTATTGGGCTTCTGGATGTTCCTGGGATTTGCTTTCGAGACTGTTGGTTTAAAATATACAACGGCTACTAAGTCCGGTTTTTTAACTGGGACCTTGGTTGTCATTACTCCTATTTTGCAGACTTTATTTTTAAAACGTATGCCTAGTTCAGGAAACCTGATCGGGGTAATCGTAGTAATGTTAGGACTATTCTTTCTTTCGGCGGAGTCAGTTGGAGAAGATCATAAATTAGTAATATCTTATCATTTGGGAGATGTTCTTACTTTAGGGGGAGCATTTTTCTTTTCCTTATACATAATCTATGTGGATAAGGCGAGTAAGTCTTGTCCTTTGGACATTTTGCTTTTATCCCAAACATTGGTAACCAGTGTATTTGCTTTTCTTTTAGCATTCATCTTACATTGGACGGAATTTGAACCATTGTTTATCAAAATGGATTCCAGAGTAATGCCTGCTTTATTTTATAATGGTTTGATCTCTTCTGTGGGGACCACGTTCTTACAAACAAAATACCAACAGGGAATTTCTCCCACAAGAGCTGGGTTGATCTTTTCTTTGGAGCCAGTCTTCTCCGCGATTCTTGCCTATTTCACTTTGGAGGAAAGATTGGATGCAACCGGATTGGTCGGATGTAGTTTGGTACTCACAGGTGTTCTGTTAGCCGAATTATTAGGTAAAGAAAAGAAGTTTTAGAGCTTAATTTTGTCGGATTGGATTCTCCGAACTAAGATCCTGAGAAGGGATTGGAATTTTTGCTTTAATAGCTGCTTCTCTGGTTTTAGTATCTAATCTAAAAAGTTTTTTGATAGCAATGTCCTGCCAGTAGCGAGATCTATTTTCTTTGATAAACCTTTTTAAAAAATGGATTTCTGCTCCTCTTGCACTTACTTCTTCATTGCCATAAAATCTATTTTTGAGATCGGACGAAAGATTCGGATTATTCTGAAGATAAGTATCCAGATTTGTTAGAACATAAGTACCCGCATAAGGACCGCCTAATGATGGATTTAGGCCTTTCGGGTGAGCAATAAAATTTCCTATAAATTTAATCTCTAAGCCTCCAGGGTTAGAAAAGGAAAATTTAGATTTTTCTAATGTATCGTACTCTATTGGAATGGAGTTAGCGTGAAGAACTGTATACGTATGTGTTTGCACATGTCCGTATTTGTTTACGGTTGTATAAGTATGAGTGGTTGTATAAGTATAAGAAGCGCTGTCAAGGACTAAGGTCTGATTTTGAGGAAGTCTAGTAACTACGAAATATTTGGCAGTTCCTTTTTC
Source organism: Leptospira venezuelensis (assembly GCF_002150035.1). Lineage (NCBI taxonomy): Bacteria > Pseudomonadati > Spirochaetota > Leptospiria > Leptospirales > Leptospiraceae > Leptospira > Leptospira venezuelensis. Next base: position 6,150 of record NZ_NETS01000010.1, on the reverse strand, counting down.
CGATTTACCTAACTGTAATTTTTGAACCCATAAAAATCTGTAATTTCCATCTCCTTCCATTTCTTTACCTGGATCTTCTAAATTGATGCGCCAGGTATTTCCTGCAACAGAAGAGAGATGCGTTTCTTTCGGAATGGATTCTTCAATACTTATGAATACCCCATTTGAGATACCACCTTTAGCAACAATAAGTCCGAAAGCTACTAATCCTTCTTCCCCTGGCTTCGGCTCTTCCAATACTGGAAATGTTTTTAGGCAACCGAAGCTAAGTAAGGATATATTTAGTATAAGTAATGATCTAAATCTCCAATCCATCCGCTCCATCCTAAATGATAGCATTACTTATTCAATCCGTTTTGTTAGTTGACTCAGATTAGATCGAAAGGAGCAATATTCTTCTTATATATACATGAAGCGAAACATTCAGGCAAAATTTTATTTTTTACTTTTATTCTGTATTTTATTTACGATCCCCAATTTCGCTTCACCGGTAAAAACAGATTTAGATGAGGATGTTTTAAAAGAGATCCGAGATCACTACGATTCCTCTCAAAAAGCAAATAAGTTTGATCGGGACTTGGGTGTTCCTAAGACTCCTAAGGCAAAATTTTTCTCCATACAGCCTGGCGGAAGTTATGATTTTATTTCAGATTTAGATCTCAGCGGAAGGGGAAGATCTGCGGCCATGACGACAGAATCTCAAAAGCCGAATTTCTTTTTTGATATCAGAAGTAAGGATTATAAGATCAACGAGGCGTTCGGAGTACAACTTTTGTTTCACTCTGCCAGAAAGGAATTCGATAAACAAAGTTACTCTGTGCCTGCTCCTGATACGGGCTCTTCTTCCGATTCAAGTTCCTCATCTTCCAGTAGTAATAGTAGCACTGGCAAGAATGACAAAAATTCAGTCACTGCCGATCTAGGTACAAACGTAAGAGTAGATTATAATTATATAATACCCACATTCTATTGGGGAAATCCAGAAGTAGATGGATTTCGTATGGGATTTGGTTTCGGTTTAGCAGACATGAGAATGAGAGGGAACGTAGACTTTAGAGATCCGGGAGAAACGATCGGTAAAATGTATGGAGCAATGGGGGATAGGACAACGTTTCTAAATACATTGAGCTTTTTACAATTGAGTTCCGGTTTGGTGGATCTAAGAAGGGGAGATCCAATATTCAATTATCTTTTATTAAATTTAAGCCAAGGAAACAATCTAGAAACGATGGGAGCTTATCTCGCGAGCCAAGGCACTCATTTTTCTACGGATATAGTATCACTTTTAGTTTATGCAAATTTGCAGGATAAATATAGTCCTCTAGAATTATTAGCTTTGAGTGCATTGTCTAGAACTAGCATCAATGCTAAGGACAAACAAGTCTTCGCTTATATGATCTATGTAGAAACACCTAAATTCGGGTTTATAAAAGCTAGGCTTAGTTGGCATGGACCGTTGTTCAAAGATTCGGGATATACGATCCATATGAGTACTCTTGAACTTGCTTTGATGGTTCCAATCGACTTTTAATTCTTCTAATTTAGATCTGCGTAATATCCCTGCTTGACACTCGGTCGATTTGGGGCGATTTTGGGCCAAAAACTAAAACCGCCTAACCGAGGAATAATGAATAGAAATTTGGAATTGGAACGCCAAGGAGAAGTCGCCGCAAACTATCTACGGATTTTTTTAACCCTAGTTTTTATTTTCGGAACTGCATTTGGGTTGATTTGGAAAAGCGGGATCCAGGCCGTTTTAGGTTATTATATAGGCGGCATCATCGCATATTCCTTCATAATCTTCTTTTCAATTTTTGTAATGAAGTTTTTCGGCTATAAACCTTGGCTGAAATATGCCACAGTGTTCATGGAATTTATTGGTTATGCAATTGTGCAGGCAGGATATTTCGGAACAGAAGATCAGTGGAAACCAAATGGTATATTGAGCCCTGCTAATTATGGGATCTATTTTTTAATCTTAGCCGGGACTATTTTTAGGTTTAATCCCAGATTTACATTTATCACTTCTACCGTTTTAGCAGTGCAATTTACCGCGATGTCGCTGGCACTTACTATTCTGAACCCACAACTTCTTACCATGGGTTATGAAGGAATGATCCGTTTGAGATCTCCTTTGGTAATTTTGATGGGAGTATTTATTTTCGCATTTGGAGTTACTATATCCTATGCGACTAAGTTTGTAAGAAGATTGGTAGAAGAGGCACAAAACGCAGAAGAAAGAGCCATCCGAAATTATACTTCTGCGAAAGAGATCCTACAAAGTTCTGAAACAGTAGCGGAAGAACTTCGCAAATCCTTAATAGATGTAGAAGATGTTGCGAAAGCAAATGAGGATAGTAGTCGCGATCTTGCAAGTATGGTAGAAGAAACGTCCGCTACCCTGGAAGAGATGGGCGCAAGTATTGAATCCATCGCGAAGATGGCGGAACAACAGGATGAATTCGGGGATGATACTTCTACTTCTATAGACAAATGGAAAGACCAAATGGTCCGAGTGTTTGAGGCAGTCTCTTTTGCGAGAAGTTTGGGAGAAGGATCTGCGGCTACCGCGATAGAAGGAGAGGGCACAGTCCGAGTTGCATTAGATGTGTTCTCTCAATTTAAGGGTACTGTCCAAGAAGTGAGTAAGATTTTAGGAGTAATCCAGGATCTTGCAGGAAAAACAAATTTACTTTCATTGAATGCAGCCATCGAAGCCGCTAGGGCTGGTGAGGCTGGAAAAGGATTTTCAGTAGTTGCAGAAGAAGTAAGTAAACTTGCTGATTCTTCTTCTCGAAATGCAAAAGAAATCGTAAAACAGATCGGCGCCTTGGGAGAAGCTTCCGATACAAGTTCCGAAAAATTCGGAGAGTTGGTCCAGGCATTCCGTGAATTGACTTCAGGAATAGGTTCTATCGGAGAAGCACTTGCTCAAGTCGGGGATTCCGTGGACAAACAAAAAAGTCTTTCTACCGAAGTGGAGGACAAGAACAAACATATCCGAGATCTTTCAAAGGAGATGAAAAATTCTACATTAGAACAATCGAATGGAGCAAAACAGATCCTGAGTGGAATAGAATATCTAAGTAGAAGATCCATGGAGATGTCTGAAATCACAGAAAAGCTCAGAACTAGTTTAGAAAGACTGAAAGGTACTTCCCAATCTTTAACAAAAACTTTAGAAGCTACTAAGTTAGAATAGCAATCGCGTGAGACCGAAATGAATTTCATACGTCCTTTGATCGAAAATCAATCAAAAGGCACGTATGAATATTTTTAGCAAATCTGCGTTTTTAGTTAGGAGCAGTCATCCCAGTGGAGATTGCGATCCGATTCCAGGAATTGATCGTGTTAATTACAACTATCAGGGCTATAAATTCCTTTTCTTCAAACTGAGCTCTAACTCTTGCATACAGATCATCAGAAACTCCATGCTCCGAAATTTTAGTCACGTACTCTGTTAATTCCAAAGCAGCTCTTTCTTTTTCAGAATAATAAGGAGCCTCTCTCCATGCGTTCAAAAGATAGATTCTTCTTTCCTCTTCTCCTGATTTTCTTGCGTCTACAGTGTGCATGTTAATACAGAAAGCGCAGCCATTGATTTGAGAAGCTCTGATCTTAATTAGCTCGTAAAGTTTAGTTTCGATCCCTGAATTTTTTGCAAAGTTTTCCATCTCCATCATTTTTTCCAAAACTTGGGGATATACTTTGGCGTAATTGAATCTTGTGTTCATTTTTTCCTCTTTTAAAGGAAAGACGCTCGAAGCGACGAGTTGTGACAGTGAGCGGGGAAATTTTTAAGACGCGCCCCACCCTCATTGGGTGGGGGCCGGTCGGTGGTACCCCATAGAAAAGTTTTCGATCGGATCGAATCGTTTTGATTTCATTTTTAATCTCGTTTGACCTTTCGGTCACCGACTCAGCAGAGCTGGTCGTCTTCTCGCTCTTGCGATCGCTGCGAAGGGGGGCCGGTCGGTGATACCCGCGAGCACAAAAAATCTCCTATCACACTTTTCGTATTCTCGCAACCAAGTTTTTCCTGCTGCCCTCATGTTGGAATTCCAACAAGCAAACACTGTAAACCCACGTATTACTACTTAAAAACGAAAAATTCCTAGTACTTACCGATCTTGTCTCCGACTTTCCGTCATGGTAACATTCCGCTCGAAACAAACGAAAAAACTTTTTAATCGAAATGTTTGGAGAACACAATGAAAACTAAAGCGCTCTCATTATTCTTATGCCTTCTTTCAGTTTCTATATTATGGAATTGTGAAGGAAATTCGAGTGGAGATACACCTGCGATACTCGCAGCTCTTCTGAGTAAAAAATGCATCAGCGTTCCGAAGAAAATATCTGTAATCGATTTCAATACTAGCAATGTAGTGATTGAATATGACTGTTCCGTATCTGGAAAAGAATACTTATGCGAATCCGCGAATGATACTCAAAGTAGAGTATATTCGTCTATCGAAGGTGCACAACTTGGATTGATCAATGCACCAGGGGGAGGGGCAATTTTTTGTTTTCTCCCGTCCCAGCGAGGTTTAGGGAAGAGTCGCGGTTACCAAACATCCAATCCAAGTAATATCTTTTACGATTGTAGCTATGAGTATGATGCCGCTCATCGTTTACTGAAGGTTACTGATCAAGAAAATTCGGCGGAAAGAATATACAGCGATTATAATTCGCAAGGATTTCCATTGGATTTGGGCGGAGACTTTGCGGATTATTCTTTCGGACCTAATTCCAAACTTCCGATCGGGATCCAAGCTTTATCTACCAATATCGGTTATAATAATAAAGGTTGGGCTGTTTCACTTGAAGAAGGTCCGGATTCTTACGTTTTTGATAACCAAGGGTCATTGCAAATTTGCGATTAAAGATCAAACGCGGATATTGATTGCGAATTGATCTGTAAATAAGAGGTCCGCTTAGATTTTTCCTTTACTAAGACGGATCTCTTATATGCTCAGATCCTGTATGATCTCTTTTGAAAAGATCCGAAAACGAGCTGCTAAAAGAAAAGGTGGAGAGAAAATATTACAAACTCTCCTACCTAAAGTACCTCCTAAAAGTAAACTGAGTCGAATTACCGATGATCGTATCCTCAGTGAGATGACAAAGCGTGTCTTCTCCGCGGGATTCGTATGGAAAGTCGTCGAAAACAAATGGCCCGGATTTGAAGAAGCGTTTTTAGGATTTGATCCGGCAAAACTATTGAAGCAGCCGAATCGGTTTTGGGAGGACTTAAGTTCCGACGAAAGGATCATTCGTAACGCGCAAAAAATTTCTTCTGTAAGAAAGAACGCACAGTTCGTTATAGATGTTGCGATAGAACACGGAAGTTTCGGAAAATTTTTGGCAGATTGGCCAATCCAGGATCAAATCGGCTTATTGGATTATCTTTCTAAAGGAGGATCAAGGTTGGGCGAGATGACCGGGCAATATTTTTTACGCTTTATCGGAAGAGATTCCTTTATACTATCTTCGGACGTAATATTATGTTTACGTGATACAGGTCTTCCGATCTCCAAATCCGGAAAATCCAAAAAGGATCTAACCCTTATTCAAAATCAATTGAATACCTGGGTCGAAGAAACAGGCCTATCATATACACATTTATCCCGGATCTGTGCATTTTCGATCGGCGAAAATTATCACATAGAAGAAGAGTAGAATAAACCGGAAATAATACGAAAGTTTTGGGCGATCCTCCCGCTTCGCGGGAGTCGCGCTGCTACGTGTTCGCGCATTCGCGCTCATCCGGGCAATGCCCGGACTAAAGCACTTCGCATCGCTATCGCGGGAAACTTTTTGGAAATATTTTATAGATTTCTAATGCACTTTCCGTTCGGCTTTTTAGGAGCAGAAGCGGAGTGTTTTTTCCGGAAAATTCTCTTTCTTTTTCCTAAAAAAATAGAAGAGATAACTCACGTTTTTCCTTGACCGGCCAGCTCAATTCTCTACATTGGTTTTTACGGCCTTTTCCGTATGGGAAATCGCCGGCAAGGCCAAACGAGTTAAAAAGACGGAAGTCCTCTTCCCTCAAAAAGAAAAACTCGCTGAGGCAAATAATCAGTTCTTTTACAACGAATATAACTGCGAATGAGAAATTAAATTTTTTTATTAGCTGAGATTGTTCCATGG